>NZ_FOJY01000010.1 GCF_900112085.1 Acetitomaculum ruminis DSM 5522
AGCATGAAGAACAATATAGACGAAATCAATGGATGGCTCTATCACAGAATACGTATGAGTATATGGAAACAATGGAAGAAGCCCAAGACAAAGGTACGTAATCTGATTAAGATGGGCGTACCCGGGGACTTAGCATGGCAGGCTGGTAACAGCCGAAGAGGCCATTGGTTCACGACGCATACCGTTGCAGTAAATATGGCAAGGACAAAAGAAAGGTTGATAAACAGTGGCTTCTATGATTTATCCACAGCCTATCAGTCTGTGCACGTCAACTATTGAAAGCGCCGTATACCGAACGGTACGTACGGTGCTGTGAGAGGACGGGAGCTAATCACTCCCTCCTACTCGATTAAAATCCAACTAATTGGCTAAAAAAAATAGTAAAAAGTCAATAAAAATTGTAGAATATTATTATAAGAAAATGGAAGGAAAAACTCTTACAAAATATGGCAAAAAACAGCAGAAGAAGAAAAAGATGTATCATTATTTTTTTAATAAATTTTTTCTTTATTATGGTTGCAGTTTACTTTATATCCACTTCTGTATTATTTAACAAATTTGCGGATAATGTAACAGAAAACATTTCAAATGCAATACATGAAAAAAAGAAAGTTGAAATCAAAAGTGTATCAAAGGGAAAATATGCCTATGAATGTCTTTCAAAAGAAGAAAAAACAGTTTATGACGAGATACTATACACCCTGCAAAATTACGGTGCCGGCATAGAGGTATCCACAAAGGATGAAAATGTGATTTCCAAAGTTTTTGAGTTTGTTCTAAAAGATTATCCAGAGATTTTTTACACCAGTAGTTATAATATTACTACCTATTCCATAGGAAGTACCGTAACAAAGCTTGAGGTAAGTCCGATTTATATTATGGACAATGAAGAGGCACAAGAGGTAAAAGAGCAGGTAGAAGAGGAAGCCGAGGCGATTCTTTCCGGGATTTTGCCAGATGCATCAGATTATGAAAAGGTAAAATATGTTTATGACTATATGGTGGAAAATATAAACTACAATAAAGAGGCACGGTTGAATCAAACCATATTAAGCGTATTTTTATATAAAGAAAGCGTTTGCCAGGGCTATAGTAAGGCAAGTCAGTACCTTTTAAATATGTTAGGAGTGGAAAGTGTAATTGTTTCGGGACAATCCAAAGATAA
Source organism: Acetitomaculum ruminis DSM 5522 (assembly GCF_900112085.1). GTDB lineage: Bacteria > Bacillota > Clostridia > Lachnospirales > Lachnospiraceae > Acetitomaculum > Acetitomaculum ruminis. Next base: position 1,166 of record NZ_FOJY01000010.1, read on the forward strand.
TGCCCATGCCTGGAATCTTATTAAGATAGAGGATGAATATTATTATATGGATTCAACCTGGGGAAACACTGAAATATTTAAAGAAAACAGTGAATATGTAAATTATAAATATATGTGCATGACAAGTAAGGAATTGTTAAAGGATCATGTGATAGATGATAAGCTTATATTACCGGAATGTAACTCTACAAAATGGGATTATTATCGTGTTAGCGGAAATTATTACGAATTGTATGATGAAGAAGCTATACTTAAGGCCATATCTGATGCCTATAACCGGGGAGAGGGATATATCTCAATAAAACTTGGTGATGATGAAGAGTATAATAAAGCCCTTTATTCACTATTTGACAATGAAAAAATATTTGAATGTGATGGAGTTAATCAAAGAGTATATTTCTTTAAAGACAGCACTTATAATATCTTAAATGTTTTTTTAAAATGACAGATTTGTTACTTTTCAAAAACTTTTAAATATGATACTATAATTAAATATTTGTAGTATTTAAAACTACATTGTAAGGTTGTGGTTGCTATGACCATATGGGATAAAATTTTTTAAAAGAGGAAGTAATATGGAATACAGAATTGTGGTAGATAGTTGTGGGGAGATACCGGAAGACTTACAAAAAACTGGAATTTTTAAATCGGCACCATTGTCAATAGATATTGATAATTATCATATTGTTGATGATGAAACTTTTGACCAGGCGGATTTTTTAAAAAGGGTTGCTCAAAGCCCTAATTGCCCGAAATCAGCCTGTCCTTCACCGGAAACATATGCTAAGCTTTATGATTGTGATGCTAAAAGAATATATGTTATTACCCTTTCAGCCCAGCTTAGCGGTTCTTATAACAGCGCAAGAGTGGCTGTGAAGCTTTTCGAGGAAGAAAATGGAAATGAAAAACAAATTCATGTAATTGACTCAAAATCAGCTTCCATAGGAGAGACTTTAATTGCACTTAAAATAGCAGAATGCGAAGAAGCAGGATATGATTATAAAAAAGTTATAGAAATTGCCGAAGCATATAGAGATGAAATTAATACATATTTTGTCCTGGAATCATTAGAGGCTCTTAGGAAAAACGGAAGACTTAGTAATTTAAAGGCTTTTGTGGTAAGCAGGTTAAATATTAAGCCTTTAATGGGGTCAGATGATGATGGAAATATTATTCAGTTAGGTCAGGCAAGGGGAATGAAAAAAGCGCTGGCAAAACTGGCAGATGAGCTGGTTAAAAGAACTGAAAATACACAAGACAAAATCCTTGCCATCAGTCATTGCAATAATAAATCCATGGCAGAATTTGTTAAGAAACTTATCTTGGAAAAAACTAATTTTAAATCAGTTGTTTTATTAGACACCAGGGGAGTAAGCAGTTTGTATGCAAGTGACGGGGGAATAATTGTTGTTGCATAATAATACAAAATGTAAATTTTTTCTAACATTTTTTTATCAATCATGGTAAAATAGAAAAAAGATTATTATATTACATATATTATTCAGAAGGAGTCTAAAAATGAGTCAGGAAAAAGTCGATAAATATAAAAAGGAAAAAGCAAACAGAGCAAAAACTATGAAGAAGGAAAAAATTCGCTTAAGAATAGAAATAGCTTTAACTTGCTTAGTTTTATTTATGCTTGTGGGTTGGGTTGGTTACTCAGTTTACACTACAGCTTCTTCTTCGAAAGAGGTGGTTGCAACAGACATAAATCTTGATGCAATAACTGATTATCTTTCTTCATTAGACTAGGAGGTAACGATGGGTAAAAGAGTTTTAGTAAGCGATGACGCAGCATTCATGAGAATGATGATTAAGGATATTCTTACCAAAAATGGATACGAGGTAGTTGGAGAAGCCGCAAATGGAAAAGAGGCTGTTTCTTTGTATTCAGAATTAAAACCGGATTTGGTATTAATGGATATCACAATGCCTGAAATGGACGGTATTCAGGCTCTTAAAAAGATTCGTGAGTCAAATCCTGATGCAAGTATTATTATGTGTTCAGCTATGGGACAGCAGGCAATGGTAATTGAAGCAATTCAGTCCGGGGCAAAAGATTTTATAGTAAAACCGTTCCAGGCGGATAGAGTATTAGAATCTATCCAGAAAGTACTTGGTTAAGCCACGCATTTAAGTAAGTCGTGCAACAATAAAAAAAGAGATACGGTTGTTTGGCACTGTATCTCTTTTTTCTTGGTTTGATTTTTTTAAAGGGGATATAAAAATATGGCAGTATATGAAAAAGGAAAAGAAACCAGAAGAAAACTGGTTTTGGTCACAAATCAGATGTTAAAAAACAAGAAAGCTTCCAATATAACAGTCAGAGCCGTGGCAAAGGAGGTAGGATGTTCTCCTGCAGCCTTATACAGACATTTTGATAATATGGAATACCTGATAGTTTTAGCTTCCATCCATTTTTTCGAAAATTATATCACAGACTACGGAAAATTAATGGAAAGTGAAAAGGATTTGCTGAAGCAGTACCTAAAAGGCTGGAAAATCTTCATCAAATACGCCTTTGAAAGGCCGGATCTTTATTATCGACTGATGTGGGGACAGTTTAATGCTTCTTTTTCTGATGCTCTTTCAGAATACATTGAACTTTTTCCCTTAAAGGTAAGTTTTAGTATTCCGGATTATTTTTACACAATGTTATTTAACAGCGACATTATAGAAAGAGATTACATAATGCTTAAACGGGCTGTAAATAAAGGATTTTTGTCAGAAGAGGATGCCAGGTATTTTAGTATTTCAAATCCTCTTATTGTTAAGGGGATGTTAGAAATGTATATGGATAAGGAAAATTCCCAAAGAAAACAGGCTTCTTTAGAATGTAGTTTTCTCATTGAAAAAAATATGGAAAAAATCTTTGGAATTTCACCGGATAAAAAAATATTAAAAGCAAATGATTTACAAACTGTATGATGAAAATAAGTAAAAAAGTGCCAAATATGCAAAAAATATGCAAATTGTGCATTTTGTGTCACAAGGTGAAAGAAAACTAGTACAATACCTAAGAAGTCGAGACCGAAAGGTCTAAGTGCTGAGTTAGAAAAAACTATGGATGGATTATAAGAGAGTAAAATGCTAAAGTGATGCGTTTCCTTTCCGCATCGAAGTAAGTTGCTAGTTACAAACTTAATTCTTAAAAGCGCAGTCGGGGGCTGCGTTTTTTTCTTGTTAATTTTTCCGGTAATTTTTGCTATAATAAATGAGTTATATTTTTGCGTGGATGAAAGAGAGGTATAGGAAAAATGGATGTAATGAAAACACCGGACAATTATCTTGAAGTATGCGAACTTTGGAGAAAAAAATTTCTCACCTGGGATTATGAAAAAATGATGAAAAATCTTAATATGGATGACGGAATAAAAGAGGATCATCTTGAAATAGTATATTTTGGAATTCCATATTATATTGATAAGACAAGCGGAATAATTACAAATGCTGTTACAAATGAGGCTAATCAAAGTTTTGAAACCCAGATGGCTATATATCATCTTTTATATTATGCAAAGGAAAATCCTATTAATGCAAAGGAATGGATTCCCTTCAGACAGGTGGAAGGAGCAGGAATCTTTGACGGAGCCTTCCAAAAAACAGTTATTGAACTTTTATCAAAGACTTTTTCCGGACATTTATCAGAGTTTATAAAAGCAGGAGAAAAACTTGGATTTATAAGAACAAAGCATGGAGATGCAGGTTTTATTGCAGATGTTTTCAGATGTGTACAGATTGAATTTATATTCTGGGACGGGGATGATGAATATCCTGCAAATGCAAATATTTTATTTGATAAAAACATTACTCAGTTTACCCATGCGGAAACCGTTGTTCTTTTGGCTTCAGAAGGTGTTAAAAAGTTAATAGAAGCAGCAGGATTATAAAAACCAAAAAAAATAAGCGTTAGACTTAAAGGAAAGTTTAACGCTTTTTTTCTATAATGGTAAATTTATGATTTTCAAAACTCTTTCAGATAATAATATGGAAAATAAAACATCAGGTTTTGTAAAATCAAAACCGGTAATCTGTTCCAGTTTTTTCAGGCGGTATTTTAGTGTATTGTAATGTACATTTAAAAGTGCTGAAGCGGTAGTAATATCCTGGGAACAGTTAATATAGGCAAAAAGGGTTTGAAGAAGTAAACTATCTTTTTTATTGTCGCTTTCTGCAAGCTTTCTAATTTTGGGATGTACAAGATTCATAAGTTTTCCATGCTCTTGAAACTCTAAAATCATATGGGTAACTATAAGTTTTTCATATCTTAAAACAGAGTTTTTATCAAGGCTTTTATTGGCAATGTTAAAAGTTTCTGCTGCCTGATTATAATACTCATAAAATTTATAAAGCTTGTCAAAACTCATACTTATTCCAAATCTGATACCATAAGTCGCTGAAAACTCCTCAAGTCTTGCCAGCATGTTCTCATCAAAGGGGTCTTCTTCAAAACTGTCATATAAAATAACAAGACGGTTTTCGTAAAGCATAGCTACATCTTTATTAAAATAATTCTTTATGCGGTTTTTAATATGAAATATTTTATCGGAATTATTAATAATAGTCGGCGAAAATTCCACACATATTACATGTAAATATTTATCCAGAACAATATTAAAAGATAATTGTCTTTGAGTTATGGTTTCTTCATCTGTAAGTCGTCTTGTAAGAAGGGAGGCAAAAAATGACTCTATTACCGGTTCCTTAAAATGAAGCTTTGGTGCATTTTCGTGGGAGCCAAAGGCAATGGCTACGAATCTGCCTAACATAATAAAATATTTTTCATCTTCTTTTGTAATAGGTTTATTATATTCTAACAGTTTTAAATAGGCTACCGGTTCCCCGTTATTAATAAGACGAATAACTGCCTGTCTGTGATGAAGCAGGGCATTTTGCCAAATGACCTCTGTCATGGAAGTGGTAAAAGGTGTATAGCCTTCATTTCCCTGCTCAGCGCCCATAACTGATTTAACATACTCCTCTGTAACATAACCTTTTTCTAATATCCATTCCCAGACTGGTTCATCAGTAATAACATCATTACCTGCATGAGTTACAAAGGCAAGAGAAATATCCAATATAAGAAGGGGATTTCCAAGAACCCTGAATCCTTCGTTTAATAAAGTATCAACAGATGCGCCTTTTGCAATTAAATCAAATAATATTTCTATATTTTTATCCATAGTAATTCCTCTAAAAAATAAATGTAAATATCATCAAAAACAGTCATGTAAAATATAGATAATTCCGGAAGAAAATTTTCAAAATTTCACAAAAAAAAATAAGCAATAAGGTGTTAGTATATAAACATATTAATTATTTAATTTTTTTCTATAATCAATGATATAAATAATGTATCAAAAATTGCAAAATATTACAATAATTTATTAGAAAGGCGAATAAGATGATAAGTAAATACGGACAGCTTTGCCCTGTTACATATGGACCGGGGGCAATTACAACTTTAGGTGAATCCTGTGCACAATCAGGAGTGAAAAAAGCATTAATAGTTATCGATCCTAATGTGGAAAAAAGAGGTTTTGGTGATAAAGCAGCAGACAGTCTTAAAAAAGCAAATATCGAATATAAATTTTATAATGAAGTAGAGATGGATGCGCCTGATTATTCAGTACAAAAAGGTGCAGACCTTGCGAAGGAAATGGGTGCAGATACTGTTATAGGTATTGGCGGAGGAAGTACTCTTGATACAGCAAAAGGGGTGGCTTTGGTTGCTTGTGGAAATGACCTTGAAACATTATTGAATAATCCACCTGCTCCTAACAAGGCTCTTACTATAGTAATGGTACCTACAACTTCAGGAACAGGTAGTGAAAGCACAATGATTGCTGTTATTACAAATACAAAAACCCACTACAAAACAGGACTTCTTGCTTTTCCAAATATTTCTATCGTAGACCCTGAACTTACTCTTGATATCAATGAGGAAATTACAAGATATACTGCATTAGATGCTTTTTCACATGCTTCAGAAAGCTTAAGTTCAGCATTGGTTCCAAATCCACATTCAGATCTTTTAGCATATGATGCCATGGAAAGAATAGTTAAATATCTTCCTATCGCATTAAAAGAAAAAGACAATCTTGAAGCAAGAGAAAATCTTGCAATTGCATCAAATTTTGCAGGAAAGGCATTTGCAGATTCTACTGTGCATATCGGTCATGCAATGGCTCATGCAATGGGAGCAACCTATCATATCCCTCATGGAATCGGATGCGCCCTTGCAACTCCTGTAGTTATAGAGTTTATGGCTCCAGGTTATGCCGAAAAATGTAAAAAAGTAGGAGAAATTCTTGGAGTTAAGATTTATTCAGATGATCCTGTAGTAATCGGAAAGAAAGTTGCAACAGCATTTAGAGAATTTATGAAATATGTGGGAGTGCCAACCTGGGAAGAACTTGGACATACAAAAGAAGAAATCATGAAATGCTGTGATTATGTTAAAAAAGAAGCCATGGCTAATTTCGGAATCATTAAACCAGCTGAAGGTGATGTAGAAAGACTCATGGCAGAAGTTTGCGAATTATATAAATAATTATTAATAAAAATACCCATAAGTTTCCCCTGCCATTAATTTAGGCAGGGGATTATTCTTAAATTAAAAATTATCTTGCTAAAATTTCAATTATTTCTCCTATATACATAGTATGAACATCATTAGTATAATTTCCTGAATACCATTTATCTATGAACGATTTATCATGGATATAATCAAAGTCTATAGGCACGGTAGCCATTTTTTTACATAAGAGAACTATATTTCCCTCATCAACAAAAGGTATAGAATATTTGTAATTGTAATTCAAAGAGGCAACGGACATTTTATCCTCATCTCTACCTGAAACAGAACCAAAATATTTTAAAATAGTCTTATATTTAGGATCCAAAAAAGTTATAGAAAATGAATCACCGTTATCTATAAACTCTTTAGTATATCTTGATTTTCTGACATATATTGTAGCAGCATTTTTTCCCCACATTACACCTATACCGCCCCAGCTGGCAGTCATTACATTTGCTTTTTCTTCATTTCCTGAAGCGATAACTATGCCATCTTGTCCGATTCTTACAAAGGGATTAAAGCTGAATAAATCATCAGGAAAAGGTTGAAAAGTGTGCATTATATCACCTGATATCCTTTCTATTTCAAAAAATAAACTTCTTCAAAGCTACAATATAATTATCGTTAATTTGCTCATTATTTTTACAGATAATTTTTGAAAAATCATTTATATTTTGAACGCAGTGTAAGCAATCCCCCGCTTCAAAAGCGTAAGCTTTAAGCGGGGGTATAAGCTTACTAGTGTCAGAAGGGGTTAAAGCCCCTTCTGACAGGTGGCACAAAGTGCCACTGCGTTCATGAGGAAGTAGCGAAGCGGATTCCGAATGTCCGCTTTAAACTAATTAAAATAAAAAAATAAAGAGATATATAAAAAGTAATGTTGGAATAGTCAAAAAAACAATAAAAAAATAATAAAAAATAATGTTTACTATGGGAATATTTTCGAAAATGCCTCAAAAAAATTGACAGGAAAAAACCTATGTTTTATCATATATTAACATGCTTTAACTTTATTAATTTAATTGTGTCACATTGATTTGTGTGGCTGTTTATTTTCATATCAGGAGGGAGAAGAAAATGTATCTTTATCCGTTGGTACTGCTTTTAGCAGCTACCTTTATTGTCTTATGCATAATTTCCTGGACCAAGGAAAAATCTCAGGAAGAACAAAATCATGATCATTCCCATAACAAAAAACACAAGCATAAAATAGGTCACGACCATAAAAGTGGAGTTTTTTCCATCGACTACTATGCTTACATATCAAAAATAAGGGATTGGAATCCCGGATTTAAGGTGGGATTTTCTATTCTGGTTTTGTTTTTATGTGTAGGTTTTGATTCCATCAGTGTTTCCATGTTTGTTCTCATAACCATGGGTTATCTTACAATCAGTCGTGGAAAAATACCCTTTCATGAATACTTTAACCTGATGACTATTCCCCTTGTATTTATTATTGTGGGAAGTATAACCATAGCCGTAAATTTTTCCTTTAAACCAATAGGCCAATACAATTTAAACTGTTACTGGTTTTATATTTACACATCAAAAGAGCAATTTATTTCCATGGCGGCGATTATGCTCAAAGCATTTGCGGCAGTATCATCTTTATATATGATGTCACTTTCCACACCATCGGGAGAAATTATCTCAGTATTAAGAAAAGCTAAAGTTCCAAAGCTTTTAGTAGAATTAATGAGTATGATTTACAGATATATATTTGTAATTATGGAAACTCATAACAAAATGAAAAATTCAGCAGAATCAAGACTGGGTTATGTGGACTACAAGACAGCCTTAAGGTCTTTTTCCGGTACTGCAAGTAATTTGCTTATTGTATCCTTAAAAAAGGCAAATTCCTACTATGATGCACTATGCGCCAGGGGTTACACCGGAGAATTATTATTTTTGGAGGAGGATAAACCTTTAAAATCAAAACACATTATCTTAGGTGTTACCTATGTAGTTTTTATGGTTTTACTTTGGGCAACAACAAAATTTGGACTGTTGAATTTTGGAATAAAATTTTAAAAGCAAAATAAATCAATTAGAACAGTTTTTCTTATAATTAATAAGGAGGATATTATGTCAGAACCAATTTTAGAGGTAAAAGACCTCTGTTATAAATATAATGAAGAAAAGATGGCCCTTAACGGCATAAATCTTAAAATAAATGAAGGTGAAAAAATAGCTGTTATTGGCTCAAACGGAGCGGGAAAATCCACCTTCTTTCTAAACATAAATGGTGTAATCAGTCCCACCTCAGGAGCGATATATCACAGAGGAACCATGATTACAAAGAAAAATCTCAATGAATTAAGAAAATATATAGGTATAGTATTTCAGGATGCTGACAATCAGATTATTGCATCTACAGTAATGGCTGAAGTATCCTTTGGCCCTATGAATCTAAAGCTTCCAAAAGCAGAGGTTATTGAAAGAGTCGAAGAGGCACTGGCTTACATGAATATTTCTGATTTTAAAAACAGACCGCCTCACTACTTAAGCGGCGGAGAAAAAAAGAGAGTAAGTATAGCTGATATTATCGCCATGAAACCGGAAATAATAGTTTTTGATGAGCCTACAGCAGCACTGGATCCCTTAAATGCTGCTATGTTAGAGGAAGTATTGGGTAAATTGGGAAATGAAGGAAAAACTTTGTTGATATCTACCCATGATGTGGATTTTGCCTATAGATGGGCAGACAGGGCAATAGTTTTTTCCCATGGAAAAATAATAGCAGACGATACTCCTTTAAACATTTTTAGAAATGATGCTATTTTAAAGGAGGCAAGTCTTAAAAGACCAATAATGTTGGATGTCTATGAGAGTCTTTTGGAGAAAAATATAATCAGTAATAAAGATGCATATCCAAAAAGTGTAGAAGAGTTCAGAAAAATACTATAATATTCTGGAAAATAATAAAAGACACACTTAATAGTCTGTCTATTTGTCGGGGATTGACAAATACACAAAAATATAGATGCCTAAACTTGCAAAAAAAAATGAATTTACCTCACATTTTTTATTTATTTTTTATATTAATGCTAGTATAATTACTTGTGGAAAATACGACTAAAGTACTAGGAAAACGGATCGGCTGATCCATTGTGAGAAAGAATGTGAGGTATAATTAAAAATGAGTAAAAAGGAGACAGCATTAATTTCAAAGCACCAAAAAGAATTTGAAAAGTACAAAGACATTAAAGTTAAAAAAATTATTTCAGATACTTTTAACATTATGTGTTATCTTTCAATTATAATGTCTGTAGTTGCTATTTTTGCAATAGTTGTTAATGAAAGAATGATAATGCGACTAAGAGATGAATCTTTGTTAAGTCTTGAAAAATCACTTAATTTAAATGTTTCCATCAAAGAATTTGAAAAAAATGTATATAAATCCTTAAGTGCTGCAACACCTGAAGAAGGAGCAAAATATGCTGAAGCTGGTGAAAGCGCTTTAAAAACAGGTTTTGAAGAGCTTGATAATCTTGAAAAAATGCATAAGAATAATGAAAATATTATTAATGCAATTCAGGCTATCCACGAAGTTTATAAAGGAAATGATGCCATAAAAGAAAAAATGGTATCTGAAGAATATGCCGGAAAACTTGAAAAATTATATGAACTTACTGTTACAGAACTTAGTCCTATTTACGATACCATGTCAGATAATGTAAGTATCATTATTGAAGAACTGGATAAATCAGCCAGAGGATATACCAATACTGCCATAATCCTTTCAAATATTTCTGTTGCTATATTTTTGTTTTTATTATTTGTCACATATTATGTAAACAGAAAGAGAAACAGAATACTTTCATATGCTATAAATACTCCTGTTGGAGAAATATCAAATGCCCTTAACCAGTTAGAGCAGGGTAATTTTGAAATCGGACTTGATTACAAATCAGAAAATGAGTTTGGAGAAATTGCAAAAGCTATTAGAAAAAGTGTTCAAAGTATTGAAAACTATTGCAAAATCGAATCAGATGTCCTTGATAAAATGGCTAATAACAGATTTGATGTTTCCATTGAAGAAGATTTCCAGGGAGATTTTGAGGAAGTAAAATTATCAATTGTAAGAATTGTTCAATCTATAAACGAACTTATCCTTGTAATCCAGAATTCTTCAGCTACCATTACAGATGCTGCCAGAACAGTAAATACCGTTTCTTCAACTATTGCTCAGCAAAGTGAAATTCAGTCAGCTTCTGTGGAAGAGCTTTCAGCCATGGTAAATGAAGTTTCTGATAAGATTACCGAAAATGCACAGTCAGCCGCTAAACTGAATGAGTATACAAGAGATTATGTTTCAAAAATCGAAGAAAGCAAGCAGGGTATCGAAAGACTTACAGAAGCTATGTCCGATATTAATGCAAAATCTAAGGCTATCGGTGAAATCATTGAAACAGTAAACAGCATTGCTACCCAGACAAAGCTTCTTGCTTTAAATGCTTCCATTGAGGCAGCAAGAGCAGGTGAATCAGGAAAAGGTTTTGTTGTGGTTGCAAACCAGATTGGAATTTTGGCAACCCAGTCAGCTGATGCAGTTAAAGAAACTCAGGATCTTATTGAAGGAAATGAGGAATCTGTTGTAAACGGAAATGAGAGAGTTGCGGCTGTTGGAGAACTTATTAATGAGTTTGTGGAATTTGCTGAGAATATTGGCGAAAACATAAATCAATATGCAACCTCCAGTGAGGCTCAGGCAGAAGAACTTAGATCAGTAAGCTACACCACAACTAATTTAGCAGCCTCTATCCAGGAAAACACCAGTGTTAGTGCGGAAGCCAGGGATTCCAGCGATAAATTACAAATTGAGGCAGAGCAGCTTGAAAATGTACTTTCAAAGCTTGTTCTTAAATAAGAATAAAAAAGCGGATTTTAAATGTTAGATTTATTATCATTGATGAGAAAATACTGTATGGGGTAAGGCCTGTACAGTATTTTTTTAATTAATAATACATAATATTAAAATATTAGATTGATGTAATGTTTAATAATGTGTAATATTATACATGCAAATGGTTTTAAAAATAGGATTAGAGAGGATGGGAGAAATGAGAGGAAACCTTGATAAAAAAACAGATATAAGCTGGCAGGAGCAACTATTAAATGAAGTTGTATTTTTGTATGGAGTTTTTGTTACGGTGGTTTTTCCAATCCTGTTTCATGATAGATATAATGATATTTTACATGCTAAAGCAGCAGCTTTTGACTATGTTTCAATAGGGGCTATTCTTTTTTGTGGAATTGTAATAATATCTTATCTGTTTTCTATAAGAAAACTTCAGGATAAGAAGCTTAAAGACTATCTAAAGGATTTATCTATTATCGATAAGTTTATTATAGTATTTATGTTTGCAACGACGATTTCCTTTTTGATAAATCCAAATAAATACAACACTTTCTGGGGTGTGGATGGCAGAAGAATAGGCTATCTTGCTCTGATGATATGTGGTGTTTCATATTTTTTATATTCAAGATATCTTAAAGACATTGATTTGCTCATGATTTTAACCTTTCTTGCAGCGGTTTTTATATCTCTTATAGCCATTGCAAATCATCTAGGCTTTGACCCCCTTGATATGTTTGTGACAATGCCGAAGGAAAGCCAGCTTATTTCAACTCTTGGAAACAGGGATTGTCTGGCGGGATATATAATTCTTTTGTGGCCGGTTTCAATGTTTTATATTTTTAAATCACCAAAAAAACTGTTACGGATTATATCATGGATATATCTTCTAATTTCCTTTGCAGCGGTAGTGGCTGCAATGTGTGATAGTGCTTATATCGCAATTTTTATTATTGCATTGGTTTCTTTATGTTTTGTGTTTGACAATTATAAAAGCTTAATAGGTTATTGCTATATTTTCTTAAGTTTTTTTGCTGTTCATATAGTAATGAAATATTTAAGGAATGTAAGAGAAGAATATGCCTGGAAGGCAGAAGGAATTACTGAGTTTTTAATTAACAATGTATGGATTCTGGCTCTTGCAACAGTGTTTTTCTTATTAATGGCGGTTTTCTTTACTATAATGAAAAAGAAAGAAATTGATATAGGAAAATTTAAGGTTTTAAGAATAATTGTCTGGATAGCAGCTTTTATTTCAATAGCCTTTTTAATAGGGTTAATGATTTATGTATCATCCAAATACGAAAGCAAGGCAGAATGTAAAGAAGTTTTTGGAACACTGGCAAACTATATTTATTTTGATGAAAGTTTTGGCAGTAGCAGAGGAAGAATATGGAACATCGCACTAAAGACATTTCTTGCCATGCCTTTTATCAATAAAATTTTTGGATACGGACCAGCAGGCTTTAGATATGCTTTGGTGGAGTTTTTGGAAGAGTCAGTATACACTTTCAAAAGCGGAAGGCTTATTGATGCTCATAATGAGTTTTTACAATATCTTGTTACATTGGGAATTTTTGGAATAATAAGTTATTTTGGAATTTTTATTTCAGCTATTATCAGATTTGCTAAAAACAGAAAGAAAGATTTTTTGGTGGCAGGAGCTTTGGTTACTACAGCAGCTTTTTTATCCCAGGGAATTATAAATAATACCCATATATATATTGAACCACTTTTGTTTTTATTATTGGCAATTGCTGAAGCAAAAATAAGAGAGGTTAAATGACAGGTTAGAAGAGACTCACTGCTTAGCATACTTACACGATAGAAATAATAAAGATTAAAAATAAAAACCTAAAACGAAGACCCTTAAAAAATTATTTTATTATTGATTGAAGATAAAGATTTTTAATGGCTTCAAAGCTGTCATTACTTAAATCGTGTTCTATTTTACAGGCATCTTCTGCAGCAATCTCTCTTTCCACTCCTAATTGTACAAGCCAGGAAGTAAGAATCTGATGTCTTTCGTAAATTCGCTCGGCAATTTTTAATCCGTCTTCGGTTAAAGTAATGAAATTATTGTCATCCATCTTTACCAGACCGTTTAATCTGAGATTTTTAATAGCTACTGATATACTGGATTTTTTATAATTCATTTCGTGGGCAATATCAATAGAGCGTACATTTCCTAATTTTTTGGAAAGTATAAGTATAGTTTCGAGGTAATCTTCCCCAGATTCGTGAATTTGCATAAAATGTCCCTCACATTCATTTAAAATTTGTTTAATTTACATTCAAAAGTTTAAAAGTCATTATAGCATATTGCATACAATAATTCCAGTTTAATAATGATGAATTCATCTTTTACAAAAAAACATAATGAAATTTATATATATTTTATAAATATCGGGGGAAAATCGTCAAAAGTGCCAAATATTCAAAATAATTGTAAAATACGCTTGACTCAATAATTTTTTTTAAACAATTGTTATAATAATATTAAATTAAAAGTAATATTTATAAAAATCGGTTTGGAAAACAAAGACTTGGAAGGAGGGATTGGTGAGAGGGCAATAAAATAGGTTAATTAACAGATTGTTAGATTTTATTATTTTACTAAGAAAGGGAGTGAGACGGTATGAGGAAAGAAGAACAGTCAGAGGGGACGTATGAAGCAACTTTGACTACCGGAAATAACGCTATGGCACCGGACATTCTAGGTTTGCCTATTTACAGGACTTCTGTGTTTAAGCGAATGATTCCCGATAGAAAAAGGTCTAATGTACAGTCTTCCGGAAATCTTTCGGCGAAGGCGCTGGCAAAGAAAATGGCCTCTTATGATTATGGGGTAACAGCACTGACTTTTCTTAATGCATATAAGGCAATGGCGGCGACATTTTCTTTATTCAACAGTGGAGACATAGTCGTTATTCCTACGACGATGTCCAGTTGGAATTATAAGATGCTTATGGATATATTTGCAATATACCGTTTGAATCATATTTCAATTGATATTTCAAATATGATTGAAGTCAGAAAGGTATTAGCTTGTAAAGCTTACAAAGGAAAGGTTGCAGCTTTCTTTATTGAAACACCTTCATTGCCACTGATGAAAGTAGCAGATATCGAGGAAATCGCAAAAGTTGCGCATCTAAGTAAGAGTAAGGTTATTGTTGATAACACTCTTATGACACCACATATGCAAAAGCCTCTCCTTAACGGAGCAGACATAGTGATGTATTTTTCAGGTCTTAATATAGTGGATGCCGGTAATGTGGAAGGCTCGATAGTTGTAGTTGAAGATCCGGATGTTGGAATTAAACTTAAGACAGTTAAAAAGATTAGCGATGGGGACATGGGAGAAGTTGAGGCTTTTGTTATTCTTCAGGGTCTTAAGTCAATGAAAAGCAGGATCGATACTCGTTGCAAGAACGCGGCAGGAATTTGTGGAAAGTTGATGAAAAATGAACTTATCAAAAAAGTTTACTATCCTGGTGATCAGTCATCTAAGGGATATTGGATTCAGCTTAAGCAGGCAAGAGGATTTGGTGAGGTATTTACATTTGAGTTAGATGCAAAGGTAAACCCGGAAAAATTTATTGAGAATTTGAAAATAATCAATACTGATGAGAATAATCTTTCAGCAGGATATTACCTTACAGCAGTTGCCAAAGAAGAGTATGAAGGCAGACTTTTAGGTTTGTACTGCGGAACAGGAAATGTAGATGATGTTCTTACAGATATTGAACTAGCCTTACTTGGGGCGATATAGATAGAATATTAATTTAAGTATTCATAAAAGATGAGCACATGGGTAAAGTCCTATGTGCTCATTTAATGTCAGGCTTTATTTAAGCCGTTTTTGTTTAAAATTTGCTTTGGCTTTATGTTTTGGAAGTTTTGTGTAAATGATTTTTTGACTGGAATAGAGGCTGTAATATCCTGATAAAATATAACTTACAGCGGCTGCCAGGGCAAAAAGTAAAATATTTTGACTTCCGAAAAGTTCAACTCCTAAAATAATTCCTGAAAGGGGACAATTAACCACTCCCACAAAGATACTAACAAGTCCAAGCTGAGCACCTAATGCAATATTAAATCCTAAAAGTCCGGCTATAAAATTACCAAAGGTTGCCCCTATAAAAAAGGACGGTACGATTTCACCGCCTTTAAAACCACTTCCGATGGTTATGGAGGTAAGGATAATTTTTAAAAGAAAGGCATATGAAGGCATATCATTACTAAGAGCTCTTTTAACCATATCCATACCTGCACCGTTATAGTCAAAATTTCCATAGACTATGGTAAAGGCCACAACTATGCATCCACCAATAAATATTCTTAAGTAAAAATCATTGAAATATTTTTGGAATAGTTCTGAAACTTTGTGAAGAATAATTATAAAAAGCATACTTACAAAACTGCAAAGTATTATTAAAATCCCTAGTTTAAAATAATCTGAATATTTTATTTCAAAAAGCTTTTCTACCATATATGAACCATAATTAATGGAGAAAAAATTAGTAATATGAAATGCTGTTAAAGAAGCAATAATACAGGGAAAAAAAGCAGTATAATAAAATGTACCTACGGAGCACACCTCAATACTGAAAACAGAAGCAGTAAGAGGGGTTCCAAAAAGTGCTGTAAATAAGGCACTCATTCCGGACATTGTAACAATTTTTATATCATCATCAGTAAGCTTTAAAAACCTTCCGATACCGGCGCCTATGCTTCCTCCTAATTGTAATGCTGCTCCTTCTCTGCCGGCAGAACCTCCACCAAGATGAGTCAGAACGGTAGAAACAAATATTAAAGGTGCCATTTTTAAGGGGATTTCCTCATTGGAATGTAATGAATCAAGTATGAGATTGGTTCCCCTGGGTTTTTGTACTTTTGTAGCCTTGTAAAAAAATACAATTAAAAGTCCTAAAAAAGGAAGGGAAAAAATCAAATAGGGCTTAAGAGTTCTTAATTCAGTAACAAATTTAAGAGAATAAAAAAAAGCAAGCCCCACAAGGCCACATATCCCTCCTGAAAGAAGAGATATGAGAAGCCATTTTATTACAATATAAGAATTAATTTTTAATGTTTTGTAAAAGTCTTTTAATTTTACTTCCATAAAGCTTTGTCCTTTCTAACTAAAGGTTACGCGACATGAAGCACCGCAGGGAAGATAAAGATTACTTTCCTTAACCGGCAAACCTATTTCTTCAGATGCCACATGTATATTATAATTTTTTAGCTCAATGGAGGCCATATAGGCCATAACCGATGGGGATAAACCTGTGGTATAGGAATTTATAAGGAAAAACAGGGGATTTGGACTTAAAAGTTTTGCACAATCGGCAATAAGGGGATGAATGGCATCCTCGATTTTCCATATTTCGCCTTTTGGACCCCTACCGTAAGATGGCGGATCCATGATTATTCCGTCATAGGTGTTTCCTCGTCTTATTTCTCTTTGGACAAATTTTATGCAATCATCTACCAGCCAACGGGTATTTTCTTCTGGTATATCTGATGATAAAGCATTTTCTTTTGCCCAGGTTACCATACCTTTTGAAGCATCTACATGAGTAGTTTTTGCACCGGCTTTGGCAGCGGCTAAAGTAGCTCCTCCAGTATAGGCAAAGAGGTTTAAAACTTTTATGGGACGGTTTGCATTTTTAATGAGATTACTAAACCAGTCCCAGTTACAGGCCTGTTCAGGAAAGAGACCTGTATGTTTAAAGCTGAAAGGTTTTAAATTAAAGGTAAGGTCTTTATAATTAATGCTCCACTGCTTAGGCAGGTCAAAAAATTCCCATTCTCCGCCGCCTTTTTTGCTTCTGTGATAATGAGCATTTGGTTTTTTCCATAATTTATTATTCCGTGGAGTGTTCCAGATTACCTGTGGATCAGGTCTTACAAGAAAATAATCTCCCCAGCGTTCCAGTTTTTCACCATTACCGGTGTCAAGAATTTCATAATCCTTCCATTCATTGGCAATCCACATATTCTCCTCCAAGATTATTTATTATATTTTTTTTCAATATCAGTTATAAGATTTACGCGTCTTTCATGACGGCCACCCTGAAAACTGGCTGAGAAAAATGCGTCCAGAATGCTTTTTGCCAGTTCATTTCCCACAACTCTTGCACCCATGGCAATAATATTTGCATTGTTGTGCTCTACGCTTAATCTTGCAGAATAAGGTTCGGAACAGACTGCTGCACGGATACCCGGTACCTTATTTGCTGAAAGAGAAATACCTATTCCAGTTCCGCATATTAAAACTGCTTTATCGATTTCTCCGGCAATAAGGCTTTCTGCCACTTCTTGACCTTTTAAAGGATAATCAACTTTTTCTTCCGGATTTTTTGAACCGAAATCAACACATTCGTATCCTTTCTCAGACATATATTTTAATAGCTCATCTTTTAATTCTACTGCTGCATGATCACAGCCAAAACCTATTTTCATGAAAAACGTCCTTTCTTAAATTAATTTTAAAAACAGTTGACAAAGCATTATAACATAGATAAGAACATTATAAAACAAGCTTTTTATTTTTAACATAAAAATAATAGAAAAAAACATCTTTAAAAAACTGATTAATATTATCAATAAGCAATATAAGCCTTTCATTGACATGTTCGTTAGAAAGATGTTAATATCAGACTGGTTAGAGGTGACTAATCGTTTCCAAAAACACCTAGGGTGCATTTTAGGAGCTATGTCTAAGATATTTGCAATCCCCTTTGCAGATTTTGTAAATAGTTTTTGATTTGTTTGTGTTTTGCGTATATAATAGGTAATGTGTCTAAAGTAATAGGACAGACATAAAAGATTTTTTAAAGAAAAAGCTGGCCTTAAATGGAAAGCAAAGGTCTTTTACATAGTATGGAGGAAACAGGGAAAAATGAAAAAATTATTATACCTTTTAATTATTTTAGTATGTCTTACAGTAAGCGGATGCTCTTTAAATGGTCAAAAAGAAAAAAATTCTGAGGGAAGTGTATCTGATAATGTAAACAAATCCCAAAATGATGATTCAAATGAAAATGATACCCAGCCGGTTAGTCAGGAAATTTTTGCAATGGATACCTATATGACAGTTACCGCATATGGTAAAAATGCAAAAAAGGCCGTTGATGATGCCGCAAAGGAGATAGAACGCCTTGACAAGCTTCTTTCCACAGGCAGTGATGACAGCGAAATTGCAAAGATAAATAAAAACAGCAAAGGAGTAGTCTCTGACGATACGGCATATTTATTAAATTATTCGCTGGAATTATATAAAATGACAAATCATATATTTGATATATCCATTTATCCCGTAATGTGTGAATGGGGATTTCCAACAAAAGACTTTAAAGTACCGGATAAAGATACTTTAAATAATCTTTTGAATCTGGTGGATGCTTCCTCTATTAACTTTGATTCTGAAAGCAATACATTAAGTTTTGCAAAAGAAAACATGGAAATTGACCTGGGAGGTATTGCAAAGGGTTATACCTCAGGAAGGATTATGCAGATTTTTAAGGAAGACGGTGTGGAAAGCGGACTGGTAAGCCTTGGAGGAAATGTTCATTTATGCGGAAAAAAGACAGACGGAAGTAACTGGAGGGTTGGAATAGAAAATCCTTCAAAGGACGGAAGCTATCTTGGAGTATTAGAAGCAGCAGATACAGCGGTAATAACCTCCGGAGGATACGAAAGATACTTTGAAAAAGACGGTGTAGTTTATCACCATATCATTGATCCGGCTACGGGATACCCTGCCAATTCAGGGCTGACATCTGTCAGCATTATCAGCAGGGATGGCACTTTGGCAGACGGACTTTCAACTTCCGTATTTATAATGGGACTTGATAAGGGAATAGAATTTTGGAAAGAACATAAAAATGACTTTGATATGGTTCTTTTTACAGATGACAAAAAACTATATGTAACAGAGCCCATAGCGGATGCTTTTACCTCTGACTTTGAGATAAATGTTATAAAAGCAGATTAAAACTGATTTGGGAATAATATTAAGAAAGGAGTAAGAAAAAATGAAAGATAGGATTAAACTTATCCTGCAACTGTTTCCGGCTTTTATCCTGGCAACTTGTGCCGCAGTTACGGTATATAACTGGAAAGCGCCTAAACTTCCGGACATACCAAAGGTATTGGCAGAAACCACCAAAGAAGAAGATGGTGGTAAAGTGGAAAAATTAAGTCTTACAAAAGGAAATTTTGATTTGGAAGATGGAACCTATGAAGGGACAGCTACCGGCTATAAGGGAGAAGTAGCAGTATCAGTAGATGTAAAGGATAAAAGTATAACAGCCATAAATATTAAAAGTTATGCAGATGATGATGCATTTTTTAACAGGGCAAAAAAAGTTATAGATGAAATGATTTTGGCACAGTCCTTTGATGTAGATGTGGTAAGTGGTGCCACCTATAGTTCCAATGGTATCATTGATGCCACAAAAAATGCTCTTACAGGAGAAAAGGGAAGCCAGGTTGCAGCAGGAGCAGTTACAGCTACTGCCAGTGTTGAAAAGGTGGCTGAGGCAGCAGCTTATAAGGATGGTAGCTATTATGGAAGCGGAAAAGGTTTTAGAGGAACCACAAAAGTTTTAGTGACCATTCTTGAAGGGAAGATTTCCAATATAGAAATAATCAGTTATCAGGATGATGATGCTTATTTTAATAAAGCAAAAAGCCTTCTTAATAATATTATTTCAAATCAGACCACTAATGTTGATACAGTAAGCGGAGCAACCTTTAGCTCAAAGGGACTTATTGAGGCAGTAAGAGATGCTCTTTCACAGGCTGCTGTAGATGGCGGTGTTATTGATAATAATGGAGAAAATTCTGACAATAATAATCAGAATAATAATTCCAAGGATAATGACGACGACGACAAGGACTATACCTACAAAGACGGAACTTATGCCGGAAGCGCCCAGGGCTTTGGTGGAGCAGTTAGTGTGTCTGTGGTAGTTAAAAATCATCTTATAAATAAAATTAATATTACGGATTGTTCCCATGAAACGCCGGAATATTTTGAAAAAGCAAAGACTGTTACAGATGAAATTATAAAGTCTCAAAGCATAAAAGTAGATGTGGTAAGTGGAGCAACCTATAGTTCAAACGGAATTATAAATGCAGTAAAAGATGCCTTAAAAAAGGCAAGAATCAATAAAAACGATAATGACGATGATGATAATAAACCGGACAAACCAGAAAAACCGGATAAGCCGGATAAACCAGACAAACCGGATGATCCTGATATAGATGATGATGACTACACCTACAAAGATGGAACCTATGAAGGAAGTGCAAAGGGCTTTGGTGGAAATGTAAGTGTATCCGTGTTAGTTAAAAATCATCTTATTAAAAAGATAAAAGTTACTGATTCATCAGAAGAAACACCGGAATATTTTTCTAAGGCAAAAGCTGTAATAAATGAAATTATAAAATCTCAAAGCACAAAAGTAGATGTGGTAAGTGGAGCAACCTATAGTTCAAACGGAATTATAAATGCAGTAAAAGATGCCCTAAAAAAAGCAAGAATTAACAAAAATGATGATGACGATGATGATAACAAACCGGACAAACCTGATGAACCGGATAATCCACCTTCAGATGTAGTTTACCAAAACGGTACTTACGAGGGAAAAGGGACAGGTTACAATAAAAACGGTCAGATAACAGTAAGAGTTATTATAGAAAATAATAAAATATCAGCCATAAATCTTGTAAGTAATGGTGGTGATACAAAATTATTCTTTGATAAGGCCTGGAAAATCGTAGATAACATGATTGAAAAGCAGAAAGCTGAAGTTGATACGGTAAGTGGTGCTACCCTTAGTTCCAATGGAATCATTGAGGCTGTAAAAAAAGCTTTGGAAAATTCTGTAAATGGAATTAAAGTTCCTGATGAACCTGATGAGCCTGACGAACCTGAAAAACCTATAGAAGAAACTGAAACCTACTATGACGGAGTGTATGAAGGTAGTGCAACAGGATACAGCAAGTCAGCCAAAATTCAGGTTAGTGTAGAAATAGCTGGTGGAAAAATTTCAAAAATCAATCTTATTTCCATGGGACAGGAGACAAAAAGGTACTTTAACAAAGTTTGGCCCAAAATTCCTAATGCAGTAATAAGCGCTCAATCTACAAAAGTAGATGTGGTAAGTGGTGCAACCTACAGTTCAAACGGAGTAATAAATGCCATAAATGAAGCTTTAACTTTGGCTAAAAATCCGCCACAGGAAGAAAAAGAAAGCGTTTATAAAGACGGAAGTTATGATGTTACAGTCATTTGTAAGGACAAGCTTGACCAGTTTGATTACATGATACATTTAAAGGTAACCATAGAAAGTGATAGAATTACAAAGCTTGAAGCCTATGGCGATTTGTATGAAGGGGGACATGAGATATTTGAAGAAGATAATGATGCTTATTTATATGCAGCCTTAGAGGGTATAAAGGAAAATCTTTTAAACTTTAAAGATATATCAGGTCTTAAAGAGGGAGATATAGATATAGTTTCAGGTGCAAGTTATTCTTCAAATGCTTTAATAGAAGGAATTTTTACTGCCTTAAGTCAGGCTGGGAACAATAATTGATAATCATATTGAAAGGATAGATAATGAAATCGTTTTT
This sequence comes from Acetitomaculum ruminis DSM 5522, assembly GCF_900112085.1. Lineage (GTDB taxonomy): Bacteria > Bacillota > Clostridia > Lachnospirales > Lachnospiraceae > Acetitomaculum > Acetitomaculum ruminis. The sequence continues at coordinate 23,251 of NZ_FOJY01000010.1, forward strand.
TATAAAACTTAGCAATCTGATTTTGGTTGTAGTGATTTTGCTGGTATATAACAATATTGTTGGAGGATATTATGCAAATTATGAAGTAAAAGCAGCTAAGATTAAGGCAAAAATAGAAGCTATTGAAAAAGAAAATTCATCAAAATCTTCCTATACTGATGGAAATTATCAGGGAAAAGGAAGCGGTTTTGGAGGAGATATAGTAGTAGAGGTTGTAATTAAAAAGGGAAAAATTTCAAAAATCAATGTATTATCCCATGATAATGAAGATGATGCCTACTACAATATGGCAAGTGATGTAATATCAGACATTTATGAAGCTCAATCTGCAGATGTAGATACTATAAGTGGGGCCACCTTTAGTTCAACGGGTATTATAGAAGCGACTAAAGATGCTCTAAGTAAGGCGGTGTAATTTTGGATAGCAGTATCAAAAATCCAAAGGGAAATTTTTTAAAAAAACTGAAAAAAAAGAAAGCTAAAATAATAAGATTTATAATTCAGATAGTATTTTTTGTAACCATGCCATCAGCTTTTACATCTGCTTTTTCCGGAGTAAAATACATTTTTAACAGTCTCGGTGCAGGACAAAAGCTGGAAATAACCTCATTTTTACTGGCGCTTATTGCCCTTTGTGCCTACACAGTAGTTTTTGGAAGATTTTTTTGCGGATATGCCTGTGCATTTGGAAGTTTTGGAGATTACTTATATGAAATTGGACAGTTCGTATCAAAAAAAATAAAAATAAAACTTCCACAGATACCTTTAAAAATAAGAAAAGCATTGGATTATTTAAAATATGTCATATTAATAGCAATTTGTGCATTATGTTTTTTAAAACTATATGATAATCTAAGAGGCTATAGTCCCTGGGATGTTTTTTCAATGATAACTGCCGGGAATTTTAAGCTTAAAGCCTATATTTTAGGAATTATACTACTTGTTTTAATAATAATTGGGATGATATTGCAAGAAAGATTTTTTTGCAGATTTATTTGTCCTATGGGAGCCGTATTTTCACTGCTTCCGGCTATGCCTGTAACTGCTCTTTTAAGAGATAGACAAAATTGCAGGAAGGGTTGTAAGGCGTGTTTAAAAAAATGCCCTATAGATCTTGAAATAAGTGATATTAAAGAAAAAAATGTTAATGCAGGCTGCATTCAATGTCAAAAATGCGTCAACATTTGTCCAAAGTCAAATATAAAAAGCCTGATACCTTTTATTAAGGGCAATGAATTGTGGTGGCTGATTTCGAGAGCAGCGGTTTTAATGGCCTTGTTAATGGCAGCAGGCATCTGATTAAAATTAAATAAGTATAATTTGGAACCAGTTATTTTACTTTAAGGTAATGTAATTGGTTCTTTTGTTTGAACGCAGTGTAAGCAATTCCCCGCTTTAAAAGCGTAAGCTTTAAGTGGGGGTATAAGCTTACTAGTGTCAGAAGGGGTTAAAGCCCCTTCTGACAGGTGGCACAAAGTGCAACTGCGTTCATGAGGAAGTAGCGAAGCGGATTCCGAATGTCCGCTTTACAAATTTAAACAAAGTCTAAATATAAACTTAAAAAGTATAAAAAAACAGATTTTATATGAAATATAGTACCATTGTACCAAAAATTGTGATATATTACATTCAACAGATTGCGGAAAATATTTTTTAGAAAGGCGAGTGAAATAATATGAACAAAAATATTTTGAAAAAAATTAAGTCAAAAGCTGCTTTATTTATGGCAATGGTTTTGTCCCTTACATGTGTACCTGCAGGTGTGTGGGCATCAGAGTATTTTGAATTGAATGATGGAAATACAGAGGTATTTTTGATGAAATATGAGGGATGGTATGCCGATTATGGTGTTACCTATACCTATAACGGTGATGAAATTACTCCGGATGTAATGGTTTTGTATAGTAATTCAGATTTAACAGCTGATGAAGATGATAGAGAATTAGCCTTAGGTGAAGATTATGATGTTACCTATGAGGATAATGTAGAAGTTGGAACAGCCACAGTTACTGTATCAGGTATCGGAGATTACCAGGGTGATGTTACATCAAGTTTTGAAATAGTTGCAGCCAATTTAAGTGATTTAGATTTGGCATATGAATTAGAAAAATCTACATATACATATACAGGAAAAGCTATAAAGCCTGAATTTGAGTATATATGTTATGAAAATGAAAATGGAAATGAAATCGAGTTAGTAGAGGATATAGATTATACTCTCAGTTATAAGAACAACACCAATGCCGGTACAGCTACTGTTACAATTAAAGGTAAAGGAAATTACACCGGAAGTAAGAGCGTTTCATTTAAGATTACAAAAGCAAGTCTTAAAAAGGCAAGTGTAAACTTAAAAGCAGTAAATAATAATATACAGGTTAGTTACAAGGCTGTAACAAATGCTAACAATTATACAATACAGCAATATAAGGGTAAAAAATGGTCTAATGTTACTACAACAAGTAAGACTTCTTATACAATTAAAAATGCCAATGGAACTGTAAAGGTAAGAGTAATAGCTAATCCGAAAAACAGTAATTATCAAGCTTCAACATCTGATTCAAAATCAGTTACAGTGCTTTCTAAAGTTACATCTGTAAAAGCAAAGGCTCTTAAGGGCAAAAAAATAAATGTAACCTTTGTTAAAAACAATAGTGCATCAGGATATGAAGTTACTTACGAATATCAGGTAACTAAAACGAAAAAAGTAAAAGGCAAAACTAAAAAAGTAAAAGAGAAAGTAACAAAAACGGTAGTAATTAAGAAAAATACAAATTCAGTTACTTTAACAAATCTTACTAAAGGAACTACTTATAGTGTTAAGGTAAGAAGCTATACAACTGTTAATAAGAAGAAAGTATATTCTGCTTATTCAAGTGTTGTAAAGGTAAAAGCTTCAAAATAGAAAAACTAGGATAAGAAGATTAACATAGTTTTAATTCCCCGGTTTATTTCAGATAAAGAAATTGCCGGGGAATTTTCTGTCATATTATTGTATTAACTATAAATAAATATGATATAATAAAAAAGAATGAATTTTTTTAAGGCAAAAAAAGAATATTATTACAAATTTAATAGGAGGTAGAATGAATTATGTTATTGGATAGAACTTTTGATGTATAAGAAGAAAATAGATGGGTTAATTGTTAAAAAGGGATAAAAACAAGGATGATGTATGATGAAAACATTGTTAAGAAATCAAGAGATAAAGGGTAAATTTTTTGAACTGATTGCAGAAAAAAGTGGTATTGTCACCTGGAGATATGATCCTCATTATTTTACTATTTATATAGACGATTTCGACTATTGTAGTGCTAACGAAGTTTTACATATGGGTAAAATAATAGAAGATGTACCCTATTCCATTTTAGACTATATTGATAAAGATTCCAGAGAAGCTTTTTTGGAGCTGTATGATGATATTTTTGAAGGCAAGGAAATGACAAGCAGGGTTCTCTGGCTTAATAAGGAGCTTGTAGGTGAAAGAATCTGCAAGAGAGTTACCTATTACACCGTTTTGGATATGGATGGAAATCCTTCAATGTCCTACGGTTTTAGTGTAAATATTACTTCTGAAATAAAAAAGAATTTTAAATTGAACAATATTTTAACCAGTATGGATATAAATCCAAGCTCCATGTTAAAATATTGCCTTAATCTTACTAAGAATGAATGTGAAGAAGGTCATTTTTCAAATAAGTATCTTGAAGATAATATTAAAACCACTTCAGTTACGGAATTTTTAGAAAGTATTCGAAACATGATTTATTACAAGGATGAAACAGAAGTTGCCAAAAGAGTATTATGTGAAGAATATCTTTTAAGGAAATTTGAATCCGGTCAAACGGAGGTGTTATTTAATTTTCACATAGAAAATGCCAATAAAATGATAAGATGGGTGACTATTTTCATAAATCTTCAAAGAAAAGTCTTTAATGATGAAGTAAGTGCATATATCTATATTGAGGATACAAATGACAAGAAAATAACGGATAATATTTTAAAACACATTTCTAACGAAGCATTTGATTATGTAGCAATCCTTGACTGTGTATCCTCTACTTTGGAATACAAAATAAAAAGCAAGGATTTTGAAGAGGTTGTAAAGGAAGATGTTTTACAAGGAGAAGATATAAATAAATGTTTGGAGTATTTTGAACCGGTTTCTGAAGATGCAATCAGAGTCAAAAAAGAAATTAGTGTTGAAAAAGTAACAGAACATTTAAATAAATTTGGAAAATATTTATTTACCTTTACCATTATTAAAGACGGACAATTGTTTAAAAAACAGATACAATACAGTTATCTTGATAAAAAACGAAATATTTTATTAATTATCGGTTCTGATATTACTTCAGCTTTTATAGAAGAAAAAAAACATGAGGAAGAATTAAAAAACGCTCTAAGTCAGGCTAAAAAGGCTACACAGATGAAAACGGATTTTATTTCCAATGTCAGTCATGACATGAGAACTCCTTTAAATGGAATCATCGGTTATACCCAGCTTGCTTTAGAGGAGGAGAATCCAGATGTTTTAAAGGATTATATAGTGAAAATAAAAAGATCTGGAGAAAATCTTTTAAGGCTTATTAATGATACTTTGGATTTTTCAAAGATAGAAAGGGGAACAGAAGATTTTAAGCCTGTTGATGCCGATTTAAAAGAGGTGCTTGATGGAATAATCAATACCATTATGCCTCAGATGGAGTCAAAAAATATTGAATTTGTTTTTGAACATAATGAAAAATTTGAGGAAAACTGTGTGATTTTAGATGTTTTAAGATTTGAAAAAATCATCTTGAATGTTTTGTCCAATTCCGTTAAATTTACAGAGGATGGTGGAAAAATAATCTTTAGGTTTTTTTATGAAAAAGAGAGGGATATGTTAAAAAGCCACATAGAAATCATAGATAATGGCGTGGGTATTTCAAAGGAATTTTTGCCAAATATATTTGAACCTTATACCCAGGAAAGAACCGGGAAAACCGCTACTATAGGTGGATCCGGTCTAGGTCTTTCCATTGTAAAAAAACTTGTACAGCTACAAAAAGGTTCTATAAAAGTAGAAAGCAAATTAGAAAAGGGAACGAAGTTTACAATTGAGTATCCTATGAAAATATCCTCAAAAACCATTGAAGCTCATAAAGAATCAAAAGTTGATAATAGAGTAAAAATACTTTTTGGAAAAAGAATACTTTTATGTGAAGACAATCCTATTAATGCTGAAATTGCCACAATTATGCTGAAAAAAAACGGTATGCATGTTACTTCTGCCAATAATGGAAAAGAGGGTGTGGAAATTTTGGAAAATTCCAAAGAAGGCTACTATGATTTGGTTTTAATGGATCTTAGGATGCCTGTAATGAACGGATTTGAGGCCACTAAGGCCATCAGATATTTTAAAAGAAAAGATATTAAAAATATTCCAATAATTGCCATGACAGCAGATGCATATGATAAAGATGTGGAAAAATGTATTAAAGCCGGTATGAATGATCATTTGGGAAAACCAATAGACATTAATAAGCTTTTGGAAAAGTTAAAAAAACATCTTTAAAAAAATTTGTTTTTTAATCTGATTTTAATCTTCCTTAAAAGATGCTTTTAGAAAGCATTGCTATTATATATCCATCAACAACACGAAAACAAAATTTTAAAAAAGAAAGAGGTATGTATGATGGAACAGTTTGAAAAAGTTGAAAAATTAAGAGAAAGAGCAAATGTAACCTATGAAGAAGCTAAGGCAGCTTTGGAACAATGCAATTGGGATATTTTAGATGCCATGGTTTTTCTTGAAAAGGAAGGAAAAGCCAAAGGCCCTAAAAAAGAAAGCTACACCACAGACTTTAATAAACATGACGAATACTGGGATGTTAAAGAAAAAATCGAATATCAAAACAGAAGAGCAAGTGAAGGTGTAGGATGTAAAATGGGAAGATTATTTAGAAAAATATGTAAATTTGGTAAGGAAAACTTTCTTGAAGTTACCCGTCATGGAGAAGAAATTCTTAAAGTGCCGGTTTGGCTTTTTGCAGTAGCTTTGTTATTTGGATGGCACTTAATATTTTTAATCATGGTTATTTCATTATTCTTTGACTGCCACTATTCATTTGTGGGAAAGGAAGATCTTGAAAAGGTTAATGAAGTAATGGGAAAGGCTAATGATATAGCTGACAAAGTTAAAGACGAATACAACAAACTTTAATTTAGAAATTTTTGAAAAAAATATCTGTTAAGTACCGGATGAAGGTTAAAATATCCCTTATAGGCTTGCTTTTTAAGATAGAAAAAGATATCTTAAGAAACTATAAGGGATGTTTTTTCTTTATTATCTTAAAAAAAGAAAGAAGAAAGACATAAAATAATAAAGGAGTGTAAAATGCAATATCATATTTTAATAGTAGAAGATGAGGAAAAACTTGCAAGATTTATAGAACTGGAGCTTATGCACGAATCCTATATCGTAACCAAGACTTTTGACGGGAGAAGTGCATATTCTTTGATAATGGAAAATGATTATGATCTTATTCTTCTTGATATAATGCTTCCCGGATTAAATGGATTAGAGGTTTTAAGACGCGTCCAGCATGATAAGCCTGAAGGAAGCCTGCCACCGGTTATCCTTTTAACTGCCAGGGATGCGGTTATGGACAAGGTTACAGGTCTTGACGCAGGGGCAGCAGATTATATTACAAAACCCTTTGCCATAGAAGAATTATTGGCAAGAATAAGAGTTGTTTTAAAACTCTATGGAAAATTACATAATACTAATAAAATAGAAGAAACTGCTAAAGATGATGGGGAACTTTTATGGGATAAACTGGTTTTAAACGAAAAAAAACACGAAGTAAAATTTGACGGCCAGGAAATCACACTTACCAATAGGGAATTTATGATGTTAAAAACCCTTCTTGAAAATATGGATATTGTTTTGTCAAGAGATACTCTTTTAGAAAAGGTCTGTGGCTACGACTATATTGGCGAAACCAATGTTGTGGATGTGTATATAAGGTTTTTAAGAAGCAAGATAGATGAAACTTTTGGTGTAAAAATGATTCACACCGTAAGAGGTGTGGGTTATGTTATCAAATCAGGAAGTTAGGAAAGATTATGACTAATAAAAGCGGAGATAAAAAAATGCGCTCCATTGTTGGCAGACTGCACAGGCATTGGGCATTTAAAAGATTTTTTATGTATCTTTTTACAGATATACTGTTTTTCTTTATTATTTTGGGCTTATGGCTTGCCAACCAGGAATTAATGAAAAACAAGGGGGGTTTTGATAATTTAAAAAGGGGGGTTGTTCTGGTTGAAAAATCCGTAAAAGAATATGATAATCCCCTTGAAAGTATTGATGTTAAGAGCTTTAAAAAGACTGATAATTCAAAAGAATTTTCAATTTCTAATCTGGTATATTATGTAAAGGATTTTAAGGGAAAAATAATCTATGCAACTTACCTGTATTATCCGGTCTTTTTTCTGGCATCAGTGGTTTTAGGTATTTTTATAATACAGCTTATTCTGGCTCTTTTGGGATTTAACAAAGAAGGCAAAAAAATCAGAAATATTCTTAAACCTATAAATGAAATGGCATTAAAAATTGATGAAATATCAAAACTTACTTTTTCAGATGAAAAATACCAGAAAATTGAGGAGGCAATTGCAAATATTAAGCCGACAGATTCAGATGAAATATCATTTCATGATGAAGATTTAGAAGGAATAGAGGCAGCTATGAACAATCTTCTTATTAGAATGAGAGACAGCTACAAGCAGCAGGCGAGATTTGTAAATGATGCTTCTCACGAGCTTAGAACTCCTATAGCCGTTATCGAAGGTTATGTAAATATGCTTGACAGGTGGGGCAAAGAGGATGAAAGTGTTCTTGATGAGTCTATAAATGCCATAAAGCATGAATCTAAGCATATGAAAACTTTAGTTGAGCAGCTGTTATTTCTGGCAAGGGGAGATAGCGGAAGAAACAGGCTTAATTTTGAAGAAATGTCTTTAAATAATCTGATGGAAGAAATATATGAAGAATCGGTTCTTATTGATGAGGAACATATTTATCATTATTTTAAGCCAAAGGAGGAATATACAATAAAAGCCGACCCTACCATGCTTAAGCAGGCGGTAAGAATACTTACGGATAATGCTGCCAAATATACAAATAAAGGTGACGAAATTATATTTGCCTTGGGAAATGACGAGGAAAATAACACCTATATAATGGTTCAGGATTCCGGAATCGGTATGGCAGAAAATGATGTGGAGCACATGTTTGAAAGATTTTTCAGGTCTGATGAAGCAAGAAATTATTCCGGAACGGGACTGGGACTTTCCATTGCAAAATGGATAATTGACAAGCATAAAGGACATTTTGAAATTCTTTCAAGAGAAGGACTTGGAACAAGAATAAAAATAGTTTTTTAATGATGTTATAAAAGCAAACTGATGTTTGACTTTGCTTAATCAATATGATATCATTGTTTTGTCAGACGAACATACATTTAACTGTTAAACCCTTTCTTAATTGGGAAAGGGTTATTTTTAAATAATACAGACAATTATGAAAATTTCATTCTTTGAGTCAGCTTATATATACAGGAGGTATTTGTTTTGCAGTTTGAAGATAAAAAGTTTAAACTTCATTCTTCTTATAAACCTACAGGGGACCAGCCAAGAGCTATTGAAGAACTGGTAAGGGGGTTTAAAGAAGGAAATCAGTTTCAGACTCTTTTGGGGGTTACAGGTTCCGGAAAGACCTTTACTATGGCTAATATTATAGAGCAGATTCAAAAGCCTACACTTATTATTTCTCATAATAAAACTCTGGCAGGTCAGCTTTATTCGGAATTTAAAGAGTTTTTCCCTGAAAATGCAGTTGAATACTTTGTCTCTTATTATGATTATTATCAGCCGGAAGCCTATGTACCCTCTACTGATACTTACATTGCAAAGGATTCTTCCATTAACGAAGAAATAGATAAATTAAGGCTTTCAGCCACGGCTTCCCTTATAGAAAGAAAAGATGTTATCATTATTTCCAGTGTTTCTTGTATTTATGGCCTAGGTTCACCTATAGACTACGAAAAAATGATGGTATCACTTCGTCCCGGCATGATTATTGACAGAGATGATGTTATAAAAAAACTGGTAGACATTCAATATACCAGAAGTGATATGGATTTTTCTCGTGGAACCTTCAGAGTAAGGGGAGATGTTGTGGAGATTATTCCTGCCAATTATTCTGAAACTGCCTACAGAATAGAATTTTTCGGAGATGAAATCGAAAAAATAACCCAGATTGATGTACTTACAGGGGAGATTAAATGTCTTTTAACCCATGTTGCCATATTCCCTGCCTCCCACTATGTTGTAGAACAGGAAAAGATAAACAAGGCAGTAGTAGAAATAGAAAAAGAGATGGAGGAACAGGTTAGATTTTTTAAATCAGAGGATAAATTAATTGAGGCTCAAAGAATTGCAGAACGCACAAACTTTGATATGGAAATGCTTAAGGAAACCGGCTTTTGCTCCGGAATAGAAAATTACTCCAGACATCTTACCGGTATGAAAAAAGGCCAGCCGCCTGCTACTCTTATCGACTATTTTCCGGATGATTTTCTTATTATAGTGGATGAATCCCACATAACAATCCCTCAGGTAGGGGGAATGTATGCCGGTGACCGCTCCAGAAAAACTACTCTGGTAGATTTTGGTTTCAGGCTTCCTTCGGCTCTTGATAACAGACCTTTGAATTTTGAAGAATTTGAAGGAAAAATCGACCAGATGCTTTTTGTTTCCGCAACTCCTTCAAAATACGAAAAAGAACATGAGCTTTTAAGAGCCGAGCAGATTATTCGCCCTACAGGTTTACTGGATCCGGATATAGATGTAAGACCTGTAAAAGGACAGATTGATGACCTTTTAGGGGAGATAAATAAAGAAACAGCAAAACACAATAAAATACTTATAACCACTCTTACCAAAAAAATGGCAGAAGATTTAACGGATTACCTGACAGAGGCAGGAATCAGGGTAAAATATCTGCATTCTGATATAGATACCCTTGAAAGAGCCGAGATAATAAGGGATATGCGACTGGATGTTTTTGATGTATTGGTGGGTATAAATTTACTTAGAGAAGGTCTTGATATTCCGGAAATTACCCTGGTTATTATTTTGGATGCTGATAAAGAAGGATTTCTTCGTTCCGAGACTTCACTTATACAGACAGTTGGAAGAGCTGCAAGAAACAGTGAAGGGCATGTTATCATGTATGCCGATACAATTACTGACTCCATGAAAGCAGCCATTGATGAAACCAAACGCCGTAGGAAGCTTCAAAAAGCCTATAATGATGCTCATGGTATCACACCGACCACCATTAAAAAATCCGTAAGGGATTTAATTAGTATCTCCAAAAAAGTTGCAAAAGAGGAATACAAATTTAAAAAGGATCCTGAAAGTATGGATGCAGACGAACTTAAGAAATTGATTAAAGACATTGAAAAACAGATGAAAAAAGCAGCAGCTAATCTGGATTTTGAAAATGCCGCTATGCTTAGGGATAAGATGATAGAACTTAAGAAAAATCTTTTGGATTGTGAAAAGGAAAAATAAAAAATATTCAGATTATTTGACAGGAAAGAGAAAATGATAGAAAGAGATAAAAGAAGATTTATAAAAATAAAAGGGGCAAAAGAGCATAATCTTAAAAATATAGATGTGGATATACCAAGGGATGAATTTGTTGTGCTGACAGGTCTTAGCGGTTCCGGAAAGTCTTCTTTGGCTTTTGACACGGTTTATGCAGAAGGCCAAAGAAGATATATGGAATCCCTTTCTTCCTACGCCAGAATGTTTCTTGGAAGAATGGAAAAACCGGATGTTGAAAAAATAGAAGGTCTTTCGCCGGCGGTTTCCATTGACCAGAAGTCCACAAACAGAAATCCCCGATCTACAGTAGGGACAGTTACTGAAATCTATGATTATTTAAGACTTTTATATGCAAGAATCGGTATACCCCATTGTCCAAAATGCAAAAAAGAAATTAAAAAGCAGACAGTTGATGAAATGGTAGACCAGGTTATGGCACTTCCCGAAAGGACCAAAATTCAGGTTTTATCTCCTGTTGTCAGAGGAAGAAAAGGTACCCATGTTAAGCTTTTAGAACAGGCGAAAAAAAGTGGTTATGTCAGAGTCATGGCAGATGGGGACATGTATGAACTAAGTGAAGAAATAACTCTGGATAAAAACAAAAAACATAATATTGAGATAGTAATAGACAGACTTGTTATAAAAGAAGGCCTGGAAAAGCGTCTTACGGATTCTTTGGAAAATGCCTTGAAATTATCAGGCGGCATGGCTATTGTGGATGTCATAGGAAAAGAAGCTATAAACTTTAGTCAAAATTTTGCCTGCAATGACTGTGGTATAAGCATTGACGAAGTAGAACCAAGAAGCTTTTCCTTTAATAATCCCTTCGGGGCTTGCCCTGAGTGTTATGGCTTAGGTTATAAGATGGAATTTGATGAAGATCTTATGATTCCGGACAAATCCTTAAGTATTATGGAGGGCTGCATTGTTGTTCTTGGATGGCAGTCTTGTAATGATAAAAAAAGCTATACCTATAGTACTTTGAAAGCCTTGTCTGATGAATATGGTTTTAGTCTTGAAACTCCTTTTAAGGATTATCCAAAGGATATTCATGACATACTTATCTATGGAACAAACGGAAAAAAAGTTGAGGTACATTATAAGGGACAGAGAGGCCAGGGAGTATATGACATAGCCTTTGAGGGGCTTATTGCAAATGTCAACAGAAGATACAGGGAAACTGCTTCTGATGCCACTAAGCAGGAGTATGAGACTTATATGCGAATTACTCCTTGTAAATGCTGTAACGGACAGCGTTTAAAAAAAGAGTCTCTGGCTGTTACAATAGCGGATAAAAATATTTATGAAATGACAGAATTATCTGTTAATAATCTCTATGAATTTTTGAATGATTTAAAGCTTACTAAACAGCAGCTTTTTATCGGTGAACAAATTTTAAAAGAAATAAAAGCCAGAATAAAATTCCTTTTGGATGTGGGACTGGATTATCTTTCTCTTTCAAGAGCCACAGGAACCCTATCAGGAGGAGAAGCCCAGCGTATAAGACTTGCAACCCAGATTGGATCAGGTCTTGTGGGAGTGGTATATATTCTCGACGAACCAAGTATAGGCCTTCACCAAAGGGATAATGAAAAGCTTTTAAATACCTTAAAATCCCTTAAGGATTTGGGAAATACCCTTATTGTGGTGGAACATGATGAAGATACCATGTTTGCAGCGGACAATATTATAGATATAGGCCCGGGAGCAGGTTCTCATGGTGGAAAACTAGTGGCTCAGGGAACTGCTTATGAAATCATGGAAAATCCTGATTCCATTACAGGTGCTTATTTAAGTGGAAAACTCTTTGTACCTATTCCTGAAACAAGAAGAATTCCTAATGGATGGTTAAAAATAAAAGGTGCTAAGGAAAATAATCTTAAAGATATAGATGTGGATATTCCTTTAAAGGTTTTTACCTGTGTAACAGGGGTTTCCGGCTCTGGAAAAAGCTCTTTAATTAATGAAATATTGTATAAATCTTTAGCTAAAAAACTTAACAGGTCAAGATATATACCGGGAAATCACAAAGAAATAGAAGGAATAGAACAGCTTGACAAAGTAATAAACATAGACCAGTCACCTATTGGAAGAACTCCCCGTTCCAATCCTGCTACTTACACCGGAGTGTTTGATACCATTAGAAATCTCTTTGCCCAGACAGTTGATGCAAAATCAAGAGGATACGGAAAAGGAAGATTTAGTTTTAATGTGAAGGGTGGACGATGTGAGGCCTGCAGTGGAGACGGTATTATAAAGATAGAAATGCATTTTTTGCCTGATGTATATGTTCCTTGTGAGGTATGCCATGGAAAACGCTATAACAGGGAGACCTTAGAAGTAAAATACAAGGGTAAAAGCATTTATGATGTCCTTGACATGACAGTGGAAGAAGCTTTGAAATTCTTTGAAAATGTTCCGCTGTTACATAGAAAGATACAGACTCTTTACGATGTAGGACTTTCCTACATAAAATTAGGGCAGCCTTCCACCCAGCTTTCAGGTGGTGAAGCCCAAAGAATTAAGTTGGCCAGCGAGTTAAGTAAAAGAAGTACCGGAAATACAATTTACATTCTGGATGAGCCTACTACCGGCTTACATTTTGATGATGTAAACAAACTTGTAACCATACTACAAAGACTTACCCAACAGGGAAATACCGTAGTAGTAATAGAACACAATCTTGATGTTATAAAAAATGCCGACTACATTATAGACATGGGACCTGAAGGCGGTGACGGTGGAGGATGTGTAATAGCAAAGGGTACTCCGGAAGAAGTTTCTAAAGTTAAAAAGTCCTATACAGGATACTTTATAGATAAGATTTTAAAAAAGGCAGGTAGAAAATAATTGAAAATCTGGATATGCAGACACGGACAAACCAATCTGAATAAGAAAGAACTTATGCAGGGAAGGGTGGATGAACCTTTAAATGAAACCGGCATAAACCAGGCTAAAAAAGCCAGAAAACTTATAGGAGATATAAAGTTTGATGCAGTTTATGCCAGTCCTTTAAAAAGAGCACTCCTTACAGCTTCCATTATTGGAAATGTAGATATAAAGGATATCATTGTAGATGACAGGATTATTGAGACGGACTTTGGAAAATATGATTTGAAAAATTATCATAAAATGGGAGTAGCCATGACTTTATATTGGGCATTACCTGAAATATTTCCTGCTCCGGATACTGTTGAGACGGTTTCTTCCATGGTTAAAAGAAGTCATTCTTTTTTAAAAGAACTGGAAAAAAAGGAATATGACAATGTTCTAGTCGTTTGCCATGGCGGGATAATAAGAGCCTTATGCGGATATCTGGAAGATAAAAAAAATAAAATAAAATGGCGTCCAAAGCCAAAAAATTGTGAAATAAGGGTTTATTCATCTAAAAAGGGAAAGCATGACTTCTTAAAATCTTACAAAGAAAAGTAACAAAAATGCTCTAAACTTAGGCCATAAGTTTAGAGCATTTATTATAAGTATAAACTAAGTGAGCAAAATAAAGTAAGGATCCCCGGATAATTTAATTTTATATCACTAAATTATATAGGATTATCGGTAAGTAAGTTACTTCGTAAAAAATGATTTTTATACAAAAAAAAACCGCTTACGCGGATAATCTTTGGGGAGTGCAAGCTAGACACCTACGTGCCTAACTTGCTGAGTTATGAAAAACTATATTAGCTTGCTAGCTAGTACTCCTACAATATAAATGGTAATAATGATATAAATATGTCGAAAAAATAAAAAAAATATAAAAAGTACAGAATGAACCTGATAAGGTGCCAAATCTGCACAAGTAACAAAAAATCAGGGAAATGTGGCAAAGACATAATCATTTTTGATAAAGATTAAAAAAAACTTTAAAATTATTTAAGATTTGTATATAATTATGTATTATAGACTCTTTATGAAGATTTATATAAAAAAGCAGGTCTAAAAAAGCTAATTGACCTGAAAAGCCCGACAAAAAACAGGCTTTTTATCAATTGGAAAAAATAAAATACATAATAAGAAGAAACGGGAAATATATTATTCCCGGTGTCCAGAAAGGGGAACAAAATGTTAGCACCGGATATTGGAATCGATTTAGGTACAGCGAGTATTTTAGTTTATATAAAAGGCAAGGGCGTAGTATTAAAAGAACCCTCAGTAGTAGCCTTTGACAGAGACACGAATAAGATAAGAGCTATTGGAGAAGAAGCAAGACTTATGCTTGGTAGAACTCCGGGAAATATAGTAGCGGTAAGACCACTTCGTCAGGGAGTTATTTCTGACTATACTGTTACTGAAAAAATGTTAAGACATTTTATTCAAAAAGCAGTAGGAAAAAGAAGCTTTAGAAAGCCGCGTATCAGTGTATGCGTACCAAGTGGAGTTACTGAAGTAGAAAAGAAAGCAGTTGAGGATGCTACCTACCAGGCAGGAGCCAGAGAGGTAATGATTATAGAAGAGCCTATAGCAGCTGCCATAGGAGCAGGTATTGATATAGTAAAACCTTGTGGAAATATGATTGTAGATATAGGTGGAGGTACTACAGATATTGCAGTTATATCTCTTGGAGGTACAGTAGTCAGCACCTCTATAAAGATAGCAGGAGACGATTTTGATGAGGCTATAGTTCGTTATATGCGTAAAAAACATAATCTCCTTATAGGTGAAAGAACCGCAGAAAATATTAAAATTAAAATTGGGTCTTGTTTTCCACGCGCAGAAGCCGATACATTAGATGTAAGAGGACGTAATCTTGTCACAGGACTTCCGAAAACTGTTACTGTTAGTTCAGAAGAGACAGAGGAAGCTTTAAGAGAATCCACATTACAGATTGTTGAATCTGTTCATAGTGTATTGGAAAAAACACCTCCGGAACTTGCAGCAGATGTTGCAGACAGAGGAATTGTTCTAACCGGTGGTGGAGCTTTACTTAGAGGTTTGGAAGAATTAATAGAATCAAAAACAGGTATTAATACCATAACAGCTGATGATCCTATGACTTGTGTTGCAATTGGAACAGGTAAGTGCGTTGAATTCTTATTCGGCGGCGGAGCCCATGAAGAAAGAAAATAAAAACAGATTTTAACAAGTCTTTGATTTAAAGGGAGAACGGCATATGGTAAAGGGACTATATACAGCATACACCGGAATGATTTATCAGATGAAAAAAATGGATGTATTAACCAATAATCTGGCTAATGCAGATACTACAGGTTTTAAAAAGGAGGGAACCACTCAAATTGCTTTTGATGAGGTTCTTGCCGTTAAGATAAAGGATTCATCTGATTATAATCTGGCTAAAGGTATTGGAGATATCAGTCTGGGAACAAAGATAGGTCAGACCTATAGAGATTATTCTCAGGGAGCTTATGAAGTTACGGACAATACCTATGATTTAGCTATAGATGGAAATGGATTTTTTGCTGTGTCCTTTACAAACAAAGCAGGACAGTCATCAATTAAATACACCCGTGACGGTGCGTTCACACTTACAAAAGAAGGTTATTTGGTTACAAAAGACGGTGATTTCGTACTAAACCGTGATGCAGCGCTTTCTTCTAATGGAAATGTTGTAAATGGCATTCCACAAGGGGCTATTCGTCTTGATACGGCTTTAGATACAACCATAGAATCATCGGGAGAAATTTATCAAAATGGAAATCTTGTTGGAACTATTGGACTTATAGATTTTGCTGATTATAATTATCTGGAAAAATACGGAGAAAATATGTATCAGCCGGTGGCAGGTGCTACAGTTATCGATTCCAATGCCAGAATTGATCAGGGAAATCTGGAAAGATCAAATATTAATGTTGTTTCTGAAATGGTAGATATGATTCAGCTTACAAGAGCCTATGAAACAAATCAAAAGGTAATAACCACCATTGACGAGACCCTTGATAAAGCTGTTAATTCAGTTGGAGCATTATAATAACAAGATGATAATATGAAAAGTAAGTTGAAATAGTTAAGCCTTGAATAATTCTTTTTATTCAAAGCCAGGAGGTGGTATTTATGATGAGAGCACTTTGGTCTGCAGCATCAGGAATGATTTCACAGCAGACAAATGTAGATACAATATCAAATAATATAGCTAATGTTAATACAGTAGGATATAAAACAGAAAAAGCAGAGTTTAAATCACTTTTATATCAAACCATACAATCGCCAACTACTACTGCAAACGGCGCCAGAAAGCCAATTGATGCCCAGGTGGGGTTAGGCTCAAGGACTGCGTCCATAACATCCTATTTTACCCAGGGTTCTTTAATCGACTCAGAAAATGATACTGCATTTGCTATTGAAGGAAGAGGATTCTTTGCAATAAGAGGCGAGAATGGAGAAACTTATTATACCAGAAATGGAAACTTTGGACTTGCAGTGGGAAATCAGGGGATGCTTCTTACCGATTCAGATGGACATCCTGTACTTGACACTCAGGGAAATATAATAAGTTTTCCGGCAGATATGAAATCCAGCGCATTGGTTGCTGACAGGGACGGTTCATTTTATCTGAAAAATAATGATGGCAGTATTACAGATTTAAATATACAAATCGGTCTTTTCCAGTTTAGTAATCCGGCAGGATTAAAGAAATTACCGGGAACTATATATGAAGTAACAGATGCTTCGGGAGAAGCCATGAACGAAGCTACAACACCGGGACTTATTATAAGTTCCATAAAACAGGGCTATCTCGAAAATTCCAATGTTCAGGTAGCTGACGAAATGGTAAATCTTATAGTTGCCCAAAGAGCTTATGAGATGAACTCAAAAGCTATTCAGGCAGCAGATGATATGTTAAATACAGCAAATAATCTTAGAAGATAGGAGGTATTTAAATGGACTCAATAAGCAGTTTATTAGGTAATGTAACAAACACTATAGAAAACGCCTCCAATACTTCTTTGTCAAACACTTTATCAAAGGATTTGTCAAAGTCTAAAGACGATGAGCTAATGGGTGCATGCAGAGGGTTTGAAGCTTATTTTTTGGAGCAGATTTTTAAAGAAATGGAAAAAAGTATTCCAAGAAGTGAAGAAACTTCCACATATGCATCATCACTGTATGACTATTCAAAGGATAGTCTGATTAAAGAATACTCAAACCTTGCAGCAAAACAAAACAGTCTTGGACTGGCACAGACCCTTTATCAGCAAATGAAAAGAAATTATGACGTATAATAATTCAATAAGTGGATATATAGAACATATAGTTTTCAGAAATGATGAGAACGGATATACTGTTTGTAAAATTTTAGATGATAATGATGAACAGTCGACATTGGTCGGCTGTTTTTCCTATATCAGTGAGGGAGAGTATATTATTGCAAAAGGAGAATACATAAAGCATCAGATATATGGTGATCAGTTTAGAATGGATTCTTATGAAATTGCAGTACCCGCCACTGAAACAGCCCTTTTGAAATACTTAGGCTCAGGAGCTGTAAAAGGCATCGGGCCCACTCTTGCCAAAAGAATAGTGGATAAATTTAAGGAAGATACCTTAAGAATCTTAGAAGAAGAACCGGAGTGTCTGGCAAAAGTTAAGGGAATCAGTAACAGAATGGCGGCAGATATCTCAAGTCAGTTTTGTGAGCGTTTCGGATTAAGAAGAGCCATGATTTTTTTGGGAGAATATGGCATATCCATGAATCTTGCTACAAAAATCTACGACAAATACCAGGATGGCATATACAAAATAATAAAAGAAAACCCTTATAAAATAGCTGATGACATATCAGGTGTGGGTTTTAGGACGGTAGATGAAATTGCTAAAAAATCAGGCATAAAAACAGACTCAGATTACAGGATAAGAAGCGGATTGATATATACCTTATCTTTGGCAAGTCTGGATGGACATACCTGTTTACCAAAAACACTACTTGTCTCAAAGGCTGAGGAAATATTGGGGGTTTTGGGGGAAGAAATAGAAAGATGCATAATGGACCTTGCCATAGACAGAAAAGTAATAATAAAAACATTTGATGAAGACCAGGCAGTATTTCTTTCAAAATATTATCACATGGAACAGGCCATAGCTTCCAATTTGCTGGCTTTAAATGCCAATTATGACATAGACAAAAAGCAGATGAAAAAGATAATAGAATATGCACAAAAAGAGTCAGATATTGTCCTTGACGAGGATCAACTTGCAGCAGTTGAGGCGGCATTTTCCTACGAGGTATTAATAATAACCGGCGGCCCTGGAACAGGAAAAACCACCACTATAAATACCATAATAGGTTGCTTTGAAAGAATGAGCCTTGATATAGTTTTGGCGGCACCTACAGGCAGGGCAGCTAAAAGAATGAATGAAGCCACGAAAAAAGAGGCAAAAACCATACACAGAATGCTGGAATTATCAGGAGGAATAGAAGACAATGCCAGCAGGGAGAATTTTGGCAGGAATGAAGAATATCCGATAGAGGCAGATGTAATAATAATAGATGAGATGTCCATGGTGGATATTCCCCTTATGAATGCAATTTTAAAGGCAACAGCCAAAGGCACAAGGCTGATATTTACAGGAGATGCAAACCAGCTTCCTTCTGTGGGTCCTGGAAGCGTACTAAAAGATTTAATTGCTTCAAAAGCCTTTAAAGTAATTACCTTAAAAAAGATATTCAGACAGGCGATGGAAAGTGATATTGTCATAAATGCTCATAAAATAAACGAGTCAGAGGAAATAGTTCTTGATAATAAAAGCAAGGATTTCTTTTTCTTAAAAAGATACAATGCCGATGTAATAATAAGTGTAATGCTTCAGCTTTTACTAAACAAATTGCCAAAATATGTAGAGGCAGAGCCCTTTGACATACAGATATTATCCCCTATGAGAAAGGGTGTTTTGGGAGTGGACAGATTAAACCAGGTCTTGCAAGAATACCTTAATCCTCTTGAAGATAATAAAAAACAAAAAGAATATAACGGTAAAATCTTCAGAGAAGGTGATAAGGTGATGCAGATAAAAAATAATTATCAGCTGGAGTGGGAGATAAAAGGTAAATACAATATCCCGGTGGAATCAGGCATGGGGATTTTTAACGGTGATATGGGAATTATAAAGGAAATCAACGAATTCGCAGGAGAGATGCTTATAGAGTTTGATGATAAAAAAGAAGTATCCTATAGTTTTAAAAACCTTAATGAAATAGAACATGCTTATGCTATAACTATTCACAAATCCCAGGGAAGTGAGTATCCGGCGGTAATTATACCATTATTAAACGGACCCAGGATGCTTATGAACAGAAATTTGATTTATACTGCCATAACCAGGGCAAAACGCTGTGTAATTTTAGTGGGAGATGAAAATGTTTTTTACGACATGGTAGATAATGTCAGTGAAAAACATAGATACAGCGGTTTAAAGGATAGAATAACAGAGATAAAATCAATAGAAAATTTTAATTGATTATTTATTAATGTTTTAGAAAAATTTGTCAGATTATAAAGAATCATTTGTTAGGATAGAAAGGAAGTTGTGAAATTTTAAAGAACATTTTATTCCCCAAAACCTGTACCATGTGTGGAAAAGTTTTGGAAAATGAACTTTATGTGTGTAAAAACTGCAAAAGAGAAATTGAATATGTTGAAGAACCGGTTTGCAAAAAATGCGGTAAACAATTAATTTCTTCAGATGAAGAGTATTGTAGTGATTGTAAAAAATATAATCACGAATTTATTCAGCAAAAGGCTGTTTTTACCTATAAGGGGGCCGTCAGAGAATCAATATATAAATATAAGTATAAAAATCAGAGATTTTTTGCCGATTTCTATATATATGAAGTAATGAATTTGTATGGCAGGTGGATAGAAAGCTTAAGGGTAGATGTTATTATACCTATCCCTGTTCATGAAGACAGACGAAGAAAACGAGGTTTTAACCAGACAGAAAAAATCGCTTTTGGGCTGGGAAAGAAACTGTCGATTCCTGTCAGAAATGACTTACTGTTCAGAAATAAAAAAACTATTGCTCAAAAAGAGTTAAATTATCTGGAACGCAGAAAAAATATGAAATCAGCATTTGAGGTATATGATGAAGCATGTTATTATACCAGGGTACTTTTGCTAGATGACATATACACTACCGGTGCAACTATGGATGAAGCATCCCAGGCACTAAAAAAATTTGGAATAAAGAAGATATTTTGTTTATCAATCTGTATTGGTAACATATAAAATGGAGGTAACTATTATGGAAGTAAAAAATTGTAAAACCTGTGGAAAATTATTTAACTATGTAAGTGGTCCGAGATTATGCCCGGCCTGCATTAAACAATTAGAAGATAAATTTCACGAAGTAAGAGATTACATTAGGAAGAAACCTAAATCCGAATTGGCAGTAATCGCAGAAGAATGTGATGTATCTGTAAACCAGATTAAGCAGTGGGTCAGAGAAGAAAGATTATCCTTTGATAAAGATTCGCCGGTTGCTTTGGAATGTGAAAACTGTGGTGCTAAGATTCTTACAGGAAGATATTGTAAAAACTGTAAGGATGAAATGAAAAATGGTCTTAATGCTGCAATTGCAAAACCGGATGCACCAAAGAAGGACAGAAAGAAGATGACATCTACAAGAGATGCCATGAGATTCTTAAATAGATAAAAATTCATTTTTCTTTATAAAAATGATTAAAAATATAAGCTACAGCTGTAAATAGATGATATAATATTTATGGTTGTGGCTTATATTACTTTTATTTAACTTATTGTTATGATATAATATAATCCAAATGATTAAATATTAATGTACTTAAAAAAGTGCATCTTACGGAGGGTGTAATGATAAACAAAAACAAGGTGAGACTTATGGTTTCCATGGAGGCTATTGAACAAAACAAAGAAGGAAAAGAAAGTCTTGCTGTTTGTGAATACAGGCGAAGAGATTATATAGGATTGAACATGATATTTACCTTCATTTTTTCTGTTTTTGCCTTTGGCATTGCGCTTCTTCTATTTTTCCTTTGTAAAATGGAGTATATATTTGATAATTTTGATATATCCCTTATAACAGGAGGCGGTATAGCTGTTATTATGCTCTATTTTCTGTTTCTTATTGTTTGTGAGATTGTAACTTACAAAATTGCATCTGACAGATATCAGGAAGCTACAAGAATGTCATCAAGATATCAAAAATGTCTGAAAAAACTTGCTGACAGCTATAAAGCAAAGGAATAGTTGTAGTCTGGAAATGACTAACACAAATTATTCGAATGGAGGGGCGTTTATTGGAATCAAGCTTGATTTTTAAGACATACGTCAATGATTTTTATGCCAAGTACAAATTTATTTTAGTGCCGATTTTTAAATTTATACTTACATTTGCGGCATTAATGCTTATTAATATGAATCTTGGATATTTTGAAAAGGTAAATAATATAATAGTGGCACTGTTTTTTGCATTTATTTGCGCTTTTCTTCCCCAGGATTTCATGGCTTTAACTCTTTACGGACTGGTTATAGTAAACCTTATCGCTTTTTCAAAGGAGATTGCCATTGTTCCGGCTCTTTTAATACTTTTATTATGGTTAGTATGTGCAAGATTTAACAGAAAAGAGCTCTATGTGGCAGTTTTAACCGTTGTACTTATGAATATAAAGATAGGAATGGCGGTACCTGTAATAATGGGACTTTTAGGCAGTAGTCTAAGCATTCTTCCGGTAGGGAGCGGAGTGATAATTTATTATGTTTTAAATTACATTTCTAAAAATGCCACCACTATCCAGAATGTTCATGATGACTCAATGATTGAAAAGATAGGTTATATCGCTAACCAGATTTTTGAAAATAAGACAATGCTTGTAATGATGATAACTTTTGTGTTATGCACACTTATTGTATATCTTATCAGGAAAAGCTTTCTTGACAATGCATGGACCATAGCCATAGTTGCAGGTATTCTTGTTCTTTTAATAGGCCCTTTACTTGGAGGGGTACTGGTAAATGTTGACATAGATATTGTATCTCTTGCCATAGGCAATATTTCAGCATTGATTTTAGGATTTGCGGTTTTATTTTTTAATTATTCGGGAGACTATTCTAGAGTTGAGCATGTAGAATTTGAAGATGACAATTACTACTATTATGTAAAAGCAGTTTCAAAGAAGAAACTTGCAGCTCCTGATAAGAAAGTAAAAACCATTAATTCCAGGGAAAAATCTGCGGGAGAAATAGCAGATTTCGATGAAAACAAAGAGTACGAAGAAATTATCAGACAGGCAATGGATGAACATTATAAAAATTAAAAGGAAGGAAATAAATGGGGAATCTCGAAAACCTTATAATGCGTGTAGGCAACCTGCTTGCACTTCCAAAGGTAACAGTTACAGACGTAATTGAAATATTGATTATATCATTTCTTTTATATCAGGTTCTTCTTTTTGTAAAAAAAACCAGAGCATGGAATCTTTTAAAGGGAATTGGAGTTGTAGTTGTATTTATTTCTATTGCAGCTTTATTTAAGATGGAGACCATTCTATGGCTGGGGGAAAAGACCTTAAATGTAGGTATTATAGCTATAGTGGTGGTTTTTCAGCCAGAGTTAAGACAGGCCCTTGAAAGATTGGGAAGGAAAAATTTTATTACCTCTATTTTTAACATAGATACTATTAAACTGGGAGAAAAAAGATTTTCTGACAAGACAAAAAATGAGATAGCAAAGGCAGTTTTTGAAATGGCCAAAGTTAAAACAGGTGCCTTGATAGTTGTCGAAAAGGATACACAGCTAGATGAATTCGTTAGAACCGGAATAGAAATTGATTCAGCCATATCAAGCCAGTTATTGCTTAATATCTTTGAGCATAATACACCTTTACATGACGGAGCCATTATAGTCAGAGAAGACAGAATTGTTTCTGCTACCTGTTATCTGCCTTTGTCAGACAATCTTGAAATCAGCAAGTCACTGGGAACAAGACATAGGGCAGCTTTAGGAGTCAGCGAAGTCAGCGATTCCATAACGATTGTGGTTTCAGAAGAGACCGGTATGGTTTCCATAGCAGAAGACGGGATTTTATATGGAAAAATTGACATGGAATCATTAAAAGCTAAGCTTTCAAGCTTTCAAAGCAGAGTAGTTGATGAAAATAGAAGAAAAAAGCGTATGATATTGAAAGGAAGGTCATGGAATGCTGAAAAAACTGACAAATAACATAGGCTTAAAAATATTATCAGTTGCATCTGCTATACTTCTTTGGCTTATTGTATTAAATTTAAACGATCCCGTTTCTACAAGAACCTTTGCAAATATTCCTGTAGAGATTTTAAACAGTGAAACCATTACGGAAAATGGTGAAGTATATGAAGTACTTGATGAAAGTAATTATGTAACTATTGTGGTAAAGGCTAAAAGGAGCGTATTGGATTCTCTTTCCTATAGTGATTTTTATGCCAGTGCGGATATGAGCGAGATAAATCTTTCATTGAATATCGTTCCCATTAATGTCACGGCCACCAGATATGCCAAGCAGATATCAGAAATTACGCAAAAAACCAATAATCTCAAAGTAAATATAGAAGAACTGGAAAAAAAGCAGTTTCCTGTTAATACTAATGTAGTAGGAACTGTAGAAACAGGATATGGAGTTGGTGATATTACCCTTTCTCCTAATACCCTGACGGTATCAGGTGCAGAATCAGTTGTAGATACCATATCAAAAGTTGTTATTGACATTGAAGTAAGTGGAGCTTCCTCAAGTCTTGATTATCAGCTTACACCTTATGCATTAGATGCCGCAGGAAATCAGATTAACAGTGAAAATATAAGTTTTGATGTTTCCACAGTACATACCTTGGTGGAAATACTGGAAAATAAAAAGGTGAAAATATCATATACACCTTCTTCCAATATATTAGACGGATATGAAGTCGGTGATGTTACACTGGAACCAAGCATGGTTGAGATAAGTGGTACGGCAGATGTTATGAAAGAACTGAAAGAGATAGTAATACCTTCCGATGCCATTGATCTTTCATCTGCCACGGATGATGTAACCACGGTTATTGATCTTACTCAATATCTTCCTGCCGGAGCGACTATTTCAGACATGGAAAGCAGTAATGTTGCAGTTACGGTTGAGATAAAATCAAAACGAACCGCCAGAGTATCTTTGGCCACAAAAGATATCCAGTTAAAAAATTTAGACAGCTCTTTACATGCTGAATTTTCATCAGATAACATTAATGTTGTGTTACAGATAAACAACGATGATGTTTTAGTGGTAAATTCTGATGATATTAAAGCCAGTGTGGATCTTTCTGAATTTAAAGAAGAAGGAACTTACGAGGTGGAAATAAACTTTGAGTGTCCGGATGATATAAAAACCAGTCCCATAACCACTACCATAGTGTTATCAAAGGCAACAGAAAATTCAGACACAGAAAGCGATGATAAAACTTCCACCGAAAAAAAAGACACTACTCAAAACAGTGAAAACAAGACTGAGAGTGACAGTAAAACAAGCACTGGTTGATAAAAGTTAATAAGAAAGTATTTAACTGCTTATTTGGGGAAAAGCGGAAAGAGGAGAGAAAAATGGTTAGTCAGAAGGTAATAGTAAAAAATCCCACAGGATTGCACTTAAGGCCGGCAGGGATGTTGTGTGAAAAATCCCAGGAATTTAAATCCAAAATTTCATTTATTCATAAAACCTATCATGCCAATGCAAAAAGTGTTTTAAGTGTATTGGGAGCTTGTGTAAAAAGCGGGGATGAGATTGAACTGGTTTGTGAAGGAGAAGATGAAGAAAAGGCTTTAGAAACCATTATAAACTTAGTTGAAAACGGATTAGGAGAATAAAAATGGCAAAAAAATTATTTATTACAGGCTGTAACGGTCAGTTAGGAAAGGCTATCAACAACTTATATTCACAAAATACCGATTACCAGCTGGTAAATACAGATATGGGTGATCTTGATATTTCCAATATAGATGAAGTTATGGAAAGAATAAAGAGTGAAAAACCTGATGTTATTATAAATTGTGCTGCCTTTACAGCCGTTGATGCCTGTGAAACAGAAATAGATGCAGCTTATAAGGCAAATGCTTTGGGCCCTAGAAATTTAAGCATTGCTGCTACTGAGGTTGATGCAAAACTTATGCATGTTTCAACGGATTATGTTTTTGATGGAAAATTAAGAAGTAATCCCTATACAGAATTTGACCAGGTAAATCCTCAGGGAATGTATGGAAAAACCAAGCTTGCAGGGGAGAATTTTGTAAAAGAATTTGCAAAAAAACATTTTATAGTCAGAACCGCATGGCTTTATGGAGATGGAAAAAACTTTGTAAAAACCATGCTTAAGCTTAGTGAAAGCCATGATGAAGTAAGTGTAGTATGTGACCAGACAGGTTCACCTACCAGTGCTAAAGAACTGGCTCTTTCAATAGCAGCCCTTATTGACACGGATAATTATGGAACATTTCATGGTACCTGTGAAGGAAGCTGTAACTGGGCAGAATTTACACAAGAAATATTTAGATTAAAATCAAAAAATACAAAAGTTAATCATATAACCTCAGACCAATACCCATCACCGGTAAAGCGTCCGGAGTATTCAGTTTTGGAAAATTATATGTTTAAACTTACAACCAATCACACCTATGCACATTGGAAAGATGCAATAAAAGAGTATTTAGAGGAAAATTAGTATGGAATTTACCAGATATCTTAAATATCTTTCTTACGATAAAATCTGGAAGGCCATGAGATATTACAGATTTTATGGCACTACAGAGTTTGTAAGGATGTTTCGTGATAAATTTGAAAACAGTATTCCCTTAGATTACGAAAAGTGGTACAAAAAAAATAGAAAAAAAAGAGAGAAAATAGAAGTTTCTGAAAGCATAGCTTTTAATATTCTCATAAAAAATGATTATAAATATAAAGAGGAACTGTTGGATACAACAGTTTCCTCTATTCTTAGGCAAAGATATAAAAACTTTGATATTTTGTATGCAGATGATGATGATTTAAAGAAAAAAATAAAGGGTCAGTATTGTCTCATTGTTGAAACCGGAGATATTTTAGGTAAAGACTTTCTTATGGAAGTGGCAGATTTTTTACAGAAAAACCCCATTAAGGCAGTTTATACCGACAATGACCATTACAAAATCAAAGACAATAAAATGCATCATTTAAATCCCTATTTTAAAATTGCATACAGTCCTGATTTGCTAAATTGCACCAATTATATACAAAATTCCATTGTATTAAGAACAGATTTGTTAATGGAAATAATTGATGATTGTGGACACATACCGGAATCCTACGAATTAAATTTAAGAATATTTGAAAAAGAAGGAATGAAAGAGGTAGGACATCTTCCTAATATGATTTATCACAGTTATATCAGGTATATAGATGAAAAGGCAGAAATAAAAGCCTTAGAGGAACATTTTAAAAGAATCGGAAAAAATGTTAATGTAAAGCCTTCTGATTATAAAGGGTTTTACAATATAAAATACGAAATAGAAGGTAATCCACTGGTATCAATTATAATCCCTAACAAAGACCATCCGGATATGCTTGAAAAATGCCTTTCCTCCATTAGAAAGTCTACTTATGAAAATATAGAAATAATTATAGTGGAAAACAACAGTGAGAAAAAGCAGACCTTTGATTACTATAAGAGGATTAAAGACAGAGAAAAAATAAGACTTATCAGATGGAAAAAAGCCTTTAATTATTCAGCTATTAATAATTATGCCGTCAGAAAATCAAGAGGTGAATATCTCATCTTTTTAAATAATGATGTGGAACTTATAACAAAAGACTGGATAGAAAGGCTTTTAGGTCATGCCCAAAAGGAAAAAAGCGGTGCTGTGGGAGCAAGATTATATTATCCCGATAATACCATTCAGCATGACGGAGTAATAATGACCAAAGCCGGTGTGGCAGGACATGCTTTTCAAGGTTATGAAAAAGATGAAGCTACATATTTAAACAAGGCAATATTTACTTCAAATGTAAGTGCTGTTACCGCAGCCTGTCTTATGGTATCTCGAAAAAAATTTAATGAAGTAAAAGGTTTTGAAGAAAAACTTGCAGTAGCCTTTAATGATGTGGATTTTTGTCTGAAACTTGTGAAAGCCGGATATTTCAACATCTGTGAGCCTTCTGTAGAAGGATTTCATTACGAATCAAAAACCAGGGGACTTGATATAAGTTTTAAAGACAGAAACAGATTTTTACATGAAACAATATTTATGGAAGACAGATGGATGGATTACATTAAGGATGGAGACCCTTATTATAATAAAAATCTTTCCTTAAAAAACTGGGATCATCGTCTTGGAGGTTATGTATGACACAGGTGACAGTTGTAGTACCAAATTACAATGGAGAAAAATATATTGCTGATTGTCTGAAATCTCTTGAAAAGCAGGAGTTTAAAGAATTTCACACCATAGTAGTGGATAACGGTTCAACAGACAATAGTAGAGAAATAATAGAAAAAGAGTTTCCAAAAGTAAAGCTTTTAAAATTAAAAGAAAATTATGGCTTTGCCAGGGCTGTAAATGAAGGAATAAAAGCCTCAAAAACAAAATATGTTATATTACTTAATAACGATACAATAGTCTTTAAAAGATTTGTAAGGGAATTATTAAATGAAATAAGACGCTCAAAAAAAATATTTTCATCCCAGGCTTTAATGCTTTCCTATCAGGAAAAAGAAATAATTGATGATGCAGGAGACTATTACAACGCTTTAGGCTGGGCTTTTGCCAGAGAAAAAGGAAAAAATATTAATGAAATGAAACTTAAAAACGGTAAAAAGATATTTTCCTCTTGTGGTGGGGCAGTTATTTATAATAAAGAATTGATGGAAAAAACAGGGTATTTTGACGAAGAACATTTTTGTTATTTAGAAGATGTGGATATAGGCTATCGTGCAAAGATTTTAGGATACAAAAACACCCTTGCCTTAAAGGCAAAAGTGCTTCATGTAGGCTCAGCTAGCAGCGGCTCAAAATATAACGATTTCAAAATCAGATATTCTGTTAGAAATAATATTTATACCGCATATAAAAACATGCCTTTTTTACAATACATAATAAATATGCCCCTTTTGTTTACCGGTTATTTTATTAAGCTAATCTTTTATACAAAGCTTGGCTTTTTAAAATCATGTCTTAAGGGAACCATAGAAGGCATAGGATTATGTAAAAAAAAGAAAAAATTTCCTTTTTCTTCAAAAAATATAAAGAATTACTTAAAAATTCAATTGGAATTATATGTTAATATAATAAGAAGAATTGCAGGTTAATTGATTATTTTAAATATGCTTTTTGTTGCCAATTAAACATTTCTATAGTATTATAAAAATGTTTATGAAAAATAGGAAACTAGTAAGGGTTAAATAGGGTGGAATTTTGGTAGAGGATAGCCAGAAAGTTTTTAACAGGATTCACTTGTTTGTAGATGCGATAATAATAGCATTTTCCTACGCTTGCGCTTATTATTTAAAATTTAAATTAAGTTTCGCCAATATATCGATAGGTAGACTGCCAATGCAGACTTATTTTTTTGCGTTGGTTTTTATATTGCCCGGATATTTACTTTTATATTATGCCTTTGATTTATATGATAATCATTCAAATATAAGAGGCAGACGACAAGAATTTGCAAATATCTTAAAGGCAAATATAGTTGGTATTTTAGTATTTATAGTAGTACTATATGGAATCAGGCAGCTTGACTTTTCGAGATACATGTTAGTACAGTTTTTCTGCTTTAACGTATTTTTGGATACTTTCGCCAGAAATGTATTCAGAGAAGTTTTAAAGAAAATGCGTCGTGACGGAAAAAACATAAAATACATACTTCTAATAGGATACAGTAGGGCAGCAGAGGAATACATAGACAGAATACAGGCAAACCCCCAATGGGGTTATATCATAAGAGGGGTTCTTGATGATGATATAGAAAGTGGTCTTGTTTACAAAGGAATAAAAGTTCTTGGAAGGATAGACAACCTTGTCTATATTCTTAAAAGCAATAGTGCACATCTTAATGAAATAGCCATAACATTAAGCATAAAACAATATGATAAGTTGGAATCCATAGTTGCCATGTGTGAAAAATCCGGCCTTCATACAAAGTTTATACCGGATTACAACAAGATTATTCCAACAAAGCCATACACTGAAGATTTATTGGGACTTCCTGTAATAAATATCAGGCACATACCATTGAGTATCGGCTTTAATCAATTTATAAAAAGAGTTATGGATATAGTAGGCGCTCTGGCCAGTCTGATAGTTTTTTCGCCGGTGATGCTTATTACAGCCATTTTAATAAAGACTACTTCCAAGGGACCATTAATATACAAACAAGAAAGGGTAGGACTTAGAAACAGACCTTTTAAAATGTATAAGTTCAGATCCATGGAAGTACAGCCTGAAAAAGAAGAAAAGAAAGCCTGGACTGTGAAAAATGACCCCCGGGTTACTCCAATAGGCAAATTCATTAGAAAAACCAGTATAGATGAACTGCCCCAGATAATAAATGTATTAAAGGGAGAAATGAGTCTGGTGGGGCCAAGACCTGAAAGACCTTTATTTGTTGAAAAATTCAGGGAAGAAATACCTAGATATATGATAAAACATCAGGTTCGTCCCGGAATGACAGGTTGGGCACAGGTAAACGGCTTTAGGGGAGACACCTCCATAATAAAACGAATCGAACATGATTTGTATTACATTGAAAATTGGACCCTTGGTTTGGACTTCAAAATATTATTCTTAACAATATTTAAAGGATTTGTTAATAAAAATGCTTACTAGTATGTGATATTTTATTTTTAACAAAATACTTAGTATAAAAAATAATTTGGTGGTGAAAGGAAATACTATGTCAGAAAAAAAGAAATTAAGTAGGAAGCAGTTAAAAAGAAAAAGGCGCAGAATAATAATTGCTGTTGAAGTGGTTGCTTTGTTGTTTTTGCTAGCGGGAGTTTTTTTGGTTTCCAAGTATAATAAATTAGGAACAGTTGAATACAAGAAAGAAGAAGTCAAAAAAAATGAAGACCTTACAGATGAAAGCTCAAAGGATTATACAACCATTGCTCTATATGGATTAGACTCAAGATCCGCTGGAGACTTAGGTGAAGGTAATCGAAGCGACTGTATAATGATTGCCAGCATAAACAATAAAACAAAGGCTGTTAGAGTAGCATCTGTATTCAGGGATACATATTTATATACAGCTACAACAGATGATGATGAATTAGAATACGCGAAAGCCAGCTGGGCTTATTCTTATGGCGGTCCTACAGAAGCAAACAGTATGTTAAACATAAATCTTGATTTAGATGTAGATGATTTTGTTGCTGTAGACTTTTCAGCCGTAGCAAACACTATTGACCTTTTAGGAGGAATAGATGTTGAAATCACAGAAAGTGAAAGAAATTATATAAACGGATATGCAGTAGAAACCTCTCAAATTACAGGACTTGATACTCCTGCAATAATGGAGACAGGACTTGTACATTTAGATGGACTTCATGCAGTATCCTATGCAAGAATTCGTTATGATACCAATGATAAATATTCTACAGATTATAAGAGAACAGAAAGACAAAGAATTGTTCTTGAAAAAATGGTAGAAGCTGCTAAATCAGCAAATCTTGGTACTTTAAACAGTATTGTGGATACAGTACTTCCACAAGTAGCAACAAGCCTTTCCGCAACAGAAATTTTAGGCCTTGCCACAAACCTTACTAATTTCAAAGTTGAAGCAACTACAGGATTTCCGTTTGAAAAGAAAACAAAGAAAGTAAGTGGTCCGGGAGATTGTGTAATTCCTTTAGGCTTAGTGGAAAATGTTGAAGAGCTTCATGCATTTCTTTATCCGGACAGTCAGTATTCAGTATCTGAAACAGTCAGAAAAATTGATGGTGAAATTGTTACTGCTACAGGATATTCCAGAGAAGATGCAAATGTAACAGAAGGTGTAGGTGCTTCTGAAGAAAGTAATACAGCTTCTGCAAATTCAGCTACAGAAAGAGAAACACCGGCAAATACAACTTCTACTGAAGATACAACTTCCGAAGGAAGTACAGAAGGTACAAATTAAGGGTAAAAAATAATGAATAATGATTTAAAAGTAGACATCATTATACCTGTTTACAAAGCGAATAAAGAATTTAAAGAAACTATGGCTGCTCTTTTGGGGCAGTCATATGCTGTTAATAGGTATATTTTAATTAATACAGAGGAAAAATACTGGGACAAATCAATCGAGTCCCTGTCAGATAAGATATATGTAAAACATATAAAAAAGGAAGAATTTGACCATGGAAAAACCAGGGACATGGCCGTTAAAATGTCAGAGGGGGATATTGTAATTTGCATGACTCAGGATGCAATTTGCATGGATAAATATCTTGTGGAAAATATGATAAAACCTTTTAGTGACGGTAGAGTATGGGCAGTATATGCAAGACAGCTTCCTAGAAAAGACTGTCGCCTTATAGAAAAATACACCCGGTCATTTAATTATCCTGATAAATCTCATGTAAGAACAAAAGATGATTTTGAAAAATATGGTATAAAGACAATATTTTGTTCCAATGTCTGTGCTGCTTACAGGAAAAAAATATATGACAGATTAGGTGGATTTCCACAAAATGCAATATTTGCAGAGGATATGATTTTTGCCAACAAAATTATAAATGCCGGTGGGGCAATATATTATAATGCCGATGCAAAGGTAATACATTCTCATAATTATACAGGTATCCAACAGTTTCACAGAAATTTTGACATTGGAGTTACCCATGCCGATCATCCTGAGATTTTTGCTAATCTAAAGTCAGAAGGGGAAGGTGTAAAAATGGTTTTATCCACCATGAAATATCTTCTTAAAAAAGGAAAGCCTCATCTGTTAATAGCATTAATCTATCATAGCGGTATGAAATATGTTGGATATAAGGCAGGAAAAATATATAAAAAACTTCCCAAAAAACTCTGCCAAATCTGTTCCACAGATAAAAAATATTTCACTTAAAAAGACAAAAATTGCACATTAACAATTCACTTTATGGCACATTTCAGACACAGTTTATACACAAAAGCTTGTTATCATGTACCTACATTGACAAGGAAACAAACACTCTAATAAATAATGGAGGTAAAATAAAATGCATGATGAAAATGAATTAAAAAACGGACAGGAAAATAAAGAAGTAACAACAACTCTTTCTAATGAAGAAGGAAGAGTAAATTTTGTACTTAAAGATTCCCCGCAAAACCAGTTAAATGATGCCAATACTCAAAATACCGGTGAAAACATTGTTAATGATGATGCTAATAACAATGTAAATCCTGTAAATATTGAAAAAGAAACAGTTCCTAATCATGAAAAATATAGTCAGTTTTATATAAATAACGACCAGGCAGGAACTAACAGTAATCAAAACCAATATTATACAAATGTGAATAATCAATCCCAGGGTAGCTATAATACAAATATGAATAACCAGTCCCAGGGCAGCTATAATACAAATCCAAATCAGGAAAATTACAATTACGGACAAAATCCTGACATGACACAGGGACAAAATGCCAATACAAATTATTATACCTATGGCAGAAACTATGGCGAAGAAAATCCTTCTTCTCCAAAACCGCCAAAGAAACCATTTAAGCTTGGAAAAGGAGGAAAGATAGTTTTAAAAATAGGTGCATATGTAGCAATATTCGCACTTGTTTTTGCAGGAAGTTTTGAAGGCGCAAGGTATCTTGCCAAAAGTACTACTTCTAATGAGCAGTCTTCTTCAACAGGTTCAACAAATGATGATGCCACATCTACAAGTGCTGTTATAACCTCAGATGAAAGCGTTGTTACACAAAATACATCTTTTTCAGATGTTTCAGCAATAGTAGACAAGGTTATGCCTTCAGTAGTGGCTATTTCCTGCACCGAGCAGTCAGCTAACAACTTCTTTGGAGGTTCAGATGAGGCACTTTCAGTTGGTTCCGGAGTAATTATTAAAGAAACTGATGAAAAATATTATATAGTAACCAACAACCATGTAGTATCAGGGGCAACTTCAATTTCAGCTACCTTTGTAGATGATACCAACGCAGAAGTAACAGTAGTGGGAACCGATTCAGATAATGACCTTGCAGTGGTTTCCGTAAAAAAGAGTGATTTATCCTCATCCACATTAAAGAAAATTTCAGTGGCAACCATTGGAAGTTCTTCAGACTTAAAAGTAGGTGAAAAAGCCATTGCCATTGGAAATGCCTTAGGTTATGGGCAGTCAGTTACTACAGGTATAATAAGTGCCCTAGATAGAGAAGTAACTGTAGAAAACATTACCAATAAGCTTATTCAGACAGACGCAGCCATAAATCCTGGAAATAGCGGTGGAGCTTTACTTGATGAAGATGGAAAATTAATCGGTATTAATTCAGCCAAGTATTCTTCAACACAGGTAGAAGGCATGGGATATGCAATTCCAATGGATACTGCAAAACCTATAATTGATGAAATAATTAAAAATGAAGGAAAAAATACAACATCAGATAACAGTTTAAAAGAAGGACAGGCATATCTTGGTATTTCCGGAATAGATATAAATGAAAGCATGGCAAGTCAATATAGCATGCCGGAAGGAATATATGTTGCCAATGTTGTAGAAGGACAGGCAGCAGATAAGGCAGGTATTTCAAAAGGAGATATCATAGTTGGAATTGATGGAAAAGAAATAACTACCATGTCCGAATTAAAAGAGGTAATTGCAAAATGCAAATCCGGTGATGAAGTAAAACTTGATGTATTGGTTTCAAAAAATGGATATTATCAGCAAAAGACTGTAAAAGTTACTCTTGGTAAATATTCAGAGTCCAGTGAAAAACAATAATATATAAGAAAAATTATTCATAAATGATTTTTAAGGGAATTAGTAGTGCTAATGCATTGTTAATTCCCTTTTGGAGATTTAACTTGTAAAAAGTATTCTTATATGCAAAAATATGATTATATTTATATAAGATTTATTGTGAAAGTAGAAAGAGGTAAATAATGTCGGGTAATAAAGATTTAGAGGAAGATTTCATTTTAGATGAAGATAAACAAGAAGATAAAAAGGAAGATGAATACGAAGAAATATGCTATATATGTAGACGACCGGAGAGTAAAGCCGGTAAGATGGTTCACATTCCTAATAATATATGTATTTGCCAGGATTGTATGCAAAAAACTTTTGACAGCATGAATTCCGGAAGTTTAAATTATGATGCTTTATTAAAGGATATGCCTAATATGGGATTTTTCGGTATAAACGACCTGATAAATCCGGTTTCAAAGCGTCAAAAAATAAAAAAGAAAAAAGAAAATGAAAAAATCAAGCCGAGATTTGATATAAAACAGGTTCCAAAGCCTCATAAAATAAAGGAAAGCCTTGATGAATATGTTATAGGTCAGGAACATGCCAAAAAAGTTATTTCTGTAGCGGTTTACAACCACTATAAGCGAGTAGCCAATGGCGAAAAAAACATAGATGTAGATATAGAAAAATCAAATATGCTTATGATAGGACCTACAGGAAGTGGAAAGACTTATCTTGTAAAGACCCTGGCAAAACTTTTAGATGTGCCCCTTGCCATCACAGATGCTACCTCTCTTACTGAGGCCGGCTATATAGGAGATGATATAGAAAGCGTTGTTTCCAAGCTTTTAGCGGCAGCTGATAATGATGTGGAAAAGGCAGAACAGGGAATTATCTTTATTGATGAAATTGATAAAATTGCTAAGAAAAAAAATACAAATCAAAGAGATGTCAGTGGTGAGTCCGTTCAGCAGGGTATGTTAAAACTTTTAGAAGGAAGTGAAATAGAAGTTCCTGTAGGAGCCAGCTCTAAAAATGCCATGGCACCTCTTACAACAGTAAACACAAAAGATATACTGTTTATTTGTGGAGGAGCTTTCCCGGGACTTGAAGACATTATAAAAGAGCGTTTAAACAAGCAATCTTCCATGGGATTTCAGGCAGATTTAAAAGACAAATATGATAACGAAGAAAACCTTTTAAGACAGGTAACCGTAAAAGACCTGAGAAATTTTGGAATGATTCCGGAGTTTTTAGGCCGACTTCCTGTAATATATACTTTAGATGCCCTTACAGAAGAAATGATGGTTCAGATATTAAAAGAGCCAAAAAATGCAATTATCAAACAATACAAAAAACTTCTTGAAATGGACGAGGTAGGACTTGAATTTGAAGAGGATGCCTTAAAGGCAATCTCTAAAAAGGCCCTTGAAAAGAAAATGGGAGCCAGAGCCCTTCGTGCCATAATAGAAGAATTTATGCTGGATATAATGTTTGAAATCCCAAAGGATGACAATATTGGTAAAGTAATAATTACCAGGGAATATGTGGAAAATACCGGAGGTCCGGTAATAATAAACAGAGGAGCTGTCAATTGATAATAATAGGCATAATATTTGGAATTGTAATAGCAGATTATATTTTAAAGGAATATGTGGACAGGCATATAAATTTAGATAAAAAAAAACAGGCTCTTAATGGAAAAATCATAATAACAAAGTATTACAACAAGGGGGCAGCGGCGAATTTATTAAATAAAAATCCAAAACTGGTAGCCAAAATCTCCTTTGTTACTACATTAGTTTGTGCTTTCAGGCTTTTTAAAGAAAGAAATGACCGGCTTAAATCCCTGGCTTTTTCCTTAATAATCGGAGGGGCTATTAGTAATCTTTTAGACAGGATAAAAAAAGGACATGTAGTAGATTACCTGAATTTCAATGTGAAAAAAGGTATATTGAAAAGATTAATATTTAATATATCCGATTTATGTATTATCTTTGGAGCCATAATTTATATTATAAGAGATTTGCTTAATTGTTTTAATCATCATAAATAAAAGTGAAAAAGACTATTGCTTAGGTGATAGTCTTTTTTTCTTGAACGCAGTGTAAGCAATCCCCCGCTTCAAAAGCGTAAGCTTTAAGCGGGGGTATAAGCTTACTAGTGTCAGAAGGGGTTAAAGCCCCTTCTGACAGGTGGCACAAAGTGCCACTGCGTTCATGAGGAAGTAGCGAAGCGGATTCCGAATGTCCGCTTTACAAAAACATAGCAAATTAGGAATTTCTTTATTTATACCTGGTTTAAAACAACCTGTTAAATAAATATTTTTAATGAAAGTACATGGATTTCTCGTATTGTTAACAGTAAATATTTTTGGTAGAATGATAAAAAGTGCGCATAAAAAGCGTATGTGGAAAAAAAGATAAAAAAAAACTAACATCAGACGAAATAGCTAAATATTATTAATTCTAACCGGATAATTAAAAGAAAAATTAAAAAATACCCAAATTATATAAATTTTCATTTTAACTTCCTGAATTGTATTATTTCGTGAATTTCGTTTGAAAACGAAAGGAGTTAAAATGAGATTAAAGAGATGGCTATGTCTAAATCTGGCTATTGTACTTTTGTTCACCCTTTTTCCGGGTCAGGCATTAGCAGCAGATTCAAAAGAAAAATCTTTAGAAAACCCTAAAGAAGAAAGCACAAATAATCTAAATGAAGAGGATCCTTTAATTAACGATCCGGAATCCTCGGTTTATCAGGGCTATGATATAGAACCTGATGTAGAAGCAGATGACGAAGTTTTAAATGGTGGAGCAAGTCTTTATCCTGATAAAAAAGCTCTTTTAATTCAGGAAAACACTCCATGGAACTCTACTGCAAACAAAACTGTACTTTCATCAGTTGTAAAATACCAGCTTCTTACACCTGCCCAGGCAGCAAAAAAAGATTTAAGCTCTTATTCAATAGTAGTATTTTCAAACGATCAAAGCTATTCAACCTATACAGCCTATACAAAGGTAAGAGCAAAGTTGGAAACCTATATTAAAAAAGGTGGAGTAGTATGCTTTGGAGCCTGTGATGCCGGATGGGCCAATGGAAAGCTTGTAGAAGATTTGCCGGGAGGAGTAACAAAGGCAAATGAAAACGACTATCGTAATAAAGTAGCTGACAAAACTCATCCTATAGTTACAGCTGCCTTATCAGATTATAACGGAATAACAGACAAAGACCTGTACAATAATTATTGTTCACACATATATTTTAATAAATCATCTTTGCCTGAAGGTACGAAAATAATCTTAAACAATTCAAATAATAAACCAACCCTTATTGAATACAAAATCGGTTCAGGAACAGTTATAGCATCAGGTCTTACCTGGGAGCATAACTATGACAGGGGAGAAAGAAACGGCTACGGACTTTTTGCTAAAAAAGTATATGATGACCTTTTCTTATATTGTATGAAACTTGCTACAGGTGGGAAAGTACCTTCAAAATCCCTTCTGGATTATGAAATTCCTTCAAATAAAGCGGGAGTTTTCCTGGGAGATTATACAACTAAAAAAGGATATTCTAATGCCACAATCACCCTATCAGACGGAACAAAGGCAGTTACAGACAAAATTGGTGTAGCATTGTTTTCAAAAGACGATGGTAATTATTCAGCAAAAGTTGATGTTAAAGGATTTCCATCAAAAAATGTAACTATTAATCTTAAAAAAGGAAAAATTACTCCATTATATATAAGTGGAAAAAAGAATGTAGACACTATAACCATAGATAAGGCCATTATCACAAAAGATAATAAAGATTATAATATTTTAACTACCCGTGTTTACTTTGATGAGAAAGATACAAAATCAGAATATTCCTACGATTTTTCATCAATAAATTTAGGCAGTAAAAAATTAAAGAAATTTGTATTGTATCAGGCTACAAATAAAATTCTGGAATTAACTTCCACAAAGGGAAAAATAAAACCTGGAGAAACATTTTCAGCAGAATCTCCTATATTTTTAAAGGTGGTATGTACAGACGACAGTCAGTCCCAAAGCTATAAAACCGGAATTTTTATGAAAGCCGCTACGGAGTTTAAGTTTTTAGAACAGTCTAAAAGTGATGAATACGGCTTTGGTATGGGAGCAAGTTTTACAATTTCCTCTAAAATTCCGGTTCTTGGGGGAACTACCATGAGCTTAGGAATCGGAGGTCTTCCAGTTACCATTACCATTACAGATAATAAAGTAAAAGTAGCTGTTGGATTTGATTCAGATATGAAATTTGGGGAAGCTGCCTGGAAAGACTATGAGAAGAAAATAGATGATTTGGCAAAAACGGCCCAAAGACTTGAAAAATTAGAATCTCTTTGTAAGCAAATGGGGGCAAAATCCGGAGCCTTTACCCTAAAAAAAGGCTGGGGTTCTCCTAAATTTAAAGTTGCAGGATACATGGAGGGTATCTATGAAGGAGGAAGCTTTAAACTCACATCAGGAAAAATTCTTGGTGGCGTAGGATTTAATTATTCCTACAATCAGCAGTTTATAGTTGGCCCTGTACCTGTATATTTTGAGGTAGGAGTAGGTTTCCAGTTAGAACTGGCTGCCCAGATTCAAAGAATTCTTACAGACTCAAAAGAAATACAGCTAAATACTCCAATAACCTTTACTCCTTCAGGAACAGTAGGAGGAGGAGCAGGAATAAATGGTGCACTTTCAGTAGGTGCAGAAGGAAAAGTATCCTTGCCTATAGAATGGGACCCAGCCAATAAACACATAAAAGTAACGGCTACCGGAAGTATGTCCTTAAAAGCTTCATTGCTATTCGTATTTAGCGCAAAGAAAGAAATTGCAAAGGGTAATTGGACAATTTGCGATAAAAGTTACGGAGAAGTTGGAAAAGCCGATCTTTTGGATGATGTGACAGATGAGTCAGTGTATCAGGCTCTTGGAATAAATCCAAATGATTATAATGAATATACCAAAGAAGACCTTTCAAAATATTCCAATGCTAAAACTGAGTGGAATAATGCCATAAACGCAAAAGAAGGGGGCGAAATATCAGAAGAAGTATTAGAAAATTATGTTTTAAATTCCAGTAAGGCAGAACTTCTTGATATACCTGGAACAGACAAAAAAATCATGGTATTCCAGTCAGCCTCATATAATAAGGTTTCCATGATGTATTCCATATTTGACGGAACTTCCTGGTCAAATCCAGAGGAAGTCTGGGAAAAAGAGGGAATTTCAGACTACAATGGACAACTTAAGTTAATTAATAATGAAATATATCTTGTATGGCAAAGGGATAAAGATATTTCAGACAAGGAAGAAAGTGATATTTCCCAACAAGAAAAGATTTCTGAAACCACTGAAGAAGAAATCAAAAATATGGCAAAAAATATAGAAATAGCCTTTGCAAAATTTGATAATAATTCAAGTAAATTTATAGACCAGAAATATGTTACAAATAACGAAGCCTATGACGGTATTCCGGAAATATTGTCAAATGGAAATACATTGACAGTTCTCTGGTTAGAAAATTCAAATGGAGATGTATTAAATCCTGCCGGTAGTTCAAAATTTGTATATTCCAGTTTAAATGGTAATGCTTTTTCAAAAGAAACTGAATATGCTTTGGTGGATACCTATGTACTTACTTCAGATGCAAAATATGTAAACGGAAACTTAAAAATCATATTTAGCGCAGATTCTGACGGAAACCTGTCTACTACAGATGATATAAATCTTTATCAGGTTTCAGATAAAAAAGTAACAGCCCTTACAGATGCCAAAAGCCAGAATAACAATGAAGAATTAGATAGTGCAGAATATATTAAATACCTAAATCCGCAGATTGTTGATGATAAGGCTTATTACAGCGCAGCTGGGACAATTTATTCCTATGACTTAAAAACAAAAGCAACAGAAAGTGTAGGTGTAGGAAGCAGTACATTTAAAGTAATAAAAGACAATAATGAAAAATATGTATTGTTCACACAGGCAAATGCATCTCAAAATCAGGATGAGTATGATGATACTGTAATAGACTCCACAAGTATTTATAAATATAAGCTTGGACAAGGCACAGTTTCAAAATGTACAAATATTTCAGGAAATCTTGAAAACTTTGACACTACAGACGGCAAATTTTTCCTTTATACTGCCTATGAAAAAGCTTCAACTGATAATCTTCAGCTTAGATATCAGACAGCTTTTGAAGGAAATGACCTTGTTTTAGAGGGTGTTAGTGCCAGCGATAATGATTTAGAAAATAATGCTCAAAAAGCATCATTAATAGTTACAAACCAGGGTGCTATACCTTCAAAGGGATTTTTAATTAAAATTAAAAACCAAAGAACCTATGATGAAAAAGAGGTTGAGATTTCTGATACTCTTGCAGTAGGAGAAACAAAAGAAATTGAATTTAATTTTGAAAGATCTCAGGATGAAGAACTGACAAATTACAGATTTGAGCTGGTTAATGAAGAAGACATGGACAGTTCAAATAATGTAAAAGAAATAACTTTAGGCTATCCTGACCTGTCATTAGATGTGGAAGAATGTTATATAAACAATGAAATAGATGTTTATGCAACAATCAACAATTTAACTCAGATACCGGCAAATGCTACCTTATCTGTTTATGAAGACTCAATTGATGGAAAATTATTCTATCAAAAGAATCTTGAGTCAGTTACAAAGGAAAATTCAAATCTGATATCCTTTAGTATAGACAGAAGCAGCATGGAAGTAACACCGGGACAGCAAAAGTTATATGTAATAAAAGTTACTACTGAAAACGAAATTGCTCAGGGTGATAATACCTATGACCTTTTAGTTCAGACAATGGCAAAAGAGGTAACTTCCATTTCCATAGAAAATGATGCTCCTGCCTTAAGCTATGATTACAGTCAGTATAAGGAAAAGAGTGTTCAGTTAAAATATGGGGTTACACCGGCAAATGCTGATGTAAAACTAAATTGGGAAAGCTCAAATGAAAAGGTGGTTTCGGTAAATCAAACCGGAAAAATAACCTTTAAAGGAAGCGGACAGGCCACAATAAAGGCAAGCGTGGATGATGCAACTTATGATGAAATTGTAATAAATTCAAAATCAATAAACAAAACTGCGCCAAAAGGCTTAAAGTCAGAATGTCTGACAAATCAGATAAATTTAAACTGGAGTGCATTAAAGTCTATATCAAATTATGAAATATACCGTGCTACTTCAAAGAACGGAAAATATGAACTTTTAAGCCGTGTGTCAGCAAAAAACTATACTGACTCAGATGTAAAACTGGGAAATAAATATTTTTACAAAATCAGAGGTTATGAATCAAGTTATGGTACATACCTTTATACTAATTTTTCTTCAATAATATCAGCAAAATGTGTTGTTGGAGTATCCCAGTACTTAAATATAAGTCAATATGATATGCATAAGTTAAGTGTTAGCTGGTATTCAGTAAACAGTGTTAATGGATATGAGTTATACCGTGCAACCTCTAAAAAAGGAAAATACAAGAAAATATTTGACGGAAACAGTACTTATTATGCAGATACAGCTGTAAGTCTGGGAAAAACGTATTATTACAAAGTAAGAGCATATGTAAATCTAAATAATAAAAAAATCTATGGTAACTTTGGTAAAGTTATGAATAGTAAACTTATTGTTACTGCACCGTATATAAATACAATAGAGGTGGCAGGAAGCAAACAGCTTTACATAAGAATCAATCCTTTAAAGGATATCACAGGTTACATAATTTATGAGGCAAAAAGCTATGATGGAACTTATAAAAAAATTGCCAAAACTAAAAATCCTTATTATTTAAGAAAAGGACTGAAAAAAGATACCTCTTATTATTACAAGGTAAAAGCTTATAAAACCATAAAGAAAAAAGATTACATCAGTGATTTTTCCTATAGCTATTATCAGGCTACTACGGGATTTAGCTATCCTTATGATATAAGCACCTGCTATAACGGAAAAGGAACACTTATAAAATTTAATAAAAATGCAGATGCCACCGGAACAGAAATTTCCTTTAGCTCCACCTGGGGTGGACCATATAAGGTTCTTACAAGGACGAAAAAATCCTCATATCTGGATAAAAAACTCAATTTTAGAAATTCCGGATATTACAAATTCCGTTCTTATAAGACTGTTAAGAAAAAGACTGTTTATTCAGATGAAAAACAGGTGTATTGTTATTCAAGTTTAAAAACAGTAGATAAAATAAAGGCAAAAAGGACTTCAGCAACTTCCATAAGCCTAAGCTGGACAAAGGTTGCCGGAGCTACAGGATATTGTATAAAAAGAAAGATTGGAAAAGACTATGAGGACACTGGATATTATGTAATAAGCTCAAATACAGGTAATACCACCAAATATGTTGATTCAGGTCTTATACCAAATACCACTTATACCTATACAATATGCCCAATAAGGGATAATTACTATGGAAATTATCTTCCAACAGCTACAGCCACAACAAGCATTGGCTCCCTTTCAAAAATTAAATCATCAGTTAATTCAAAGGGAAAAGTACTGCTTAAGTGGAAAAAGGCAAAAGATGCAAAAAGTTACACTATTTACCGCTCAACTGACAATAAAAAATTTGTCAAAGTTAAAGATCTTACTGCCAAAAGCCTTAGTTACACAGATAAGACAACAAAGTGGAATAAAACCTATTATTACAAAATAAAAGCCCATTATACCTATAATGGAATTAATTATGATAGCGGCTTTTCAAAGGTTTTAAAAGTAACTGTAAAAAAATCAAAAAAGAAATAAAATAAAATCAGGTCTGTCACCTTGAAAAATCAAGGGCGACAGACCTTTTTGCATCTTAAAATTAAATATTCAATTCTTTTTTTGTAATCCAGGTTCCGTCCTTTTTCTTAAGGGCTTCTTTAGCCTTGGACTGGGTGGTGATAATAGTTGCTTTTGTGTCATTATCTCCGATAAAATCAATGGCTGCCTCAAGTTTTGGTAAAATGGTAGCTTTATCAAATTCGTGGTTTTCAATCAGTTCTTTTGTTTTATCTGTGGTGATAAAATCAATGGCAGTCTGGTTATCTTTTCCAAAATTCTTATAAACCTTATCAGCTTTGGTAAGGATAAGAAGAACATCGGCATCTATAACATGGGCAAGTTTGGCAGCAGCGGCATCCTTTTCAATAACCGCACTGGCTCCCTTATAGGTATGTCCCTGTTTAAGAACCGGAATACCGCCTCCGCCGCAGCAGATAACAATCTGGTCTGCATCAAGTAAGGCCTTAATGGCATCCTTTTCCACAATATCAACAGGCTTTGGGGCTGCCACAATTCTTCTAAAGCTTCCATCCTCCTGCTTAGAAACATAATTTCCTTTTTTCTCTTCCACCAAAGCTTCTTCCTCAGTCATATTTCTTCCTATGAGCTTAATTGGTGAAAAAAAGGCATCATCGTAGGTGTCTACCACCACCTGAGTAAGCAAAGTGGAAACATTTTTCATAATGCCCCTTCCTAAAAGTTCACTTCTAATGGCATTTTCAAGGTCATATCCAATGTATCCCTGACTCATGGCAGAACAGATAGCCATTGGTGTAGGGGTATAATCAGGATATAATCGATAAAACTCAGACATGGCAGTGTGAATCATACCAACCTGTGGCCCGTTACTGTGGGTAATGGCAATAGCATACCCCTCCTCCACCAGGTCAACAATGGTAGCAGCAGTTTTTTTTGCTGCCTCTTGCTGTTCAGGCAGGGTAGTTCCCAGGGCATCATGTCCTAAAGCAATAACAATTTTTTTTCTCTCCATATAAAAACCTCTTGATTAAGTTATTAAAGCAATTTGCTTTTTAAAATAAAAATTATGAAAATTAAATCTTTTTTAGACAAATTAATTATCGTAAAAGCTAAAGATATTTTTATTGATTCTATAATCATATCATAGGAAAATTTCCATAACAATAAAAAAATTTTAGTAAACATCCGAAATATAATTCGGAAAACAAAACATTCAGTTAATTTATATAATTTACAGGAGGTAATAGGTACATGAGGAGTATAAGAAAAACCAAGGTAATATGTACACTGGGACCAGCATCGGCAAGCGAAGAAGTAATGACTCAACTGGTTGAATCCGGAA
The DNA here is from genome assembly GCF_900112085.1 of Acetitomaculum ruminis DSM 5522. Taxonomy (GTDB): domain Bacteria; phylum Bacillota; class Clostridia; order Lachnospirales; family Lachnospiraceae; genus Acetitomaculum; species Acetitomaculum ruminis. The sequence continues at coordinate 67,890 of NZ_FOJY01000010.1, forward strand.
TGGATGTTGCCAGATTCAATTTTTCCCATGGAACCCATGAATATATGAAAGAGGTTTATGACAGACTTGACTCTATCAGAAAAAAATGTGGAAAGCCTGTAGCGGCATTACTGGATACAAAAGGCCCTGAAATAAGAATAGGAACCTTTGCGGAAGGAAAAATTCAGTTAGACGAAGGACAAAATTTCACATTAACCACCAGGGAAGTCGAGGGAACAAAAGATATAGTAACTGTTTCCTATAAGGATCTGCCAAAAGATGTAGAAGTAGGTGGAACAATATTATTGGATGATGGTCTTATAGAATTAAAGATTACCTCAATAGACGATGATGATATACAATGCGTAGTAGTAAACGGTGGTCCTGTCTCAGATAGAAAAGGTGTAAATGTACCAAATGTAGAATTAAATATGCCTTATATCAGCCAGAAAGATCATGATGATATAGTTTTCGGTATCGAAACCGGCTTTGATTTTATAGCAGCCTCCTTCACCAGAACAGCGGCTGATATTTACGATATAAGAAGTATATTAAAAGAACACGGTCGCAAAGATATTGCAATTATCGCAAAAATCGAAAATCAGCAGGGCGTTGATAATATAGATGAAATTATCCAGGCAGCAGACGGAATAATGGTAGCCCGTGGGGATATGGGTGTTGAAATACCTTTAGAAGATGTTCCGGCACTTCAAAAGGTAATGATAAAAAAGACCTATACTCAGGGCAAAATAGTAATAACAGCAACCCAGATGCTTGATTCCATGATGAAAAATCCTCGTCCTACAAGAGCAGAAGCTACGGATGTTGCCAATGCTATTTATGACGGAACAAGTGCTATAATGCTCTCCGGTGAAACAGCCTCCGGAAGTTATCCTGTTCAGGCCTTAAAAACCATGGTAAGAATTGCAAAAAGAACAGAACAAGACATAAATTATGAGCAACGCTTCAGACAAAGAAAGCCGGAAACTTTAAGTGATATTACAGGGGCTATTTCCCATGCTTCCTGTATGACGGCTCACGACCTAGGAGTAGCAGCCATAATAACAGTTACAAAATCAGGATTTACTGCAAGAATGATTTCAAAATACAGACCTAGTTGTCCGATAATAGGTTGTACCACCAGTGAAGAAGCCTGGAGAAAGCTGAATATTTGCTGGGGAGTTACTCCATTACTTATAAAAGTAGAAGATGAAAGAAATACAGACCACATGTTTGATCAATCAGTGGATTTGTGTGAAGAATTGGGATTAATAGATGTTGGAGAACTTGTGGTAATAACTGCAGGCATACCTCTGGGGGTATCAGGAACCACCAACCTGGTAAAAGTTCATGTGGCAGGGCATGTTCTGATAAAGGGTATTGGAGTATCTGAATTAAAGGGAAGGGGAAGACTTTGCGTTTGTTCAAATATCAAAGATGTTCCTGACAAATTCCAAAAAGGTGATGTATTGGTAGTTCCTGTAACAAATAACTCAATAATTAAACAGATAAAAGAAGCCTCAGCAATAATTACGGAGGATAAAAGTTCAACCTCCCATGCGGCTACAGTGGGACTTACCCTGGATATTCCTGTAATAATAGGAGCCACAAATGCCACAAAAATCCTTAAAACAGGTTCAGTGGTTGAAGTAGATGCCCAAAAAGGAATAGTAATAAACGAATAATTTTTAAATAATTTAGTCAAATTACCTATGTACAAAAGAACCTGTTGTTGATATGATAAACAGGTTCTTTTAAAGTAGGTGAAAAATAATGAACGAAGAATATTTAAAAAAATACAATTACATAATAAACAAACCGGGTTTAAAAAAGGCCATAATAGTAATAAACAAAATACTTACGGCAATAGTTTATGGTGCTTATCTTTCAGCTATATTGTATCTTGCCATTTATAACAGATTTATGCTGATAAAATTTATAGTGATTCCCGGCATATCATTTTTAATAATTACAATAATCAGAAAAAAAATAAATGCTCCAAGACCTTATGAGCTCTTAGGCATAAAACCAATAATTGATAAAAATACAAAAGGACATTCCTTTCCCAGCAGACATGTATTTTCAGTATTTGTTATAGCTACGGTCTTTTTGGATTATTGTTTAATTGTGGGAATATTGTTAATAATAGACGGTATATTATTAGCCTATGTAAGAGTTATTGGAGGGGTTCATTTTACAAAAGATGTACTGGCAGGAGCCTTAAGTGGAATTGTATTTGGAAGTCTTATATTTTTAATTTAAGGCAAAAAACAAGGATCTTCGAAATTAATCGGAGGTCCTTTTTAATTTAAAATGTAATCACAAAAATAAAATAATAAAAATTTACTCTCTATTCCTCTTCTTCCAGGGTATTTTCCATAAGTCCCATATTTAAAGAATCAAAAGAAAAAGGTTTCATTTCCAAATTTGGTTTTAAGTTGTCATTTTCATCAAAATGTGCCAAAGATTTAGACAATTCCTTTAACAAATCAGGCTGGGATATGGGTTTAATCAAATATCCTACAGGGTGATAATTCATACATTTTAAAACAGTATTTTTATCCTGCTTTCCTGTCAAAAAATAAACCGGAAGACTTTTTAAATTTTCATTACGCCTGATTTCGGCTACCACATCGATTCCGGAAAGGGCCCCCCCCATATTAATATCCACAACTATTGCATCAGGATAGATTTTTGAAACAAAATCAATTGCATTTCTGCCGTTGTTAACAGCATAAACCTTATAATAGTCCTTTAAAAACTCTTTAATGCTAACTAAAAAATTAACATCATCATCTGCTATAAGTACGCTGAATCTTTTAGATTCTTTATCAATTATATGACAAATCCTATCTGTTGATATTGGTCTGTAGTAAATCTTAACAGTCCTTTCCAAATCTTCATATCCAGAGGAAAAGTCCTCCCATTCCTGGTCAGAGGCAATAACAACAACACAAGCCTCCGATAATTCCTCTGAACATATATAGTCAAAAAAAATTTTACTGAATTGTCTGACATTTGGTTCAAGGTATAATAATACAGCGTCAGGCTTAAATGAATTTTTAATCTTATCAAAAACTGTGATTCCCAATTGCACCATCATAACATCATATGATTTTGAAAGTGCCTTCTGGATGTTTTGAGTAACCAGATAGGACGAACCGATAAATAATACTTTTTTTTTCATAAAAAATCACTCCAACTTGTAAGTAATATTTAAAATATGATAACATAAATTGTAGGATAAAAAAATATACAAAAGATTAAATAATCCGAAATAATAGATAACCTGACATGATTGTCACAAAATTGACGGGAAAGGAAGTGAGATAATTGGAAAGCATAAATCGTTCAAAAATACTGGTAGTAGATGACAGCAAAGTAAACCTTATAGTTTTAAGGGGACTTTTGCAATCCTACAGTGCTGATATACTTACAGCCCTTTCAGGAAAAGAAGCAAGACAACTTCTCCTAAAGGAAGTAGTTGACCTTATTTTTCTGGATAAATTAATGCCTGAAGAAAGTGGAATTGAATGTTATAAAAAAATAAAAGAACTTCCAAATGACAACTCTAAAACACCTGTATATCTTACCTCAGCCACAGAAGAAGATGACATAAAAGAACTGGGATTTGAAGGATTTTTAAAAAAACCGGTGGAGCCGGAGGCACTTTCTGCCATATTGGAAAAATACGGGATAAAAAAGGCGGTAGACAAGATATTTAATGATAAAAAAGCGGATTTGCCTAAGATAGAAGGAATAAATACTGGGAAAGGTCTTGATAATGCCGGAATGAACGGAAAAATATACATAAAAATTTTAGAAACCTTTGGAGAAAGTTCAAAACAGGCAATCAGGGATTTAAGATATTATATAAAAACAGATGACATGGAAAATTATATTATTAAAGTACATGCCTTAAAAAGTTCCGCCTGGAATATAGGAGCCATGGAGCTTGGCAACGAATTTGAGCGTCATGAAACAGCAGGTTCTAATGAGGATTATCACTATATAAAAGTTAATTATGAGCATCTTGAGCACATGCTTATGGAAGTGTCAAAAGAGATAAATAAATATTTTGAGAATAGGAAAGAGGCTCAAAAAGATACAAAAAAGGAAATAAAAAAAATAAAAGAAGTAAAAGAAGGGTTTGTGGAAAATCAGGTGAAAGACTGCCTGCAATATATAGAGGACTTTGAAGATGAGGCGGCAGCAAAGGTTATGGTAAATTTATTACAATATAACCTTGATATATCTACCAAGGAAAAATGTCGTCAGGCTTTAGGCTTTATAAAGCAGTTTGACTATGACGCGGCAGCAGCTATTTTAACCGGACTATATAAGACAGGGGAGAATGTCTTATTGTAATAAATTCTTTTACCTGGGAAAGGAGACATTAATGAGGGAAAAATTTTCACTGGTACTGGAAGGCGGGGGGATGAGAGGCATCTACACGGCAGGTGTTTTAGACTGTCTGATGCTTCATAAAATAGTTGCAGATACCCTGGTGGGCGTTTCTGCAGGGGCTGTAAACGGAGTTAATTATCTGTCAAAACAGATTGGAAGACAAAAGGACATTATATTAAAATACACCAATGATCCAAGATATATGAGTTTCACATCTTTTTTAACAACAGGAGATTTATTTCCAAAGGATTTTTGTTATGATGAATTGCCGCATACAATAGAACCCTTTGATTATGAAACCTTTAAAAATTCCCCTACAAAAATGTTCGCAGTGGTGACAAACCTAGAAAGCGGAAAGCCGGAATATCTAAGGGTAAAGGATTTAGATAAGGATATAGATGTAATAAGGGCTTCGGCATCTTTGCCCATGGTTTCAAATAATGTAAAAATCGGAGATAATGAATATTTAGACGGTGGCATAGCAGACAGTATTCCTGTAATGAGAGCTGTAAAATGGGGCTATGAAAAGAATATAGTGGTTCTTACAAGACCAAGAGATTACAAAAAAAGCCCTTCAAAAATGCAAAATATTATAAAACTAAAATACAGAAAATATCCGGAATTTGTTAAAACTTCTGCCTTAAGATACAAAAGATACAACAAAACTTTAGAAAAAATAGAAAGCCTTGAAAGAAAAGGAATGGCCTTTGTTGTAGCACCTTCAAAACATTTTGATGTATCAAGGACAGAAAAAGATGTGGGAAAACTGGCGGATTTGTATGAGCTTGGCTATAAGGATGCCATGTCAAAAATATCAAAAATCCGGGAATATATAGCAGAGTAAAGATAATTTATACTTTTGTAATAATCCCATAGAAGTACTTTATGAGTAAGATACAAAAGAAAAAAAGCTTATTAATGTAAAATATACAAAAATTAAGTTAATATAAACATTTTCTATTGTATTTACTGAAATTGTGTTATAATAGTCACAGATTAGATTTAATTATCACAAAGAACGAGTTTTTTTAGAAAAGGGTGGACGAGAATGAAACAGGTTACAAAATTTATTAAGAAAAATTTAAAAGCTCTTTTGGCATTAGTATGTATGTTTACAACAGCATTAGTGTTTGGAATCAATACTTACGCAGCAGGAAGTGGTGAGTTTACAGATGAAAACTTCTTAACCATATTCCTTTCTGTAGTAATATTCATTGCAGTACTTGTAGCAGTTGTGGCAGTTATAGCAATGTTAGTGGCAGTTACAGGCGGTGTAGCTCAAAAGAATATTGAAGAAGATGATTAGTTGATAGTTTGTATTTTTTTTGACGGGTTACCTAGAAAAAAGGGATTGTTTTCAATCCCTTTTTTCGTGTCTTATAATAAGTCAAATTCCAAGAGCAGACTTTGCAAGCTTATCTGCCAGGTCATTATACCTGTCATTAGAGTGTCCCTTAACCTTAACAAAGCGGATATCAAGTTTATCCTTAACCTTATCGTAAAAAGCCTTATACCTAATGGTTCCTTCCTTTTTAGTCTGCCACTGGCCTGTGCACCACTTGGCGATTCCTTCATAATCATGGAAAATCTCAAGAAATTTACAGCCCTTTTTAAGGGCATAGTCCATAGCCGCCATGGAACCATGGATTTCTCCTGCCACATTTCTCATTAAAACAAGAGAAGGGTCATTAAATTTTGCATTTAAATGAATTTCTTTTTTATCATGAAAAATAACAGCACCGTAGGAAAATTCCTTTGTGTCATCCCTGTAGCTTCCATCCACATAGGCAATTGCCAACTGCTCATTACATTTTTCCAGTGGAGAACTATTTTCTAAAGTATCTTTATTTTCTGATTTCAAAGTATTATCTGATAAAGCATCTCCCATAAATTTTAAAGCATCTTCATAGGTTAAAAAACCTTTAAAAGAGGCCTGACTAAAACCTTTTATCTGTTTTTGACACTGGTCCCAGCTTTCATAAATCCCCGGTTTTCTGCCCTTTTTTACAGCATAGTATTTTTTTGCCATATATCTGCCTTTCCTTAAAAAAAATATAATTTTCTATTCCTTTCATTATGTCAGAATATTGTATTCTTTACAAACATTTTGAAGTAGTTTATAGTTTAAATTGTGGGTTTGTCCAACAGGCAAAACTCCATTTAAGAATATTAATATTTTAGATGGGAAGTAAGTAAAAATGCTAAATGAAAATGTTAATAAGGTTTCAAAAACTAATGTTTCCACAAAACAAAAAAAAGGTATCATTATTACCGGAACAATTTTTATTTTATTATTAATCATCTATTTTGCCGGCGCTTTGTTTTTTAAAAATCATTTTTTGCCGGGGATAAAGATTAATGGAAAAAATGTAATGGGTAAAAGTGCCCCTCAGGTAAAAGAAATCATTACAGATGAGGTAAATAATTATGTTTTAACCCTTAAAGAAAGAAAAGAATTGTCAGAAGAAATTAAAGGAAAAGACATAAACTTAAGTGTATCCTTTGATAATACTCTTGATAATCTTATTAAATCTCAAAATTCTTTTTCCTGGATAATTAGTATTTTTAAGAAAAACGAAAATGAAGTACCCCTTCAGATAAGCTACGATGAAGGTGCCTTGTCAAAAGTGATTGATAGTCTTGAAGCTTTTGATCCCCAAAAAGTATCTGCTCCTGTAGATGCTCATATTTCTGAATATTCAAGTAAAGACGGATATGAAATTGTCAAAGAGGATATAGGAAATGAATTAGTAAGAGAAAGCTTTGATGAAGCCGTAAAAGATGCATTGTTAAATCTTGAAACCAATATTGACCTTGATAAAAAAGGCCTTTATAAAGCACCAAATTATACAAAAGATTCAGACAAAACAAAAGAAGCAGCAGCTACCATGAATAAATATGTGTCTTCACAAATAAGCTACAGCTTTGGAAGCGCAAAAGAAGTAGTCGATTGCTCATTAATCAGCCAGTGGATTTATGCTGATGAAAATCTTGATGTACAGATAAATTCCGATGCCGTTAAAGAATATGTAAAGGGACTTAGTAACAATTATGATACAATCTTTACCACAAGAACCTTTACCTCAAGAGACGGTGAAACCAAAACCTTATCCCAGGGAGATTATGGCTGGTGGATGAATGTTCCTGCAGAAACAGAAGGTCTTATTAAAGATATAAAAACCGGAGAAACAAAGGAAAGAACCCCGGAGTATTATCAGACAGCAGATAATTACAGCGATAAAGACTGGGGAGATTCTTATGTGGAAATAAATCTTACAAAACAGCATTTATGGATATATTCTAAGGGACAGGAAGTTTTAAGCTGCGATATAGTATCAGGAAAACCGGGAAATGGTCATGCCACTCCCCCGGGAATATATGCAGTGACTTATACGGAAAGAGATGCCAGATTAGTAGGACAAAACTATGATACAAAAGTTGCCTATTGGATGCCTTTTAACGAGGATATAGGACTTCACGATGCAACCTGGCAAACTTCCTTTGGGGGAAACAGATATTTAACCCATGGTTCCCATGGCTGCATAAATATGTCCTTATCAGATGCAAAAAAAGCATTTCAGTATGTCACAAAAGGTTATGCTGTGATATTATATAAGTGATTTCTAAAGAATATTATAAAAATCTAAAAATTATTGAAAAAATATAAAGTAAAGTCAAAAAACTTAAGTTAATTGGTACCAAACGAAAAATTATGAAAGAAAACGAAAAATAGCATTTAAAAAAAACCTGATAAACGCAAATATTAACAAATTTTTCTTTTGAAAAATGTTAATATTTGTGTTTTTTTTACTATAAAAACTTAAGTTGTATGAGTTTTTTTATTGCAAAATAAAAAAAAGTGCACTATACTTTAGTAATGAAAAGTATCAGAGAACGAAAGGAGCTAGAAATGAGCCAGGAAGTTAAGAAGTTTAAGAGGGTATTGGTCGCCAATCGAGGTGAGATAGCCATCCGTGTATACAGAGCATGTGCGGAATTAGGCATCACCAGCATTGGTATTTACTCTAAAGAGGACAGATACTCTATGTTCAGAAGTAAAGCCGATGAGGCTTATCAGTTGGATCCGCAAAAAGGACCTCTTGATGCATATCTGGATATCGAAAACATTATTAAAATTGCAAAAATGAGACAGGTTGATGCTATTCATCCAGGATATGGTTTCTTATCAGAAAACCCTGCATTAGTGCGTGCGTGTGAGGAAAATGGAATAACCTTTATCGGACCGGATAAAGAAATAATGTATGCTTTAGGAGATAAGATTTCGTCAAAGAAAATGGCAGAAAAAGCCAATGTTCCGATTATACCGGGCGTAGAACATGCTATTAAGGATATTGACGAAGCAATCAGAGTAGCTGATATGATTGGATACCCTGTAATGCTTAAAGCTTCCAACGGTGGTGGTGGACGCGGAATGCGTATCATTAACAATAAAGAAGAAATGCCTAAGGAATTTCAGGAGGCAAGAGAAGAATCAAAGAAAGCCTTCGGAGATGACCTTATTTTTATAGAGAAATACTTAAAAGGACCAAAACATATAGAAGTACAGGTTTTGGGAGATAAACATGGAAATGTCGTACATCTTTTCGACAGAGACTGTTCAGTTCAAAGAAGACATCAAAAAGTTATAGAGTTTGCTCCGGCCTTTACAATTCCGGAAAAAACTAGAAAAGAGATATTTGACGCATCTGTAAGACTTTGTAAAGAAGTGGGTTACAACAGTGTAGGTACCTGCGAATTCTTAATAGATTCAGATAATAATCCGTACTTTATCGAAATGAATACCAGAATTCAGGTTGAGCATACAGTATCAGAAATGATTACAGGAATTGACCTGGTTCAGGCTCAGATATTGGTAGCTGAAGGATACACCCTTGATTCCGATGAAATCAACATCAAATCCCAGGATGATATTCATTGCAACGGCTATTCATTACAGGCTCGTGTTACTACTGAAGATCCTGCTAACAATTTCCTTCCTGATACAGGTACTATCAACCAGTATCGTTCAGGTGCCGGAAACGGAATCAGACTTGATGGTGGTACTGCATTTACCGGAGCAGAGATTTTGCCATACTATGACAGCCTTCTTGTAAAGGTTATTGCTTTTGACAGAACTTTTGAAGGTACAATAGCAAAATGTACAAGAGCCTTAAGAGAAATGCGTGTTCGTGGCGTAAAGACAAACATGGCATTTATTATGAAATTAATTAATAATCCTGTGTTTAAGTCCGGAAAATGTCATACAACATTCATCGAAGAAACTCCGTCATTATTTGATTTCACCGGTGATAATGACCGTGCAGGACAGCTTATGAACTTCATTGGTAATAAAATTGTCAATGAGAATCCTACACCAAAGGCCTTCTACGAAGACAGAAAATTACCAAAATATGATCCGGAAAGAAAGATTTATGGTGCAAGAGACGAGTTCCTTAAATTAGGAGCTGAAGGATTTTGTCAGAAAATTCTTAAAGAAGATAAATTATATGTAACAGATACATCAATGCGTGATGCACATCAGTCACTTATTGCAACTCGTATGAGAACTAAAGACCTTGCAGGATGTGCCATCGCTACAAACCAGTTTTTGGAAAACGGATTCTCAGAGGAAGCATGGGGCGGTGCTACTTTTGATACTGCCTACAGATTCTTAAAAGAGTCACCATGGCAAAGACTTGAACTTTTAAGAAAGAGAATGCCTAATACCCTTATCCAGATGTTACTTCGTGCATCAAATGCCGTTGGTTACTCAAACTATCCGGATAATGTAGTTAAAGAATTTATTAGATTATCAGGAAAGAACGGTGTGGATGTATTCCGTATTTTCGATAGTTTAAACTGGATTGAAAACATGAAAATGCCTATTGAAGAGGCATTAAAGACAGGAAAAATCGTTGAAGGTTCAATTTGCTATACCGGAGACATTACAAGCCCTGACGAAGTAAAATATACAACAGAATATTACATCAAAAAGGCAAAAGAACTTGAAGCTTTGGGATGTCATATCTTTGCAATTAAGGATATGGCAGGACTTCTTAAACCATATGCTGCAAAAGAGCTTATTACAGAACTTAAGAAAGAGCTTCATATTCCTATCCATCTTCATACTCATGACTCCACAGGAAACGGCGTAAGTACAGTACTTATGGCAGCTGAGGCAGGAGTGGATATCGTGGATTTGGCAGTAGAATCAATGTCCTCATTGACAAGCCAGCCATCAATGAACGCAGTAGTTGAAGCCTTAAAGGGAACAAAACGCGACACCGGACTTAATATGGATGATATTACAGAGTTAAGCCAGTATTATGAAAGACAGCGTAGAGTTTACAAAGGCTTTGAAAGTAATATGGTTTCACCGGCAGCAGAAATTTATAAATATGAAATTCCTGGTGGACAGTATTCAAACCTTTTAGCTCAGGTTAAAGAAATCGGTTCTGCTGATGACTTCAATGGAATCAAAGAATTATACAGACAGGCAAACAATCTTCTTGGAAATATCGTAAAGGTTACACCTTCTTCAAAGGCAGTTGGTGACTTTGCAATCTTCATGTTCAAAAACGGACTTACACAAGACAATATCTTAGAAGTTGGAAAAGATTTATCCTATCCTGCATCTGTAGTTGAGTACTTTATGGGACTTATGGGACAGCCTGAAGGTGGATTCCCTAAGGAACTTCAAAAGATCGTTCTTAAAGGACAGGAGCCACTTACCGAAAGACCTGGTAAACTTCTTGAGCCTGTTGACCTTAAGGCCATTGAAAAAATGCTTTATGAAAAATATGATCTTACAGGCTGTGACCAGAATCATGTTGATGAAAAGGTTATCAGTTATGCAATGTATCCGAAGGTATATGAGGAATACTTAGACCATGTAGAGCATTACAACGATGTACAAAGACTTGAAAGTCATGTTTACTTCTTCGGACTTCGTGAAGGTGAAGAAACAACTCTTAAAGTATTTGACGGAAAAGATATTATCATTAAATATCTTGGAAGAGGAAAAGCTGATAAAGAAGGCTATGTAACCCTTAGATTTGATGTTGACGGAATGGTTAGAGCTATCAAGATACTTGATAAGAACCTTGAAGTTAAGTCAGATAGAAAACTTAAAGCAGATAAAAACAATCCTGCACATCTTGGTTCCACAATTCCTGGTACAGTGGGAGCTGTTAAGGTTAAAGAAGGCGATAAGGTTACAGTTAATATGCCACTTCTTACAGTAGAAGCTATGAAACTTGAAACAACTGTTGTTTCCCGTGTAAACGGTACTGTTGACAAGATTTATGTTGCCCAGGGCGATAAAGTAAGTCAGGACGATTTACTTATTTCCTTTATCATCGATGAAGATGAAGAAGAGGCAAAAGAAGAAAACTAAAAAGTAGTTTCCATATAGGATTTTATTTATAGTCCCCCGCAAAATTTTGTGGGGGACTTTTTGATGAAATCTGAAAAAATAAAAAATTGGTGCATTTTGCACCAAGTAAATAAAAAAAATACAAAAAAATATTATATGTTGTTCGTTGACCTGAATTTAATGATTTTTTAAAATAATTTTATGTAAAAAATATAACATTCATGTAAATATAACCATTTATCCTCTAAGAATGCTGATAAATCAGCTTATTTTTGTAAGGGGTTACAAAAAGGGATAATTAATTACATGTACAGGTCTTATGAAATGAGAGGGGATATAAGACCGGAAAATTAGGGAGGTAATAGATAATGACACAGAAAGAGAACTACATGCGTTTTATGCATGGAGAAGAAACTGCTTACTGTCCACAGTTTGATTTTACCTGGATGGTAGGCCCGTCAGTACTCTTTAAGGACAGAAATCCTGACATGAGCGGATTTGACTTTTACGGAGTGGAATACGAAGTATCACCTGAATCAGGTGGAGGATTTATTCCTATTCCGGGAAAATTTCTCATGGATGATCTCACAAAATGGAGAGACATCGTAAAAAATCCGGATTTATCAGATGTGGACTGGGAAGCAATGGCAAAAAAAGATTGCGAACATTTAGACAGAGAAAATAATCCTGTAGTTGCAAACTTTATACCGGGCTTTTTCCAATGTCTTATAAACTTCATGGGATTTACCGAAGGACTTTGTGCCATCTTTGAAGAGCCGGAAGAGGCAAAGGCAATGATGGAATACATTACGGATTTTTATGTAATGGTGGCAGAAAAAATGATTGATTACTACAAACCGGATATGATGTGGCTTCCGGATGATGTTTGTACAGAAAGAGCACCATTTATTTCCAAGGAATCCTATGATGAAATATTCATGCCGTCCATAAAAAGATATGCAAGAGCCTTTATCGACAGAGGAATTCCTGTACAGATTCATTGTTGCGGACAATGTATGGACTTAATTGAGGGATGGGTTGATATAGGAATCACCGGATGGGATCCTGCCCAACTTTCTAACGATATAGTTGCCATTAAGAAAAAATATGGAAACAAACTTGCCATAAATGGTGCATGGGATTCTTCAGGACCTGTTGCAAGACTTGATGTTACGGAAGAAATGCTTAGAGAAGAAGTAAGAAAATGGTGTGATACTTACCTTCCACTTGGAGGCATGGGCTTTATGGGTGGAGTAATAGGAGATTTCTCCGATCCTGTAATTTTACAAAAAAATGGCTGGATTCAGGACGAATTTAAATCCTATTCACAAAAATTCTTCTCAAAAACCAATGCATAAGGAATCTGAAGTAATACCTGTTTCTGGTATATGAGAAAATATACAGTTGATTAAAATTTTTCGTATAAATATATTTTTCCATAGGGAGAAAAAACAGGCTAACCTTTCCCAAAACCAGCCTGTAATAAAAAGATAAAAAATAATGTTAAAAATGTAAAAAACAAATCACAAACCCAGGTGATTTGTCATGATAAAAAATATAAAGAGTTTTCCAAAAAATAAAAATAATTCCCAATATAAGAGCTTCTTTTACAAGGGGCTCTTTTTAATGTAAAAATTCTTCCAAAAAGCAGTTCTAAATATATTCTACAATGAATGGAATTATTATAGCGAGGATGGTGCATGGGCAAAAAGAGCAGAAAGAAAATCCCTTGATATAGACGGAATAATAATAAAAAGGGGATATCACCGTATGCTTGAGATTATAGCCATTATGGAAAATGAAAGGGAGTAGATTTTAAAAATTAACAATATTTTTATTGATTTATACATATAAGGTATTTATAATGTAAATATGGAAGAAATAAAATTTGAATGGGATGAGAACAAGAACGAGATTAATAAGGTTAAGCATAAGTTGTCTTTTGAAGAAGCAACAACTGTATTTTATGATGTTAATGCAGTACTGTTTGATGATCCTGAACATTCAAAAGACGAAAGTAGATTTTTGATTATTGGATATTCTGAGACTGCTAAACTATGTATTGTGAGCCATTGTTATAGGGATGGCGATATTATTAGATTAATATCAGCAAGAAAAGCAACTAAAAGTGAGCAATACTATTATAATGAGTACAATGGATGGGGGTGAAAGATTATGAGGGATAATTATGATATTGCTAAATTAAATCCAAGACCAAATCCTTATGTTAAAAGATTAAAGAAAACAATAACAATAAATATTGAAACGAGCGTTATTGACTACTTCAAAAGTCAGGCAGAGAGTACCGGGATACCTTATCAAACACTTATTAATTTATATTTGAGTGATTGTGTACAAAACCATAGGAAACTAAATATGACTTGGAGTTAAATATCAAATAGAGCTTCTTTTATAAGGGGCTCTTTTTAATGCAAAAAAACTCCCAAAAACGCATGAAGTATGGCAAGATAATTGTCTAAATGTTATAATTTGATTTAGTAAGGTGGGTTGGACATTTAAAAATATCCGTTAAAAAAATTTGTTGAAAATTTTGAGTACATGAGGAAGTAGCAAGGCGGATTAAGAATGTCCGTTTTACAGATTAAATTGTATAAAATATGTACACAAAAACATCAATTAAGGTAAATAATAAAGATAAAAAGAGGGGGCAGAAAAAATGATAGTAATAAGAGGTTTGGAAGAAATTGGGGATTTTTTGGAAGAAGTAAATAAAACCATGGAAGAAAATGGATTTGATACTGACTATATAGACGAAAACTGTCCATTAATTCTTTGGGATACTCAAAAAAAGGAATGGAGTGCCATAAAGGGCTTTCGCAGCGAAAAGATAAGTGGCAGTCAGTTCATTTTTAAGACAGAATTTATACCAATGGACGGCTCAGAAGTAATAAACAAAGATTCCATAGAGTCGGAGATGCAAAAAGTAGAAGAACTAATCCAAAGTGAATCAGAAGCTGCAAAAAAAACAGCAAAAATAAATAATAAAAAACCACTGTTTATTATAGGTAGCGTTGGAAAAAACGCCTATAATGTCTGGTCTTTGGAAGAAAATAAACAGATGAAAATCTGGGGTTACAAAACCTACTTAGAAGACTTTTTCTATTCCCAAAAAGAAGGAGAAGAACTGATAGATAATAAGGGAAAATATCAGGTATTTGCACCTTCAAAAGCTCTTTTACAAAAAGCAGTTTTAAATTTATTCTACAATGAATGGAAATATTACGGCGAAGGGGATGTCTGGGTAAAAAGACCGGAAAGAAAAGCCCTTGATTTAGAAGGAATCAAAGTAAAATATCCCCTTTACGAAACTGCCTTAAAATATGTAAATGACTTTTATACAACAGATCAAAAACAGGAAAACATAAAATATTCTAAACTAGAGCAAAAACTCGATCGCTTTGAAGAACTTTTGCAAAACAATATCCTGGAGGTAATAGCAAAAAGAGAGTATCAGATATTGATAGAAGCTTTAGCGATTGTGGAAAATAAAGAGGCATAGAAATAATGAGGGGCGCTCTACAGACAGCCCCTCATTATTTCATTAAAATATTAAATTATAATCGCTGTATCAATTCTATTGGAGTATATGCTGGGATTGGACTTTTCACAAAGTCTTTTACATTTCTTGTGATAATAAAGTCTACTCCAACCTTTGAAGCAGTTTGAATTTGAATTGCATCTTCAAAGTCCTTTAAATTCAGTGTAAGAGCATTTTTCACATCTTCATGGGTTAAATCTTCGAAATTAAATATCAAAGACAATTCCTTATATATAGAGTCTATTTTTTCTGGCGATAGTTCTTTTCTAAGAATGTAAACAATGTTCATAAATGTTAAAATGGAAACATAGCCCATTGCTTTTTTACTTTCACAAAGCTTCCATATGATTGCTGAATATTTATAGTGTGGCTCTCTTTTTTGAAGGACATCCAGTATAATATTTGCATCAATCAGTAATTTCATATTTTTCTTTTAAAGCTTCCTCTCTGATATTATCATAATCGTAATCCCCTTTTAGTATGCCTGTAAGTGCATCTGTAAGATAAGATACAGTTTTTTCTTTCGGAATAAGTCTTCCAACTTCCTGACCATTTTTCGTTATAATAACTTCGTTTCCATTTATAACCATCTGAAGATATTTTCCAAAGTGATTTTTCATTTCGGTAGCAGTAGCTACTTTTTCTATCATAATAATAGCCTCCTTTCAAATTGGCTAATTTAATTATAACAAAAATTAGACAAAAGTAAACCTATGAAAATTGGAAAGCTTCCCCACAACACACAAAATTCACCAATATGAGAAAAAAGTCCTATATATCCCGCTAAAAATAAATAACAATAAACTTTCTAAAACAAATGAAAAAAATCTATATAATTAACATAAAAACCCCAAAAATCGCCTTATTTTTGGTACTTATGTACTAAAAATTTTATTAAAATAATAAATTAATTTTAAATAGGGGGGTTAAGAGGGCAAATAATCCCACCGATGTATAAGTTGTAACAGATGAAGCTGTGTTTGATGAAAGAAATGAAAGTTTTGTTTAAGAGTTTGGGAGTGATAATATACTTTGCTAGCGATGTAATAAGTAAAAGTAAGAAAACCAAATAGTAAAAAAGTTAGAAACCAAAAGACAAAAAGTCTAATAAACTTAAGAAAAACCCAAAGGTTAACCAATAAGAACCCAAAAATTTAAGTAAAATTAAAAAACCAGTGAATCTATTAACAATCGAAAATCTGTAAATGAGTCAGCAGGTTTGAGATTAAAAGAAGCTTATTAAAAGGTACATCCAAACCAGATTTAAAACCGTACCGGATAAGTGGAAAAAACAAAAGTAAAAAAGTAAAAGTAAAAAGTTTATTATTACCATGCAAGGATGACTGGTAATAAAAACAAAAGGTGGTAAAAACCGCCTGCCATAGCATTCAAGGAGGATAATATTATGGTAGTACAGCACAATCTGCAGGCAATGAACGCTAATCGTATGCTTGGCATCACAACAGATGCACAAGGCAAGTCAACAGAGAAACTTTCTTCAGGTTACAGAATCAACCGCGCAGCTGATGACGCAGCAGGACTTTCAATTTCCGAAAAAATGAGAAAACAGATAAGAGGTCTTACAAGGGCTTCTGACAACGCTCAGGACGGTATTTCCTGCGTACAGACAGCTGAGGGTGCACTTTCAGAAGTAACCGCTATGCTTCAAAGAATGAACGAACTGGCAATTCAGTCTGCAAATGGAACAAACTCAGAAGACGATAGAACAGCTATCCAGGACGAAATTAAACAGCTTACAACAGAAATCGACCGTATAGCTGAAACCACTAAATTTAATGAAACCTACCTCTTAAAAGGTGTAGGAGATTCAAAATATACCACATCAGGTGGCCAGATTTCCGGCGCTACAAAGGCAGGGAAAGTTATTCCATCTACATTAGAAAATGCCACTGGAAATAAATATGAAGGTATAATCTCATCTACTCTTGGTAAGGGAACATTAGATACCTTTGAAATAACCTATACAGATAAATTAGGTGAATCTCAGACAGCAAAGATAGAATTTACTATTGGAGAAGATGATAATGAAACAGCTGCCAATATAGCAAAGGCAGTTAATGAAGATGAAGATTTAAATATCATCTTTAATGCTACCACAGGAGAAGACGGAAGACTTTTCCTTGAGTCAAAGAGAAATTACTATGAACTTCAGGAATTATCAAACGGAGCAAGTGCTTATCAGCTTGTAGATGTAACCTTTGGCTCAAGTAATGAAGGTGGAGAAGATAAATTAAAGACCTTAATGTATAATCCAAAGTCAGGTGTTACAAATAAAGAAGCCACACACGCAGATAATAAAGAATGCTTTTATAAAACAGACGCTAAGGGTGATACTTATTCCATAGATTTTACAAAGCTTAAAGATGGTTCAACAGTTACTATAGATGGAGTAACCTATACCTTTGATTCAAAAAATTCTGATGGTACTAAGGCCAACACTTTTAAAAATATTGAAGAATTACAGGCATTATTAGGTGGAGCTTATGATGTAAGCGGTGTAGTAGGATTTGTAGGAAAGAAATATTCTACAGCAGGAGCAAAGAGTATTAATGGTGTAAATACAACTTATGATATTGTGTCAGAGACAGCTATAGCTACAGCTACTATACCTACAAATGCAGTCGCAACTGATGGTTTAAAATTGGTACCGGATACATTAATAACTCTCTCACCTGGTGCATCAGAAGGTCAGGCAGGTCTTTCTACTGGTGCTGATATTAGTACTGATACAAAGATGGTTCCAAGAACACTTATTGTAGCGGACACTGACTATACTGAAACCAGCGACATGAGCTTTAGCATTAAGATCACCAGAAAGAAACAATCCGAGGAAAGCAAAACCACAGCTTCCAAGGAACCATTGGAATTACGCTTCCATGTAGGTGCCGACTCAGCGGATACCAATAAGATAACCGTTAAGATAGATGCCATGGATGCTTCCACTATAGGAATCAGGGATAAGGATGGAAATTCCATTGACCTATCTACAGAGGAAAGCGCAACCAAGTCAATAGATACCATAGCGGCAGCCTTAAAGGTAGTATCTGCCCAAAGATCAGCACTTGGTGCAGCTCAAAACAGACTTGAGCATACCATCGCAAACCTTGACAATATTGTTGAAAATACCACAGCAGCTGAATCTGCAATTCGTGATACAGATATGGCTGAAGAAATGGTTCAATACTCAAAGAACAATATTCTTGCTCAGGCAGGTCAGTCAATGCTTGCTCAGGCAAACCAGTCAACACAGGGTGTAACAACCTTACTTGGATAGAAATAGAGTATAAACAAAAAACAAAAGCTTTTAGTTTAGTAATTTCACCAAACCGGTTTACAAGACATAAAACCCTGCATCTGTTTTTGGTGCAGGGTTTTTTTAATAAAAAATTTATTGATGTATTCATATTTTTACCAAAAGTGGCCGATGTATGAATATGGCAATATTTTTTTAAAATTTTCAAAAACAAAAAATAACAGGAGAATGCTTATGAAATTATTGATATATCAATGGAATTCCCTAACCCATGAATATATATACAAAGCTCTTGATGAAATGGGCATTGAGTACAATATAGTTCACTACATGGGTGTAAAAGAGATGAAAAAAGAAGAAGTATTACAGGCATTTATAGCTCAGACAGAAAAACATATCTTCGAAGAAGGCTATGATGCTCTTTTTTCCATTAATTATATAGACTTCTTGTCTCAGATTGCATATCATACAGGGATTTTATATATATGCTGGAGCTACGACTCCCCGTCCTTGGGAGGCGACCCGGCTACCCATTTTTATGATACCAACAGAATCTTTTTGTTTGATTCCTATGAAGTTGAGGAGCACAAAAAAAGAGATGTTCCCCATGTCTATCATATGAACCTGGCTGTGGATGTTAAAGAAATGAATAAATTTAAAATAACTCCCCAGGAAAAATTAAGGCTAAATTCTGAAATATCCTTTGTAGGTCAGCTGTATAGAACAGAAATCGCCGAAGCTTTAGAAAGCCTTAATTCCTATAAGTCAGCCTATGTGGATGCCCTGATAAATATTCAAATGAATACCTATGATGCAAATCTTCTTAGGGAATTAATGTCAGAAGATTTTGCATATTTTTTAATAGATAAAAATCCGGAATTTGAAGAACATGTAAAAAATTCTCCAAGAAATAAGGGAGAAGAAGGAGGAATCTACTCCTATGCCATGTTAGAAAACTTCCTTATGAGAGCTGTAACCAGCAGGGAAAGAATACTTCTACTTAGCCTTCTTTCAAGAAATCACGGAGTAAAACTATTTGGCTTTGATAAAAAAATCGACCCTTTAGAAAATGTAATATTTGCAGGACCTCTTGATTATAAGGAAGAAATGCCAAAACTCTTCCCATGTTCAAAAATAAACTTAAATATCACCGTTCGCTCCATTCAGTCTGCCATCCCACAAAGATGCTTAGACGTAATGGCATGTCACGGATTTTTAATGACCAACTATCAGCATGATTTGTTTACGGAATTAGAAGACGGAGTGGATATGGTAGTTTATTACTCCATAGAAGATGCTTTGGAAAAAGCTGATTTTTATTTAAAACATGACAAGGAAAGAGAAGAAATAGCCATGAACGGTTATAAGAAAATGAGAGATGTTTTAAATTACAAAAATCAATTAACAAAGATTTTTAAAATAAGCGGTTTATAATGGGAGGATTTTATGAAGTGTTTATATTTTAGAGAGGATACAAGGCTTTCAAAGCATATTGAAGAACTCATAAAAAAAGAACTTCCTGATTCAGATAGCTACATATTACCTAGGGAAGTAAGACATGAAAGCTTTAATGTATTAAGAGAAAGACAAAGGAAGGAAATCGCAGAAAGACTGGTTCAAAGGGACTTTGACTTTGTTTTTAGCGTGGGATATTTTCACGAGCTTTCCTCCTTTTGCCAAATGATAGGATGTATCTACATCTCTTGGATAGTAGAGCTTCCAAATCTTGATATGTTTAGAAACAGTATAACAAATAAATGTAACTGCATATTTGTGGCAGATAGTTTCTGGGTAGACTGGCTAAAACAAAGAGGAGTAGAACAGGCCTACTTTATGCCGGCAGCAGCCTACAAGGCTGAAAGAAGTTTAAACTTTGCAGAATACGAAGTAAGCTTTATAGGCTGGTATCCTAAGATGAAAACCACCAGCCCTTTCTATCAGCTTTTAAAAGTTTCTTTACCTTGTAAAGGCTATTTAGACGGCTTGGTTCATACCCAAAGGGTTATTCATGGCAGGGAAATAGTTTCAAATTCCATAATTCCTCAGGTAAGGGAAGAACTCTTAAAATATGACCCTATAAGAGTGCCGCCGGATGTTATATTAAATATAGATGAAATCTATACTTGGTTTGAGATATTTCCACAAGTAATAAGACAGGAGCAGGAGCTCTTTTTCAGAGACTTCCCGGGAACGGTATCTGTCTTTAATGGTCAACAGGCAGAAGAAAAGATAAAATACCCTGTCTATCCATATCCTAAGGATGAAGAAATAGGAGATATAATAGCAAGTACTGACATAAATATGCACTTGCCAAACAGATATTATATACATGGTATGGATCCTCTCTTTTTTGAAATTCTTTCAAGAGGAGGCTTTATGATAACTCCAAAGATAAAGGATATGGAGGAATATTTTGAGGATGAAAAAGACCTCTTTGTACTAGACAGAGTCACTGGTATAAGAGATATTATGGATAAGATAAAAAAGGATTATGACTATGATAAAAAGGATGCATTGGGAGACAGGGTCTACCAGAAAATAAAAGAAGGTCATACCTATGACATAAGAATAAAACAACTAATAAAAATGATATAGAGGTGGGATAGATTTATGAAAGAAATTGTAATAGTAGGATCCTATAATACTGCTTTAGTGGCTACCAAGTATTTTAATAAGACAAAAGATTATGAAGTAACATTGGCGGCTTTAAACGCAGGAGTAGATGATTTTAGAAAATTAAAAATAGTAAAGCAAGTTTGTGCTGAAAGGGAAGCCTATGGCAGGCGAATTCCTTGGGATAAGTATGAAGTAGTTGTTATGCTGGTAAGCGGCCCTCCTTCAAAACTAATGAGAAGACGACTTATAAAGGCAGGAGCACCAGAAGAAAAGTTAATGGATATGTCGGAAGCATATAGCCTTTTAGAAAAGAAGGATAAGATGCGCTGTCTTCAGGAATTTTGGAATGCAAGTTATAATTATCAAGAGGAACTGGATGAAGAATTTGGAGACTTTACCTATGGGGCAAAAAATGGTTTTTATGCTTCTGAGACTCCTGATTGTAAGATGCGTATAGGTAGATTTTGTTCCATAGCTCATGGTTTTTCACCCTTGGTAGGGGGAGGTCATTCTCCACAGTATAATTCTACCTTTCCATTTAATGTACGATTTAGTAAGGATTTTGATTATATTAAAGGACAGCCCATTTCAAAGGGACCAATTATTATAGGAAATGATGTATGGCTTGCTCAAAATGTAACTGTTATGTCAAATGTAAATATAGGAGATGGTGCCATAGTAGCAGCAGGAAGTGTAGTTACCAAGGATGTAGAGCCCTATACCATGGTAGGAGGAGCCCCTGCTAAAGTTATTAGAAAAAGATTTGATGATGACAGGATAGAAAAGCTTCTTGAAATGAAATGGTGGGATTGGGATTATGAATCCATTTACGATGCCATCCCCCTTTTACAAAGTGAAAAAATAGATGAATTATATGATTTTTATAAAAATGTCTATCTAAAGGAAAGACTGGAAAAAAGAATTGATTTTTCTAAGATAAATTTAAGTGTAAGTGTATATGGAGACACTTTAGACGGTCATCTTGGCTGGAATAAACCTGTAAAAAACGGGGTACCTTGTAAAAATGTGGGAGAAGAAAACAGGCTTTCTGCCATAAAAGTAGACTTAGAAAGCGATTATGATTTAAAACTTTCCTATAGATTGTACTTACATGATAGTGGTTGGACTGATTATGCTCCAGCAGGACAAGTTTGTGGCAGTGATAATATCGTTAATTATATTCAGGCGATTCAGGTAAAACTTGAAGGAAGTGATGCTGATAAGGTATGGCTAACTTATAGAGCCCATATTCAAGGAAAAGGCTGGCTAGATATTAAGTTTAATGATGAAATCACAGGAGAGACAGAGGGAGATTTTCATCTAGAAAGCTTTATGATAAGAATAGGAGAATAATTTTTTAGAGTCGGTACAGTTGCCGGCTCTTTTTACAAATTTTGGAAAAGTATCTTCTTATCTTGCAAATGAAGGAAAAAGGTGCTAAAATACTTTTCGTGAAAATTTCTTAAAGCCATATTTTCTTATGGTTATTCCACAAATATCTATGTTATAATTTTTAGAAAGGAAATAAATGACTAATAAGGATAATAGTTATATTGATAAAGAACTTTCTTTGGCAGATTTAAAAGCTCAATATGACACTTATGTAAAAAGATTGTTAAGCGACAAAGAAATTTTAGCATTCATTCTTATTAATACTATTAAAGAATTTAAGGATTATAGTATTAAAGAGGCTAAAAAAGCAATTGAAGGTGACGTAAAAACAGATTTAATAAGTGTCAGACCCTCCAAAGAAAATTTAAAAAGGATATTTTCAGAGGATGAAAAAGGGAAAGAAAATAAGAATGTTTATCAATCAGAAAAAATATTTGGATTAAATACAGAAAGCAAAATTCCCGGAGAAGGGAAAATGAATTTTGATATTGTATTTACGGTACGCACAATAAAAGGTGAAAGGCAAAAGATTTATATTAATTTAGAAGCCCAAAAAGATTTTTATCCAGGATATGACTTGGTAACAAGAAGTATAGTCTATTGTTCCAGATTAATATCAGAACAGATGAATCATGAATATGACGGATCAAATTATGATGGGGTGAAGAAGGTTTATTCCATTTGGATTTGTATGAACGCAGTGTAAGCAATCCCCCGCTTCAAAAGCGTAAGCTTTAAGCGGGGGTATAAGCTTACTAGTGTCAGAAGGGGTTAAAGCCCCTTCTGACAGGTGGCACAAAGTGCCACTGCGTTCATGAGGAAGTAGCGAAGCGGATTCCGAATGTCCGCTTTACTTCACCCATTAGAAATGCAAATAAGGAAAAAGTATCCGATACAATAGTTGAATACAGCATTTCCCCGAAAGTACTTTACAATGACAATAGGGATGAAGAAAATGTAGCTAAGGGAAGATTTGATTTATTGACATCAATATTTATTAATTTGACGGATAAAGAAACGAGTTCAAAAAACAGAACTATAGCAATGCTTTCAACACTCTTATCAAAAGATATGCCGTCCCAAACAAAAAAGAAGGAATTAGAAAGCAATTACAATATAAAAATGACAAAAGAATTGGAAGGAGCAGTGGCGAAAATGTGTAATTTAAGCGATTTAATAGTTGAAGATGCAATAAAAGAGGAAAGAGAACGTTCAAAAAAAATGATTAACAAAAAAGATAGAGAAATTCGCATGTTAAGAGATGAAATAGCAAGATTAAAAGCCTTAAACAAAAAATCTCAAACAGGAATAACAAAAGAGTAAGATAAAAATCTATTATAGGAAAGATATAGTAACAGTAAAAAACAACATAGATTTGCTGGAATATATAAAAGATATAGAAGCTTAAAATGGTTCCTTTTGAAATATCCTTTTTGATTTTCATAAGCTAAAAAGGATATATATCAAAAGGAGCTTTTTTTATCCCTCTTTTATAGCTTCATTAAAACAGATGGAAATCCTACCTAATTTGTCTCATATATATAAACTCCCCATTTTTTTCGGTAACAAAAATATGTCTTAAAAAAACTTTTTAAAAAGCCATAAGCCTTTTTTTGGTACAAAAGCTTGTCTAAAAGCCCCAAGAAATAGCCTTTGTCGTATAAAAACCATATCCCTTAAGTTTTTTTGAAAAAAATTTTTCCCTTTTGAAAAAAGTTTTTTTGTGATTAATATTACTCAAAACTACTATAATAACATTATTTCAACAAGGCGTTAATTGCGTAATAAAGGTATATTATGATATAAATATATTGTATTTAAGGGATATTTTTATATTTACTTAATATAAAAAATTTTTAATTTATACTTTATTAATAAATAGTACCTAAGTACCCCGGTACCAAAGTACGATATAAGTTATGTAATTAAGAAAAACCATTTTGATAAAAGAACCTTTACCCTGTTTTAAGGATGAGACGGGGTGAAAAACAAAAATGTGATTCTAAGAAAAATTAAAGGAAAAAAATAAGAGTCACAAACCATACAATTCAAGGAGGATAAGATTATGGTAGTACAACACAATTTACAGGCGATGAATGCAAACCGTATGCTTGGCATCACAACAACAGCACAGGGAAAATCCACAGAAAGACTTTCTTCAGGTTATAAGATTAACCGTGCAGCAGATGACGCAGCAGGACTTTCAATCTCAGAAAAAATGAGAAAACAAATCAGAGGTCTTAGCAGGGCTTCGGATAATGCTCAAGACGGTATCTCTTGTGTACAGACAGCTGAGGGTGCTCTTTCAGAAGTTACCTCAATGCTTCAAAGAATGAATGAATTAGCAGTTCAGTCAGCAAACGGAACAAACTCAGAAGATGACCGTACAGCTATCCAGGATGAAATCAACCAGTTAACTACAGAAATCGACCGTGTAGCTGAAACTACAAAATTCAATGAAACATATCTTCTTAAAGGTGTAGGAGATTCTACCACAAAGACTAGTGGAACAGAAATTTCTGCAGCTACAAAAGCTGGTAAAGTTATTGAATCTAGCATGAAAGAAGCTACCGGAAATAAGTACACAGGTATCATTCACTCTACACTTGGTAAGGGAACAGAGGATACAATTACTCTTACTTACACAGATAAGTTAGGAGAAACTCAGGAAGCTAAAGTTACCTTTACAGTAGGTGAGGATGATAATGAGACAGCTGCAAATATAGCTAAAGCTATTAATGAAAGTGATGACTTAAAGGATATCTTTGATGCTTCTACAGCAGAAGATGGAAGACTTGTTCTTGAATCAGATGCTAATTACTATGATATGCAGGAATTATCCAATGGTGCTTCTGCTTATAAACTTACAGGTGTTTCCTTTGGTTCAAATGATGAAGCTACTGAAGCTAGCTTAAAGACAACAATGACACAACCATCTGATATAGGTACATCAACAACAAATGCTGTAAAGAATGCTTTTGACGAAGTTAAGGCTGAAGGAGATTCTTATACTTTAGATATTTCTAAGCTTACAGATGGAGCTACAGTTACTATTGATGGAAAAACCTATACTTTTGATTCAGGAAATACTCCTCAAACTGGTGCTAGAAAGGCAAATACTTTTGGTTCTGTTGCAGATTTACAAAAACTTTTAGGAAATGATTATGATGTAAGTGCTTCTATGGCTTATAAAGGAACAAAGTCTTCTATAGGTACAGCTACAGCAACAGGCGCAGCTGCAAATACTAACGCAGTTGATACCTACTCTTATGGTAAGGTTACAGAAGATACTGTTGTTACTAATACACTTGCAACAAATGTAACACTTGTACTTACAGCTGTTTCAGCAGGTGCTTCTGGTGGTGCTAGTGAAGGAAATGATGTTCTTACTGGTACTTATACAGATAAAGCAGGAGATGCAAAACCAGCTGTTAAGACATTTGCTACTGCTACAGCAACTGCTGATTCAAATGATATGAGTCTTATGCTTAAGATTACAAAGAAGACTCCATCAGAAGAATTAAAGACATCATCTTCTAAAGATGCATTAGAACTTAACTTCCATGTTGGAGCTGACTCATCAGATACAAATAAGATTTCTGTTTCTATCGATGCTATGGATGCTACTACCTTAGGAGTTAGAGATGCTAAAGGTAAGGCAGTTGACCTTTCTACAGAAGAAGGTGCTACAAAGGCTATAGATACAATCGCAGAAGCTCTTAAGAAAGTTTCATCACAAAGATCTAGTCTTGGTGCTATCCAGAACAGACTTGAGCATACAATAGCTAACTTAGACAACATCGTTGAAAATACCACATCAGCTGAATCTGCAATCCGTGATACAGATATGGCTGAAGAAATGGTTCAGTACTCAAAGAATAACATTCTTGCTCAGGCTGGTCAGTCAATGCTTGCACAGGCAAATCAGTCAACACAGGGTGTATTATCAATACTTGGATAATATTTAAAAGAGTAATGAGCTCAAGCAGTGCAAAACACAATGTTACGATTCATTGCTAGATAAATTGTAAAAGGCCTGTATCCTTTCGGGGGTACAGGTTTTTTTTAGCGGATGATTTTTACAATAAATTTAGGAAATTAGTAATAAACTTTATTTATTTAAGGTTAATTTAAAAGAAAATATTTTTTTTTATTAACATATCACTGCTGGTTCTTAAGTACCAGAAAAAATCCCCCGATATATCTAGTGTAAAAACAAAGAAACATTTTTTAACAGAGAAGAGATGTTTCTGTAATTAAATTAACACTTTTGTAACAATATCGTTATTCACGGATGAATATCGATGAAAAACTAAATTGTGACCTTCACATATCGGGTCACAGACCATATTCAAGGAGGAAAATATTATGGTAGTACAACACAATTTACAAGCAATGAACGCAAATCGTATGCTAGGTATCACAACAAATGCACAGGGAAAATCCACAGAAAGACTTTCTTCAGGTTATAAGATTAACCGTGCAGCAGATGATGCAGCAGGTCTCTCAATTTCCGAAAAAATGAGAAAACAGATCAGAGGTCTTAGCAGGGCTTCAGACAATGCTCAGGACGGTATCTCTTGTGTACAGACAGCTGAGGGTGCTCTTTCAGAAGTTACCGCGATGCTTCAAAGAATGAATGAACTTGCAGTTCAGTCAGCAAACGGCACAAACTCAGAAGATGACCGTACAGCTATCCAGGACGAGATTAAACAGTTAACTACAGAAATCGACCGTGTAGCTGAAACTACAAAATTCAATGAAACCTATCTTCTTAAAGGTGTAGGAGAAACTGTTACTAAAACCACCGGAACAGAAATTTCAGCTGCTACAAAAGCAGGAAAAGTAATCGAATCAAGCTTTACAGAGGCTAGAGGAAATATTTATACAGGTATAATCAGTTCTACATTAGGTAAAGGCACTGAAGATAGTGTAACAATAACCTATACTGATAAGCTTGGTGAAAGCCAATCCAAAAAAATTAGCTTCATAATAGGTGAAGATGATAATGAAACAGCTGCCAATATAGCAAAAGCTATTAATGAAGATGAAGATTTAAAAGAAATCTTTGATGCTTCTACAGGAGAAGACGGAAGACTTATTCTTGAATCCGATGCAGATTACTATGATATGCAGGAATTATCTAATGGGGCTTCTGCTTTCCAGCTTACAGCAGTAGAGTTTTGGTCAGATGATCAAGGTGGTGAGGCAAAATTAAAGACTGTTATGAAAAATCCTGATGCTATAGGAAAAACTACAGGTGTAGCTGGTACTCCTCCAGCCTTTAGAACCGATAAAGCTGAGGGTGATGCTTATACTCTTGATATTTCTAAGCTTACAGATGGAGCTACAGTCACCATAGATGGAAAAACTTATACTTATGATTCCACAAATGAACCAGATGGTACTAGAAAAGCTAACACCTTTAAGAACTTTGGCGAATTACAGAAGTTGTTAGGGGTAGATTATGAAGTAAGTGCTTATGTAAATTATCAGGCACAAAAAAGATCTGTATCAGGTGTTAGCTCAATTAATGGTGTTACTACAACATT
The DNA here is from genome assembly GCF_900112085.1 of Acetitomaculum ruminis DSM 5522. Classification (GTDB taxonomy): domain Bacteria; phylum Bacillota; class Clostridia; order Lachnospirales; family Lachnospiraceae; genus Acetitomaculum; species Acetitomaculum ruminis. The sequence goes on from NZ_FOJY01000010.1 coordinate 96,044, forward strand.
TAATGTTGTCACACAAGAAACGGTTGTTACAAGTGCTTTATCTAGTAGTGTATTGCTGTCACTTAATTCAGATATTACTACAGCAGATAATGTATCCGAAGTAACTACAGGTAATAGTGGTTTGCTCTCAGCTGATTCTGCCAGCGTAGTAGTAGATGGTACAGATGCTGCTTCATCAGTATATGATGTACCTAAGACTTATGCTATAGCTACTGCTGCAACATCCACCGATATGAGTCTTATGCTTAAGATTACCAAGAAAAAACCTTCAGAAGAATTAAAGACTACATCTTCTAAGGATGCTTTAGACCTTAACTTCCATGTAGGAGCTGACTCAGCATCTACTAATAAGATTTCAGTTTCCATCGATGCTATGGATGCTACCACCTTAGGTATCAGGGATTCCAAGGGAATAGCAGTAGATCTTTCTACAGAAGAGAGTGCTACAAAGGCTATCGATACTATATCAGAAGCTCTTAAGAAAGTATCTGCTCAAAGATCCAGTCTTGGTGCTATTCAAAACAGACTTGAGCATACAATAGCAAACCTTGATAACATCGTTGAAAATACAACATCCGCTGAATCTGCTATTCGTGATACAGATATGGCTGAAGAAATGGTTACTTATTCAAAGAATAATATTCTTGCTCAGGCAGGTCAGTCAATGCTTGCTCAGGCTAATCAGTCAACACAGGGAGTTTTATCAATCCTTGGTTAATGTTTTTACGCTTAAACTTAAGCATCAGAGCGCCTGACATCAGGATCTTCGCCCTCTCAATCCTTTAAGGAGGATAAGGGAAAGCGTCAAAACTTCTTAGAAAAAAGCGTAATCAGGAGAGGACTCAGCAGGGAAATGCACTGCAAGCGAAAAAAGCATAAGCAGGAGTGCGCTAAACTAAGGAAAAAAAAAGTAAATTGTAGAAAAAACTTAGAAAAAAGCGCAATCAGGAGAGGACTCAGCAGGGAAATGCACTGCAAGCGAAAAAAGCATAAGCAGGAGTGCGCTAAACTAAGGAAAAAAAGTAAATTGTAGAAAAAACTTAGAAAAAAGCGTAATCAGGAGAGGACTCAGCAGGGAAATGCACTGCAAGCGAAAAAAACGCAAGCAGGAGTGCGCTAAACTAAGGAAAATTGAAGCTAAAGGTACAGAAAAAACTTAGAAAAAAGCGTAATCAGGAGAGAACTCAGCTAGGAAAAAGCACTGCAAGTGTAAAAAAACGCAAGCAGGAGTGCGCTAGACTAAGGAAAGCTCTGAGCATGATAAGAAAAAATGTGAGCACCAGGCACATCCGGTGTAAGGATGCTAGCCAGGATAAAAAACTTAACCAGAACTAAACACGATAGATTCACAGTATTAGCGTTCATAATACTTGGATTGAGCATATGTAAACCCCACAGGATTTCCCTGTGGGGTTTAAACATTGTCCATTTTTACGAAAATTAATAAATCATATCAAATGTCCCTGCAAAATAAAATTATAAACCGCACTTCTCCTTTACGGCTGACCCTTTTATTGCAAAATGTGGGAAAAGATGCTAAAATACCCTTCGTGAAAATTTCTTAAAGCCATATTTTCTTATGGTTATTCCACAAATATCTATGTTATAATTTTTAGAAAGGAGATAAATGACTAATAAGGATAATAGTTATATTGATAAAGAACTTTCTTTGGCAGATCTTAAGGCACAATACGATGCCAATGTTAAAAGACTATTAAGCGACAAGGAAATTTTAGCTTTCATTCTAATTAATACAATTAAGGAATTTAAGGATTATAGTATTAAAGAGGCTAAAAAAGCAATTGAAGGTGACGTAAAAACAGATTTAATAAGTGTCAGACCCTCCAAAGAAAATCTTAAAAACGCTTTTTTAAAGGATGAAAAAGGGAAAGAATATCAGAAAAAAGCTTATCAATCAGAAAAAATATTTGGATTAAATACAGAAAGCAAAATTCCCGGAGAAGGGAGAATGAATTTTGATATTGTATTTACGGTACGCACAATAAAGGGTGAAAGGCAAAAGATTTATATTAATTTAGAAGCCCAAAAAGATTTTTATCTAGGATATGACTTGGTAACAAGAAGTATAGTCTATTGTTCCAGATTAATATCAGAACAGATGGATTATGAATATGATGGCTCAAATTACGATGGGGTAAAAAAGGTTTATTCCATATGGATTTGTATGAATTCCCCTATTAGAAATGCAAATAAGGAAAAAGTATCCGATACAATAGTTGAATACAGTATTTCCCCAAAGGTACGTTACAATGACAATAGGGATGAAGAAAATGTAGCTAAGGGAAGATTTGATTTATTGACATCTATATTTATTAATTTAACGGATAAAGAAACGAATTCAAAAAACAGACTAATAGCAATGCTTTCAACACTCTTATCAAAAGATATGCCGTCCCAAACAAAAAAGAAGGAATTAGAAAGCAATTACAATATAAAAATGACAAAGGAATTGGAAGGAGCAGTGGCAAAAATGTGCAATTTAAGCGATTTAATAGTTGAAGATGCAATAAAAGAGGAAAGAGAACGTTCAAAAAAAATAGAAGAGCACTCAAGAATGATAGAGGAACGTTCAAGAATGATAGAAGAACGCTCTAAAAAACTGATGAATAAAAAAGATAGAGAAATTCGCATGTTAAGAGATGAAATAGCAAGATTAAAAGCTATGAACAAAAAATCTTAGAAAGGAAAAAGAAAAAATAAAATGCCTCTTGCAGGCAAATAATAATTTCAATGAAAAATTACATGGATTTTTGTGGATACATAGAAGAAATTTAAGCAATAAAAGGTAAAGGAAATGTAAAAAATTCCCTTTACCTTTTTTCTTTCTTACTTCTGATATAGTAATACCATAATTATCCCAATCAATTAAGTTCATGTAAGAACGCTTACCTCAATATTCTTGCAAATTCTGGGAAAAGATGATAAAATGCCCTTCGTGAAAATTTCTTAAAGCCATATTTTCTTATGGTTATTCCACAAATATCTATGTTATAATTTTTGAAAGGAGATAAATGACAAAAAAGATAATAGTTATATTGACAAGGAACTTTCTTTGTCAGAACTAAAAGTCAGGTACGATGCTAATGTTAAAAGACTATTGAGCAACAAGGAAATTTTAGCTTTTATTCTAATTAATACAATAAAAGAATTTAAGGATTATAGTATCGAAGAGGCTAAAAAAGCAATAGAAGGTGAAGTAAAAACAGATTTAATAAGTGTAAGACCCTCAAATGATAATCTAAAAAATACATTTTCAAAAGATGAAAATAGGAAAGAAAAAAGCAAAGCTTATCAATCAGAAAAAATATTTGGATTAAATACAGAAAGTAACATTCCCGGGGAAGGGAAAATGAATTTTGATATTGTATTTACAGTACGCACAATAAAAGGTGAGAGGCAAAAGATTTATATTAATTTGGAAGCTCAAAAAAATTTTTACCCCGGATATGATTTGGTAACAAGAAGTATAGTATATTGTTCCAGATTAATATCAGAACAGATGGATCATGAATATGACGGATCAAATTACGATGGGGTAAAAAAGGTTTATTCCATATGGATTTGTATGAACGCAGTGTAAGCAATCCCCCGCTTCAAAAGCGTAAGCTTTAAGCGGGGGTATAAGCTTACTAGTGTCAGAAGGGGTTAAAGCCCCTTCTGACAGGTGGCACAAAGTGCCACTGCGTTCATGAGGAAGTAGCGAAGCGGATTCCGAATGTCCGCTTTACTTCACCCATTAGAAATGCAAATAAGGAAAAAGTATCCGATACAATAGTCGAATATAGCATTTCCCCAAAAGTGCTTTACAATGACAATAGCCATGAAAAAAATGTAGCTAAAGGGAGATTTGATTTACTAACTTCAATATTTATTAACTTAACAGACAAAAAAACAAATTCAAAAAACAGGCTAATATCAATGCTTTCAACCCTTCTGTCAAAAGATATGGCACCTCAAACAAAGAAGAAGGAATTAGAAAGCAATTATAAAATAAAAATGACAAAGGAATTGGAAGGAGCAGTGGCGACAATGTGTAATTTAAGCGATTTATTGGTAGAAGAAGGAATAGCGAAAGAAAGAGAACGCTCCAAAGCGATAGAAGAACGTTCCAAAGCGATGGAAGATCGCTCCAAAAGGTTAATAAATAAGAAAGATAGAGAAATCCGCATGTTAAGAGATGAAATAGCACGATTAAAAGCCATGAATAAAAAATCTCAAACAGGCAAAACTAAATAGTAAATAAAAACCTATTATAGGAAAAATATAGTAACAAATAAAACAACATAGATTTAATGGAATATAAAAGAATTTGATTTAATAACTTTTATATTTATTAACTTAACAGACAAAAAACAAATTCAAAAAAACAGGCTAATATCAATGCTTTCAACCCTTCTATCAAAAGATATGGTATCTCAAACAAAGAAGAAGGAATTAGAAAGCAATTACAAAATAAAGTGCCTCATGCAGGTAAAAATAGTAACAATGAAAAATTACATAGATTTTGCGGAATAAGATAAATAGAAGAAATTTAAGCTAAACCAGTAAAAAAGGGGGTGTAAAACCCCCTTCTATTTGTTTAAAATTCAGACAAAAACGACAATTTATATTTTTATGCATTAGTGGCCTTTATTACCTCTTCGAGCTTCTTATAGGCTGTTCCATCATCAATTAATTTTTCTGCAAGCATTATTCCTTCCAAAATGTTTCCTGCTTTTTCTCCTACATAAAGGGCGGCTCCGGCGTTTAAAAGCACCGCATTCCTTCTTGTCCCTTTTTCTTTTCCCAAAAGAATATCCTTTGTAATAGCGGCATTTTCCTGAGGGTCTCCCCCTACGATATCTTCCTTTTTACCCCTTGTAAGGCCGAAATCCTCCGGTTTTATGGTATAAGCTTTAAAATCACCATTGTTAAATTCGCAAACATAGCTTTCATCAGATGGAGATATTTCATCTAATTTATCCCTTCCATATACTACCATGCCTTTTTCTACCCCTAATTTGTATAAAACATGGGCAAGGGGCTCTACCAGATGTTCATCATATACTCCTAAAAGTATTTTTTTAGGATGAATAGGATTTGTAAGAGGGCCTAAAATGTTAAATACGGTACGGATTCCCAGTTCCTTTCTTATTGCCCCCACATATTTCATAGAAGAGTGATATTTTTGGGCAAAGAAGAAGCAAAAGCCGGTTTCTTTAAGAAGTTCGGTGCATTTTTCCGGCTCTAAATTTATATTTATACCTAATGCTTCAAGGCAGTCAGCAGTACCGCTTTTTGAAGAAGCCGCTCTGTTTCCATGTTTTGAAACTTTGATTCCTCCTGCTGCGATTACAAAGGCAGAAGTGGTGGAGATATTAAAACTTTTTGCATTATCTCCACCGGTTCCTACGATTTCAAAGGTATCCATGCCACCATCATAAACCTGTAAAGCCTGCTTTCTCATTGCGGCAGCACTTCCGGTTATCTCATCTATGGTTTCAGCCTTTGTGCTTTTTGTGGATAAGGCCGCCAGATATGCAGCATTCTGGGTGAGAGAAGTCTGTCCCGTCATGATTTCCTCCATAACTGCATATGCCTCATCATAACTTAAATCTTCTTTGTCTACTATTTTTACTATGGCTTCTTTAATCATTATTCTTCCTCCTTTACATATGATTAATCTGATACTTAAAATCCTTAATATATTCTGTGGCAACATTTATATTAAAATCACTTTCTCTTAGAATATTTATAAAGTGACTTCCTACGATTGCCCCGTCAATTATGTCTGATACATTTTCCAAATCCTTTGGTGTTCTTATTCCAAAGCCCATCATTACCGGTATTTTTGAGGCTTTTTTAACCTTTTTGATATAATTTACTATTTCTTTATGAAAGTTGGCACTTTGACCTGTAACTCCCATGGAAGAAACCAGGTAAATAAAGCCTCTGGCATTTTCTGTTATCATTGGAATTCTATCTTCTGATAATGGGGATATTAGTTGTATCAATATGGTTTCATCATTTTTAGCTAAAGCCGCATTTATTTTCCCCTGTTCCTCAAAGGGAAGATCCGGAATGATTAATCCGTCAACCCCACTTTTGTTGCATTTTTCTATAAATTTTTCTATGCCCATGGAAAGGATAGTATTGTAATAAAGCATAAATATAATGGGAACTATGACATTTTCTTTCCTTAATTCCTCCACTAATGTAAAGGTTTTATTTATATCAGCCCCGGCTAAAAGTGCTTCATAGGAGGCTTGCTGTATTACAGGACCGTCAGCAGTAGGATCGGAGAAGGGAATTCCCAACTCTATAATGTCTATTCCTGCCATTTCTTTTGCTTTTATTAGCTTTTTTGTGACCTTCATATCAGGAAGACCTGCCGTAATGTAGGTAATAAAGGCTTTTTCCCCTTTATTGTTAAGCTCTTTAATTTTTTCTTCTATTCTGTTTGACATTATTTTTTCCTCCTAATTCAAATATCCCTTTCCTGCAAAATAATCGGTAATTGTATTTAAGTCTTTGTCTCCTCGTCCGGAAAGACATATTATCATTGACTGATTTTTATTCATTTCTTTTGCTTTTTTTATACCATAGGCTATGGCATGAGCACTTTCTATAGCAGGGATTATGCCTTCTAATCGGGTAAGCTCCTTTAAAGCCTCCATGGCTTCTTTATCTGTTATTCCTACATAGGTAGCCCTTTTTGAATCTCGAAGGAAACTATGTTCAGGCCCTACCCCCGGATAATCAAGGCCTGCGGAGATGCTGTGGGCAAGTTTTATATTTCCATTTTCATCCTGTAAAAGATAGGATTTCATTCCATGAAGAGTCCCGAGTTTTGAAGTATCAATGGATAAAACGCAAGCATGCTCATCTGTATCAATGCCTTTTCCGGCAGCCTCCACCCCGATTAGCTCTACATCTTTTTCATCAATAAATTCCGCAAACATTCCTATGGAGTTTGAACCTCCTCCCACACAGGCCATTACCACATCAGGATTTCTTCCTTCTGCCTTTAGATGCTGAGCTTTTGCCTCACGGCTAATGCAGGATTGAAATTCCTTTACCATTTTTGGATATGGATAAGGTCCTACTGCAGAACCTATAATGTAAAAGGTGTCTTCAGCGGTTTTACTCCAATATCTTATGGCCTCATTTGTGGCATCTTTTAAGGTGTTTGAACCGGATTCCACTGATACCACCTCAGCTCCAAGCATTTCCATTCTCATTACATTTGGAGCTTGTCTTATTATGTCCTCTTTTCCCATAAATACCTTGCATTCCATGTTAAAAAGTGCTGCCGCTGTAGCAGTTGCTACTCCGTGCTGACCGGCTCCGGTTTCTGCAATTACTCTTTTTTTACCCATTTTCTTTGCCAGAAGTATCTGTCCTAAAACATTGTTTATTTTATGGGCACCTGTATGATTTAAGTCCTCTCTTTTAAGATAAATTTTTGTGTTATATTTTTCGCTTAATCTTTTTGCAAAGTATAGGGGAGTTTCCCTTCCCACATAATCTTTTAAGTAGTAATGATATTCTTTTAAAAAGCTTTCATCTTTTATTGCTTTTTCAAAGGCTTCATCAATTTCTTTTAAGGTATTCATTAATGATTCTGATACGAATCTTCCTCCGAATTCTCCATAATATGTTTTGTTATTATCCATTTTCTCTCACCTTTCTTACGAATTTTAGGACTTTTTTCTCGTCTTTTTTTGTCTCTTTCTCCACAGAGCTTGAAACATCTACTATATCTGGATGCAAGGTATTTATTGCAATATTTACATTTTCCTCGTCTAAGCCTCCGGCCAATATAAATCTTTTTTCTTTTATCTTTTCTCTGATTTTTTTGGCAATTTCCCAGTCAAAAGGCTTTCCACCACCATATTTTGCCCCGTCAAAGAGGTATCCCGCGATTTTTTCATGGTCTTTAATTTCAGGAATTTCTTTATTAATATTTGTGGCAAGCCAGATGGGAATCTCGGCTTTTTCAAAGATTTCTTTTGGACATTCTCCATGAATTTGTAAAATATCAAATCCCATTTCTTCTATTATTTTCAGTTCTTTTACATTGGGAGACACCACCACTGCAACCTTTTTTATGTCAAAATAAAGACTGTTCATTATTTCTTTTGCCTTTAAATAACTTAAGTTTCTTTTGCTTTTTTCATAAAAAACAAAGCCGGCATAATCAGGTCTTGTTTTATTTAAGGTATTGGCATCTTCTAAGCAGGTCAAACCGCATATCTTTATCCCGGTCATTTTTAAAGCTCCTTCCATTTTTTAGAAAGCTCATAAGGTGCGTCACTTTCCATAAAGGCTTTTCCTATAAGGCAGCCATCAATCCCTATATTTTTAAGAAATTCAATATCTTTGTCAGTATTTATTCCGCTTTCTGAGATAAAGCATTTATCCTTTGGAATGTATTTTTTTAGGCGTTTTGTGGTTTCTAATTTTATGGAAAAATCTCTTAAATCCCTGTTATTTACTCCGATTATTTTCCCATCGCAATAAAGGGCTTTTTCTATTTCTTCTTCATTGTGAACTTCAATAAGGGCATCCATTTTAAGTTCTTTAGTAAGTTCATAAAAGGCTTTCATTTCCTCTTTTTCAAGAATTGCCGCAATAAGAAGTATGGCATCTGCCCCTATGGCCTTGGCTTCATAAAACTGATATTCATCAATCATAAAGTCCTTTCTTAACATGGGAATTGTAGTCATTTGTCGGATTTGTTTGAAATGTTCAATATTTCCGTTAAAATGATCCTCTTCTGTAAGAGTGCTTATGGCATCTACCCCTTTTGAATATTGATTTATTCTTTCTTCAAGGCTTAAGTTATTTTTTATATTTCCAAGGGAAGGAGATGCCTGTTTAAATTCTCCTATAATGGATAGTCCCGTTTTTGTCATTGCCTCATAAAAGCTTTCCTTTTTAGGATTTTCTTTTTCTTCTTTTAATTTTTCATAAGAGCACTTTTTTACTTCCTCTAAAGAGGTTGTTTTTTTATGTTCTATTAGCCGTAACTTTTTGTCCTCAACTATTTTGTCTAATATCATTTTTTTACCTTTTCTTTCTACTAGATATTTCCGTTTACAAAGTTTTCAAGCAGCCGTTTTCCGTGTTCTGTAAATATAGACTCTGGATGAAACTGAAGTCCCACGCAAGGATAATTTTTATGCCTCATTGCCATAATTTCCCCGTCATCTGTTTGTGCCATTATTTCAAAAAAATCCGGCAGACCTTCTTTTGAAACAGCAAGAGAGTGGTATCTGGCAACTTTTATAGGACTTTCAATCCCTGAAAATATGCCTTCTTTATTATGTTTTATAAGAGACTGCTTTCCGTGAAATATTTCTTTTGCATAGGTAATTGTCCCCCCTAAGGCTTCCCCAATGCATTGATGTCCCAGACATATGCCAAGAATTGGGATTTTATCGTAAAATTCCTTTACCACTCTTAGGCAAATTCCTGCTTCTTTAGGACTTTTTGGCCCTGGAGAGAGTATTATTTTTTCCGGCATCTCATTTCTTATTTCTTCAATGCTTATTTTGTCATTTCTGATAACTTTTATGTCCCTTGTAAATGTGCCTACATATTGATACAGGTTGTAGGTAAATGAATCGTAATTATCTATAAGTAAAATCATAAGTTTTCTTCCTCCACCAGTGTTTTTGCCAGTGCCATTACCTTATTACAGCATTCCTTATATTCGTTTTCGCCAATGGAATCTGCAACGATTCCGGCTCCGGCTTGAAGATATACCTTATCAGCTTTTTTTATCATGCTTCTTATTGTTATGCAAAAGTCCATATTTCCCGAAAAATCAATATGTCCCGTAGCTCCTCCGTAAAGTCCTCTTTTAGAATTTTCCAGTTCCTCAATAATTTCCATAGCCCTGATTTTTGGGGCTCCGGACAAGGTTCCTGCCGGAAGAAATGAGCCTACTAGGTCAAGAGGGTGGCAGGAAATTATTTTTCTTCCCTCTACCATGGAGCAAATGTGCATTACATGAGAATAGTTTTGCACTTCCATAAATCTTGTGACTTTTACGCTGCCAAATTCTGATATTTTTCCCATATCATTTCTTGATAAATCCACCAGCATGGCATGTTCTGCCTTTTCTTTTTCATCATCAAGAAGTTCTTTTTTTAACATTTCATCTTCTTCTTCATTTTTTCCTCTTGGTCTTGTTCCTGCTATAGGACAGGTATAGACTTTTTTATCCTGGAGTTTTACTAACATTTCCGGTGAGGAGCCGATGAGCTCAAAGTCACCGAAGTTAAAGTAATAAAGGTAAGGAGAAGGGTTTACTTCTCTTAATTTTTTATAAAGGTCAAAGCCCTTTTGTTTGCTTTGTATGGTCCATCTCTGGGAGAGGACTGTTTGAAAAACATGACCTTCTTTTATGTATTCCTTTATTTTATCCACCTTTTGGCTATAATCTGTTAAGCTGTCGGATTTATGTATTATTTTTCCATCTCTTACAAATTTTTTTTCTTTATTTTTTGGAGCTGTTCTACATTTTTGTGTCATTTGTTCAGCCAGTTTCAAGGCTCTTTTTTTGCCTTCTTCATTATCTTCATCAAGGACAATGGCACTTAAGGTTTCCGCTACATGGTCAATTACCACAAAGTTTTTCATTAGCATCATTTGAATGGTATCAATACCGATTTCGTCCGGATTTTCTTTGGGAAGTTTCTCAAAATATCTTATATAGTCATATCCAAGACTTCCTACAAGGCCGCCCTTAAAAGGAGAGTTGTCATCGGATAATATTTCAAAGTCCGAATAATACTCTTTTAGAAGTTCTAAAGGATTTCCCTCTTTTACGATTTTTTCTCCCTTTGAATTTTCTATTATTAAGGAGTTTTTCTCAGAGCGGATTATTTCCTCGGGATTTGCCCCCATAAAGGTGTATCTGTCGTAGTTTTTATCATAGCTTTCCAGCAAAAAGCCTTTGTCTTCCCCTACCAGGGCTTCGTACATGTCAATGGATAGTTCATCAACTATGCTGATTGTTTTTTTGTACAGTCTTAATCTTCTCATTTTTTACTCCTTCTTAAAAATATTAAAAAAGTCCCCGGGATTTATAATCCCAGGGACGATATTATCGTGGTGCCACCCATTTTCATTATGATTCACATTACTTTTAGTAAAAATATTTATAAAAAAAGACAACTTCCCGAAACCGGAAAATCGCCACCGCTTATCATAACCTCTATTCAAATACGAGGCTTTAATATTCTTAAAACCTGATATTCTACCCCTGTAACGTGAGGACACGGCATCCGCTACTAAGACAACTTTTCGCTTTGCGTCTAACAAACCCATTCCCTAAAAGCGTCGCTATCTGCTCACACCAAACGCAGACTCTCTGAAAACTTCATCTAAAAGGTACTATTTTTGCTCAAAGACTTTAATACTTTATCAAATTAATCTATTACAACTATAACATCGCCTTTATAGATGTGTCAACCCCAATTTTTATATTTTCTAAAAAATTTAAATAAAAAAGAAAATAGTCCAATTACAAAAATGTAATCGGACCATTAATGTGTTGCTTTATTTAACCGTATAAAAAAGCTTGATCCCTTTCTAGGATTACTTTCGCACCAGATTTTCCCCGAATGGGTTTCAATGATGGTTTTTACAATGGTAAGACCTAAGCCACTTCCGGTTTTGCTATCGGGAGTTCTGGCTTTTGATACTTGAAAAGAGTGCTCAAAAATCTTATCCAGATAGCATTTTTCAATACCTATGCCAGTATCGTTTATGCTAAAGATTACAAAGCTTTCTGAATTTTCCTCCAGTTTAAGAAAAATCTTTGCCCCAGCAGATGAGTATTTTAGAGCATTGTAAAAAAGATTATCCAAAGCCCGAACCATTTTATCCATGTCAATTTTTACCCTGCAATTTAAATTTTGGGGTATATTTAAGGATAACTCTCTATCTTTAAATTCATCCCGACTTTCTATATCAAAAAAGTACTCCTCAAGAAAACAGCCTAAATCAATTTCCTCAAAATGATAAATATCCTTTGCCTGCTGCTCTAAGGTTAGAAGAAAATATAAATCAGAAATAAGTTTTTGAAGTCCTAAAGTCCGTTTATCCATCATTTCCAAAAGTGAATCCAGCTCTTCATCGCTTAAAGAATTTTTACTTCTCATGGAAATTATGTAATCAAGGCTGCTTCTAAAGGCATTTACCGGAGCTCTTAAATCGTGCGCTATATCTGATAACATCCTAAGTCTTTCTTTTTCTTCTTCTTTTATTTTTTTATTGGCCTCTAATAATCGTAAGGTCAGGTCGTCAACCTGGGAAATTAAAGGTTTTTTAAAAGTTTTGTTTTCATTATTCATTAAATTTCACCTTGCACTGAATTTATAACCTTTAGACCAGATGGTTTCAATTAACTCGTTATCTTTGGCATAGGCATTTAATTTTTTACGAAGTCTGGATACCTGCACCATAACCACTCGCCTGTCATCCTCAGAATACATTCCAAACATTTCCTTTCCTATATCTTCAAAAGTGACTATGTCCCCTTCCTTTTCTAAGAAAAATGACAAAAGCTGGTATTCTCTTTTAGAGAGGGATATTTCTTCATCCATCCAGGATACTTTATGGGATTTTTCATCTATGGAAAGGTTTCCGAAATTTTTTATGGAAGAATTGTTGTCATAAGTCTGACTTCTTCTGATATTTGCAATTATTCTGGCTTTTAATTCCAAAAGAGAGCAAGGTTTTTCAAGATAATCATCTCCCCCAAGACTAAACCCCTTTATTTTAGCTTCTTCATCTATTTTTCCTGACAGAAACAAAATTGGAACTTTAGTAATTTTTCTAAGAGCTTTACATATTCCAAAACCGTCAATATCAGGCATCATTACGTCTAATACAATAAGGTCGGGAGAAAAGTTTGTTACAATTTTTTTAGCTTCTTTTGCTGAATTTGTTACTTTTACCTTAAAACCTTCTGTTTCAAAGTATTTTTTATTTATTTTAAGAACTTCTAGATCATCATCTACGAACAATAATTTTTTTTCAGACATATTTTCATCTCCTGTTAGATTAAAAAACAGATAAAAAGTCTAAAGCTTATAATGTAAAAAGAGCCTTCTTAAGGGAAAGCTCTTTAAGGATAGTTAACTAAGTTCAATAAGTCCCTTAGACTTAAGCTCTTCAAGAAAATCGACTACTGAAGCCTTGCATTCTTCAGGATTTACATCATAAATTTCAAGAAGCTTATCAATGATTTCCCCAATGGTAGTTTCGGTTTGGATAAAATCCCATATATCTGTGGCAGAGCCTTTTAGAAGATAATAATTTCCGGTTTCAAAATCAACCATTGCTTTTTCGTCATTTAAAGTAGCTACTTCTATCTGTTTTACAAGTTTTACCTTTGTACTGTTTTCCATATTCCTATACTCCTTAGGCTTTTTTGCCAATTTACATAATTATTTTACAAATCTTTTCTCTGTTTTTAATTTTACTATAAAAAAGCATTGTAATACAAGTGTCACAGCTAAAAAACTATGAAAGTATTATTATCATTATCAAAAAAGCTTATTTTTATCCGATGTAAATATTGTAATTATAAATATAACGATAAAATAAGAATTTATTGTAGGTTACCAATAATATTTATCAGTACATGTAATTTGGGAAGTTTTTTGTTTTCAAGGGTGATTTATAAGGAGGGGACAATTTTGTCAGAAATATTTGCTTCTAAGGGTCCGGATATTGAACAAAGAGAGATAAAACATATTTTTAAAGCTGGGGAAATTGCCCATGAATGTATGGTTTTACTTGAAAATAACGGTATATTACCTCTTAAACCTGGAAAAGTGGCTCTTTATGGAAATGGTGCCAGAAGGACTGTTACAGGGGGAACCGGTTCAGGAGAGGTTAATTCCAGAAATATTATTTCTATAGAAGATGGCCTTATTACGGCAGGCTTTGAGATTAATACAGGTAACTGGCTAAACAGGCAGGAAGAAAATGTTGAATACAATAAAAGTCTTTATAATAAAATGATTAAGGAAGAAGCGATAAAAAACAACATGCCTCTTACGGCAGTGGTTTTTGACCATCCTTTTAAGGAACCTGAACCTATTCCCATAAAGGGTGATGATATAGATCATGAATCTAAAACAGCCATTTATGTTCTTTCGAGGATTTCGGGAGAGGGGTTTGACCGTTTTTGTAAGCCGGGGGATTATTTGCTTTTTGAACAGGAAAAGATAAATATTGCAAGGCTTATTAAAAATTATAAAAATGTTATAGTTATATTAAATATTGGTGCCGTAATGGATCTTTCATTTTTTAAGGAAATTGAAGGTATAAGTGCCCTTTTGTTAATGACTCAGCTTGGAAGTACAGGGGGAGAAGCTTTAGTGGAGGTTTTAACAGGAGAATCTACTCCTTGTGGAAAAACTACTGATACCTGGGCCTATGATTATTATGATTATCCTTCTTCCATGAATTTTTCTCATAATGAAAGTGTATATGAGGAAGTATATGAAGATGGGATTTATTTAGGCTACAGATACTTTGACAGCTTCTTAAAAAAGCCTCTTTATCCTTTTGGATACGGCTTATCCTATACTGAGTTTGACATAAAGGTTAAAGGAATAAAATTAAAGAAAACAAAGGCAACTCTTTTAGTTAATGTAAAAAATATCGGTGATAAATATGCCGGTAAAGAGGTTGTAGAGGTTTATTATTCTGCGCCACTTGGAAAGCTTGATAAACCTTTTAAAGAGCTTATTGCCTTTAAAAAGTCAGGACTTTTAGAGCCAAAAGAGGAAGAGCTTTTAGAAATAGAATTTGATTTAAGGGATATGGCTTCTTATAGTATGCAGGATGCTGCCTGGCTAATGGAAGCAGGAGATTATACCTTACTTGTGGGAAATTCCAGTGATAATTTAAAAGCCGTAGCTTTATTTAATCTTGCAATTCCTGTTAAGACAGAGCTTTTAAAGAATCTGTTTGATGTGGATATGGAGCTGGAAGAAATAATTCCTGTGGATAAGCCTGATATTAAAATTCCGGCAAGAATTAAAAAAATTTTAATTGACCCTTCTGATATTGTGGCTAAAAAGGCTGAATATCAAGAGGAAAGGAAGGAATTAAAAACTGATAAAAAGGAAGTAATCACTGCCAGAGATGTTTTAGATAAAAAGGCATCTTTAGAGGAATTGGTGGCTCAATTATCTGTTGAAGAAATGGCTAATTTATGCGTTGGAAGTTTTAGGGCAGAGAAAGGAAGCATTATAGGAGATGCATCCCATTTTGTACCCGGGGCAGCAGGAGACAGCTCATTAATTTGTAAAGAAAGCCGGGGCATAAAAAATATAATTATGGCAGACGGACCTGCGGGACTTCGTTTACAGCCTCATTTTAAAACGGATAAAAATGGTAAACTCATTAAAGGAGGAGAGATTTTTTCCGATACCGTTAATCCGTTTGATGATAGTATTCCTGAAAGTGAAACTGTGGATTATTATCAATATTGCACTTCAATTCCAATCGGCTGGGGCCTTGCCCAGTCCTGGAATACGAAACTTTTAGAAGAAGCAGGAGATTTGGTAGGAAGGGAAATGGAGCAGTTTAATGTTGATTTATGGCTTGCCCCTGCCTTAAATATTCACAGAAATCCTTTGTGTGGAAGAAATTTTGAGTATTTTTCAGAAGATCCCTTGATTTCCGGTAAAATGGCAGCAGCAATTACAAGAGGTGTTCAAAAACACAAGGGTAAAGGCACTACAATTAAGCATTTTGCCGCAAATAATCAGGAGGATAACAGATATTTTGTCAATGCCCATATAAGTGAAAGAGCCCTTAGAGAAATCTATTTAAAGGGATTTGAAATAGCAGTAAAAGAGTCACAACCTTTGTCAATCATGACTTCCTATAATCTGCTAAACGGCATTCACACTGCTAATTATTATGACCTTATTCAGTCAGCAGCAAGAGATGAATGGGGATTTGAGGGAATGGTAATGACTGATTGGTTTACCTCACAAAATATGCCGTTTCAATCAGGCCAATATAAGCCCAAATATCCTATATCTGCTTCTACAGGCTGTATATTTGCAGGAAATGATTTACAGATGCCGGGATGTGAAAAAAATGTAGAAGATATAATTGATGCAGTTAAAAACAATAAGGAAATAGACGGTTTTAAAATTACCAAAGCCGATTTACAGTTTAATACATTAAATATTTTAAGAATTGTTTTAAAAACTATGGAATAAAAGAAAAGAAGCTGACCTGTGAAAAAGTGGTCAGCTTCTATTTGGAAGTTATAAAATTGATAGGCTTTTTTAATTGGCTAAAAGAATTCTGTCATTGTCTAATTCTTCGCCTGAACCGATTTTAAATTTATCAAGTAAATCCGCTGTTGTCAGGGATTTTTTCTCTTTTCCGGATACATCATAAATAATGTGTCCATCATTCATCATAATAAGACGATTACCGATTGCAATGGCATCTTTCATATTATGAGTAATCATAATGGTTGTCAGATTATTATCATACACTACTTTCTCAGTAAGTTCAAGAACCTTTTTTGCAGTTTTTGGATCCAGGGCTGCCGTATGCTCATCTAAAAGCAATATCTTTGGTTTTTTTAAGGTGGCCATTAAAAGGGTGATAGCCTGTCTTTGTCCTCCTGATAAAAGACCAACTTTTGAAAACAGGCGACTTTCAAGTCCAAGATCTAACATTGCCAAAAGCTCTTTGTATTCTTCTTTTTCTGACTTGTTTACTCCGTTTTTAAGATTCCTTTTTTTACCGCGGCGGGCTGCTATTGCAAGGTTTTCAATAATTTGCATATCTGCGCAGGTGCCGTTTAAGGGATCTTGAAAAACTCTTCCTATGTATTTTGCTCTTTTATGTTCTACAAGTCTGGTAACATTTTCACCATCAATTATTATTGAACCGGAATCTACAGGATATACTCCTGCAATCATATTTAGCATGGTTGATTTTCCGGCTCCGTTTCCGCCGATAACGGTTACAAAATCCCCTTCATTTAACTTAAGATTAAGGTCTATTAAGGCCTTTTTTTCATTAATTGTATGAGGATTAAAAGTTTTGTATACATTTTTTATTTCAAGCATGATAATCCTCCTTACATCTTAACCCGGTTTTCATCGAAATGTTTTTTCAGGTTCGGAATACCTAAAAATACAGCAACGATTACAGCGGTTAAAAGCTTTAAGTCGTCTGTGTTTAAGCCTAAGCTGATAACAAATTGCATTACCAGATAGTAGATAACGCCCCCTATGGCAACAGCCGTAAGTCTTAAGGCGAAGTTTTTAAATAAATTTCCAAAGATAACTTCACCGATTATAACAGCTGCCAAACCGATAACTATGGCACCCCTGCCCATATTTATATCGGAAAATCCCTGGTATTGGGCTAAAAGTCCTCCTGATAAGGCTACAAGGCCGTTAGATAGGACAAGTCCCTTGATTTTTGCGGCATTTACATCAATACCATTTGCTCTTGCCATATTAGCATTATTTCCTGTTGCTCTTATGGAATCCCCTATTTCAGTTCCAAAAAACCAGTAAAGAATTCCTATTATTACGGCTACGGTAATTAATGTAATAATGATAGCTTTTTGTATTGATGTAATACTTACAAGTAAATCAAACTGGTATATTGACAAAGGCTGGTTGGCTTTTCCCATTATTCTAAGATTAATGGAATATAATGCCAGCTGGGTAAGTATTCCGGCAAGGATGGCCGGTATACTAAGTCTGGTATGTAAAAAGCCTGTTACCAATCCTGCAAGACAGCCTGCCAAAAAGGCAAGTAATAAGGCTACATATACATTTAAGCCTGCTGTCATTGCCGTAACTAAAGTTGCTCCCCCTGTTGCCAATGTTCCGTCTACTGTGAGATCTGCCAAATCCAGTACCCTGAAGGTAATATAAACTCCAATGGCCATTATTCCCCATATTAGCCCCTGACCAATTGCGCCAGGGAATGCGTTAATAAAGGATATCATTTCTTGTTAAAACCTCTTTTCCAAATTTCTATATTTATTTATTTTATGATTCAAAGTCATAAGCTTCGTAATCATCAGGAATTTTGGCATTGTATTTTTCAGCCATATCTTTGTTGTAGTAAGCTACAAGTTCATCTGACTGATATATATTCATTTTAGAAATATCTTCACCATTAACTAAAACGTCATAAGCCATTTCTCCTGCCTTGTGTCCGATTTGATAGAAGGAGATTGAGTAGGTGGCTGTTCCATTGGTGCTTTTAAACAATCCTTCTTCACCGCAGATAATAGGTGTTTTTGCTTCTTCACAGGCTGCACTTATAACTGCTCCGTTTGAAGCGGCTGTATTATCTGTTGGAATGTATAAAACATCTGATTCTGAAGCGGCTTTTTTAGCTACTGCCTGAACATCATTTGTATCTGAGAATGTGAAATAGGTTACCTCCACATCAGGATATTTTTCATTAAGAGTCTCCTTTACACCGTCAACCTGGAACTGAGAATTAGCTTCTGCTGAGCAATAAAGACATCCTACCTTTTTTGTATCCGGGAATAAAGTCATAATCTGCTCTGCCTGTACATCTAATGGTGCAAGGTCGTTAGAACCTGAAACATTAATACCAGTAGCATCTGTTGAACCCATGTCTATTCCAAGGGCTGTTCCAAAATCTGTAATGGAGGTTCCGATAACAGGTGTCTGAGCAGTTACGGTAGCAGTAGCAGCTGCCTGAAGTGAAGCAGTAGCATTTGCCATAATAAGGTCAACTTTGTCTGAAACAAACTGGTTTGCAATTGTTGTACAGTTTGCAGAATCTCCTGATGCATTTTGAACATCAATATTAAAAGTAATGTTATTTTCTTTTCCAAGTTCATTTAAAGCATCACTGAAACCTTCGGTTGCAGCATCTAATGCTTCATGCTGTACAAGCTGTAATACACCTATATTATATTCTTTTTTGGAATCGCTTTGGCTTGATGATTGAGCCTTTGAATCGGATGTGTCTTTTTTTTGCGAGTCTGACTGAGAACATCCCATTAAAAATGATCCGGTAAGGGCGATAACACTAAGCCCTGCAATGATTTTTTTACTAAATTTTTTCATAAATAAAGTACCTTCCCTTTCGTTTTTAATTGCTTATTTTATAAGCAGTACACTAACATAGTTTAAAGCATTAAAGTGAAAAAGTCAATTTTAAAGAAGGCATTTATCAAACTTTTTTAGCGTCTTCTATGTAGGATTTAATGACATTACAAGTATGTGCCATTTGTTCTTTTTCTTTCTCATTAAGGGGAAGCTCAATAATTTCTTCTATACCTTCACGACCTATGATACAAGGCACTCCGCATGCCATACCGGAAAATTCGTATTCCCCTTCAAGATAAACTGAAGCCGGAATTACTCTTTTTTCATCATGGAAAATAGCTTTACAGATATCAGCAGCGGCAGCTCCTATACCAAATTCGGTGGAGCCTTTTCCATTTATAATGTCATAGCCGATAACTCGGGTTCTTTCAAGTATGTATTCTTCCGTAAGATTCTTGTATTTTTCAGGTTTTTGCTCCTTAAGGGTTTTGTAGTTTTGACCCCCGATAGTAAGGTTTGAGAAAGGTATAAAGGAGGTATCTCCATGCTCACCAATAGCACAAGAGCATACGGATTTTCTATCAATGTCAGATAATTCGGAAACTGTACGTTTAAGTCTTGCTGTATCAAGGCTTGTACCGGTAGAAAAACATCTGAATCTGTCTAAACCAAGCTCATCTCTAAGATAATTTCCTATTACATCTGCAGGATTTGTAATGGAAACAATAATTCCTTTGTATTCAATCGGTTTAAGATGTGAAATAACATCTTTTAACATGATTATGGAATCGGTAAGCATTTGGGGTCTTGTCTGTCCCGGCTTTCTTGGCATTCCAATGGAATTAATTATTATTTGTGCATCCTTACAATCCTCATAATCACCCACTTTTATCTTTGTAGTTGATTCTAAAAACAAGCAGGCATCAGCCACATCAAAACAGTTGGATTTGGCTTTAGCCTCATCTTTATCAATAAATACGATTTCATCAACAGTTCCCTGAAAACATAATGCCATGGCAACATGGGAACCCACATGTCCGGCACCGATTATAACGACTTTTCTCTTATCCATTTTTTAAACCTCGTTTCATTTTTATTCAATGTAAAAATACGTTATTACTATTATACATTAAAGCGTTAAAGTGTCAATGTAAAAATGGGATTGAAGTAAAAAATAAACTGTAAAATCAAAAATCATGTATTTGCAATGTACTTCGTCCAGGAAGTCTTGTTTAAATCGAGTAATTTTTGAAGCATCAGGAACCTTTATTAAAACAAAATTAAAGTTATTTTAATTTAAAAACAATCCGATACATTTTGTGAAAGAATTGTTAATATTTGTTTGCAGAGGATAGGAGGAATTGTTATGAGATTAAAAAAACTATTGATTTCTTGCGTTGTTGTTGTATTTGTTTCAGTGATGTCGATTATTGTTTCTAACGCACAAATCATTAAAGAAACAGAAAGTAATGACACATTCGAAACTGCTGAAGAGATTGAAGCAAATTATGAAACTGCAGCACAAGTAGCTCGTAATAATATTCCAGGCAGACGTACTATTAGTGGACAAATTAATGAAAAAGATGCTGATTGGTTTAAAGTGTATTTACATGGAGGAGAACAATATGTAACAGTTAATGGAGAAAAAATGATTATTGAAGTATATGATTCTAATAAAAAAAGAATTTTATATGAAAAACATACAAAGACAAAACTTGGTGTTACAGCTTTTCCTTTTAAAGCATCTGCAAATGGTTATTACTATGTAAAAATATCCATTAATGAAAATGATTCGATAAGTTATAAATTACTTGTTGGTGGTATAACATACGATCGTGCTATCTGTGAAGTTAGCCTAGATACAATAAATATGACAAAGAAACATAACAGTAGTTCTGTGTTTGATTTGGTGGATGAAAAAATTTTGCCAGCAAATGCATTAGTGGACAGTATTTCTATGCGAGGAATAAGAACAACTGCAGTAAACGATATAAATGTTATCAATAATGTTACTCTTTCTTTAGATAGATATATTTGGAAAAAACAAGAGATAATTTCACGTAATATCCCTTTAAAGAGTTTGTGGAGAATAGAATATGTTTATTACAAAGATATATCTTTCAATCCATCAATTGAGTTTGTGTATATATACCCTGTAAAATCAAGTTGTGTAGATAATGAAATAAAACTTAGAAAATGATAGGAGGAATTGTTATGCGTACCATTTTTTCAACAAGTAATACAACCTTGCAGGCAATAGATATCTTATTAAGTAAACATAAAATTAAAAATATAAACTTATCCTCCAATAATTCAAAGCTTGATTTGTTTGTAAGACAGGAAAAAAGTGGTTTTGATTTTGGAGATATTGTATATAAGAAACCTAGAAAACAACCTAAAATGATTTCAAAAAAAACCCTTGATGAAATAAATCTCGATCTAAGAAATATCAAATTTCAAGATGATGTAATGGAAGTAAATGGTGTTTTTTTTAAAGCTAATCAAATTCCTAAAATTCGTACACATTTATTAAAAGAAGTAAAAGCTAATGATAATGTAATGGATTTTGGAAAAAATAACTGTTTTAGATATACTTCTGATGACGGTAAAGAACATTGTGCATACACTTCTACTAAAGGAATACATATTGTTTATTCAGAATATTTAAGGGGTGCACCGAGTGATGATGAATTAAACAGATACCTTAATTTTTGGAACAATATGAATACCGACGACCCTGTTTACATAAATTTATCGTATTCTGATGCTGAAATAGAAAAGTATTTAAGTGAAGCTGGAATTGAAAAAGGATTTTTTACAGTTAAAATGGGAGACCAGGAAGAAACACAGTTTTATTCATCAACAAAAACAGCTAATATTATACAAGCAAAATGGAGATATGATATTAAGTATAAATGCCTCACATCGGACAAAAGTTTTCTCAAAGAATTCGAACCCGGTTCTATAATAAAAATTGGAGGCGTTGATTATGTTGTTAAGGATAATCATACATTAGATGTTCCATATGGTGCAGATATTTACGATATCCAATACCCGAAAATTGAGTTGAAGTAAAATAGAAAGCTTAAAAAATAAACCATATTAGTTGGATATTTTTTAAGCTTTTTTCCTGTTGACAATTATACCCCTAGGGGGTATAATGCAATTAAAGATATACCGTATGGGGTATATTTAATGTAATAATTCTAACAGGAGGTAACTATTATGAAATCTTTATTGGACAGTTTAGAAAAGCTTTTAGATACAGGCGGAATAAAAAAAGACCTTGTATTTCTTATTGTATCAGGACTTTTTCTTTTAGCAGAAATTTTTAACATTAATCCTTTACCTTTTAATGCAGCATTTATCACCATAGCATTATGTGGTATCCCGATTATTCTTAACGCACTTATTGGATTGCTTGGAAAATTTGATATAAAGGCGGATGTATTGGTTGCCATTGCTATTATAGCTGCTGTGTTTCTTGGAGAATACATTGTTGCAGGAGAAGTATCACTTATTATGCAGCTTGGAAGTCTTTTAGAAGAACTTACAGTTAATAAGGCAAGAAGCGGAATTGAAAAACTTGTTAAACTTACTCCCAAAATTGCAAGACGAATTGTAAATGGAAAAGAAGAAATCGTTGATATGGATATGGTAAAAGAAGGAGATGTTTTAAGAGTTTTACCGGGAGATACTATTTGTGTTGACGGAGAAATAATTTCCGGACAGACATCCATAGACCAGTCGGTTATGACAGGGGAATCAGTTCCTGTAGATAAAGAAGTGGGAGATATGGTTTATAGCGGAACCATAAATCAATACGGTGCCTTTGAAATGAAGGCTACAAAGGTTGGAAACGAAAGCTCCATTCAAAAAATGATTGAACTTGTAAAATCCTCTGATGCCAATAAGGCTGACGTTGTAAGACTAGCTGATAAATGGGCCACCGGGATAGTTCTTTCAGCATTAACTGTAGCTATAATAACCTATTTTCTTACAAAAGATGTTAACAGAACCCTTACCATTCTTATAGTATTTTGTCCTTGTTCACTGGTACTTGCCACACCGACAGCCATTATGGCAGCAGTTTCAAATGCTACAAAACACGGCTTTCTGGTTAGAGAGGGAAATGCATTAGAAAGACTTTCTGTGGTATCTAAGGCAGTTTTTGATAAAACAGGTACCCTAACCTACGGACAACCTGAAGTGGAACATATTGAAAGTCTTGATGATAATTACAGCGAAGATGATATTTTTACTCTGGCAGCCATAGCAGAAAATAATTCCGAGCATCCTTTGGGAAAGGCAGTTGTAAAGGCTTATATAGAAAAGAAAAACATTGATATTAAAAAAGCGGATAGATTTCAAATGATACCTGGTAGGGGTATAGTTGCAGATTTTGAAGATAAAAAAATCCTTGCCGGAAATCTTAAAATGCTTGAGGAAAACAATATTGATACTACCCTTATTTCTAAAAAGGCTCAAAAATATCTTGATAACAGTGCCACCATTATTTATCTTTGCGTAAATGGTAAAGCTGTAGGTATTATATCCTTAATGGATACCATAAAGGAAAATATTGAAAGTACAATGGCTGAAATTGAAGAAAGCAATGTTTTTCCGGTACTTTTAACAGGTGATAATGCAAAAGCAGCCCGCTTTATAGCTAAAAAATTAAACATTAAGAAATTTATGTCTGATTGTCTTCCAAAGGATAAATTAAGATATATTGAGGAATCTCAGGCATTAGGACATAAGGTTTGTATGGTTGGTGATGGAATAAATGATGCACCTTCTCTTAAAAAAGCCCATGTAGGTATTGCCATGGGAGCTATGGGAAGTGATATAGCAGTTGATGCAGCAGATATTGTTCTGGTTCATGATGATATTAGAGAATTACCACATCTTTTGGCACTTTCAAGAAAGATGATGAGAACCATTAAAAGCAATATTACTTTTTCCATGATACTTAATTTTATTGCTATTTTACTGGCAGTTACAAATGTAATAAATCCGGTAACGGGAGCCCTTGTTCACAATTTAGGCTCATTATTTGTTATAATAAATGCCATTTTCCTTTTAAACTGGACCAAGGAAATTGATTTTAGATATTTAAAAGAAAATGAAGATAAGATTTACGATGACATTTCAAATATGGCTAAGGAAAAAATGCTTACTTCAGCAGTTTCAGAAGTTAATTTAAGAGGCCTTCCTACAAAAAGCAGGATATTGTTTGAAGCAGGCTCACAATCCCATGCTGTAAATAAAAGATTGTATTAGTAAATAAAAGATTTCATAATGGTATTTAATCCCCCTATAAGTGTTATCTGACACTTACAGGGGGATTTTTGACGTTGAGAAAAATATGCTTAATGCTTATAATTAATTGATGGAATTGATTTAGTATTTATAAGATTGAAAGGAGCTTTGCTTATTATGCCTTGTACAACAGTTTTAGTAGGAAAAAAAGCAAGTAATGACAATACAACAATGATTGCCAGAACAGATGATGGTTTTTTTGATGTTAAAAAGATAGTTGTAATTGACCCAAAAAAACAGCCTAAAAAATATAAAGGAGTATTAACCCATGTGGAGGTTGATTTACCGGATAATCCCATGAGATATACTTCTTGTCCCAGCGTTGATAAGAAGGAGGGAATATGGGCTGCCACAGGAATAAATGAAGCCAATGTGGGAATGACAGCCACAGAAACTATTACTTCTAATCCAAGAGTTTTGGCAGCGGATCCTTTGGTAGAACTTCAAAAACCTAAAAAGCGTGGTGAAAAGGAGATTCTCGGTGGAATAGGAGAGGAAGATTTTGTGGTTTTGGTTCTTCCTTATATACATACAGCCAGACAGGGAGTAGAAAGATTAGCCTCTTTAATTGAAAAATACGGAACCTGTGAATCAAATGGCATTGCTTTTAATGATGAAAACGAAGTATGGTGGATGGAGACTATTGGGGGACATCACTATATTGCAAGAAGAGTAAAAGATGATGAGGTTGTGGTTAATCCAAATCAGTTTGGAATGGATTATTTTGACTTTGAAGATGCTTTTGGTGCCCAAAAAGAAAATATGTGTTCAGCGGATTTAAAGGAATTTATGGAAAAAAATCATTTAAATCTTAATAAGGAAGGCGAACCTTTTAACCCTCGTTATGCCTTCGGTTCTCATACCGACTCTGACCATGTTTATAATACTCCAAGAGCCTGGTTTATGGGGCGTTATCTTACTCCTTTTTCCCATAAATGGGAGGGAGAAAATGCTGAATTTACCCCGGAAAGCGATAAAATTCCATGGTCTTTTGTACCGGATAAAAAGGTGACGGTGGAAGATGTGAAATATATGCTTTCTTCTTATTATCAGGGAACTGAATTTAATCCTTACCTTAAAGAAGATACTGGTAAAAGGGGAAAATACCGTTCAATAGGTATTAACCGTACCGGGGTTACTTCAATTTGTCAGATAAGAAGTGATGTACCTGATGAAATTAAGGGAATAGAGTGGATTTGTTTTGCTTCTACAGCCTTTAATGTGGCACTTCCTCTTTATACAAATACACCTAAAATGCCAAAATATGTCAGTGATGTGACCTTAGATACCTCAACAGAAAATCTCTACTGGTCAGGAAGGCTTATTGAAGCTCTTGCTGATGCCAATTATGCTACAGCCATTGCCCATATTGAGCGTTATCAAAGAAAAGTATTTACCAAAGGAAGACAATTAATTCTTGAATACGACAAAAAAATGATTGAAAGCAAAGATTTTTCTCTTACACAAAAGGCTAATGAAGATATTTGCAATATGGTAAAAGAAGCCAGTGTTGATACTCTAAATAAGGTTTTAATGAATGCCAGTCAGCATATGAAAAATGGTTACAATAGGGCAGATAATTAATTAAGAAAAAACCCCCTCTGACAGGTGGCACAAAGTGCCACTGCTTTCATGAGGAAGTAGCGAAGCGGATTTAAGAATGTCCGCTTTGCTATTGGGTAAAAAATAATAAATGCTAAAATTTGCTTTTAGAAAAAAGGAGAGAAGATAATTTGAAATATATGGCGGCATCAGATATACATGGAAATGCCTATTATTGTGAAAAATTAATGGATGCTTTTGAAAAAGAAGGAGCAAACAAGCTTTTAATCGCAGGAGATTTGGCTGCCTATAGTTCATGGGGAGTTTCTAATAATGAGGGATTGTTCGTGCATGATATTTTAAATCAATATGCCCAGGATATTATATGTGTGTCGGGAAATTGTGATGATCCTGAAGAACAGGTTGATTATGATTTTGACATGAGAGAAATATTAAAAGTAGTTTCATTTGAGGATAAAAAGATATATTTGACCCATGGACATATTTACAATCCTTCCAATCCACCGAAGATGGAAAAGGGCAGTATACTTCTTTGCGGACACAGTCATATCCCGGCATATGAAGAATATAAAGATTATATTTATCTTAATCCCGGCTCGGTATCAAAACCAAGAAGGGGTAGCTGGCATGGATATTTGCTTCTAACAGAAAATGAATTTATTTGGAAAGATTTAGATGGAAATATAATGCATAAAATTCCATAAGAATAAAAAATATTTAAAAATAGCTCCCCTATCAAAATTTGTGATATGGGAGCTAGAAAAGTAACAAATTATTATCATGTATAGTCAATTAAAACATATATGGAATTATTCTCTCCATTCCACATATATAGGTTATCGTCTTCATCTTTTTTAATTCTTTTATATTTTCCTGATTTTAGATAATCCAAAGCTTCTTTAGAATCATTTAACATATTTTCTCGTTCTAAAATTTCTAATGCGGTATCATAAATATCTGACCCTTTTGCATTTAATTGATTGTCCACCGCTTTATCGTCATTAAGTTTTATTTTGTATAGGTAGGTATGTTCCCCTCTTGGAGCATAATCACTTTCTGTTAACAAAGTCGCTTCACCTGAGAATTTAGTATTCCAGGTTAGATTTAGTTCATCTACTATATTTCTCTTATTAAAAACAAAAAATATTAAATAAAATGCTAAAATATAAACTAACAATAGCAACGGTATTATAAGAACTGCTTTCTTTTTCATGATATTGTCAATCTCCTTATTATAATTTTTAGAAATTTAGATTTCTTTTATATTTATATTTTAGTATTATTCTGAAAATGAGTAAAGTAAGTTTTTTTTAACATTAATGTTAAAAGAATCTACCATACGTATATAACTATATGAAATTTTATAGATTTATGAAAAAAAATGATAAAATATTGATGCTGAGTTATGAAACATTAAAAATATAGAATTAACACCAGAGATAAAAAGTTTTATTATTTAAACAAAAATTATAAAACTTTTTTAAATTTTTAAAATTGTATATATTTGTAAGACAAATATGATACAATATTGATAAGGATTAAGAATTATATTTATTAGGGGGAAATATAAAGATTATGGTGGGGATCAGACATTTAAAATATTTTGTTACTTTATATGAATGTAGAAATTATACTCAGGCATCGAAAGTTTTATTTGTATCAAGACAGACGATTTCTATTGCCATTAGAGAGTTAGAAGAGCAAACAGGTCTTTTCTTGATAAAAAAATATATAAGAAAAGTAGAAATAACACCAGATGGTGAAATTTATTACAAAAAGGCAAAATTGTTGGTTGATGAATTTGAAGCTTTGACTTCAAATAAGACAAATAAGTCTAAAAGAAAGTTTTCCATAGCTGTAAATAATATCTTTTTTGGCTTGTTTCCATCTTTTCAAAGGAAATTCATAGAATTGATAGGCGAAAAAGATGGATTTTTTAGTAATTTTTATGAATTTGTAGAGCAGGATAAGGTATTTGAAGCTATAAAAGATGATATGGCTGATTGTGGAATTATAATGTCAATGGGAGAGATTTTAGATTATTGGTCTTTTCCTTTGTTAAAAATACCTGCTCATGTATTTCTTAATAAAAATCATCCTCTGGCTAAAAATGAAAAGGTTACTATAAAAGAAATAACAGATTATCCTGTTATTTGCGATGGAAATATTAAAGATT
>NZ_FOJY01000023.1 GCF_900112085.1 Acetitomaculum ruminis DSM 5522
GCATTGATTATACAGCAGTCGTGTTTGTACTTTGAAATGTCTATTCCAACAAAGTACGTGGACATAATGGTACCTCCTTAGATATAAGATTTGGCGCTGTTGTCTTCCACAGAGAATCCGGCTGTGTAATCACGTAAATAGAAACGTCAGAGCGTTAACAAACTGATTAACAGTAATAGACGAAAAGCTGTGGTCTGAGTCACCTCGTACCAGTCAGAGCTGTAATAAAATAGACACAGATCCACAGCGCCTTAATAAATATATCAGATAGAGATTAGATTACCCAGTAGAACCTGGGAGAAAGGAAAAAATCCAATCATCAAAACTGATAATTGGATTATACGTGACAAAATGATTCAAGATTCAAAAAAAGCGATACTTATAGTTAGCTTTGGTACTTCCTTTCACGAAACAAGAGAAAAAACAATTGATAAAATTGAAGACATGATTGAAAATGCCTACAAAAATTACAAAATCTATAAGGCATGGACCAGTAAAATCATCATTAAAAAATTACTTAAAAGAGACAATATACATGTAAATACCGTTACAGAAGCTATGAAAGAAATAGTAAAAGACGGCATCGAAGAACTTATTGTAATGCCTACTCACATTTTAAATGGTGTTGAAAATGATATTATGGAAGCAGATGTATTAGCCTTCAATGATGAGGTTTCTAATATTGTATTTGCTTCACCACTTTTAACTACAACCGGTGACTGCATGAAAGTTATACTTGCACTTATGGATGCTCATAAGGACTTATCAGAAGATGAAGCCATTGTATTTATGGGACATGGAACTTCTCATCATGCTAACAGCGTTTATCCGGCTATTAATTACATTTTTAATGATTTGGGCTACAAAAATGCATTTATGGCTACAGTAGAAGGATATCCGAGCATTGAAAATGTTCTTAAATCTTTAAAGGATACTGATTATAAGAAAGTCCGCCTGGCACCTTTTATGCTTGTGGCAGGTGATCATGCCAATAATGACATGTCCGGTGATGATGATGATTCCTGGAAAAATATCTTTATGGCCAACGGTTATGAAGTTGAATGTCAGCTTTTGGGTCTTGGAGAGTATCCTCAAGTAAGATCAATTTATCTGGATCATCTGGATACAGCTATCCTTAACCTTAAAAAACAAGCTCATGAGATTGAAGAATCTGCTAAAGAAAAAACTTTAAATGCATAATATTTTAATTTAATAACATATTAAAAAAGTCACCTTTACAAGGTGACTTTTTTTATTGATAATGACTATCTTTAGTTTCTTCAATTCGGTCTGTGATAAGTTTTTCCATTTCACTTTTATCTTTATGAAATATTATAGAAAATTCTCCATATAGATTTTCCTTGGCAGCTTTTAAATAACGATCATCTACAATAGTTATCTTTCTACCTTCTGCCATACGCTTTTGCTGTCTGGCGTTCATGGTCTTTATCATTCTGAAAAGATTTTTACAATCGCCGGTTTCCATAACTTCCTTATATTTCACTTCCCGGTTTTTTTCATCAGGAATTTCTACCTGCTCCAAATCCGGAACTGAATCGATTATACTCAAAGCTTCTTTTTTAGATAATATTTTTCTTAATACAACTTTATCTTGGTTTACAGGTACATAAATTTGATTATTTTTAATATTGACTGGTTCTAAAACATAAAATATTCCATCCTCGCTAATCTCTTTAAAATCAAGAATAGCGATATCCTTTACCCGGCACACTCCTTTTGTGCCATAAATCACATATTCTCCAATCTTAAACAATTCTTCACCTCAGCTTTTTTAATGTAAACCTCTAAGCTTCAATTTAATTGTAGCACAAAAAAATGTCAAAAAACCTATGATATTGAATATTTAATAATTTTTGTGCATTTTCCTATTAATATGTGACTAATTTACTAGGGCTATTTTGTGCGTTATGTATAATTTTATTGCCAACGATTTTCAATAATCGGATTATTAATTCTGTTTTCTATCCATTCAATGGTTTCCGTAATCCCTTCTTCTAAAGTGTATTTAGGTTCCCATCCTGTCATTTTTTTTAATTTGGCATTTGAACCTAACAATTTATATACATCCATTTTCTTTGAACGCTTTCTTCTGTCATTTACTATAAAAGGTACATCCCTTCCAAATTTTCCGGTTATTATTCTTGCCAGGTCTTCTATTGAAATTTCGCTTTCAGTAGATACATTAATTACCTCTCCATTTGATTTTTCCGTCTTTGCAATAGCAATTAATGCTGCTACAACATCTTTGACATAGGAAAAATCCCTTGAATGGGTAAGTCCTCCCAGCACAATCTCGTCTTTTCCTTCCATCATCTGGTTTATAATTGATGGAATAAGTGCATCTTTTTTCTGTCGTGGACCATATGTATTAAAAAGTCTAACAATAGATACCGGGAATTTATAGCTTTCATAGAAACTTTCTGCCAGGGCTTCCGCCCCTATCTTTGATGCCACAAAGGGAGAATATGCACTTGTTTTATGAACTTCATCCACCGGAATATATCTTGCTATTCCATATACCATGGAGGTTGAAGTAAATATCATTTTAGAAATATTTCCTCTTTTTGCTGCCTGCATTACATTTAAAGTTCCGTTTACATTAGTTTCTATAAAGGCATGGGGGGAATGATAACTAAAGGGAATAGAGATTAAAGATGCAAGATGATAAACCTCTTCTATTCCTTGCATTGCTTTAAATACTCCTCCGGCATCTCTGATGTCTCCTTCAAATAAATCAATGGAATTTCTTAATTCTTTGTTGAAACTGCAAATCCATCCTCCCGGAGTAAAGGCATTATAAAATGTAAATGCTCTTACATCATTGCCCTGCTTTACTAATTCTTCGCACAAATGGCTGCCTATAAAGCCATCTGCCCCTGTTACTAATACTTTTTTACCCATACTAAACCTATATATTTCCTTTTACAAATCTTCTTTTATTAATTCATCTTCCTTATAACTTCTGGAAGCTGTTTTACCTAATATTTCTTCCCATTTCATAGGAGACATACCGCTTCCGGGACGCTTACAGGTTATATTTTCCTCTGTAAATATATCCCCTTTATTAATTTCAGTTGCGGCAACAATACTTTTTCTGACTGTTATTATATTTTCAAGCTCGGATTTTGCAGGTGCTTTTCCACCATGGCCTATTGCTCGCTCAATCCTTCTGATTCCCTTTACCATAGCCTTTAATTCTGAAGGATCTATGCTAAAGGATTGATCTGTTCCCTCCATGGACTTATCCAAAGTAAAATGCTTTTCAATAACCTTCGCACCTAAAGCTGCTGCTGCCATGGAAATTTCTATGCTATCAGTATGGTCTGCAAAACCGGTTTCAAGGCAAAACTGTTTTCTCATAGATACCATGGAGCTTAAATTTACTTCATCATAAGATGTAGGATACTGGGTATTACAATGTAATAATGTAATGTCACTGGTTCCGTAATCGTTTAAAACCTTTATGGCTCTACCAACTTCCTCATCTGTACACATACCTGTTGACATTAAGACTCTTCCGCCTTTTTTTCCAATTTCCATAAGACAAGGAAAATCCGTTACCTCTCCTGAAGGTATTTTCCAATAGTCCAAATCCAAAGTTGCAAGAAATTCAATACTTGAAAGGTCGAAGGCTGAACTTAAAAAGCCGATTCCCTTTTTCTCGCAATATTCTTTTAGAACAATAAAATTTTCCTGGGAGATTTCCAGTTTTTTAAGCATTTCCAACTGACTTTCATCACTTCCGGTTTTTTTAACCTGGTAAACGGCTTTTTTTGCATTTTTTGTAACTAATTTTTCTGACTTAAAGGTCTGAAATTTAATATAATCTACCCCTGCTGCTGCCGCTTCTTCAATCATTTTTTTCGCCAGTTTCATGTCTCCATTATGGTTAACTCCGGTATCTGCAATAATAACTATTTTACTCATTTCTTCAATCAATCCCTTTCGTATTTTTTAGCTTTAGTATTTAGAAAAATCCCTAAAAGCTTTATAAGTTATCTATGTCAATCTACAAATTATTAATCTTTCAATTCTATATATCGACTGTTTTTATAACTTATTCCTAAAGTTATTTATTTTTAAGATTTTAGACACCTTTTTCATTATGACATAATTGTTGTTTTTTTAATCATAGAAGGTTTATTTATCACATTTTTTGCATATTTAATTCATTCAAAACTATGGTAATCTTGATTTACAGATTAATACTTTTTGAAGATAACATATTATTAGTATTTCTCCATAAATTATTTTGACATTACTTTTACATTGTTGGACTTTGAGCACAATTATTTGATAACTTATCGTTAATTACAAATATTTCAATATTTGTTTTTTTTTTTTTTAATGATATAATTTTTTAAGATTTGATGCGATAAGGAGGAAAAATAATGTTTGTTTTCAAAAAAAATCAGCTAATATTCTTAGGGATATATCTTTTAATTGATTTTGTTTTACTTTTTCTCACAAACATTCTGCAAGGTGGAGGCTTCGATATCTTAGCTAAAGTATCAATAGTATATAACTTTACTTTACCAGCAGTAATAGGTTTAGAAGCTTATTGGGGGAAATTAAACAAAATATTGGTATTTGCTGTAGTAGTTATAGGATATTTATTATTGTTAATACATTACATGCAATAAAGATTTTGGAGGTTTGAACATGAAAAGAGTTGTCAATATATTATTAACATTTGTTTTTGTTGTTTCTATGTTGTTTAGTCCAATAACAACAAATGCAAAAAATACGGGAAAATACAATTATTCAAAAGTATCTTTAAATAATACGGTGGAATCTGCAATTATAGATAACATAAGATATACCTTTGAGTCAAATTATTATAATAACAATCGAGTTATTATCATTACAAATGAAGACACACACGAAAAGGAAATTATGACGTACAATGCACTGACTGGTGATGTTTTAATTGATGGTGAAGTTTTCATGCATTTTAATAATGTTTCTTCTAAAAATACAAATGTATTTCAAGTCACAGCTTCCAAAGGGCCAAAGGGGTGGACTCTATTTTCACAAGGAAAGCAAAAAATCAGCAAAGTAAAAGCTATGAATGTTCAAAGATTAGCAAGCGCTATTGCAGTTGTATTAGGGTCCTTTGCGAGTCCTGTTATGGTTCTTACGGCAATGACTGTTCAAGATTTAGGGCAAATTGCTGGTAAATATGCAGGCTGCACCATTCAATATAAAATCTATAACTATAATTCCACAATTGCTATGAATTATTTACATAAATGGAGAACAATTGCTGGCAAAAAAACTTCAAAATGGTATGAGTCAATGATTGCTGTGTAGCAATTAATTTTGCATCAAATCTTACATACAAAAACAGGTCAGAAATCACTGACCTGTTTTTCATTTTATATTTAGGATTTCTATTGTACATTTGCTTCAGTATTATCTGGATTTGCAGCATTTATAGCCTCTAAATATTTTTGAGAAAGACCACCTATTTTGTATTTTCCAAAGGATTCTATTACCTTGTTATAATAAGTTTTGGCATTTTCCGTATCGCCTGATAATTCAAAGCTTCTTGCCAGGTTGAATAATGCCATTCCGCTATCATAACCTTCGTTAATCCCTACCACCTTTTGATAGAAATTAATGGCATTGGCATAATCTCCACCTTTAAAATAATTGGATGCCTGGGTGTAATATATTTTCACCACTTCATCATTTACCTGTGCCAAAAGTGAATCATACATAGCCTTTGCCTCAGTACTTAAAAGCTCTGTATTTACCGAGGTAATACTATTGGCTGCATTTTCAAAGTCTTTTGCATTATAGTAATTAAGTGCAGTAAGCAGATTCGTGTAGGTATTAGAGGTATCTGCGGAGGTTTCCACATTTTTTTGCAATTCCTCAATCTTCTTATTTGACTCTTCAATCTGCTTGTTCAAGTCATTTATCTGTGCTTCCTTGTCTGCAAGCTGCTCATTAACCTTGGTAACGGAATTTGCAGTATCATTTTTTGCTGACTGGTTTATAGCAGGAATCACCAAAAATCCCACTACCAATGTTCCTAATATTACTCCTATCATAATATTTACAACACTGGAAAGTCCGGTTCTTTCCTTTACGGCAATAGGCTGAATTATGGTGTCATTTCCGGTAGTATAAACAGTTCTGTTCTTTTCTTTTTTTACCTTAACTTCCGGATTTTCACTTTTTTTCTTAATCTTTTTAACGGCTTCAACCTTAGAAGATGCCTCTTTTAAATATCTAAGAGTCCTGCTGTCGGTTTTATTAATATTCAAAGCCTTTTTAAGATACTTTTCTGCCTTTTTATAGTTTTCCTGTTTAATATAAACAAGTCCCAAAAGCTGATATGCCTTAACAAGATGCTCATTAATGGTAAGTACCTTTTTTAGGTTGATTATGGCAAGGTCATCATTTTTTTCATTACAGTATTTAATAGCCTGATTGTATTTTTTTATGGTTGTATTTATGGTTTCTAAACGACCTGCATTTTGCTGTACGGATTCGAGATAGCTTCCGGCCAGGTTATCCTCAGGCTGTAGATTTTTGCTTATCACCCACTCTGTAAGTGCCTCTACCGTCTCTCCGATTTCTAAATATATAAGCCCTAAAAGATTTCTGGCATCTATATTTTCCTTGTTTATCTTTAAACTTTTTTTCAGGCTTTCCATAGCCCCGCTTAAATCCCTGACTTTAGCCCTTTCAAGGCCGTCATTGTACCAATAATTTGAAAAAGCGGCTATTTTTTTATTAATTATCAGGTTCATGCCACAATTTGGACAAATTGTTTCAAAACCTGTGTCAATTCCGCAATTATAGCATTTCATAATTCTTCCCTGCCTTTACCTGGAATTATCCTGTCCATATCTAAGCTCATCTAACATTGATTTCACAATATCCGAAACATCTGTTAAATCTCTTTCGTAAATGATTTTTTCAACATCTTCAACTTCTTTATTAGGATGAAATTTTTTTAATTCCTCTTCAAAGTCAAGCATTTTTTCTCCTTCCTATTGTAGCTGTGAAAGTCTTTCTTTAACCTGTTCCAACATCTTTTCATATTTTGCAAGCTTTTCTCTTTCCTCTTCAACCTTTGCAGGTGCTGCTTTGGTTACGAATTTCTCATTGGAAAGCATACCGTTTGAACGCTTGATTTCTTTATTTAATCGTTCTTCTTCTTTCTTTAATCTTTCAATTTCTTTTTCAATATCTACAAGTTCTTCAAATGGCATATAAATAACCGCATTTGGAATTACTACTGAAACCGCATTATCCGCAATGCCCTCTTTGCTATCTTGAATAATAATTTCATTTGACATAATAAGTCCCATATAGCTGAATTTAGCATTTTCAAATACATTTCTTATCTTTTCATCTGAAGAAACAATATAAACTTTGGCTTTTTTACTCGGTGGTACATTCATTTGGGTTCTGATATTTCTAACACCTTTTACAGCCTCTTTGATTTCCTCAAAGCCTTTTTCTTCTTCTTTGAAGTCAAATTTTTCTTCAAATTCAGGCCATTTAGAAATCATTATGGATTTTTCTTCATCCTGAATTGTACAAAAAATTTCCTCTGTAATAAACGGCATATAAGGATGTAATAATTTTAATGCCTCAATAAGAACTTTTTTAAGAGTCCATAAAGCTGCCATTGCTGATTCTTCATCCTCATCCTTATGATAAAGTCTGTATTTAACAGCTTCAATATACCAGTCACAATATTCTTCCCATATAAAATCATAAACCTTTGAAACTGCAATTCCAAGTTCAAATTTGTCCATATTTTCTGTTACTTCTTTTGTAACAGTGTTTAATCTTGAAAGAATCCATTTATCCTCTAATTTTAATTCTTTTGGCTCATCTATTTTTCCTTCAGGAAGATTCATCATAATAAATCTTGATGCATTCCAAACCTTGTTGGCGAAGTTTCTGCTGGCTTCAACCTGCTTCCAGTAAAAACGCATGTCATTTCCCGGAGCATTTCCTGTAACAAGGGTAAGTCTAAGAGCATCTGCACCATATTTATCAATTACTTCCAATGGATCTATACCATTTCCCAGGGATTTACTCATTTTTCTTCCCTGGTCATCTCTTACAAGACCATGAATGAGTACTGTATTAAAAGGAGCTTTTTTAGTGTGAGCATATCCTGAAAATACCATTCTTATTACCCAGAAGAAAATAATATCATATCCTGTTACTAATACATCTGTTGGATAGAAATAGTCATAATCTTCTGTATTTTCCGGCCATCCTAATGTTGAAAACGGCCATAGAGCTGATGAAAACCAGGTATCAAGAGTATCCTCATCCTGGTAAAGATTACTGCTGCCACATTTTGGACACTTATTAGGAGCTTCTTTTGAAACAATTATTTCTCCACAGTCTTTACAATAATAAGCCGGAATTCTGTGTCCCCACCAAAGCTGTCTTGAAATACACCAATCTCTGATTCCTTCTAACCAGTGAAGGTAGGTTTTATCAAAGTTTTCCGGAACAAATTTTAATTCTCCTGTTTTTAAAGCATTAATGGCAGGTTTTGCCAGTTCTTCCATTTTTACAAACCATTGCTGCTTAACCATTGGCTCTACTGTTGTGGAACATCTGTCATGAATTCCTACATTATGCTCATGGTCTTCTACTTTTATTAAAAGTCCCAGCTCTTCAAGATCTTTAACCATGGCTTTTCTTGCCTCATAACGGTCCATTCCCTGGTATTTTCCACCATTTTCATTTATGGTAGCATCATCATTCATTACATTGATAATTGGAAGGTCATGTCTAACTCCTACCTCAAAATCATTCGGGTCGTGAGCAGGAGTAATTTTAACTGCACCTGTTCCAAATTCCATATCTACATAAGAATCTGCAATAATAGGAATTTTTCTGCCAACTAAAGGTAAAATAACCATTTTTCCTACAAGGTCTTTATATCTTTCATCATCAGGATGAACTGCTACTGCTGTATCTCCAAGGAGAGTTTCCGGTCTTGTAGTAGCTATCTCAATGCATTTGTCACTTCCTTCTATTGGATAATTGATATGCCAGAAATGTCCATGCTGGTTTTCATGCTCAACCTCCGCATCCGAAATAGAAGTTTGACAAACAGGACACCAGTTAATAATTCTGGAACCTTTATAAATATATCCCTGCTCATAAAAATTAACAAAAACCTCTGTAACTGCCTTTGAGCATCCCTCGTCCATGGTAAAACGTTCTCTGTCCCAATCTGCAGATGAGCCAAGTTTTTTAAGCTGGCTTACTATTCTTCCACCATATTCCTTTTTCCATTCCCAGGCTCTTTCTAAGAATTTTTCTCTTCCTAATTCATTTTTATCAATACCCTGGTCTTTTAAAGCCTTTGTAATTTTAACCTCTGTTGCAATACTTGCATGGTCTGTTCCTGGCTGCCAAAGAGCATTGTAACCCTGCATTCTTTTATATCTTATTAAAATATCCTGTAAGGTATTATCAAGGGCATGTCCCATGTGAAGCTGGCCTGTAATGTTTGGAGGAGGCATAACGATTGTGAAAGGTTTTTTACTTCTATCAACCTCTGCGTGAAAATATTTGTTTTTTTCCCAGGTTTCGTATAAACGATCCTCTATTGCTTTAGGATCATAGGTTTTTTCTAATTCTTTAGCCATTTTTCTTCCTTTCTATTGCCACTAAACTTTTTTCTTTTATAAAGTAAAAAAACCCCTTGCATAAAGCAAAGGGCGAATTTTCCGCGGTACCACCTTTATTTATATCATAAATTTCCATGATATAATCTCTATTCCTTTAACGCAGGACTACGTACATTTTTACTGATTTTTCAAAATGTCGGTTCAAAAGCTACCTTCTCTTATTCATACCTGTCAGGTTCTCAGCCATCCTGACTCTCTGTAGGGCGGTTTATAAGATACTCCTCTTTATCTTAACCTTTTAATGTTCACGTTAATGCACATTTTAGCAAATTTTTAATTTAAAAACAAGCTAATTAAGAATATTTTAAAGACTTTCTTTGTCTATCAAACCGGCACATCTTCCATATATTTCTTTTGGAACATAGGCTTTGATATAAATGCCGTCATTTCTGTAATCTTCTTGGATTATTTCACCTTTTGACCTGATAATGGAAAGATTTGAAGCCTCTTTATAGGGAATCAGTCTTTCAAGAAAAATCTTTTCTTTTCGCAATATATCTTCTAAAACCATCTTGACATTTTCAATGCCAATATCCTCTTTTGCAGAAATAATAAGACTTTTAGAGGCTTTAGTATCCCTTAATTCGCTATAATCATCAAATTTATCGCATTTATTAAAGAGGGTAATAACGGTTTTATTCATTATACCTAACACTTCAAGAGTATTATAAACTACCTGCATCTGTAATTCTCTATCTTTACTGGAAGCATCCACCACATGAAAAATAATATCTGCATATTTTGCCTCTTCTAAGGTACTTCTAAAGGCATCTATAAGATTATGGGGTAATTTATTAATAAAACCCACCGTATCTGTTATTATGACCTCCTGTCCCGAATGAAGCTTTAAATTTCTGGTAGTGGGATCTAAAGTGGCAAAAAGCTTGTCCTTTGCCAATATATCTGAGTTTGTCAGTTTGTTAATCAGAGTTGATTTTCCGGCATTTGTGTAACCTACTATGGCTATTGTAGGAATATTATTTCTTATTCTTTTAACTCTTGTAACATCCCTGTGAGCCTGAAGAGACATCAGCTCTTTCCTAAGTCTTGCAACTCTTTTATTAATAAGTCGTCTGTCTGTTTCCAACTTTTTTTCTCCAGGGCCTCTTGTTCCTATTCCTCCTCCAAGCCTTGACATGGACTTTCCTGCTCCCGTAAGCCTTGAAAGCCTGTATTTAAGCATAGCCAGCTCTACCTGCAGCTTTCCTTCACTGGTAGATGCATGTTTTGCAAAAATATCCAGAATAATCTGGGTTCTGTCCAAAACCTTGGTGTCCAGCGCTTCTTCTAAGTTTTTAGCCTGTACTGGAGATAATTCGTCATCGCAAACTATTCCATCACATTCATTATCCCAAAGAAGCATTTTTAATTCATCTATCTTGCCCTTTCCAAAATAGGTAGTATATTCCGGAATGTCCCGGTTTTGAATGAGTCTGTCTTTTTCTGTAGCTCCGGCAGTATCAATCAAAAGAGCAAGTTCATCTAAAGATTTATTCGCTGCCTCTTCATCTCCATAGCTTATGGCAAACAAAACAAACTTTTCTTTCTTTTCTTCAGTTTTATTATTTTTATTTAAATCTTCCATATTTCTCCTGATTTTGGGATTATTTCTTATTTATTAGCAATAATGTTAGTTAAAAATTCCTTTTCTTTTATAAGCTCCTGATTTTCTTCGTCACTTTCTAGATATTTTTCTACAATTTCAAGAGCACCAGTAAAGTCCTGTGCCTTTTCCAAAGCAACAATTTGATTTCTTAAAAGAGTATCCACATTATCTTTATTTAAAGAAACCCCTTTTTCAAAGGCTTTTGCCCCATCTGTGTATTTTTCCTGTTTCATATAGCATAGACCTAATAAATTATAGATTTCTCCACTTTCTGTCTCTTTTACGCAGGAATCAATATATTTAAAAGCTTCGTCAAAGTCATTTAATGAATAATAAAACTTTGCTATCAAAATTTTATCATCTGTTGAAATATCCTCTGCTTTAGAAATTAAACTCTTTGCTTTTTTTGCGTAAATATCGGCTTTTTCACCATCCACATCTTTAAGGGCAATAAAAATATCTATATTACGACTGAAACTGCCATCTAAGGATAAAGCCTTTTCAAAATCTGCTTCGGCTTTTTCTTTATCTGCCTTATTAATGTAAGCACATCCTCTTAAATAATAACTTTCTGCATTTTCATCATCATATTGTATAATGTCCTCACATTTTTTTAGAGCTTCATCATATTTTTGTTCCATGAGAAGTGATTTTACATAATAGTAGCAAATATCCAGTCCCTCATTGTCTATTTTAAGGTCTGCTTTGACATTTGATAATGCCTCCTTAAAGGCTCTGGATGCATTTTCGTATTTTCCAAGTTTAAAATATGCTATTCCTTCCCCTCTATATGCACTTTCAAGGTTGTTTTTTTGTGAAATTGCCCTTTCATAATAATCTATGGCATTGTTGTAATCCCCATTTTCAAGGAAAGTTTCAGCCTTTTGAAAATTTGATTCATTTTTGCTACATCCGTTTATTCCAAATGCCATAATTATTGCTATACATAATATAATAAATTTATTTCTCATTATTCTTCCCTTTCAAACAATATTTCTTATTAGTTTTCTTCTATTGCAGAATAAATAGCCCTTATAGCCTCCTCATATCTTTCATCTGGTACTCCCACTAAGAGGTTTAACTTACCGGCTCCCTGATTTATGGTGCTTATTTCAATTTTCTTATCTGCAATCGCCTCTAACACCTTCACATTGGCATCACTGGATTCTGTCCCCTTTTCTCCAACTATGGCAATCATGGAA
This sequence comes from Acetitomaculum ruminis DSM 5522, assembly GCF_900112085.1. Lineage (GTDB taxonomy): Bacteria > Bacillota > Clostridia > Lachnospirales > Lachnospiraceae > Acetitomaculum > Acetitomaculum ruminis. The sequence goes on from NZ_FOJY01000023.1 coordinate 12,519, forward strand.
ATATTTTCCTTAAGTCCGATATAATCAGGGTTTAAGGTGTCTTCAATTTCCTTTAACAGTTCCTCTTTACAAGGATTTAACAAATCTGCCCTTATTACCAGGGTGATGGAATCTATTCCCGTCAGACACTGTTCAAAGGAAAGATTTCTGTCTTTTAATATATCAAGCATTATGGCACTAAAACCTGAACCATCACTAACCATAACCTTTTCTACCTGAATAACCGACATACCCTTTCTTCCTGCCACTCCTGTTACCGGATACCTTTTTTCTCCCTTTGGAAGTTTTCTGACAATCATTGTTCCATTGTCATTAGGACGGTTAGTATTTCTGATATTTATAGGTATTCCTCTTTGTGCTGCCGGAAGTATGGCATCTGTATGTAAAACCCTTGCTCCCATATAAGACAAGGTACGAAGTTCTCTATAACTTAAAAATTCCACGGATTTAGGGGATTCTACAATGGAAGGGTCTGCTGCCAAAAGACCAGAAACATCTGTCCAGTTTTCATAAAGGTCAGCGGCAGCGGCACATGCCACAAGGCTTCCTGTAATATCCGAACCGCCTCTTGAAAAGGTTCTGATTTTCCCGTTTATGTCAGCCCCGTAAAATCCCGCAATTACGGCATTTGAAAGAGGGTGAAGAGCTGCCGACATGGTTCTTTTAGTAATAGCCTCATTTAAAGTGCCATCTTCATTAAAGCAGACACACCACTCAGGATCTACAAATGTAAAACCAAGATAAGAAGCAAGAATCATTGAATTTAAATATTCTCCGCGACTTGCCATATATTCCTTATCCGGACAATTGGTCAAATGATTTCTTAATTTATCAAACTCTTTATCCAGATTAAATTCCAACTCTAAATCTCTTATTATATCTTCAAAACGCTCTCTTGCTCTTTTAAGATTTTCTTCAAAATCAGTATCTGATACAGCTTTTTCATAACAGGACAAAAATAAATCCGTAACCTTTATGTCCTTAGCAAATCTTTTTCCCGGAGCTGAAGCAACTACAAATTTTCTTGCTGGATTTTCCTTAATTATTGCTTTTATTTTCTTAAATTGCTTAGCATCTGCTAAGGATGTCCCTCCAAATTTACATACTATTATATCCATTTTTCTTCCTCATATCTTCATTTCCATTTATTTTCCCGGCAAAGTGACTTATGGGTAAGTTTATTATAACGCATTTTTATAAATTATCTATCTGTAATAATATCAATATCATATATATTATCAAAGGAAATAATTTCATCCTCAAATATTATTTTTCTTTCATAAGTCTTTATTTTTTCAACTCTTCCCCTGATAGTTAAGTAATCCCCTCCCTCTTTTTTGTCATCCTTTTTAAAATAAGTAATTGAAACGAGAGGATGCTCGTTTATTCTTTCATAAATACAGTTAAGCCTGTTATTTATTTTTCTTTCCACTTCCTCATCGATTTGAATTTTCTCATGAGTAAGGCGTTTTACCTCTTTTACCGCTTCTTCATAACCGGTAAGGGCTGCAAAAGGCGAAAACTGGGCAGCTCTGTCCTTTATAGACATTTGAGGATGATTTTTCGATACATGATGAGGCAGATTAATAATATCTCCATATTCTTTTTGGGCCTGAATTTCAGCCTTTTTTAACTCATCTAAAGTAGCCCCTTTTGAATAATGCCAGGTAAATTCTTCTTCTTTTTTATTCATAATAATTATCTATCCCTCAATCTTTTATTTATCAGGCTTTATGACCACCGATTTGATTGTTTCTTTCAATGGTCTTTGCACCTTCAAGATAATTTGTTCCTTTTAAAATCGCATTTTTCCCAAATTTATTTTTAATTTCTATAACTGCTCTTTGAGCTTTTTTCTCTCTTTCTAAAAACTTCTTTTCCTCTTCTTTTTTCTTTTCTAAGGCCTCATAATCCGTAAAAAAGTCCATCTGCTCATAGCGAACTTCCTCTTTAATATTGTCCTCATACTCCACATGATTTGCCACAATATTAACTCTTCTAATAGTAAGATTTTTGTCTACAATTTCATTATAAAGCTTCATAACAGCCTCTATTATAAGCTTTGTGGAAGAGGAATATTTTTCAAGATTGGCTGTGCCATGAGCATGCTTTGGAACTTTTCTTCCATATCCGTCTATGGTAATCTCACCCTTATATTTTTTTCTTATTTCCGGATCGGTAAGGTTTTCTATATCATAGCCCACCGTTAATACCAACTGATTTGTAAGCAGCTTTTTTTCTACCAGATCCAAAACAAGAAGATCTGTCATTTCCCTTACAATCAGCCTTCCTTTTTCAAAATCATAGGGTTCTTGTAAAACCTGACCTGAACCACAGCTGTTATTCTTTGGTCTGTAGGACTTGATTTCTTTTATGGTGGAGGGTTCATACCCCCATGCATGGTCAATTAAAAGTTCTGCATTTACTCCAAATAGTTTATATAATAATTCTTCATTTTCAAGAGAGGTTCTGGCAACATCTCCCATAGTATAAATCCCCTGCTTTTCAAGTTTTTTGCCATAGCCTCTTCCCACTCTCCAAAAGTCTGTAATAGGCCTGTGAGTCCAAAGTTTCCTTCTGTAGGACATTTCATCTAATTGGGCAATTCTCACTCCGTTTTCATCTTGTGGCATATGTTTTGCTACAATATCCATTGCTATTTTAGCAAGATACATATTACTTCCTATACCAGCTGTTGCAGTTATTCCCGTGGTTTCATATACATCCTTAATAATGTTTTTTAGAAGTTCTCCTGCTTCTAAGCCATATGTACCAAGATATGCAGTAACATCAATAAAAACCTCGTCAATGGAATAAACATGAATATCCTCAGCAGAAGCATATTTTAAATAAATTTTATATATATCTGTACTGTATTTCATATACAAGGCCATTCTTGGAGGTGCTGTAATATAGGAAAGCTCTAATGTATTATCCCTATTTAATTCATTGGAATCATAGGAAGAATCCCTGAAATTTTCTCCCTTTAACTGTCTTTTTCTTTCTATGTTTATTTCTTTAACCCTTTGAACAACCTGATATAATCTGGCTCTTCCCGGAATTTTATATTTTTTTAAAGAAGGAGATACTGCAAGACAAATTGTTTTTTCAGTTCTTGATTTATCTGCCACCACCAGATTTGTGGTCATGGGATCTAAACCTCTCTCCCGACACTCCACTGAGGCATAAAAAGACTTTAAATCTATACATATATACTGTCTATTTAAATCGCTATTCATCTTTTTGCTCCTTATTAATTTAAATATGTAAAGCGGACATTTTGTTCATTTTGTATGATATTGAACTAATGTAATTATCTGATTATTGTTTGCAATATATTAATTAGTATAATTAAATCAAATATTATGTTTTGTTTCTTACATTATGTTATATAAATTCGCAAACAAAAATTGGAGGTTTAATTATGCTAAAAAAATTTTTTGACTTTCTTTCCGGATGGCAAATGACCATCCTTGGCGGAATATTTTTGATTGTATCTTTTATTTTACCAAGAACAGGCTATGTTTGGGGAGAAAATTTTGCCTGGATTTGTATTTTTATATGTGGACTCCCTCTTTTATATCTGGCAATTTATAGGCTTTTTTTTAACAAAGGCATAAGCAAAATATCATCCTGTCTTTTAATTTCCACAGCAATGATTGCCGCAATACTTATCGGAGACCTCTTTGCCGCAGGAGAAGTTGCCTTTATTATGGAAATAGGAGCAATCTTAGAGGATATAACCACAAAAAGAGCAAAGAAGGGGCTTAAAAATTTAATGGATTTAACACCGGTAAGAGGAAGAATTATTAAAAATAAGGAAGAAATAATTGTCCCTGTTGAAAAAATAAAAAAAGATGACCTTGTAAGAATTCTTCCGGGAGAAACAATTCCGGTAGATGGTCTTATATTAAGGGGTGAAAGTTCCATCGACCAGTCTGCCATCACAGGAGAAAGCCTGCCTGTAGATAAAGGCCCTGGTGAAAGTGTTTTTAGCGGTACAATAAACTGTTTTGGTTCAATCGACATTAGAACTACCAAAGTTGGCAAAGACAGCTCCCTTCAAAAGTTAATAAGCCTGGTGGAGGAAGCTGAAAAAAAACAGGCCCCAACTGCCCGAATTGCAGATAAATGGGCAAGTATACTGGTTCCTGTTGCCTTACTTATAGCTATTGCAGCTTTTATTGTCACCGGAAATATAATTAGAGCCGTAACAGTCATGGTGGTATTTTGTCCCTGCGCCCTTGTGTTAGCTACCCCCACTGCAATTATGGCAGCAATAGGCCAGGCAACCAAAAAGGGGATTGTAATTAAATCCGGTCAGGCTCTTGAAAATATGGGAAAAGCTCATACCATCGCCTTTGATAAAACCGGCACAATCACCTATGGAAAACTTGAAGTAAGCGACATAATTTCTTTTAGTGACATGTCTGAAGATAATTTATTACAACTTGCTTCTTCAGCTGAAAGTAAAAGTGAGCATCCTTTGGGAAAGGCAATCTGCAATAATGCAAAGAAAAAAAAGCTTTCATCTTATAATGTTACTGACTTTAAAATGTCTGTTGGAAAGGGAATATCCTGTTTTATCAATAAGGAAAAATATCTTTTGGTAAATGAAAAATTCATTAGGGAAAACAATGTTTTTTTAGACAAAAAAGTCATTGAATACCTTGATTTTAAACGTTTAGAGGGAAAAGCCTCCATAATAATATCTGACAGTAAAAAAGTCCTTGGAGTCATATCTTTATCTGACATCTTAAGGCCGGAGTCAAAAAAAGTTATTGAGGAACTTAAACAATTAAATTGCAAACCTGTACTTCTAACCGGAGACAATGAAAAATCAGCAAAATTTTTTGCTAATAAAGCTGGTATTACTGAAGTTTATGCAGATTTACTTCCTAATGAAAAAGTAGAAAATATTTTAAATATGAGAAAAAGTTCAATAATATGTATGATAGGAGATGGAGTAAATGATGCCCCTGCCCTAAAGACTGCCGATGTAGGAATTGCCATGGGAGTAATGGGCAGTGATATAGCTATTGATGCTTCTGATATTGCTTTAATGACTGATGATATATCAAAGCTTCCATATCTAAAATGGCTGTCAACTACCACAGTTAAAACCATAAAATCATCTATTACTTTATCAATGAGTATAAACTTTTTTGCTATTATTCTTTCTGTCACGGGATATCTTAATCCCACAAGCGCTGCCCTGGTGCATAATGCCGGCTCCTGCCTGGTTGTTTTACTGGCTGCTCTTTTATATGATAAAAAATACAAGGTGCCTCAAAAAGAAAGTTATTCACCCTTAACAAAACCTCTTTATTATAAATAAATTAAATAAAACTAAAACCCTGAAATCCAATAAATTCGTTGATTTTAAAGGATTTCAGGGATATTTTTATCTAGAGGTTTTTTGCTCTTGTGGCAATGTTTTTTTGAAAATTAACTACTTCATGATTATATTCTTTATCCATATATTCGGATTTAATTAAAAAATCAGCGGTAGCTTTATTTATAGCCATAGGAATGTCATAAACCTGGGCTATTCGCATAAGTGCCTTGACATCCGGGTCGTGAGGCTGAGCCGTAAGAGGGTCTGAAAAAAAGATAATAAAGTCAATTCCCCCTTCAACTACCTTTGCACCAATTTGCTGATCCCCTCCAAGTGGTCCGGAATTATACCCCTTAACTCTAAGTCCGGTTTTATCACAAATCATCCTGGCTGTAGTTCCTGTTCCGCATAAATTATGCTTTTCTAATATATCACTGTTTTCCTTACACCATTCTATAAGTTCTGCCTTTCTTCCATCATGAGCTATAAGTGCGATGTTCTTTTGTTTTCCAATTGTAAGTGTAATACTGTCTTCCATATTTTATCTCCACTTCATTAATATGATTTTATAGCCGTCACAAAATTCATCGACATAAATTTAATAAGCTAAAGTTAAATTAACCTTAAAATCCTGTTTCTTCTTTTTGTAAAGACAGCATTTGGTAAAACATTCCTTCTTTTTTTAATAATTCATAAGGGCTTCCCTCTTCAACAACCGCTCCATCTTTTATGGCAATTATATGATCTGCATTTTCCACAGTTCGCATTCTGTGGGCTATCATCACTACAGTTTTTCCTTTTATAAGATGTGCTATACTTTCCTGAATTTTAGTTTCATTTTCAACATCAAGGCTAGCAGTTGCTTCATCCAAAAGAAGTATCGGAGCATCTTTTAAAATCGCTCTTGCAATGGAAATTCTAAGCCTTTCTCCCCCTGATAACCTGGCTCCGTTTTCTCCTAACATTGTTTGATAGCCCTCTGTCATATTCATAATAAATTCATGACAATTTGCCATTTTTGCCGCTTTTATTACTTCTACATCAGAGGCATTTCTTTTTCCAAGGCGTATATTTTCCATAACAGTATTATCAAATAATATTACATCCTGAAAAACCATGGAAATATAGCCCATTAATGTTTCAGGATTAATTTTTGTTATATTTTTTCCACCTATGAATATTTTTCCCTTTAAGGGATCATAAAAACGGGTCAAAAGTTTTGTACAGGTACTTTTTCCGCATCCTGAAGGTCCGATAAGAGCCGTAACTTCACCCTGCTTTGCCTTAAAACTAAGGTTTTTTAAAACCTTCTTTTCATTACTGTATCCAAAGTCAACATTTTCAAAAACTATATTATAATTTTCCAAAACAAAGTCTGATTTTCCCCCCATTTCCTTTGTTTCTTCTATTTGTTTCATTCTCTTTACAGGTTTTTTTATAATATAAAAATATCCGATGGAATTTAAAACCATACCTAAAGGGTCATATATACGGGCAGAGGATATTATATAAAACAAAAACTTAATAAGGGATAAATCACCTTTTTCAAACAGTATTGCACCAACAATTACAGTAACAGCAAATCCCACTTTCAAAAAAGCCTGTCCTCCTGAAGCAAATATTGACATAACAAGTTCTAATATCTGATGTGCCGATTCTTCTTCCTTCACTGTCTTTTTATATTTTTCAAAAAATTTTTCTTCCCGGTTAAAGGCAACAATATCAGACACATGCTCAATATATTCCTGAGCTTCATCAGCAACCGCACATTTTTTTAAAAAATGCTTATTAGCATATTTTTCCTGTAATTTGCCGCTAAGAACTGTATTTATTATTACTACCGGTAATACCCAAAACATTGCCAGTCCCATTCTAAAATCCCATAAAATCAACATTACAGCTACAACAATGTTACACATAATAGAACCAATAAGTCCCGGAATCACATGAGATTGAAGGTTTTCAAGAGTATTTACATCCGAAAGAATCGTATTTGTCAAATCACTTAAATCCTTCTGTTCAAAAAAAGAAAGGGGAAGTTTTCTTAATTTTTCACCCAATTTAAGTCTTTTTTTTGCACTCTCCCCATAAATTGTAAAAAACACGGCATTGTATTGTTTATAATAAAAGAATCCTGAAATTGCCAGAGACAAAATCATAATAAAAATATAAGTCAAAATATTAAAGGTTACCCTGACATTCCCCTTTAGAGCCGGAAGTACATCCAAAATAAAAAGATAAATTAAAGACATGGGAAACATAAGACTTATATAATAAAGTCCACTGTATAAAGAACCCTTTAAAACGCCTATTGCACCGTCTCTTGTCATTTCAAACCTGTCCATTCCCCATTTTAACATGCCATATTCTCCTTTCTTTTTACCTTCCATTTTGCCGTACTTTTATATTCATCCCACATTTTTTTGTAAATACCGTTTTTCTTTAATAATTCCTCATGGCTACCTATTTCAGCTACTTTTCCCTTTTTAATAACTGCAATTTTATCAGCATCAATTATGGAAGTAAGCCTGTGGGCAATCATCAAGGTGGTTTTTCCTTTTCTTAGCTGCCTGAATGCTTCCTGTATCAGATGTTCATTTTCAGGGTCAGTAAAAGCAGTAGCCTCATCTAAAACAAGTATAGGTGCTTCCTTTAAAAAGGCTCTGGCCAGTAAAAGACGCTGTTCTTCGCCACCTGATAAATACACTCCCTGGCTTCCAATTTTGGTTCCAAGACCATCTGGTAATTTCCTTATCAAATCTTCGCAAGAGGCCTTTTTTAAAGCTTCCATAATTTCTTCATTTGTTGCATCAGGCTTTCCTTCTTTCAAATTTTCCAATATGGATTCTTTAAATAAATGATGATTCTGAAATACAAAAGAAACTGCATTCATTAAAGCTTCTCTTGAATAATCTTTAACATTAACATTTCCTATTTTAACTATGCCTTCTTCAGGATCATAAAATCTTGGAATAAGACAGGCAATTGAAGACTTTCCACTTCCTGATTCTCCTACTAATGCAAGGGTCGTTCCTGCAGGAATATCTATTGAAAAATTATCTAAAACTTTTTCGCTTAAACTGTCATATCTAAAAGTTATATTTTCCATATGAATGCTGCAATCCTCCACTTTTGAAAGCTTTCCAAAAGTCTGGCTTTTAGCATTTTCAATAAATTCAAGTTTCTTTACCACTTCAGAGGCAGTAGCAAAATTCTTTCCTGCCTGTACAAGTCTTGTAAAATAAGAAAGGCAAAGAGTAGTAAATAATACATAAAATAATACCAAGGGAACTATTTTTTCCACCTCAAATGCTTTATTTATTAAAACTATTCCTGTAATTGTCATGAAAATTCCCACAAAATTTGTGGATATCATTATCAAAACCATCCACTTTCTTGCCATCTTTGTATATCCCATGGCAAACTTTGCATAATTGTCCACTGATTCCTTAAATGCCCTAAAACTATAGACAGTCTGCTGGAATATTTTTACCACGGGAATTCCCCTTACATATTCAACAGCGGCTGAAGACATTTCTTCCTGAGCCTCCAGATTTTTTTTGACATATTCCTTATTATTACCTGCAAACATAGGTATCATAAAAACAATATTCATTAATAAGGCTATTATGGATACTAATCCAAATCTGAAATCAAACTTAAAAAGTATTATTAACATGGCTATGGGAAATACTGCTGCCCCTGATATATCCGGAGTATGATGTGCCATGAGGTCATGGGTTAAGGATGCATTATCATCAATTATTTTCCTTAATTTTCCCGACGAATTATTACAAAAAAATCCAAGAGGCAGCTTAAGAAGCTTTTTCATCATAGAAGTACGGATTCCCGTTTCTATATGAAAGGCAAACAAATGAGAAAACGTAATTGCCAAAAAATAAGTAAAGGCACTTAAAACCATAAAAAGTACCACCATATATGCCTGATTTACAATTTTTTCCATGTCGGGAAGTTTTGATACAAGCTGTCTTAGTATCTCAAAAATATTAATATAGGGTATTATCCCCAAAACTGTGCTTGTGGCAGATAAAATAAGTGACAGATATATCATCCATTGCCATTTTCCTCCATAGGCCGTTAAAGTCATCCAGGTATTTTTTTTATTCTTTTCTTTTTTTACATTCATTTTACTCCTCTCTTTCCTTACATAGTCATTTTTAAAAAATTCAATTAAATTATCCTTATTTCTTTCATCAAGAACATATTTTGTTTTCACTCTTCCTTCATGAATTTCAACAACATAATCGCAGGCAGAAAGAATCAGCTCAGGGTCATGGGTAACAACTATAACAAGTTTTCCTTCTTTTGCCATAGCCTGCATCATCCCGGCTACCTGCTTCATATGGGAATAATCAAGTCCACTGCTTGGTTCATCAAAAATAATGATTTTCCTTGCAGAAGCCTTTGCATCTGCTACTGCTACCCTTTGTTTTTGTCCTCCAGATAAGGCCAGAGGATGGCTGTCCCTTTCCTTTACCAAATCAAATTCCAAAAGAATATCCTGTGCTAATTTTTCATCTTCTTTTTCCATGGATAAAAAAAGTTCATCCAAAACCGACTCTGTAAACAATTGCCTGTTCACATCTTGCATAACAAGAAAAGAAGACTTAATTCTATCCCCAGCCTTTAATACTTTATTTCCCATTTCAACAGTGCCTACTTTAATCATTCCTGCCATTATCTGAGAAAAGGTGGACTTTCCTGCCCCGTTTTCACCAATAAGAGCCACTACGCCTTTAGAAGGTAAAGTCAAATTATCAATATCAATTCCCTTTTTATTTTTATAAAACCATTTAAAATTTCGTATCTTAACGGACTTATCATCTTTAAAGCTTTTCTTTTTGATTTTTATATTTTCCAGGGATTTAAGATTTAAAATTCTAAGTCCTTTATTTAAAGCTTCATTATCAGATAATTCAAAAAAATCTTCTCCCGACATTTCTTTTTTAATTTGACCATCTTTCATATAAATAACTCTGTCTATAAGATTTTTTAAATAATAAAGCCTGTGTTCTGCAATAATAATGGTCTTACCTTGGGCTTTCCAGGTTTTTATCACTTTTTCAAGCCTTTTTGTCGCCTGAAAATCCAGATTGGAGGAGGGCTCATCCAAAACTACGATATTTTGATTACTGCAAGAAATTGAACCACATGCTACTAGCTGTTTTTCCCCACCGGAAAGTTCAAAAATATTCCTGGCCATTAGCTTTTTTATTTCCAGTTCCTTAGCGGTTTTTTCCAGTCTTAAAAATATTTCTTCCTCTGAAAACCCCATATTTTCACAGCCAAAGACCAACTCTGAGGTAGTATCTGTGGTAAAAAACTGACTTTTGGGATTTTGAAATACTGAACCAACTTTATAAGATATTTTTTCTAAAGTCATTTCATTAGTTGCTATATTATCGATAAGACATTGCCCACCAAAGTCTCCCTCATAATAATGGGGAATAATTCCGTTAATAAGTCGGGTAAGGGAAGTTTTTCCACAGCCGGAATCCCCACAAATCAAAACACTTTCTCCCTCTTTTATTTTTAAATTAATATTTTTTAAACATTGCCTTTTGCCACCGGCATATTTAAATGATACATTTTTAAACTCAATCATTTTTTATTCCTTTATTTATAATAATTGTCAGAATTATCCCTTTATTATTCCCATAAACCACAAAACAACTGCCCCAATGCATATAATAAATACCACTATATCTGCAAAACTAAATCCCACAGGGCTTACTGAAGTTCTTTTGCCGTTTCCATAAGCTTTAGTTAAAGCAGATATTGACAATTCTTCTCCTATTCTTAGGGTGCATGAGGCAACAGGTACAAAACGATACTCTAAAAACTTTTTTCTTTTCATACCGGATAAGCTAACTCCCCGCATTTTCATAACATGATTTATGGCTTTAATCTCCTCTATAGCAGACGGTAACAGTCTAAAAACCACTGAAGTAGGAACAATAATCATAGCTGGAACATGCATATTTCTCATTGCTTTTGCGTATTCACTGACTGTTGTGGTCTTTATTGCATATTTAGAGCATATAAGAAAAGGAATGAATCCCATGATAAAATCACCAACTATTTTAAAAAATAATTGAATAACGACTTCAAAGTCATCCGCTAAAAATATATCAATTCCTAAAAATGAAATATACAGGGCAAACCATAAACATGCCTTTATTTTTTCCCCCATAAAAAACAACAAAGTAAAAGGGATTAAACATAGGATAAAACGATAATATTTCAAATTATCTCCCCCGGCACGCCCTAATACAAAAAAGCTCATAACAAACAGTAAAAAAAGCTTCGTTCTAGGATCAAGGATTATTCCCTTAGGTTTAATAAACCATTTCCTTCTTTCATCACTCATCATAAAATTCCGGCCTTTTCCAGATTTTTATTTAAAATAGTTTTTCCAATTACCCCCCCCAGTAGTCCCATTACTAATGCTGCAAAAAGCAAAACAAAAAGCATCCATCCCGGTAATACTGCATGAACCCCATCGGCATAGGTCTGCCCAAATCGCTCTGCCACCTGTTTATAATACGCATCCCCTATGTAGAAAGGTAATATATTTCCAATAATCCACAAATGAAAAATTCCACAGGCAATAACACACTTTTTTTTGCTGGAATAATCACCAAGCTTAACAATATATTCTGACAACAAGGATACTCCTATGCACAAAGGTAAAGTCCAATAGCCCATTCCCCCAATTAACATAAACAGTCCGATTAAAGTTCCCATTATGGTAATCATTCCAAATTTTTTTGTCCTGGTTAAAAATAACATAAAGGGAATTCCTCCAATTAAAGGTACAAGTACACAAACAAGGGGCAATAAAATCGGCACATAAGATAACATTCCACCAAATGCAATAAACACAATATAAATAACCGTATAGATTCCAATGTTGATAAAATCCTTTGTCTTTAATCCTTCCATTTTTCTTTTGTTGCTAAAATCTCTTTCCATAAAAATACTCCTTCCTTTCTTTTTTATTTCTTATTTGATTTTTTTACTGTAAAGAGTTTATTTAACCATACTCATTTTCTTTTTCATTAATTCACAGACATTTCCTGTAACTTTTTAAAAGTGATGTTTAGTTAGTTTTATCTAACTCTCACTGAAGAAAAATGTCCCCTCAGGGACTCTACACCTACTGTTTAGACATTTTTCAATTCTTTTAAAAGATTCTTCCAACCAGACATTCTAAATCTTTTTTCTAATTCAATAAACTCTTTTGCTTCTTCTTTTTTCATATCATTACTTATAATCTCATACAAATCTCTTGAGCTTTCCTGGGCCAGCTTGTGAAGGAAAAATTGCTTACTTTTTGAAATTTTTTTAGAAGAAAAATCAAATAATTTCATATAATTTTTTTCTTCTATTTCAGTTATTTTATCTAAATATGTAGCATATTCCGTTCCTTCTGATTTACAAAACAAGAGCTTAAAAGAATCCCTGTTTTTAAGCAAAAAATCCAAAACCTTATCGGTAGCTTCATTTGCCTTATAATAATAATCCTTATTTTTTACCTCATTATCAGTAATTTCTTCCTGATATAGTTGATAGTCTGCATGAACATCAGCATTATTATGTAAATTATTATATAAATTCAAAAATTCATCTGCCTTTTCTTTAACCAGAGCTGTAAACAAGCCTTCCTTATTACCAAATCTGGTATAAATTGTATGGGAACTGACATTACATTTTTTTGCAATATCACGAATATTTCCTCCCAAAAAATTTTTTTCCATAAATTCCAGACTGGCATACTTTAAAATATTTTCAGTTGTTTTAGTATCTATTGTTCTCATATCTCATTCTTTCAAAACTGAATTTCTAAACTCCCCTTTGCTTCTTTCTAATCAGGCTAATATCTCTTTTGTAAAGTAATTATAAAGAAACATTGTTTCCTTATAAATATTCTAATAGCCTCATTTTTCCCTGTCAATGTGGACATGACTTATTGATAATTTTTGTCCTTTAAGAAGATTTTCTTAATGGGAAATTTTTAAAGAACGGGATAAAAATAGGAGGCTCTTTTGTAAGCCTCCTGATAAAACACTTTTTATTTTTCTGCTTTAATTTGAAACATAGGCGTTGTGGAATAAATAAGGCGTTCTTTATCATCCCACATTTCTTTTGTAATATCTCTTTCGCAAGAAACATTTTTGTATCCCAATGCTTTAAGGATACCCAAGTCCCAATCCGGGCGAATTATATCCCCTAAAACCCTGGATTCTTCCTCTCCTACTTTTATAGCCTCTTCTACATCTGTATTTCCGCTAAAATCCTCACCATAGATTTCTATACAGGACTTTATATCTTCAATGTACTGGTCTCTTAATTTACCCTTTATTTGAGTAAGATGCCAGTTTGCATCAAAAATCAAAAGTATTCCTCCCTTTTTTAACACCCTTTTCCACTCACTATACACTTTCACATGATCCTGTAATGTATGAGTCAGATTTCTGCTGATTACCATATCGAAAGATTCATCCAAAAATTCAAGATTATTACAATCCATTTTCAGAATTGTAGCTTCATTTCCTCTTTCTCTAATATTTGCCATTGCCTCATTAATCATGCCATCTGAACCATCTATACCGGTAACATTGTGACCAAGATCAGAAAGTATCATTGTAAAAAATCCCGGGCCACAGCCTGTATCTAATATATCAAGCTTTCCATTTTTAGGAGCATTTTTTAGTATTCTGTTTTGCCATTTTTCAACTCTGAAACTGTTTAGTTCATCCTTAATTATTCTGGAGTAATTTTCTGCTCCCTTTGTCCAATAATCATTAATCTGATCTTGTATATCCATTGTAGTTTCCATCTTGTTATTCCTCCCTACTACTATATAAAACATAAATTCTATAATCTGCTTTACAGTTTTAAAATTATCCTTGTAAAGAAATTAAGCTAAGAATTTTTTATTCTTCTTTTGCTTTACTGCTTAAGAACTTATATTTTTTTTCATAGAAATTTTAACAATGTATTTATGGTGTCACAAGCTACCAGGGGGGATATTTTTTTAATAAAAAATCGGGCTAAAGCCTTATAAATCAAGGTTTTACCCGATTGTATTATTTTAAACCCACTGTCAAAACTGTTTTATATAAAAACAGAGGCTTTAAGTTTTTTTGTATAGTCATCCTGGGGATTACAGATTACCTCTGTGGCTTTCCCGGACTCCACTACTTTCCCATGATACATTACCAATACTCTGTCACATAGACCATTTACGATGGCAAGATCGTGGGAAATAAATAATATGGCGATATTTAGTTCTACGGCCAGTTTTTTAAGCATTTTTACTATCTGTGCCTGCATGGACACATCCAACGCACTTGTGGCCTCATCGCATATTAAAAGTTTGGGATTAGTTGCTATTGCTCTTGCTATGGCAGCTCTTTGACACTCACCACCACTTAATTCAAGGGGTTTTCTTGTTAAATATTCCTCCTTAAGACCAACAGTTCTAAGTAATTGTTTTATTTTTTCTTTTCTTTGCTTTCTGTTTAAGCTGGTGAAATTTTCCAGTACCTCATCTATATTTTTTTCAATAGTGAGTCTTGCATCAAAGGAAGAAACGGCATCCTGAAAAACCATCTGAATATCATTATAGATTTTTCTCATTTCTTTTCCTTTTAAACCGGTAATGTCATTTCCATTTAAAATAATACTACCGGAATCCACATTTATTAACCTTGTAACTGCCCTAGCCAGGGTGCTCTTTCCTGAGCCACTTTCCCCAACCACACCAAGGATTTCCCCGGCTTCTACAAAGCAACTGACATTATCTAATGCTTTAACCTCATAACTGTCTTTAAAGATTTTTACCAAATCAACTGTTTCTAGTACTTTTTCTGCCATATACATCACCCGGCCTTACTGCAAACGGCAAAATGTTCTTTTCCAACATTGCCTTTTGATACATCAATTAATTTAAGTTCTTTCGTAGTACAATTTCCTTCACAGCAAGGACACCTTGATTCAAATTCGCAACCACATTTAATACTTCCAAAAGGTGGCGGAGATCCTTCAAGCCCTGTTGGCATATCCCCTGAAAAATCCGGGATAGCACCTAGGAGGGAGCGTGTATAAGGATGCACCGGATTGGAGAGAATTTCATTTTTATCTCCACATTCCACAATCCTTCCTGCATACATTACTGCAAAACGGTCTGTCATATGGGATATTACCCCCATATTATGTGTAACAATTAAAATCGAAGTGCCAAAATTGTCCCTAAGCTTCATCATTTCACCAATAGCCTGTGCCTGCACTGTAACATCCAGTGCACTTGTAGGTTCATCAGCCAAAAGTAAAGAAGGTTCCATAATCATTGCAAGAGAAAGGGCAACTCTCTGATTCATACCTCCGCTTAACTGAAATGGATATTTTTTAATTATTTTATCCCCATGTTCAAGATTAAGCCTTTTAAGCATGTCTGCCGCTATTTTTCCGGCTTCCTGTTTGGTTATTTTTTCATGAGCCCTTAATGCCTCATAAAACTGAGTTTCTATTTTTCTTGAAGGATTCAGGGTTTCTCCCGGATTTTGAAATACTACTCCAAGTCTGTTACCCCTTAATCGGCGCATTTCCTCTTTGTTGTACTTACTGATATCCTTGCCTTCAAAGATTATTTCCCCTTTTGAAATTTTTCCCCCGTTTTCCATCATGTTTAGAATTGCGCTAAGCATTGTGCTTTTTCCGCAACCACTTTCTCCTACAATTCCAAAAATCTCTCCCTTTTGGATAGAAAGGGAGAGCCCTTTTAAAATTTGTATATCATCATATGATACTTCTAAATTATTTACTTTTAAAAGTGCCTCTTCCTTTTCCATTAATTCAATCTCCTAAACACCTATTTGGATATTGAAACATTAGCATCTAACTGATAAAAATCAAGTGGATGAATGTTAAGGTTTTCTACAGTACTCTTTGTTACAACTGACATTTTAAGATGCTCAATAAAGCAGAATGCATCTTCATCAAGTATAGTCTGCATAGCCTCTCTTACAAGTTCATTTCTCTTATCTGCGTCAAATTCATTGTTTATCTGCTCAATTAAACCATTTACAGTTTCATTGTTATATTTAGCAAAATTATTTGATCCATCTTTTGCAAATACTGAATTTAAAAGTGATCCAGGATCGCCTGTTGGTAATGTTGTAAATGAATATGGACAAATGTCGTAATCACCAGCTTTAAGAGCTGTAGAAATATCATCTGTTATTTTAATATCTGAATCAATTCCAACTTCTTTAAACTGTGACTGCATTGCATCTGCAATTAATGGAAGCTCTGCACGGGAAGAATATGTAACTATTCTAAAGGAAAGTTTCTTTCCATCTTTATCAAGAAATCCATCGTTATCACTATCGCTGTATCCTGCTTCTTCAAGAAGTTTTTTAGCACCGTCTACATCAAACTCTGTTGCTTTAAGATCTTTGCCAAATTCTGTATTTTCAGGGAACATTCCTGTTGCAGGCTCTCCATTTCCGTTCATTACTACTGAGCCATAGCTTTCCTTGTCAATGAGCATGTTAAGTGCTTTTCTTACTTTGGCATCTGAAAGATTTTCATTGTCCATGTTGTAATAAAGCATGTAAATTCTTGATGTAGTAGATTTATCAATTGCATAATTATCATCATTTGCAAATAATTCCTGTCCATCGTAGCTCATAGCGTAAGCTGCATCAATTTCACCGGACTGCATTGCCATAACAACTGCATCATTGTCCTTGAATGCAAGGTCTGTTGCTTTGGAAAGTTTTGGTGCACCTCCCCAGTAATCTGCATATGCAACAACTTCTGTTTTTTCATCCGGTACAACTTCTTTAACCATGTATGGACCGGTTCCAATTGGCTCTTTATCAAAATCTTTTCCAGATTCCATATCAATTATAGCTGAGTATGGCTCTGTAAGAGAGTTTATAAATGCCGGATTAGGACTTTTTGTTGTAAATTTGATTGTGAGTCCGTCAGCCTCCATGCTTTCAATAGCAAGATCTGAAGGTGCTCTGTCATTAGTGTCAAGTGTGTGCTGAAGTGATTTTTTTACTGCCTCAGCATCAAGTTCTTTTCCGTTTTGGAAAGTAATTCCTTCTTTTAATTTAACAGTCCATGTAAGATGATCATCTGAAAGCTCATAAGAATCTGCAATCCATGGCTGAATTTCAAAATTGTCATCTAATTTGAAAAGAGTTTCTACAACTCCGTATTCAACCGCATACCATCCATTGTACTGATTTCCTGGATCAAGACCATATCCGGCACTTTGTCCGTAATATTTAAGCTCTCCTGCTTCTGAACTGTTACTTGTTTCACTTGTGGAAGAAGCTTTTTCTCCCTTACCCTGACTTGAATCAGTACTTTCTTTGCCTGTTCCACATCCTGCTAATGCCGATACAGTCAATGTAAGTGCCATCAGCATACATAACATTTTCTTTTTCATATTCTGCTCCTTTGCATTAAAATAATTTATTTCTGCCTTGGATCCAGCATATCTCTTACACTGTCTCCAAAGAGATTGAACAACATTACTGCTACAAATATAAATATACCTGGATACAAAATCATACCCGGATATAACTGTAAAAGACTTCGTCCTTCATTCATCATTACCCCCCATTCAGCCTTAGGGGACTGGGCTCCCAGACCTAAAAATGACAAGCTTGCCATTTCCATAATATTACCACCGATGCTCAAGGCTGCTGTTACAACTAAAACACTCATGGCATTAGGTAAAACATGTCTGAAAATTATTTTCAAATCACTGCTGCCGGAAATTTTTGCAGCCTTCATAAATAGTTCTTCTCTCATGGCAAGCACCCGGCTTCTTGCAAGTCTTGTATATTGCGTCCACCCTACCACAGAAAGGGCTATTACCGCATTTCTCATTCCGGCTCCTAAAATTCCGGCTACGGCTATTGCAAGAACAATTCCAGGAAAGGCCTGAAACATATCAACTATTCTCATTACCACTGCGTCAAATCTGCCACCGTAGTAACCACAAAATACTCCTATGAGACTTCCTGCAATAAATGTAATCATTACAACAGCTATTGCTGAAAAAATAGTGGAAGGCGCACCTGCCATTATTCTTGAAAGCATACATCTTCCCAATTGGTCTGTCCCTAAAGGATACTGGCTGCTTGGTCCCTGCTTGGCAACCGCAAGATTTGAATAATAGGGATCATTAGGTGTTATATGTGGTGCAACAATAGCCCAGATACAAAGGGCAAGCACCAATGTTGACCATAATATAAGTCTTTGTTTTGTTTTATCTTTCTTCCTTTTTCTCATTTTCTAATCTTCACTTTCTGATGCCTGTAATCTGATTTTAGGGTTAAGAACCCTGTAAAGTAAATCAGCCAAAAGATTAATAAGAACGAATATTAGCGCCATCCAGGCTACAAATCCTTCTACAACGGGATAATCTCTGGCAGTTATTGCATCCATTGCCATATTTCCCAGTCCCTGAATACTGAATATTCTTTCTACAACCGCAGTACCTCCAAGCAAATATCCTATTGACATAGCCATTAAAGTAACTATAGTTAGCATAGAATTTTTCAAAACGTTTTTATATAAAATTATTCTTTCTTTTACACCTCTGGCTCTCGCACCTTTTACATAGCCTTTCCCCAATTCTTCTAAAATTGCAGCTCGTATCTGCCTGATATATTTACAGGTCATGGCCATAGCAAGTGTTACAGTTGGTAATAAAAGTCCCTTTAAAGTACTATCACCTCTTACCGGCAAAAGTTTTAACCTTATTGAAAATTCATACATCAAAAGAAGGGAAAGGAAAAATCCCGGTACTGAAACTCCTACAAAAGTGCAAAATCTTATGATGTAGTCTGTAAATTTATTTTGTTTAACAGCTGAAAGTATTCCTAATGGAAGGGAAAAAACAATAGTCATAAGACATGAATAAAAAGTCAGTTTTAATGTAGCCGGAATATTTCTTAAAATCATATCCCTTACTGGCTCTCCTGATACATAAGAACTTCCAAAATCGCCTCTTACAGCATTAAAAATCCAGGTAATATATTGTTCCAAAAATGGTTTGTCCAACCCCATACGCTGCTGCATCTTTTGTAGAATCTCAGGTTCGATAGGGGTTCCCTGTGCCAAAAGCATCATTTCAGCAGGGTCATTTGGAGAAATATACATCAATCCAAATGTTATAAAACTTACTCCCAAAATTACGGGCACCAGAAACAGTAACCTTTTTAATATGTAACTGTTTTTAATTCTTTTTCTCACACTATCCTCTCTCTTCATAAACCGTTCCTCTCTAATATAGTTACGCTTGTTGTATTACGCAAAAATTTCTACGGATTGAATTTCACTTTTTCTTATTTTTTTATTTATCACAATAAAAAACAAGACAACAAAACAAATTGCGCCACCTGCCCAGCTAAGAGGATATACTGTCGCTAATGATGGCAAGGTACCGATTTGCTTTGAAAAAAACATTAATAATAAAATCCTGATAACACACAGATTTGAAATAACAATCACCATTGAGGAAATTGAATATCCCATGCCCCTTAAGGCTGCTCCACTTACTTCCATAAGGGGATATATCCAATAAAAAGGAAATGTTACAAAAGCCAGTTTTACGGCATTTGAAACCACTTCTTTATCCTTCATAAAAAGACCAAATACCCCTTCAGAAAATGCAAGTGTAAAAACAGCAATTGTCAGAACCGTCAAAGTAGCAATAATTGCAGTTATTATTGTTCCTTTACGAATCCTTTTATACTGTCCTGCACCTGTGTTTTGTCCTGAAAAAGTAGTTGCTGCTTGTCCAAAAGCCAGTATTGGAAGATACATAAAAGTTTCTACCTTAAAATATGTAGCAAAAGCTGCAACTGCTATTTCACCAAATGCGTTAATATAATACTGAACAATTATATTTGAAAAAGTAATTATAATTGTCTGTATACCTGCCGGAAGCCCGATTCTTAAAACCTTTTTCAGCATTCCAAAGTCTATTCCAAGTTTTTTGAATGAAATACTTACTACATTTGTAGATTTATTAAGTTCCCTTGCAATAAGTGTCGCAGAAAGTCCCTGAGAAACTGCTGTAGCAAGTGCAACCCCTAAAACTCCAAGAGGAATCAGAATCAGTAAAACAGCATCTGCTGCAACATTAACAAACCCGCATGTGGCAAGTACTTTAAAGGAAGCCTTTGAATTTCCCATAGCATTTAATGAGCCGGCACATATATTGTAAAATACGAGCATTGGAAGGCTAAGAAAGTAAATTCTAACATAAAGCACTGCTTCAGGCATGGTGCTTTGGGGTGTATTTAACACAGCAAGAATCGACGGTGCAAGCACTATTCCAAGCACTGTGAAAATGAGTCCTCCTATCAAACCAAAAGTGATAGAAGAATGCATAACCTTAGATGCACTCTCTAAGTCTTTCGAGCCGATTCTTTGGGACATTACAACACTTGTACCTACTGCAATTCCCGAAAATAGTCCTATACAACAGACAACCAGTGTGCTGCTTGCCCCAACTGCTGCAGCTGAAGTTTTGTTAAGAACATTTCCTACAAACAAAAAATCCACAGTATTATATAATTGCTGGAAAAGACTTGTGCCGATAAGAGGCAGTATAAATCTTATAAGTGGAACCAAAATAGGTCCCTTTGTCATTATTATTCCCTTATTATCCATTTCAACCTCTTTATTCAGCTATCTTTCCATTTTTTGCAATAATCTGAAAATTACTGCAATAGCCTTGATCATATATTCCAAACTTTATAAGATTTTGTGGTTTGAATATACTCTCATATATTATTTCAAAACCCAAATTCGGCAATACTTTGTTATCCCATTCATAAGGCCTGTCATATTTTGACAAAGGTAAATCTGCTGCTGTATCATCGCACAAGGATGAATCAAAGCTTTTTCCTTTATGAAATTTCATGGATTTTTCCTTTATTATTTTTCTTGCCTCATTGGCTTTTTCATCATAGTGATACAGGTAATAATTCCCATCCCAATAAATAAGCATTCCTCCCGGTTTTAGTACACGCCTCCATTCCTTAAAGGTGTCTTCCGGATTAGACAATGCCCATGTTAAATTTCTAGATATTACCAGGTCAAAAACACTATCTTCAAATGGTAATTTATCTACCGGAGAAACTAGGTAGGTGATGTCAAGTCCAAGCCTGTCAGCGGCTTTTTTTGCAGCATCTATCATGTTTGAGCATAAATCGACACCTGTCACTTTATTTCCCAAAACCGCCATGGATGCAGCTACTTCACCTGTGCCTGTTCCGGCATCAAGAACGTTTAGACAATGATTTGGAAGAAAATCTACAATCTGGCTGTTAATTGCTTTCAAATCCTCTAGCTGATAATCGCTGTACCAGGAGAAGGCTCTTTCCTGCCAGTATTTCCGCATCATCTTTTGTGTATTAGGTTCATCGCCACATACATCTAAAGTTAGACTCTTAGTGTTAGTTTCAACTTTATCCATAAATTAATATCACCCCTTTAATCATCTGCCATCAATCTAAGCTATTATATCATCAGCATTTTTTACTAACAACCCTACCTAGGGGATAACTAACTGTATTTTGGGGTGATTGATTTATCTAAATATTCTCTGTTGTTCGTAAAATTTTTTTATATTTTTTATCTTAGATTAATTATTCTGTAATATTCTCTTTATTTGTTTGTTATTCAAATATTTCAAGAGATTTTTTTGCTAATTTCCTGTTATCTAAGTAACTATTTTGAATATATGTATTACTAATTGGAATAGCTTCATAACTTCTTTTATTTAATGAACTTTTATAAAGTTTTTTTGCCTCATTATGTGTAATTATCCGTATTTATAGCCATTCTTACAACATAAGTATAGGTCAAGATTTATTATGATATTATCTACAATTATAAGTAAAGTTTCGACTTTTCTGGATTACTTATCTATGAATATATGTTTACCAAAATTTTCTTTTTATACAAAACTCTTAATTGTCTTTCCTCATTTTGGTCAAAGCTTGAAGCTCTCACATATTACCGACTTATACTTAAAATGACCTTCCGGTAGTGGTTTGTAAATCTTGTTATTGTTTAAATAAAAGAAGGTTCCTCGAAAAAATAATACTTAGACTTGCCCCACCTCTTTGAAAGAAAAAATATTAAAATTCCCTATTCTACTCTCTTAAGAAGGAAAAAATACTCCATTTATATTGAAATAGTTTCATAAAGCAGTAACTATCGTGTGTGTTTTTGAAACTTATTCACACAGGTTATTTTTCTCTTTGTATACTCATTCTCTTTCCAAATCTACAAAGGAAAAAGAATACAAAAAAAGGCGGCATGGCAGCTTTTAGGCCACCATGCCTTTATAAGGTTAA
>NZ_FOJY01000028.1 GCF_900112085.1 Acetitomaculum ruminis DSM 5522
ATGGAAACAATGGAAGAAGCCCAAGACAAAGGTACGTAATCTGATTAAGATGGGCGTACCCGGGGACTTAGCATGGCAGGCTGGTAACAGCCGAAGAGGCCATTGGTTCACGACGCATACCGTTGCAGTAAATATGGCAAGGACAAAAGAAAGGTTGATAAACAGTGGCTTCTATGATTTATCCACAGCCTATCAGTCTGTGCACGTCAACTATTGAAAGCGCCGTATACCGAACGGTACGTACGGTGCTGTGAGAGGACGGGAGCTAATCACTCCCTCCTACTCGATTGTAAATATTCACACAAAAAATATCATATTAATAAGGATTAACTTCATTATAAATTTTAAATGAAGACTATACAAGCTATTTACAAAAAAGGATAAAAAACATCCACTAAATAAGATTGACAATACCTTCTATTTAAGGTATATTTACCCGATAGAAAAAAATATAGGAACACAGCATTATCTTGGGGATAATGTTTTTTTATTGTAATGAATAAAATTGCTTATAGGAGAATTAAAAAGCTATGGAAAATGATAAGGAGCAGATTTTTAAAAAGGTAATATTATTAGCAATTCCCATGATGGTTCAAAATGGAATTACAAATGCAGTTGTTTTAGTAGATAATTTAATGGTGGGAAGTCTTGGAACAGAAATGATGACTGCAGTTTCCATAGCCGGACAGCTGATATTTGTATATAATCTGGCAGTTTTTGGACTTATATCCGGACCGGGGATATTTGGTGCTCAATATTTTGGTCAGGGAAATAAAAAGGGATTTTTGGATATTATAAGATTAAAACTATATTTAGCCCTGATTTGTATTTTCGCAGGGATATTGATATTTTATTTTGGCGGAGAATTTTTTCTTAAAATGTATTTACAGGGGCAGGAAAGAGGTATTGATTCGGCTCTTACATTAAGTTTGGGAAAAGAATATTTACATATAATGATTCTTCAGCTTTTTCCCTTTACAATTTCTCAGGTCTATGCCTCAAGTATCAGAGAAACCGGAGAAGGTTTTAAGCCAATGCTTGCAGGTATAATTTCAGTTATAACTGATGTGGTATTTAACTATTTACTTATTTATGGTAAGTTTGGCCTTCCTGAATTAGGAGTAAGAGGAGCAGCCTTAGCTACAGTTATTTCAAAGATAGTTGAGCTTTTGATAATAGTAGTATGGCTTAATGTAAAAATAAGTGACCATCCATTTTTAAAGGGTATTTATACCACCTTTAAAATTCCGATTTTTAAAATGAAGGATATATTGATAAAAAGTCTGCCTTTGTTTTTAAATGAATTTTTCTGGGCAGGAGGAATGGCGGCTCTTACTCAATGTTATTCCATCAGAGGTCTTGACATAGTAGCAGGATTAAATATCTCAAATGCTATTTGTAACCTTTTAAATGTGGTATTTATAGCTATGGGAGGCTCTGTAGGAATAATAATAGGACAATACTTAGGTGTCTCAAAATTTGAAGAAGCTAAAGAATATTCTATAAAGTTAATGTGGTTTACAGGGGGAGCCTGCATTATATTATCACTGATACTTATAGGGATATCTTTTATATATCCTGATTTTTATAACACTACACCGGTAATAAAAGACTATGGAAAATGGTTTATAATAATTTCAGCTGTTTTTTTCCCGGTTCAGGGCTTCTTAAATGTTTTATATTTTACCCTAAGATCAGGAGGAAAAACCTTTGTAACCTTCCTTTTTGACAGTGTTTATAATTGGACAATAGCAGTCCCCGTAGCCTTCTTACTTTGTAAATTTACAAGTGTTCCGGTGTTTTTTGTTTTTGCCTTTATTCAATTTGCAGATTTTATAAAGGTTATTATCGGATATGTAATGATAAAGAGAGGAAATTGGGTGACGAATCTTGTAAAAGACAGGAATTAAATCATAAAAAATATCCTAATTCTTTATTGACATAAAGTA
Organism: Acetitomaculum ruminis DSM 5522; assembly: GCF_900112085.1. Lineage (GTDB taxonomy): Bacteria > Bacillota > Clostridia > Lachnospirales > Lachnospiraceae > Acetitomaculum > Acetitomaculum ruminis. The sequence goes on from NZ_FOJY01000028.1 coordinate 1,950, forward strand.
TGAAAAAATTTACAATATATAAAGAAATTAAATTAGAAGAAGTTCTTCGGGGTCAGGTGAAGCGTTTAAACGCCATTCCTAACCGACGGTATAGTCCGTGACCTGCCATTGGCAGTTGAACCGGTGAGATTCCGGTACCGACAGTGATTGTATTTATACATAAGTCTGGATGGGAGAAGTTAACTAAACCATGATTAATGCCCCGAGCTTAAATGCTCGGGGTTTTCTTATTTATTAAAGAATTAAACGCTGCCTTAAGTTTTATAAGAATAAGAAGTGAAAAAGTTAACAATATTAAGAGTTCTTCCAAAACTTAATACATTTACCGGGGAGTAGTATTTTAAGTTTAAACTAAGTGGAAAGGAAGTAAAAACTAAATGGAAAAAATTAATCACAAATTGACAGTGGAAGAGGGAACAAGAAGAAGTGGAAAGGTAAGAAAACTTACAATGACTGCCATGTTATCAGCTTTATCGGCAGTATTAATGTTTTTTAGTTTCAATGTACCACTTATGCCAAGTTTCATTAAGATGGATCTTTCAGAACTTCCGGCTTTAATCGGAGCATTCACCATGGGACCTATTTCAGGCGTGGCTATATGCCTTGTTAAAAATCTTGTAAATCTTACTGCTACAACCACAGGTGGAGTAGGAGAATTGTGTAATTTTATATTGGGAGCATGTTTTGTTCTTCCGGCAGGTTTGATTTATAAGGTGAAAAAATCCAAGAATCTTGCCATTTTTGGCGCTTTTGCCGGAGCAGTATTTATGGCTGTGTTAAGCGTTCCTATTAATTATTTTGTAACTTATCCGATTTATACAGCATTTATCCCAATGGAAACAATCCTTGCCATGTATCAGGCTATTTATCCTAAAGTGGATAATCTTTTACAGGCATTACTGATATTTAATATGCCATTTACTTTTGTAAAAGGAATGATAGATGTTGCTATTACAATTGTCACCTACAAGTATTTATCTCCGATTATTAAGGGGAATACTATAGATTGATAAAAATATCATAAGAGATTTAAGAAATGGCCATAGAAAAAACTATGGTCGTTTTTATATTTTTGAACGCTTTACACGCTCAGCTGTTACTTCAATGATGGTTCTAATATAAAGGTGGACGCTATTAATGCGTCAGTTTCTCAGGGGATTTTGACCTTGAAAGTTATGGAAACATTTACAAATTCATCAGATTTAAGAAAAATCTATAACTATTTTCACTTATGAATCCGATTCTAATTATGTAGTATTGTAATTCATTCACGGAAAAGAATATTCAAAATATTTCAAATTATATATGAATGCATAATCAATATTAGATAATAAGCCCGTCATAAAGCAGAGGGCTCTTATTAAAGGGGGCAGAGAAATAATGAAAAAAGGAATTATTGCATTAGTAGCAGTTTTATTAGTTGTTTTGGCAGGTGGTTTTTATTTCTTTATGACTCATCGAAATAATAATGACAAAGAAGTAAAAAGCGAAAATGCGGAAATAAATGCTATTCTGGATTTGAATTTGGAAAAAAATTATCCGGATACTGCAGTAGATGTAGTGGAAACCTATAACAGGATAACAAAAGTATTTTATAACCTGGAGTACACAGAGGAAGAAGAGACAGCTCTTTTAAATGAAATGAGAATTTTAATGGATGATGAACTTTTAGAAAATAATCCTTTGGTAGAGCACACGGAAAATTTAAATCAGAATGTGGCAGAGTTTAAGAATGCTCAAAAATCCATCAGTAGTTATAATGTAGATACAACAGTCAAGGAAAAGGAAGTAGATGGAACCACCTTTTCAAAAATATCAGTTACCTATACCATAAAAAACAATGATAAAAACAAGGGAACTACTTCATCAGATTTTCTTCTCAGACAGGATAAAGACTGCAGATGGAAGATATACGGCTATACAAAAATAAAATAAATTAAATTAAAATTTTATAAAGTACTTGCATTTTATAAAAATATATTGTATGATTCTACTTGCACTAAGGCGGAACGGCTTTTCACCTGGTGGAAAGCTGTGTAGTGTTATTAATCCGCAATATCTTTATAACTTTGTATCGGATTTTCATATTACAATTTAGTTGACGGCCGGTTTGAACAGGTCATAAATTAATTTTTGTAGATCCAAGTATTTCAACTTTACAAATTCCAAATTAATTTTAAAAATTTTGAACACCTTAAAGTGAAAGAGAGGTTTTAAACTGTATGCATGGAATGAATTAGAAATATTAAAAAAGACCTATAATCATTATGGAATCAGCAGAGATTTTCGACTTTGTTTTTGAAAATTTGTTTACTATGGTTTCATGGAGATTTATATAAACTAATCAAATATTGTAGTAATTAAGGTAAAATAATTATTTATGTAAACCGGAGAAAATAATCTGAATATGAAAGCTCCCAGTGGGGCTTGTTTTTCAACGGAATATGAACTTTTATCAAAGTAAAGACAAAAAAGATATTAATAACATAGGACGAAAGCAGGAGGAAGCATGAAAGAAAAATATGAAACATTGTCAGTTGTTGTATTAAAAGATATTGCAAAAGCCAGAGGAATTAAGAGAATTTCAGGGCTTAAAAAACAGGAGATTATCGAGCTTCTTGTAAAAGAAGATGAAAAAGATGAGGAAATAGCAAAAGCAAAAGAAAAAGAACAAAAAGAGGCAAATGCTGCTAAAGCGGAAACAGAATCCAAATTAATCAAAAAGACCGTAAAAACTGCTAAAAAGACCGGTCAGGCTACAGCAGCAAAGCAGCGTACTACAAAGATTGTAACAGCTGACAGTTTAAACGGAAATGACAAAGCTGTTCTTGAAACAAAGGTGATTGATAAGGCTTCTATAGAGGAATCAGATGATAAAGACTTTATAAGGGAAGAAAAAGTTGTAGAAAACAAAGAGCCAAAGGTTCGTAAAGAACATACAGAATCCAGAGAAATTAAAGTTCATAAAGAACATATGGATTCAAAAGAAAACAGAAGTTATAAAGATGATGCAGATACTAAAGAAACAAAGAGTTATAAAGAAGATTCAGAAAAAATCGAAAATGATTTGGATAGCGGTATAAGAGCTAATGGTATTTTAGAAGTAATGCCTGACGGATATGGATTTATCAGATGTGAAAATTATATGCCGGGAGATAACGATGTATATGTTTCTCCTTCTCAGATAAGAAGATTTAATCTTAAAACAGGTGATATAGTTTCCGGAAATACAAGAGTGCGTACCTCAGCAGAAAAATTCAGTGCATTATTATTTGTTAAAACTGTAAATGGAGAAAGTCCATCAGAGGCTATTAAAAGACCAAGCTTTGAAAATCTTACACCTATATTCCCAAACGAGAGGTTAAAACTTGAAGTTCCGGGAGGAAGTACAGCCATGAGAATAGTAGATTTGGTTTCTCCTGTAGGTAAAGGTCAAAGAGGTATGATTGTTTCTCCTCCTAAAGCAGGAAAAACAACACTTTTAAAGGAAGTTGCAACAGTTATCAGCAAGAATAATCCGGAAATGCATCTTATAATTTTACTTATCGATGAAAGACCGGAAGAGGTTACAGATATAAGAGAAGCCATTGAAGGAAAAAATGTAGAAGTTATTTACTCTACTTTTGATGAACTTCCAGATCACCACAAAAGAGTATCCGAAATGGTTATTGAAAGAGCAAAAAGACTTGTGGAGATGGGAAAAGATGTTATGATTTTGTTAGACTCCATCACAAGACTTGCCAGGGCTTACAACCTTACTATTCCACCGAGTGGTAGAACATTATCAGGTGGTCTTGATCCTGCAGCTTTACATATGCCTAAGAGATTTTTCGGTGCTGCAAGAAATATGAGAGAAGGCGGAAGTCTTACAATTCTTGCTACAGCTCTTATTGAGACCGGCTCAAAAATGGATGATGTAGTTTACGAGGAATTTAAAGGAACAGGTAATATGGAGCTTGTCCTTGACAGAAAATTATCCGAAAAGAGAATATTCCCGGCTGTTGATATTACAAAATCAGGTACTCGTAGAGAAGATCTTCTTTTGGAGGATTACGAAAAAGAAGCTGTATATCTTATTAGAAGAGCTATTAACGGCATGAAGACAGAAGATGCAGTAGAGACAGTTTTAAATTATTTCGTAAGAACCAGAAATAATAAAGAATTTATTGAACTTATCAGAAAAAACAAAATTATTTAATTTCTAATTAGGAAAAAACCTTGCATTAAAATCTACTTTGTGATATAATGACAGAGCTGTTTAGGGATTGAATAAACAATGGTTAATCAATTAGATTAGATTTTGGAGAGGTGAACATAATGAAAGAAGGATTACATCCAGAGTATTATCAGGCTACAGTTACTTGTAACTGCGGAAATACTTTCGTGACTGGTTCAACAAAACAGGAGCTTCACGTAGAAATTTGTTCTAAATGTCATTCATTCTATACTGGTGCTCAGAAGAATGTTGCAGCTCGTGGACGTATTGAACAGTTCAACAGAAGATACGGCTTGAACAAATAAAAATAATACGGATTAAAGATAAGGTTGAGGTTTTTTAATCTCAACCTATTTTTAAATTAATTAATCTTAAGAGATTGGTTTATGGAAGGGATAAATATGAAGTATTCAGGAATAGGAGGACAGGCGGTACTTGAAGGCGTGATGATGAGAAATGGCGATAAATACGCTGTTGCTGTAAGAAAGCCTGATGGTGAAATCGCTGTAGAAAGCAGGGAATATAAAGGACTTAAAATTGCTAAAAAAGTAAAAAATCTGCCTCTTATTAGGGGAATGTTTGGATTTGTTGATTCATTGATTCTGGGGATGCAATCACTTAATATTTCAGCAGAATTTTTTATGGATGAGGAAGCTTTAGAAGAACCCGGAAAATTTGAAAGATTTTTAAGGGATAAATTAGGTGAAAAAACAGATGATATTATTATGGGAGTTACCATGGTCACATCCATAATCATAGCCATTGCGGTTTTTATGATGTTGCCTTATTTTTTATCCATTGGATTAACTAAACTTACTTCATCAAAAATGATTATAGCTATAGCCGAGGGAGTTTTAAGGCTTTTTATTTTTTTGGCTTATATAAAAGCCATATCCTATATGAAAGATATACAAAGGGTATTTATGTACCACGGTGCAGAGCATAAATGCATAAATTGTATAGAACATGGCTTAGAACTGACTGTAGAAAATGTGCGTAAAAGCTCAAGGCAGCATAAACGCTGTGGAACTAGTTTTCTACTTTTTGTAATGATTGTAAGTATAATTTTTTTCTTTTTTATAAGAGTTGATTCACCCCTTTTAAAAGTGGTATTAAGACTTGCTTTAGTTCCTGTAATAGCCGGTGTATCCTATGAAATTATAAGACTGGCAGGAAAATACGATAACTTTTTAGTGAATCTTATCAGTAAGCCGGGACTTATGTTGCAGGGTATGACTACTAAAGAACCGGATGATGATATGATAGAAGTTGGAATTGCTTCAGTAGATGCGGTTTTTGACTGGCGGGGATATTTAAGAGAAAATTTTGACAACAAGGATTTTAGTATAGACAACAGTCGTGCCAGTTAAGTCTTGTTTTTTAGAAGAAAGGACGATTTCTTATGAAATATGCAACACTTCTAAATAGGGGAAAGGAAAAATTAAAAAGTGCCGGTATAGAAGAATACGAAAACGATGCATATATGCTTTTGGAATATGTAACCGGGAAAGACAGAAACTTTTTTATTTTAAATGCAAAGGAAGAAGCTTCAGATATAATATTCCAAAACTACGAAAAGCTTTGTGAAAAGAGAAGTAAAAGGATACCCTTACAATATATTACAGGCAAAGCTTACTTTTGTGGCTACGAATTTTATGTGGATGAAAATGTATTGATACCAAGATTTGATACTGAAAATCTGGTTTGTCAGGCAGAAAAATACATTAAAGAAAATTCTAAGGTTTTAGATGTATGCACCGGTTCAGGATGTATTATTATCAGTCTTTATAAAAATTTCAATGGAAAGATAAAAGCAAAGGCTTTGGATATTTCAGAAGCTGCCCTTAAGGTGGCTAAGAAAAATGCCCAAGATTTAGAATGTAGTATAGATTTTATTCAAAGTGATGTATTTGAAAACATACCCCAAAATGAGAAATTTGATCTTATTGTTTCAAATCCACCCTATATAAAGACAGAAGTTATTGATACTTTAATGCCTGAGGTAAAAAAATTTGAGCCTGTACTGGCGTTAGATGGCTTAGAAGACGGATTGTATTTTTACAGAAAAATAAGTAAAGAAGCAGTAATATATTTAAATCCTAAAGGAAGGCTCGTTTTTGAAATCGGAGCAGACCAAAGGGAGTCAGTCACTGAAATCTTAAAGGAAAATGGATATAAGAATATTGAATGTATTAAAGATTTAAATGGCTTAGACAGGGTAATTACAGGTGAGCATGGTTAGCTTTATATGAAATTTTACCCCGGATATCAGGAAAATATTAGTTGAAGGTTGTTTATAAGGAAGTAGCGGAATAAAAAGTTCGCTTTATATATATATGAATTATTGTTTTTAGATTTGAAAGGAGAATTTAATGTTTGATAAATTAGAGTCTTTGGTAAATAGATATGAAGAAATAACAAATGAATTACAGGAACCTGATGTAGTTAATGATCAGAATCGTTTCAGAAATCTTATGAAAGAGCAAAATGATATTTGCCCTATTGTAGAAACATTTAAAGAATATAAAGCAGAAAAAACAAATATTGAGGATTCATTGGCGCTTTTAGAGGAAGAATCTGATGAAGAAATGAGAGAACTTGCAAAAGAAGAGCTTTCCGAGTCAAAAAACAAGGTAGTAGCTTTAGAAGAAAAATTAAAAATATTACTTCTTCCAAAGGATCCTAACGATGAAAAGAATGTAATTGTTGAAATCAGAGCAGGAGCCGGTGGAGACGAAGCAGCTTTATTTGCAGCAGATATGTATAGAGTATATTCAAAATATTCTGAATCAAATAATTGGAAAACAGAAATAATGAGTATCAACGAAAACGGAATCGGTGGAATTAAGGAAATTGTATTTATGATTTCTGGAAGAGGTGCTTATTCCAAATTAAAATACGAAAGCGGAGTTCACAGGGTACAGCGTGTTCCTGAAACAGAGTCTCAGGGGCGTATCCATACTTCGACCATCACTGTTGCCATTATGCCTGAAGCGGAAGAAGTGGATGTGGAAATTGATATGAACGACTGTAAATTTGATGTATTTAGAGCATCAGGAAACGGTGGACAGTGTGTAAATACAACAGATTCCGCAGTAAGACTTACTCATATTCCTACAGGTATTGTAATTTCCTGTCAGGATGAAAAATCACAGCTTAAAAACAAGGATAAGGCTTTAAAAGTACTTCGTTCAAAACTCTATGATTTAGAAATGTCCAAAAAGCATGATGCAGAAGCAGAAGCCAGAAGAAGTCAGGTGGGTACAGGAGACCGTTCAGAAAAGATTCGTACCTATAACTATCCTCAGGGAAGGGTTACAGATCACAGAATCAAGCTTACACTTCACAAACTTGATTCCATAATGAATGGTGATATCCAGGAGATTATTGACAGTTTAATAGCTGCTGACCAGGCTGCAAAGCTTAGCAACATGGAAAAGAGTGCATCATAATATATAAAAAAAGATAAAACATCCCCGCTAAAAAATGTTAATATTAAGCGGGGATATATTATAATTATTTGAACGCAGGTGGCACAAAGTGCCACTGCGTTCATGAGGAAGTAGCGAAGCGGATTCCGAATGTCCGCTTTACAAGTGTTGAAAGGAGAAAATTATGAAGGAAGTATCATTTGAAAGTGATTATATAGCAGGAGCACATCCGGAGATTTTAAAAGCTCTTGTTGATACAAATTTAGAGTGTCTTAGTGGCTACGGCACTGACAGATATTGTGACAGTGCCAAAGAAAAGATAAAAAAAGCCTGTAATTGTCCTGAGGCAGAGGTGGAATTCTTAGTTGGTGGTACCCAGACAAATTCAATTATTATATCTACCATGTTAAAAGGATATGAAGGTGTCATAGCGGCAAAGACCGGACATATTAGCCTTCATGAAGCAGGGGCAGTTGAATACAGCGGAATCAAGGTTCTTGAGATTGAGGGTAAAGACGGAAAATTGGATGCAAAAAATGTAAAAAAATACATAGAGGACTTTTATGATGATGGAAGTTTTGAGCATATGGTTTTTCCGGGAATGGTTTATATCTCCCAGCCTACAGAATATGGAACTTTATATACAAAAGAGGAGTTAGAGGCTTTGTCAAAGGTCTGCAAAGAGTATAAAATTCCCCTTTTTGCAGATGGGGCAAGACTTATATATGCACTTTCTTCAAAAGAAAGTGATGTCACCTTAGAGGATATGGCAAGACTTACTGATGTATTTTATATCGGAGGAACAAAGGCCGGCTGTCTTTGTGGTGAAGCTGTGGTATTTACTAAAAATAACAGGCCAAAACATTTTATAAATCTTGTAAAAAAAAGAGGGGGACTTTTAGCTAAAGGAAGACTTTTAGGCGTACAGTTTGATGCCCTGTTTACTAATGATACCTACAAAAAAATAGGAGATTATGCCATAGATATGGCTTCAAAACTCATAGATATAATTGAAAAAAGCGGTAAAGAATTTTATCTTAAATCTCCTACTAACCAGCAATTTATCATATTTGAAAACAAAGAGTTAAAGGCCTTTATGGAAAAGGTAAAAGTAAGTTTTTGGGAGAAATATGATGAAACCCATACAGTTGTAAGATTGGCAACCAGTTGGTCTACAAGTGAAAAAGATTTAGAAATACTTGAAAAAGAGCTGTAATTTTCAGAGATTTTAAAGGCTTTACAAAAATAGGCTATTGTAAAATAATTACAATAGCCTATAATTATTTAGAATAACTATACTTTAAATCTTCTCATCAGATTATCTAAAGTGTCAGCCTGTTCAGAGAGAACCTGGGTTGAAGCGGCTGTTTCCTGGGCCGTTGCCATATTACTTTGAACAACATTTGAAATATTGACAATTTCTTTTTGAATACTTGAAGCATTTTCCACCTGCTGATTGGTATCAGCAGATATTTCCTCAAAAGCTTTTGAAATTTCACCGGAGTTTTCTACAATCCTCGTTAATACATCAAAGGTAGTATTGGCACAATTCATGGCTTCTTCAATTTTGCTTAAGCAGGATTCTATAAGGTCTGCTGTCTGCTGTGAAGCGTTGGAACTTTTTGCGGCAAGGGCTCCGACTTCAGATGCAACCACTGCAAAACCTTTGCCATGTATACCGGCTCTTGCTGCTTCTACAGAAGCATTTAAGGCAAGAAGATTTGTTTGGAATGCAATTGAATCAATTGTACCTACAATTTTTTGTATATCTGCGGACATGGCTTCTACCTCTTTGACTACCTCAACAAGATTTGTCATTTCTCCATTTCCATTTTGTATAAGACAATTGAGGTTTTTTATCTGCTGGTCAACAGTTTTTTCATTCTGGGCATTTCGGTTAATTCTTTTTGCCATATCTTCAATATCTGAAACCACATTTTGTATGGAACCGGCCTGGGTAGTGGTGCCCTGGGCTAAAGCATCAGCTGCCTGGGCAAGCTCTTTGGAGCCGTTTCCCACATAACTTGTAGACTGTGATACCTCAACTATAAGTTCGTTTAAAATATTAGAAATTTTATTAACTGAATCAGAAAGCTTGTTAAAATCTCCCGGATATGTATCCATTTTTTCCTGTTTAAGATTATAATTTGACAATCCCTCTAATATATCTGTACTATCCATGACTATTTTTTTAAGCCTGTCAAGCATCATTGCGGCTGTATTAGTAAGTACTGCCACCTCATATTTTTTAGGGTTTTTTATGGTTTTAATATTTTCAGAAAAATCTCCCACTGCAATCTTTGATAGGGAGTCTTTTACCCTGATAATTGGTTTTGCAATTAAATTTGCAACAATTCGTGAAATTATTATAAAGGTAATAAGCAAAATTACAAGGATAAAAATCATCTGATAGGTCATGGAATTAACATCATGAACATAAGTAGTATATAGTTCTGCTACTACAATACTCCATCCGCTACTTCCAGGAATTGGTGAATATCCGCATAAAACACGGGTGTTGTTATAAGTATATTCCTTTGACCCGGTTCTTTCTTCAGTTAAATTGTTGTAAATTTCTGAAAGTGCTCCCTTTTCTTCTGAGATATTGACTTTATCTATAAGTTCTTCATTTGTATGTACAATAACATTACCGTTATCATCAATAAGATAGGCATAACTTGTTTCGCTTAAATTTAAGCTTGAAAGAATGTCTTTTAAAAAATCAATTTCCATTTTATAACATACAACATCCTGTATTTTAGTAAGGCTTTCATCATATAAAGGAGCAGCGATAGTAAATTCAAAACCATCTTCACATTTTTCTATATCAGAAATAGCAGCAGTACCATTTAAAGCACTTTGAAAGAAGTCTTTATCGCTATAATTTGTTTCATTAAGATAGCTGATTCCTTTAAGATTAAGAACATCATAGCTTTCAAATCCGTTTTGTTTTGCTAAAACAGACATCCTTTCTAATTTATCAGCATTGCTGGCATCAGACGAACTTATGATAGGGTCTCTTCCGGAAACTGCAGCTAAATTCATATAATTATCTAACCTTCCTCCGATTTGATTTGAGGTAAGTCTTGAAGTAATCTCTAATTTTCCAAAGGTATTTTCTAAACCTATGTAATATGTTCTAGAAAGTGAATATAGTCCGATTATTGTTATTCCTATCACCAATATAAAGCCAAATATCAGTGAAATTCTTGTATGTAATTTCATGTAATACTCCTTCCCCTTTTAGATAAAGTGGATATTCTTAAATCCCCTTGGCTACTTCCTAATGAACTCATCAAAAAATAAATATGTATACTTATTTATACAAGAGACATTTGTAAGCTGATTTATTTGCTGAAAAATCTCCCTATAAAAGGTAATTCGTATTAAATATCGGAAAAAAATGAGAAAATATGACTTTGAATTTTCTGATTGAATGTAAAAAGATGAGTCATGAGGAAGTAGCGAAGCGGATTTAAGAATGTCCGCTTTACTGAAAATTTTTATTCATAAGCTGTAAATGAAGTATATTTTTTGTTAATTCGCACTATTTGGATAAAAATATAAAAAATCAGAATATTAAGAATTTTATAATAATTTCTAATGTGAAATTTAATTTTTATAAATTATTATAAATTTAAAATAAAAATAAGGGGACTAATATAATGAAGAATAAATTAATATACGCTGTAGGAATATGTATGGTAGCCTTTATCATATTTTTTGCAGTAAAGACAAGTGGAATACTAAAAAAAAATAATGCATTTGCAAATAAGGAAAATAAAAAGACTGTAAGTGAAGATGAGACAAATACTAAGGAACTCAGTAAATTAGAAAAAACAATGTTAAAGGAATCTAATGCAGAACGTATTTGTTATTTAAATGAAGAGGGATATAGCTGTGGAAGAGTGGTGAAAGTAAAATCATATGAAATTAAGGATGGATTTTACGATGTAGCTGAAATACCAGGATATAAGGAACGTTATGAGGATTATTTTAAAGAAGATCATGCTGAAAAAGAAACTATAATAATTGATGTAGAAATTACAAATAAGAATGTCAGAGAATATCTTGAGGCCGAAGCAGATGATGAAGGGAATAATGTTTTATGCTTAGGAAATATATGGCTATTTGTAATGGATAAAAAGGGAAAAACTATAGAAGAAGTAGAATTGTTTTTATGTACAAACGATGAAAATGATCCAATAGGAAAGTCAGGGCGGATGTGTACCTTAAAGGAAGGAGAAACCTATAAAGGAAAAATGGTATATGTTGTACATAAAGATATACTGAATAATTCTATATTAGGACTGCATTCAAATTTCACTAGAGAGACTCCAGTCACTCCCATAGGCTTGTATACAGTATTAGAAAATAGAAAAGAAGATTAGTAATTAAAAATTAAGATTAAAGAATACAAAATCTTTTTAATTACCATCACTTTATCCTAAAATAGTAAGAATGGAAATTTAATATTATTGAGATATATAAAGCTTCTTTATAAGCAGAGATTTCTGCTATAAAGAGGCTTTTTAAGAAAAATTTGTAAAAATATTATTTGAAATGTAAAGCGGACATTCGGATTTCCGGTTTAATGAAAAAACTTAAAAATGCCAGATATTATTTCCGACATTTACAAGTAAAAAGAGTAAGGAATGAGAAAATGAAGAATAAAATAATATACGCTGTAGGAATATGCATGATAGGCTTTATCATTTTTTTTGCAGTGAAAACAAGTGGAATAATAAAAAAAAGCAATGCTAAAAGAAAATCAAGCAGGACATATCTGTTATTTAAATGAAAAAGGTGACAATTGTGGATTTACAATAAAAGTAAAATTATATGAAATAAAGGATGGATTTGTAGATATAGCTGAAATACCGGGATATAAAGATAGTTACAATGAATATTTTAAAGAAAACAGCGATGAAAAAGCAACTGTCATAGTCGAGATGGAAGTAACAAATAAGTATGTAAGTGAATTTTGGGACAGTAATGAAGAAGATGAGTTATTATCCCTTGGAAATATCTGGCTTAATGTAATAGATAAATATGGAAAAAATATAGAAGAAGACGAACTGTTTGTATGTACTAATGATGAGAATGATCCTATGGGAAAATCCGGACTTTTATGTACATTAAAAAAAGGAGAAACCTATGTAGGAAAGTTGGTATATGTTGTTAATAAAAATACATTAAAAAATTGTAAAATAGGATTAAATGTGGATTTTTGTAGAGTAGAAGCGTCTAATTCCCTAAAAGGTCTTTTAATTCTATTGGAAAATAAAGAAAAATCAGAAAATTAAGAAAAGATTAATAAATTCTTTCTTTTTTAATAAATGTTTGTGATTAAAATCAATATATAACTAAAATATCAGGGAGGTAACAAAAAATGATGAAGAAAAAATTTAGAAACTTATTTAAAACATGTATAGTAGTGGGGACACTGGCACTAAGCACAAGTATTTTCCTGCCATTAGGTTCGGATGCTGCGGGAAATATATCAGATAGAAAATTTGATTATACTTATATAGGAGATGGATGTGATCATACAGTTGAAGTAAGCAGGAAGAAATTGGATTATACATCATGTTATGTAAAAAATACATCTAATTTTGCTATTCGTATTAATGTCTTATCAACAAATAGAAGTGGAAAATCATTTACCGTATTGGAAAATTCTTCAGTGACACCTTATTTGAGAGTTCCAGCTGGTCATTCTAAATATATACCAAATTATGTAAGAGAACATGGATATCATAGTTGCACATTAGGTATTAATCCGGAAATACATAAAAGAGCTAAAGTAACGGGAGTATGGAGTCCGGATAGTGTTTAAAAATATTTAAAAGAATTTGAACGCAGTTGGCACAAAGTGCCACTGCGTTCATAAGGAAGTAGCAAAGCGGATTCCGAATGTCCGTTTTAATGAAAAAACCTAAAAGTGCCAGATATTATTTCCGGTATTTTTGAGTAAAAAGAGTAAGGAAAGAGAAAATGAAGACTAAAATAATATACGCTGTAGGAATATGCATGGTAGCCTTTATCATATTTTTTACAGTAAAGACAAGTGGAATACTAAAAAAAAATAATGCATTTGCAAATAAGGAAAATAAAAAGACTGTAAGTGAAGATGAGACAAATACTAAGGAACTTAGTAAATTAGAAAAAACAATGTTAAAAGAAAGCAAAACAGAACGCATTTGCTATATAAATGAGAAGGGATATAGCTGTGGAAGAGTGGTAAAAGTAAAATCTTATGAAATAAAGGAAGGATTTTACGATGTAGCTGAAATACAAGGATATAAGGAACGTTATGAGGATTATTTTAAAGAAGATCATTCTGAAAAATCAACTATTATTATTGATATAGAAGTTACAAATAAAAACGTCAGAGAATATCGTGAAGCAGATGCAGATGACGAAGAGAATAATGTTTTATGCTTAGGAGATATATTGCTGGTCATAATGGATAAAAAAGGAAAGATTAAAGATGAAGAAGAATTGTTTTTATGTACAAATGATGAAAATGATCCAATAGGAAAGTCAGGGTGGATGTGTACCTTGAAGGAAGGAGAAACATATAAAGGAAAATTGGTATATGTAGTACATAAAGATGTATTAAAGGATTCTACATTAGGACTGGATGCACATTTTTCTGATTCGCCTGCTCCAGATATTCCTATAGGTTTATATATAGTATTAGAGGATAGAAAAAAAGATTAATAATCCCAAAATGAAAAAACTGTAAGTGAAGATGAGGCAAATACTAAGGAACTCAGAATAATGTTTTATGCTTAGGAAATATATGGCTATTTGTAATGGATAAAAAGGGAAAAACTATAGAAGAAGTAGAATTGTTTTTATGTATAAATGATGAAAATGATCCAATAGGAAAATCAGGTCATATGTATACCTTAAAAGAAGGAGAAACATATAAAGGGAAAATGGTATATGTTGTGGACAAGAATTTATTGAAAGATTCTATATTAAGTCTGAATGTTAATTTCACAGGGATGGCATCAGATCCTTCCCAGTGGTTACTTATACTACTAAAAAATAAGGAAAAAGAAAAATGAAGAATAAAATAATATACGCTGTAGGAATATGCAAGATAGCTTTTATTATTTTACAGTAAAAAAGAGGAGAAATTCAACAATAGCAGAAGAAAATATAAAAAAATACATGATTCACTTTAATATTTGAAAAATCAGATAATTAAGGACAAAATTAATTAATTCTTTCTTTTTTTATAAATGTTTGTGATTAAAATCAATATATAACTAAAATACCAGGGAGGTAATAAAAAATGATGAAAAAATTTAGAAACTTATTTAAAACATGTATAGTAGTGGGGACACTGGCACTAAGTACGAATATTTTCATGCCATTAGGTTCGGATGCTGCGGGAAATATAAAAGACGAGAAATTTGATTATACGTACATAGGAGATGGGTGTGATCATACAGTTCCAGTTAGCAGGGCAAAACTGGATTATACATCTTGTTATGTTAAGAATACTTCTAGTTTCGCTATTCGTATTAATGTTTTATCAACAAATAGAAGTGGAAGATCATTTACAGTATTGGAGAATTCTTCAGTGACACCCTATTTAAGAGTTCCAGCAGGTCATTCTAAATATATACCTAATTATGTTAGAGAACATGGATACCATAGTTGTACATTAGGTATTAACCCGGAAATACACAAAAGAGCTAAAGTAAGAGGAGTATGGAGTCCGGATAGTGTTTAAAAATATTTAAAAGCATTAGAACAAAATCTTAATAATGTCGGAAATAATATCCGGCATTATTAAGTTAAATAGAGGACGGAAAAATGAAGAATAAAATAATATACGCTGTAGGAATATGCATGATAGGTTTTATCATTTTTTTTGCAGTGAAAACAAGCGGAATAATAAAAAAAAATAATGCATTTGCAAATAAGGAAAATAAAAAGACTGTAAGTGAAGATGAGACAAATACTAAGGAACTTAGTAAATTAGAAAAAACAATGTTAAAAGAAAGCAAAACAGAACGCATTTGCTATATAAATGAGAAGGGATATAGCTGTGGAAGAGTGGTAAAAGTAAAATCATATGAAATAAAGGATGGATTTTACGATGTAGCTGAAATACCAGGATACAAGGAATGTTTTGATAATTATTATAAAGAAGACCAAGATAAAAAAGCAACTATTATTATTGATATAGAAGTTACAAATAAAAACGTCAGAGAATATCGTGAAGCAGATGCAGATGACGAAAAGAATAATGTTTTATGCTTAGGAGATATATGGCTGGTCATAATGGACAAAAAGGGAAAAAATGTAGAAGAAGTAGAATTGTTTTTGTGTACAAATGATGAAAATGATCCAATAGGAAAGTCAGGGTGGATGTGTACCTTAAAGGAAGGAGAAACATATAAAGGAAAATTGGTATATGTAGTACATAAAGATGTATTAAAGGATTCTACATTAGGACTGGCTGCAAGTGATTCTGATTCGCCTGCTCCAGATATTCCTATAGGTTTATATATAGTATTAGAGGATAGAAAATAAGATTAGCGATTATAATGAAAATGGAGTAATAAAAAGTGGTTAAAGAAGAATTAAAAAGAGCATTATCAAATAAAAAGTTTTGGATAATGCTGATTATAGGTATCTTAATAGGAGTAACATATTTTTTTCAATATGTTTTAATTTTTGCAAAGTCTCAGGATACAATATTAGAATATTATAAAGATAGTGCTGCAATGCTTCATCCTGTTACGGTTTTTGAAGGCTGGATGGATTCAACTTCATCATTTCTTCAACCGTATTTATATTATATGATTTTACCTTTACTGGTTTCAGGAGCATATGCTGATTCATTTTTTCTTGAGAAAAAAAGTGGATATTTAAAAAATGTATTAATAAGAGAAAGTAAAAAACGCTATTATTTAAGCAAAATTATTGCTGTATTTATAATTGGAGGAATTGTTTTTGTAGCACCGTTAATTATTAATTTTTGTATGACGGCGGCTGTTTTACCGACTTTTACGCCTAGTATTACAAATTCCATGTCAGCTCCTGATAATATGTCTTTTTTGTATGAATTATATTATACCTTTCCACTGCTTTATGTTTTTATTTTTATGGTGATTGATTTTATCTATGCGGGGCTTACGGCTTGTATAGCAATGCTTTGCGGATTTTATGTGGAGCATAGATTTTTGATTTATGCAATGCCCTTTGTGGTATGGATGTTTTTACATTCTGCTCTTTGTACGCTAGGATTTGATGATTATTCTCCAGTTCATTTTCTAAATCCCGGATATTCATCGGTAAAAGGTCAAAGCATAGTAATATATCTTTTGATTTTTATAATTTTTATATTTCTTATTCTAAAAAAGAATCAAAGTGAAGATGTATTTTAAAAAGGTGGGATTTATGACAAAAAAAATATTATTTTTTATAGTAATTGGGATTTCGCAGATATTATATGCTATGGGTCTTACCCCATTTCTTACAGATTTATCCGAATTTTACAAATATTGTGTAGCTGATTATTTAATATTTTTTGATGAAAGTAGAAATGTTGGACTTATTTTAGGTACGGCTATGATATTTCTTTCGTTAAATGAAATGAAAAATGATTTTTCGGCGATGAATATATTATTATATTCTTCAAAAAAAACAATAGTTTTAAAACAGGTAAAAAAGGTACTTGTCAATTCTGCTATAATCTCAATAGTTTCCCTAGTGTTTACAATTTTTTCTTCAGCTTTTTTTTCAGAGAGCTTTTATAACTGGGATAAGAAAAACAGTTTATATGAGATGCAGTTTAAAAGTACAAATGATTCAGGTTTTTTTCTTGTAGTTTTGCTAACTTTTTTATCAATGTTTATCACATTAAGTTTAATTGGGATTTTTTCTATGATTTTTGCCTGGGGAAATATAAGTTCTTTATTTTTAATGGGAAGTCTGGTTTTAGTATGTGTTATTGAAATCTGTACTAATGCAAGACTTTTTACAAATCTTTTAAAAATCAAATATGAGATGATTAGTAATATATTCAACTTTGGGTGGGTATGTATAGAAGCGTTAGCCTTTGGCTTTATATCTGCATTTATTTTAAAGAAAATGGTAGTAAGAAGAGAGTTTTTATAAATGAAAAGAGAAAATAATTTTTATTTAAAATTGTGGGGACAGTACAAATATGATTTTACCAATGAATTAGCTAATATCATAAAATGGCTGTGTGGACTAATGATATATATAATGTTTGATTGTATATTGTTTAGTATAAATACCCTGAATATGGAATATCCCGGAGTGGAATATATGGGAAAAAGATGCTATTTGTGGAAAATTTTGGGAGGAGAACTTTTTTTTGAAACAGGAAGCAAAGATATAAAAGTTTGTGTTGAATATCTTGTTATAGGAACAGTATTAATATTTATTATTACAGGTTATCTGAAAAAAGATTTAAAAGAAAACGGCTACAGAAATATTTTGTATGCTTCTAGTAAAAATATATGGCTTATTTCAAAATATTTATTGTCCTTAACTAAAGCCATATTTTTTTCTTTAATATGTCTTTTGACCATATATTTTAATATTTTACTGGAGGGAACAAATTTTTTTAAGGATAATAAAGATGTTTTTACTGTGATTTTGGGATATGGGGCAGAATATATCAAATATGAAAAAGTAGCGCTTATTATTTTTTTTATGTCAGCATTGGCTTTTTCCCTAATTTATACAGCATTGGAATTTTTACTTGAACCTTTATATGTATTTATTTTGGGCATAATATATTGGATTTGTTCATATTTTGTTAATTCGATTTTTTTTGCTGCTGATAATTTTATGTTAGTAAGGGTTGCTTATAAAATAGAAAGTGGTATATCAAAAGAGATGATTTGGCTACCAATGTGGCTTTTGGCTTTTGGATTAGTATTAATTAGTTTTTTTACTATTAGAAAAAAAGATATTATGTGAGGTGACAAACTATAAATAGTCAAGTGATTTTTGAATAAATTTTAATTAAGTAAAAATTGCATGACAAATAAACCATCTGAATACACCGTATTTCAGATGGTGCAGTAGAAATAGTTATTTATGTCAGCGAAGTGAGGTAGATACAAAGTCAGTGTTCTGCCTCTCCAATGCAAAAATGACTCTGACTAATTTCTTCGTGACATGTGAAATGGCAACGCGATGTGGCTTTCCCTCAGATCGCTTCTTGGCATAATAGGTTGCGAAAGTCATATCAAACCGGATA
>NZ_FOJY01000002.1 GCF_900112085.1 Acetitomaculum ruminis DSM 5522
AGAAGGAAAAGGTTACGAAAAAAATGATTGTGCAGTAATTGGAATAAATAATAAAACAGGAAAAATTACAAGATATGATTTTAGTGAAATAATCGGATTATCAGATTATGAAGTAACCCCAAAAGGCGTTTATGTCATGGGAAATTATAACTTTAATACTACCATATGTTTTTATTCTTTCGATACACATGAGAAAGAATACTATAAAATAAAAGATTTTGCTACGACGGATTTTTTTGTATGCAAAGATGTTCTTTACATATTAACTCTAGAAAATACCATTTTGAAAATTGATAAAAAAAATAAAAAAAATGAAGTGGCTTTTGATTTTTCTAAAGATTTTACCGAAGATGATAATGTTATAATGGGTGCAGTTTACAATGATAGTTATGTGTATCTTCCATATGATAAAAAGCTGATTAAATTAGATTTATCTAATAATAGCTATTCCTACGTTGAACTTCCAGTAGATAAAAACATATGGAGTTGCTACATTTTTAATGATAAATTATATGTAGGTATAGTTGATGAAGAAAACTTAACAGAAGACGGAAAAATTATCGAAGTGGATATGGAAAATGATACAGTTTTACATACTTATAAGTTAGATCTTTTAATCACAGAATTTGTAGTACAAGACGATTATCTTTATTTATATGACGATAATAATGTGGTGTATAAATATAAAATGGATGGAGATAAGCTTGATTTAATCTGTTCCCATGATTTACTAGATGATGGCTATAGATTCGTTTCCGGAATCTTTACTAAGTAGCCATTGAGAGTGTTAAATAAGATTTTAGAAAGTTATCCTAATAAAGTAACTCAAAAGCTTTTAAGGGAATCTATAAAAAAGCAGTAATCAAAGTGCCTAAAAACAAGGTAAAAAGCTATCCTAAACTTATGAAAAATAAGGGGCAGGCAAAAACTGTTAAAATTAAAAAATAAGAAATACTCTTAAGTAAAAAATAGGTCACACTAATGATATTTCCGTATTTAAGGAAAATCAATGGTGTGGCCTTTTTTACGGACATTTACCACATATATTTTTGACATAAAAAAAATATGATGCTAATATATGAAGAAGTGCGTTAAATAAAAATATTTACACCAACAGGTGTATATGACGAATAATCATAATATATGTTTAAATAAATGGAAATAAAATTTCAGGAGGTTTTAATGAGTAAACAAGCGCTTTCAGACCAGATTCTAATGAGTATAGACAAATCTGCAAGATACATTGGAAACGAGATAAATTCTATTAAAAAGAATCCAGAACATGTGGATATACGCTTCGCTATTTGTTTTCCGGATGTATATGAGATAGGAATGTCTCATCTGGGCATACAGATATTGTACGATATGTTTAATAAACGCGAAGACGTTTATTGCGAAAGAGTCTATTCTCCATGGGTAGATTTAGACAAAATACTAAGAAAAGAAAACATAAAACTTTTTGCCCTGGAATCCCAGGATCCGGTTATAGACTTTGATTTTTTGGGAATTACATTACAATATGAAATGTGCTATACAAACATTCTTCAGATTCTGGATCTCTCACAAATGCCTCTTTACGCAAAAGACAGAGATGAAAGTTTTCCTTTGGTTATCGGAGGTGGTCCTTGTGCTTATAATCCTGAACCTATCGCAGATTTCTTTGACCTGTTCTATATCGGAGAAGGTGAAGTAACCTATGGTGCTTTATTTGAACTGTACAAAAAACACAAAAAAGAAGGTTATGATAAAAAGAAATTTTTACTGGACGCCAGCCAGATAAAGGGAATTTATGTACCGTCACTTTACCAGGTAACATATAAAGAAGATGGTACTATCAATTCTTTTAAACCTAAATATGAAAATGTTCCTGCCATAGTAGAAAAGCAAATTGTTACTGATTTTAGCCGTTCTACCTATCCAACAGCTCCTGTAGTTCCTTTTATAAAGGCTACTCAAGATAGAATGATGTTAGAAATAGCAAGAGGCTGCATAAGAGGTTGCCGTTTCTGTCAGGCCGGAATGATTTATCGTCCAAACAGGCAAAAAGACCTTTGCAAATTAAAAGAAGATGCTCTTAAAATAATGGAAAATACAGGACATGAAGAAGTATCATTAAGTTCATTATCTTCCAGCGATTACACATATTTAGGCGAATTGGTTAATTTTCTTATCGACGAGTTTAAAAGCAAGGAAGTAAACATTTCCCTTCCGTCTCTTAGAATAGATAATTTTTCATTGGATATTATGAGCCATGTTCAGGATGTTAAAAAAAGCAGTCTTACCTTCGCACCTGAAGCCGGAACTCAAAGACTGCGTAATGTAATAAACAAAGGTCTTACCAAAGAACAGATTTTAAATGGTGCAAGAAGTGCATTTAATGGAGGCTGGCAAAAGGTAAAATTATACTTTATGTTAGGGCTTCCAACTGAAACTGAAGAAGATATGGAAGGAATTGCTACTTTAGCAGAAGATATATCAGAAGTATATTATGAGATTCCGAAGGATCAAAGAAATGGTAAATGCCAGATAACTGTAAGCACCTCCTTCTTTGTACCAAAGCCTTTTACTCCATTTCAATGGGCTCCTATGCTTACTTCAAAAGACTATGTTGAAAAAGCTAAATTTGTAAAAAGCTCAATTCGTTCTCAAAAAAATCAAAAAAGTATCAAATACAGCTGGCATGAAGCAGATGTAACCATTTTAGAAGGGGTGTTTGCAAGAGGTGACAGAAAAATTTCAAAAGTAATTGAAACCGCCTATAAAAAAGGCTGTATTTACGATGCCTGGACTGATTTTTACGATAATGATAAATGGCTTGAAGCTTTTGACGAATGTGGAATTGATATCGGATTTTATACCACAAGAAAACGCGAATTAGACGAAATCCTTCCTTGGGATTTTATTGACATAGGTGTTACCAGAAAATTCTTAAAAAAAGAATGGGAAAATGCACAAAATGAAATAGTAACTCCAAATTGTCGTGAAAAATGTTCCGGTTGTGGAGCAAAAAAATATAATGGAGGTGTCTGCTATGAAAATGAGGCTTAAATTTGAAAAAACAGGTATCGTTAAATATATAGGACATCTTGATTTGATGCGTTTTTTTCAAAAAGCATTCAGGCGAACCAGTATTGATATAAGCTTTACAGAAGGCTTTAACCCACATCAGATAATGTCATTTGCCATGCCTTTAGGCGTAGGTGTGGAAAGTGTTGGAGAATATATGGATTTTTCCGTAAACTCACCAATAGATATAAAAAAATCCATGGACGAACTTAATGCAGTAATGTGCGAAGGTATCATGGTTACAGGTATTTATCCTCTGATTGATAATGCAAAAAAAGCCATGTCCATAATTGCTTTGGCTGATTACATTATTAAATTTGATGATGAAATCATTAGAAATATTGACGAAAATACCTGGGATACATTAAATGATAAATTTTATAAAAATGCCTTAGAAATTTCTATTTTGAAAAAAACCAAGAAAAGTGAAAAAATTGTTGACATCAAGCCTATGATAAAAAAATTTCGCGCCTATACTGAAAATGATGAAAAACTGCTGTTTTTATCCTTGGATACAGGAAGCGAAAATAATCTAAATCCACGACTTGTTGTTGAAGCCTTGTATCATTATTTAAATATTGAATACAATGACTTTGGATATCATATTAAACGTACAGAATTATATGCTAAGAAAGATAATAATTATCTTACACTAGGTGAGTATGAGTGTTCTGCCACATTATAAGAAAAACACATTAATATAGCAGATATTCTAATATTCACTTTATTAAAAAAGGAGCACTCTTGGAAACTAAACTTGTAATCACAAATTTAAAATACAATGATAACAATAAATGTGTTTCAGCGTATTTTGAAAATGATGAGATAATAGAATTAAATACCATAGAAGACAACCTTATAAATTCCGTATATATTGGAAAAGTTGAAAATATTGTTCCCAGCATAAATGCCGCATTTATAAACATTGGAATAGGAGAAGACTGCTATTTTTCCCTAAAAGATAATCAGTCTATTCCTTATGTCAATGAAAAAAAAGATAATAAGCTAAAAATAGGAGATGAGATACTGGTTCAGGTTTCCAAAGAAGCCGGCAAAAAGAAACCGGCTGTAGTTACTTCTAATATTGCTTTTACCGGTAAATATGTTGTAATTACCTATGGAAATACTAAAATCGGTATTTCAAAAAAATTATCCAAAAACTATCATGAGAGATTTGAAAATCTAGGTGGCAAATTTGCAAATGACCTGTATGGAATTGTATTTAGAACTAATTCCGTAAATGCAAGAGATGAGGATATATTTTCTGAAATTAGGGAATTAGAAGGAAGATTAAATAAACTTTTAAATAATTACAAACATAGAAGCTGCTATTCAAAACTTATAAGCGGAATTACCGAATATGAACAATTCATTCTAAGGTGTGACACAAGCCAAATGGATTTTAGCGTAGTTACGGATAATGTTGACATTTATGAAAATCTGAAAAATAACAACCCTAATTATAATCTTAGACTTTATGAAGATGATTATCCTTTATTCAAACTTTACAATTTAGAAAGTTCTTTAAAAAAGGCTCTTTCAAAAAAAGTCTGGCTAAAATCCGGTGCTTTTTTATATATTGAGCACACAGAAGCTATGACCGTAATAGATGTCAACTCTGGAAAATACTCAACCAAAAAGAAAGAAGAAGCCTATCTAAAAATCAATATAGAAGCAGCTAAGGAAGTAGCAAGACAACTCCGTTTGAGAAATATTTCCGGAATATGCATTGTGGATTTTATAGACATGGAAAGAGAAGAAGACCAAAATGAACTAATGAAACAGCTACGCTCTTTTATAAAAAAAGATCCCGTTGGTGCTACATTAGTGGATATAACAAAATTAAATCTTGTGGAAATAACCAGAAAAAGAATAAAAAAACCATTATACGAACAATTTGCTTCTATATCTTCCATACAAGAGCAAAGTTTTGATGATATAGAAAAATAATCAAAGAAAGTGTTTTAATTATTAGACCATATATTTGTAATGAAATTTTGCTTGACATAAATTTTCATAGATGCTACTATAAAGAAGATGCCGCACAATAAGGTATAAGTTTGCGATTTTGCAACACCGAAATTGGCGAGTAATGATAATAGGAGGTGCCATATGTACGCGATTATAGCAACAGGTGGTAAACAGTACAAAGTAGCCGAAGGCGATATCATTAGAGTTGAAAAGCTTGGTTTAGAAGCTGGAGAAACTGTTACATTTGACAAGGTTTTATTAGTAAGTGACAATGGTCTTAAAACCGGAACACCTTACTTAGAAAATGCCACTGTAACAGGATCAGTTGTCAAAGAAGGCAAAAACAAAAAAGTTATTGTTTACAAATTCAAGAGAAAATCTGGATACCATAAGAAAAATGGTCACAGACAGGCTTTCACAGAAGTTAAAATCGATAAGATTAATGCATAGTAATGACTAATGTATTGATTTATCAAGATTCTGAAGGACTGTATCGCCGATTTAGAGTTTATGGTCATGCTGGATATGCAACTAGCGGAGAAGATCTCGTTTGTTGTGCTATCTCAACATTGGTGATTAACACTATAAACTCAATAGAAGCATTTACAGATGATGATTTTTGTGTTGATGTTGATGAAAAATCCGGAGATATAGATTGTCGTCTAGATACTTGTTCTAAGGATGTGAAACTTCTTGTTGATTCCATGGTATTGGGATTAACAAAAATAATGGAAAACGATAACGATAAATATATCAGAATAATACACGAGGAGGTGTAATGATATGTTAAATATGAACCTTCAGTTTTTTGCACATAAAAAGGGAGTTGGTTCTACAAAGAACGGACGTGATTCAGAGTCAAAAAGACTTGGTGCAAAAAGAGCAGACGGACAGTTTGTAAAAGCTGGAAATATTTTATACAGACAAAGAGGAACTAAAATTCATCCAGGTGTTAATGTAGGAATCGGTGGAGATGATACATTATATGCAAAGATTGATGGAATTCTTCGTTTCGAAAGAAAAGGTAGATCTAAGAAACAAGCATCTGTATATGCAGTAGAAGCTAAAGCTGAATAATTATTTTTTTCAATAATTTTTAAACCCGACTTTTAAGCCGGGTTTTTAAACTTTTATGATGATTTTCCTTGTATCATAAAAAGTGATCTCAAAAGATATTAATTGATTTATTGTTCGATATATCTTAAAAATGATTATATAAATTTGGGGTTCTACATTTTATTCCAAATTATATTCTTTTGTGATATTTAATGAATACTAAAGTTCATTAAAACACATTTTAAAGAATGATAGAGGTTTTATATATAGATAGTTTAAGTAATATAAAACGATACTAATATAAATAATATGATAATTAAGCTTAAAATACAGAAATTAAAATTTTCAGGCTTTACTTATAGATAATAAATAATTTAATGAGTTATAAAGGTAGGTGAATAGCATGTTTTCAGATAAGGTTAAAGTTATTATTCGTTCAGGAAAAGGTGGAGATGGTCATGTAAGTTTTCGCCGTGAGAAATTCGTTGCTAATGGAGGTCCTGATGGTGGCGACGGAGGAAAAGGCGGAGATCTTATTTTTCAGGTAGATGAAGGATTAAACACATTAGGTGATTTCAGATACAACAAAAAATATTCTGCCGGAAACGGTGAAACCGGTAAAAAAAGAAATCAACATGGAAAAAATGGTGAAGACCTTATATTAAAAGTACCTAGAGGAACTTTAATAAGAGATGCAACCAGTGGAAAAATAATCGCAGACATGTCCGGCGAAAATACCCGAAAAATAATTTTAGAAGGTGGAAGAGGTGGCCTTGGAAATCAACATTTTGCCACAGCTACCATGCAGGCACCGAACTACGCTCAACCTGGAAAAGCTGCAAAAGAAATAGAAGTAATACTTGAGCTAAAACTTATTGCTGATGTAGGTCTTGCCGGTTTTCCAAATGTTGGAAAGTCAACTTTTCTGTCAAGAGTAACCAATGCCAAACCTAAAATTGCAAATTACCACTTTACAACTCTTGTACCAAACCTGGGAGTAGTCGACCTTGACGGAAGCAAGGGATTTATAATAGCAGATATTCCAGGTCTTATTGAAGGTGCTTCAGAAGGCTTAGGACTTGGCTATCAATTTTTAAGACATATAGAAAGAACCAAAGTTATTGTTCATATGATAGATGCTGCTTCAACTGAGGGCAGGGATCCAATAGATGATATTAAAAAAATTAACCTTGAATTAAGTAAATATAATTCTGACCTTACAAAAAAACCTCAGATAATTGCAGCAAACAAAATTGATGTCTTAACTGAGGAAGAACAAAAAGAAATTCTTGATAAAATTAAAAAAGAGTTTTCCCATGAAAATTTACAAGTTTATCCAATTTCTGCTGTTACAGGTTCAGGATTAAAAGAGCTTTTATATGCAATAAAAGATACTTTAGACAAAAATGAAACACCAGATTTGATTTACGAACAAGAATTCTTCCCTGAAATTGAGTTGAATAATGAAACTGAAACCGGCCATACCGTAACAGTTGACAAAGACGGGGTATTCGTTATCGAAGGCCCTCAAATTGAAAAAATGCTTGGTTATACAAATCTTGAAGCAGAAAAAGGTTTCCTTTTCTTCCAGAATTTCTTAAAAGAAAAAGGTATCCTTGATGAACTTAAAGAAGCAGGTATAAACGATGGTGACACTGTAAGAATGTACGGTTGGGAATTTGATTATTACGATTAAATTTCTTTAATTATAATGTAAAAGGTTTAGTATATAAAAATACCGACCCCAAAATTAGATTTTTTACGAGACGACTTAGGTCGTCTCGTTTTCTTTGTTAGGGCAATTGTGCCCTGTTTTTAAATGGAGTTTCTCAAAAGAGAAACGAAATGCAAAAAACAAATAAACCACTTGCTATGCGAGTGGTTGAGATTGCTTTAGCTTACAGTAAAAAACCTCCAGTGATATAATAAATGCAGGTTCGCCAACCGCATTAAATCAAAGGAGGTATCCAAAATGGATGTAAATAGTTTATCACATACAAAATGAAATTGTAAGTATCATATTGTTTTTGCGCCAAAATTTAGAAGAAAAGTTATATATGGAAAATCTAAAATCTACCTAAAAAGTTTATAATGTCAAATCAAAAAAGTAGAGTTATACAAATTTTTATTAACTGGTAAGTATAACAACAATATAATTTTTCTGAAACAAAACTAAATTAAGCACTAAGACTTAAATTTAGATTTTTACGGGAAAATAACCCTAAAGAATAGGGATTATTATTTATTCGCAAAAGACAGCTTTATCGAATAAATAGCTATATTTCTCAAGAATAGCTATTTATTAAGTTTTCTTACATAATTTCCTTTGAATCCAGAATAATTGTAAATGGCCCGTCATTTTCAATACTTACTTTCATATCTGCTCCAAATATTCCTGTTTGAACTACAGGCACGCGTTCACGACATTTTTTTATTATGTATTCATACAAACCATTGGCAATTTCATAATTTCCGGCATCTGTAAAAGAAGGTCTGTTTCCTTTTTTACAATTTGCATAAAGGGTAAATTGTGAAATTAAAAGGAGTTCTCCCTTTATATCTGCTAATGAAAGATTTGTCTTGTCGTTTTCATCAGCAAATATTCTCATTTTTATCAGTTTATCTATCATTTTATCAGCAATTTCTTTTGTATCTTCGTTTGATACCCCAATAAACACTAAAAATCCCTGATTAATCTTTCCACATACATCCCCTTCCACCTTTACACTGGCAGATGTAACTCTTTGTATTACAAATCTCATTATTATTCTATAATCTATTTTTCTCTTTTTGAGTTAATAGATCTTCTCCTTTCTTTAAAACTGATGTTAGCATCTAATTAGTACAAAGTAAAATGAGCTATTCCCTTGAAATATAGTATATTCATAACAATAGGAGGAACTCTTTATGACACGTAAAACAAAACAACACACGATACCCATACGACAATGCCTGTATAGAATCCTTCCACTCTTTAATTAAAAGAGAATGGCTAATCCATTACATTCAGCCCTTCTTATAACTATAGCTGAAGTAAAATTCCTCGTTTGTAAAAGTGTAAAATATAAAATATTTCACTCATTCGTCGCACCATATCTTTATAAACCTATCAAATCTTGGTAGTTTTGGTTTAAGATAACCTCTTTTGTTTGCAGAAAAGAAATGCTTGTCAATAAGACGGTCTCGATATGCATTATATGACTCTGGTTTAGACATATGGGCTTTTGTATCTTTTGCTCTTCCAGTCTTTCCTTTATAAAAGCTTCGAATAAACTCTTGTTCTGCATCGGTCAGTTCGGGCCAGTCAAGATTATAGGACTTGAAGAGGATTCTCTCATAATCCGGAATAATATCCTTAATTGTTTCCGACTCTCCTTTATTAAAATATAATGAACCCAGGACTTGATACGCATAAGCATAACCAAGTGTCATGTCATATAATTTCTTTGCCTCTTCTGCATCTACATCAAGAAATTTTTCATAATTATATGCAATATCAAATTTATCCAGAGGTTTTACCTCTCTTGTGTCTCCCCGTCTAAAAAAAGATAGGCTTTTGGAAATATTCTCGCTGTTTGAATCTCTCTTATTAATAACAAAAAAGTCTTCTATGTTTTTTGATAATCCACTTACAACCAGATATACTCTTCGTCCCCTGTTAAACATTGTTCCTAATACGGAAAGAAGTCGAACTGTGTTTTCTGTTTTAGAAATATCATCTATCATTACAAGAACATTTCGGTTATTCTTGTTTGCCATTGCTATCATGTTTGCTAAAGTTGCCTCAGCATTGTAAAAATTACTGTTTTCAGAATAAGTTTTAGTTACCTCTATACTACCTTTACCTGATATTATAGGAATACCGCCTTGCGCTGACGCATTGGTTGTTACAAGAGTTTCTGTCTTTTTGTTGCTAATGAAATCCTCCTGGCTTAGATATGAAATAAGTGTCTCCACTCCATCTCCTTCTGCAGCAAGAGGATAAACAAGCCAGTTTTCATCTTTTTCAAGAGTTTGTAAAACTTTACCATATTCTACTGATTTTCCAGAACCTCTAAGTCCTGTTATCTTATAAACATATTTTGACGATTCTTCGCTCTTGAAATTTGCAATTATTTCTTCCGCAATGCCACAGTCAATATAAGGCTTTCCCGCAACACCAGGCGTCAGAGTAAATGGGTCAATTTTTACTGTCATATATTTATCTCCTAAGTTTTACTATTCGAGTAATATTTTTACTAATTTTTACGCTTCTTTACGCTTATAAGTTTTATTTTACCATTCCACCGATATTTTTACCATTGTTTTTTTATTACTATACCTTACTTTCGCTGCATGACAACAAACATTGTTATATTTTCGCTTTTCGTGTAGAATAAGATTTGGTAAAGCGGACATTCGGAATCCGCTTCGCTACTTCCTCATGAACGCAGTGGCACTTTGTGCCACCTGTCAGAAGGGGCTTTAACCCCTTCTGACACTAGTAAGCTTATACCCTCGCTTAAAGCTTACGCTTTTGAAGCGGGGGATTACTTACACTGCGTTCAAAAAGAATTAGAGAAATATCCAAACTAATTCAAGAATATATGTTCTCAAAACAAAACAATATAAGGAGAATGACACAAAATGGCTGATGTTAAATATCATGAACAGATAAATATACAAAACGAAAAAAAATTAAAGGAAATTCTTAATACAATCCCCCACTTTTGCAGGGAGTTTTTCAGGGGAATCGAGCCCACTACTTCTTCAAGAACCCGGATTGCCTATGCCTATGATTTAAGAATTTTCTTTGAATTCTTAATGGAAAATAACCCAGAGTTCAAAAAATATGATATGAAAGATGTTCCATTATCTTTAATGGATGAAATCAAAGCTGTAGATATCGAAGAATATCTTGATTACCTTAAATACTATAACAAAGACGGAGTCGATGTTACAAACGATGAAAATGGTCGAATGAGAAAATTATCTTCTTTAAGGAGCTTTTACAAGTATTTTTTCAGGCAGGAACGATTAAAAAATAATCCTGCCATTTTGGTAATGATGCCAAAAGTTCATGAACATACCATTACAAGATTAGATATAGATGAAGTTGCAAGGTTTTTGGATGCAGTTGAAAGCGGCGAAGATTTAAACAGTCGTCAAAAGGCTTTTCATAAGAAAACAGCCATACGAGATCTTGCTATGATGACACTTTTATTAGGTACCGGAATTCGTGTCTCAGAATGTGTGGGTCTGGACCTAGATGATGTGGATTTTAGAAATGGCGGCCTGAAGATACACAGAAAAGGTGGAAATGAGGTAATTGTATACTTTGGCGAAGAAGTTGAAACAGCTTTGTATGATTATTTGGAACAAAGAAACCAGATTATTACTAAGCCAGGACACGAAAAAGCCTTGTTTTTATCATTACAAAACAGAAGAATCAGCGTTAGAGCTGTAGAAAAAATGGTAAAAAAATACGCAGCTTTAGTTACCTCTTTAAAACATATAACTCCTCACAAACTCAGGTCAACCTATGGTACAAATCTATATAGGGAAACCGGTGATATTTACCTCGTAGCAGATGTGTTGGGACATTCAGATGTTAATACAACCAGACGACACTATGCTGCCATTGGAGAAGACAGGCGAAGAAGTGCCGCAAATAAGGTTACTCTACGAGAAAAAGGATTAGACAAAAATTAAGTTCATATAAAAGCAAAAGCACAAGTGCAATCACTATTTAATCAGTGTACACACTTGTGCTTTATAATTATAAAATCTGCAGATTCATAGTATTTTTCATCTGACAAATGTCAATACATGAAAGATATTTATGCTAAATAATATATTTTACTTCTTTACAACAAAATTAATAATTTTTCCAGGAACATAAATCTCTTTTACAATGTTTCCATCTAATTTACCCTGTAATGCTTCTTTTCCTGCTGCCAAAGCATCCTCTTTAGATATATCAACACTTAATTTGATAACAATTTTTGTCTTTCCATTAACCTGAACAGGTATATCTTTTTCGTCATCCTTCATTGATTCTTCATTGTATTTTGGCCATGTGCAGTTAAATACTGATGAATCATGTCCTAGTTTTTCCCAGAGCTCTTCACTTAAATGTGGTGCAAATGGTGAAAGTAAAAGAACAAATGTCTCAAGAGTTTCTTTATCGATTCCACCCTCTTTTGCCATGGAATTAAGCTTATTATTGTATTCCATAAAACCGGAAATAACTGTATTTAAACTAAAGCTTTCAAGTCTTGTTGTTATATCATAAATCAATTTGTGACGAATTTTTACAAGTTCTTTTGTAGGAGAAACAAATTTATCAAGGTTTGAATTAACAAGATTCCAGAATTTTGTTATAAATCTGTAAACTCCGTCAATTCCCCTGTCATCCCATTCAGAATCCAATTCCGGTGGACCTACAAAAAGCTCATAAAGTCTTAAGGAATCACAACCGTACTCATTTACCAAATCATCCGGTGAAATAACATTTCCCTTAGACTTACTCATTTTAATGCCGTTTTTCCCTGTAATCATACCTTGATTAAATAATTTTTTGAAAGGTTCATCAAAATCAACAACCCCAATATCATTTAAGAATTTGGTATAAAATCTTGCATAAAGGAGATGAAGAACAGCATGCTCAACTCCACCGATATACATATCTACAGGAAGATATTTGTCAGCCTTTTCTCTTGAAACAAGTTCATCCTTATTATGAGCGTCAATATATCTTAAGAAGTACCAGGAAGAACCTGCCCATTGAGGCATGGTATTTGTCTCTCTTTTAGCCGGTCCACCACAGCAAGGACAGGTAGTATTAACCCAGGAATCAATTCCTGCCAATGGTGATTCTCCTGTACCTGTTGGCTGATAAGATTCCACATCCGGTAAAAGTAAAGGTAAATCTTCTTCCGGAACAGGAACAGCACCACATTTTTCGCAGTGAATAATCGGAATCGGCTCACCCCAATAACGCTGTCTGGAGAATACCCAGTCACGAAGTTTGTAATTTGTAGTAGCCTTTCCAATGCCCATTTTTTCAATCATAAGAGGGGCTTCTTTTTTAAGTTTTGATGATTCCATGTTGTTCCATTCACCGGAGTTAATCATCAAACCTTCAGGCTTTGTATAAGCTTCTGTCATATTTTCAAATTCTTTTCCCTCAGGTGCAATTACCTGAACAATAGGAATATCGAATTTTTTGGCAAACTCAAAGTCTCTGTCATCATGAGCAGGAACACACATAATAGCTCCAGTACCATAATCAGCTAAAACATAGTCAGAAAGCCAAATTGGAACCTTCTTATTATTAAGAGGATTAATGGCATATGAACCGGTAAATACACCTGTTTTTTCCTTGTCCTGAAGTCTGTCAACAGAAGATTTAAGAGATGTTTTGTAAATATAATCCTCTACTTCTTTTCTGGTTTCATCTGTAGCAAGTTCTTTTGCAAGAGCATGCTCAGGAGCAAGCACCATAAATGTAGCACCAAATAATGTATCAGGTCTTGTTGTGTAAACAGTAATAGCCTTGTCACTGTTATCTACCTTAAAGTCAATTTCTGCTCCGTGGCTTTTTCCTATCCAGTCAGTCTGCATTTTTTTTACTTTTTCAGGCCAGTCAAGCTTATCAAGATCAGCAAGTAATCTGTCTGCATATTCAGTTATTTTAAGCATCCATTGTCTTAAATTCTTTTTTGTAACATCAGCACCACATCTTTCGCACTTACCATCTACAACTTCTTCGTTGGCAAGTCCTGTCTTACATGATGGACACCAGTTAATTGGCATCTCTTTTTCATAAGCAAGACCCTTTTTAAACATTTGTACAAATATCCATTGAGTCCATTTATAAAAGTCCGGATCAGTAGTATTTACTTCCATGTCCCAATCATATACTGCTGCTATTTGTTTAATTTGGCGTTTTATATTAGAAATATTATCTGCTGTAGATTTAGCAGGATGAACTCCCATTTTAATAGCATAATTTTCTGCTGGAAGTCCGAAAGCATCCCATCCCATCGGGTGAACAACATAATTACCGTTTAATATTTTGTAACGGCTCCAAATATCAGAAATAACATATCCTCTCCAATGTCCTACATGAAGACCGTTTCCGGACGGATATGGAAACATATCAAGACAATAATATTTAGGCTTTTTCCCGTCATTTACATTGATTGGGTTTTCTTCCCATTTTTTTCGCCATTTTTCTTCAATGGCAATATGATTATATGGTTCAGCCATATTTCATTCCTCCTATATCTATAATGCTTTCAGCTGTTAAATAACAATGTAAAAGGACATCATTATATCAATAATATTATGTAAAACTCACCATTAACAACTGATTTTTTCATAAGTTACCGACTATTTTTAATTATAATTTGTCTGAATAATATAAAAATTTGAAAATATTTTTTCTTATTTAATCATAAACAGCCATTAAATATTTTAATCATAGCCTATTGATTTGTCAAGAAATTACCATTTTTCAAGGCATTTAAACTTTTTATTTATGAAATAAACCACTGTTTTTACCTTCATTAATACCCCTTATTTAACATAAATGATAAACAATTTTATATGTTTTAAAAAACTTTCCCACTTTAAAGCCTCAAAGTGTTGACTTTTAATTAAAACTTCCTTAAAATAGCACTTAAAACAGGTCTTTTATATGGAGTACGGTAAAAGAAATAAAAATAGTAAAGGATTGGAAAGAAATGATTATAGTAATGAGACCGGGGGCAAAACAGTCCTCCATTGATGCAGTTATTAAAGAAATCAAAAGTAACGGTTTAGATGTGCATCTTTCAAAAGGTAAAGAAGTAACTATCATTGGTGTCGTAGGTGATAAAACAAAGCTGGCATCTGTAAATTTAATGTCCAGTGGTGATGTTGAAAAAATCGTAGAAGTTACTGAAAGTTATAAACTTGCCAACAAGAAATTTCATCCGGAACCAAGTATTGTACCGGTTGGAAACACTTTTATAGGACCAGGATATCTTACAGTTATTTCCGGACCATGTGCTATCGAAAATGAAGAACAGATGATGTCAACAGCTAAAGGTGTAAAAGAAGCAGGTGCTACTATTCTTAGAGGCGGTGCCTATAAACCTCGTACTTCCCCATATTCTTTCCAAGGTTTAGGAGAAGAAGGTCTTAAACTCTTAAGAGCTGCCGGAGATGAATATGATCTTCCTATTGAATGTGAAGTTATCAGTCGTGAATCTATAGAAACAGCCGCAAAATATGTTGATATGTTTCAAATTGGAGCCAGAAATATGCAAAATTTCTATCTTTTAAAAGAAGTTGGAAAAACAAATATTCCGGTATTCTTAAAAAGAGGTTTAAGTTCAACTATTGATGAATGGTTAAATGCTGCTGAGTATATTATGAGCGAAGGCAATAAAAATGTCGTATTATGCGAAAGAGGAATAAGAACCTTTGAAACAGCTACAAGAAACACATTGGATATCGCTGCTGTTCCAGTTTTAAAATCCAAAACCCATCTTCCGGTTCTTGTTGACCCTAGCCATGCCAGTGGTGTTAGAGAATATATCCCTGCCCTTTCAAAATCAGCTATAGCAGCAGGTGCAGACGGACTTATGATTGAAGTACACATTGATCCTTCAAAGGCTTTATCAGATGGTCCTCAATCCCTTAATATTCCACAATTCAAAGAACTTATGAAAGAATTGGAGGATTACAAAAAAATTACAGGAAGAAAATAAAAATGGATACCTTTTTAAATTTAGATATAAAAATCGGCTTTGTCGGACTTGGGCTTATTGGGGGAAGTATAGCCAAAGCTATAAGAAAAGTCTATGGAAACGCATTTATTAATGCTTTTGATATTTCAAGGGAATCTTTGGAGGCTGCTCTTTCCGATAAGACTGTTAATCACGCTACAGATAAAATAGATGACTCTTTTTACGGCTGTGATTACATATTTTTGTGTGCAAGTGTTAAAACAAACACTACATATTTAGATGAAATAAAAAAATATCTGACAAAAGACACAATTCTCACGGATGTTGGCAGCGTTAAAAACAATATACACGCATATATTCAAAAAGCAGGGCTTTCAGATTATTTTATAGGGGGACATCCCATGGCCGGTGCGGAAAAATCCGGATATAAAAATTCCAAAGCCCATCTTATTGAAAATGCCTACTATGTAATATCCCCTGAGAAAAATACTTCTCATGAGAAAATTGAAAAATATTCTGATTTTATAAAAAGTCTGGGGGCTATCCCTATTGTCCTTGATTATAGGGATCATGACCATATAACAGGTACTATTTCACATTTACCTCACATTATTGCAGCAGGTCTTGTTAATTATGTGAAAAAAAATGATGACAGCAGGGAAATGATGCGTACTCTGGCAGCAGGCGGTTTCAAAGACATGACAAGAATCGCCTCTTCTTCTGCTGATATGTGGAAACAGATTTGCCTTGCAAACAAAGATAATATTTTAAATGTAATGGATTCCTTTATGGACGAATTAAAGGATATAAGGAAAATAATTGAAGATTCTGACATTATAAAACTGGAAGAATTTTTTTCAAATGCCAGAGAATACAGAAATTCCATGCCGATTAAGGGCGGAGCATTTTCAAAAGCCTATGAGATTTATGTAGATTTAGTAGACCAGGCAGGTGCAATTGCTCCAATTGCTACTATTCTTGGAATTAACGGCATTAATATTAAAAATATCGGTATCATAAATAACAGAGAATTTATAGATGGTGTATTAAGAATTGAATTTGAAAGCGAAAAGGATCTTGATGATGCATCAAAACTGCTTTCTTCTTATAATTACAAAATTCAAACAAGATAAACAGGATAATGATATATGAAAAAAATAGAATTAGAGGCTGTTAAAAGCCTTAAAGGTGAAATTAATATTCCGGGAGATAAATCCATTTCCCACAGAGCAATTATGTTAGGCTCTCTTGCCCAAGGTGAAAGCCATATCAGCAATTTTCTTACAGGTGAAGATTGTCTTTCTACCATAGACTGCTTTAGAAAAATGGGGGTGGATATTCATCTTTCAGATAAAAATGTTAGTATAAAAGGTAATGGACTTCATTCCTTGAAAAAACCGTCATCTTTACTTTATACAGGAAACAGCGGAACCACCACCCGAATTATATCCGGAATTCTTTCCGGTCAGGATTTTGAAACACAATTAAACGGTGATGCTTCCATTATGAAAAGACCTATGAGTCGAATAATAAAGCCCCTTAAAATGATGAATGCCAGGATAGAAAGTCAACTGAATAATGACTGTACACCTCTTACAATACGCCCTTCAAACCTTAAGTCCATTGACTATGTTTCTAAAATAGCATCTGCCCAAGTAAAATCTTGTATATTATTGGCCGGCATGTATGCTGAAGGTAAAACTTCTGTTACGGAACCTTATTTATCCCGAAATCATACAGAAATAATGGTTAATTTCTTTGGAGGAAAAATTGAAACGGAGGGTACAAAATCAATTATTACTCCTGAACCGATATTAGAAGCCAGAGATATAATTATTCCGGGGGATATTTCTTCAGCGGCTTATTTTATTGCTGCTGCCCTCATTACTCCAGGTTCTGAAGTGTTAATAAAAAATGTTGGTATTAATCCTACCAGAGATGGAATTCTTACAGTATGTAAAAAAATGGGGGGAAATATTGAGCTTTTAAATGTAAATACTAAAAACGGAGAAAAAACAGCTGATATTTTAGTCAAATACTCTGATTTAAGAGGCGTAACTATAGAGGGGGATATAATACCACTCCTGATTGACGAACTCACCATTATAGCCGTTATAGCCATGTTTGCAAAGGGCACTACCATTATTAAAGATGCAGCTGAATTAAGAGTAAAAGAATCAGACCGTATTAAAACCATTACTACTAATCTTTCCAAAATGGGGGCAAATATTACGGAAACTGATGATGGAATGATTATTGAAGGAGGTTCGAAGCTTTACGGTGCCGAAACCGAAAGCTTTAATGATCACAGAATAGCTATGAGTATCGCAATTGCCTCCTTAAATGCCAAGGGCAAAACGATTATTAATAACAGTGACTGTGTAGATATATCATATCCTGGATTTTTTGAAGATTTAAAGAAGCTTTCATTATAAAAAACTTGTCAGAAGGGTTTATATTCCCTCCTGACAAGTATAAATTTCATCTTCGTTTACACTTAGTTCAAATGATGATGCCAGAAAGAATTCCTGCTCCGAAAGATCCAGGAGTTTTTTCATTTTATCAGAAAATTCACCACAAGCTCCGTCTTTTATCATATCTATGGCAAGCTCATGTTCTATTTCAATTTTGTATACTCTTTTACTTCGTAATGCATCATAACAGTCTGCAATGGATACAAGCTGAGCACTGATTGGAATTGCTTCTCCTGACAATTTATCCGGATATCCGTTTCCATCCCATTTTTCATGATGATAACGACAGATTTCATAAATATATTCATACAAAAAATCATCAAAAAGTGTTCTGATTCTTTTTAAAATTTCGCATCCCTTAATTGTATGAGTCTGCATTATTTCATATTCTTCTCCGGTTAATTTTCCCGGTTTTAATAATATGGCATCAGGAATTGCTATCTTTCCTATATCATGCAAAACGGATGCCTTTACAATGGCAGCAGCGATTTCATTATCTATACCATATTCCGGGAATTCTTCCATAAGGTGTCTTAATAATATACTTACAAATTTCTTTATGTTTTTAATATGCTGACCTGATTCAAAATTTCTAAATTCTACAACTGTACTTAAAATATCAATTAACTGTTCGTTGGTTTCTTCAAGAATTTTGGCCTGTTTTTTAATTTGCTTTGTCTGAATATCAACCAGATATTTTAAGTGATTCTTATTTTCATAAAGCTCTATTACATTTTTTACCCTTTTTATAACCACTTCTCTGTTAAAAGGTTTTATAATAAGCTCTGTTATCCCCAAGGCATAGGCTTTCTTTTCAACTTCCAGGGTATAATCACCGGTAATTAAAATAACCGGAAACTCTTTAATATAATTCTTTTGATTTAATATCTCCAAGAGCCCGAATCCATCTAACACAGGCATCATAATATCAAGCAAAACAGCGGCTATACCTGTATGCTCCTTTTCAATTACAGATAAGCCTTCCTGACCATTTTCGGCTTCCAATATATCAAAATCAGTCCTAAACAGTTCTCGTAAAATACCTCTGTTTATTTCCTCATCCTCTATGATAATAATCTTTTTTCTTCCACTTACCATTTTACTCAACCACCAAAAATTAGAATGAACTTAAAAATTTTTCTTTTAAAGAATCAATATTGCCAAACCGTTGCTCTATTTTTTTAAATACCCTTTCTTTGTCTTCTTCATTGCCAAAATAATCTTCTACTGCCAATGAGACCTTTTTGATAATATCGGCATTTTCATAAATATCTGTGGTATTAAATTCCAAAAAACCACTTTGAACTGTCCCCAAAATATCGCCGCTTCCCCTTAAGTCCAAATCTTTATTAGATATTTCAAAACCATCTGTTGACTTGTTTACAATATCCAATCTCTCTTTTGTCTTTTCGTTGTGTAAAAAAGGAGACATAAATATACAATAGGATTGATGTGCTCCTCTTCCAATTCGACCTCTTATCTGGTGAAGCTGAGCAAGTCCAAATCTTTCTGAATTTTCAATAAGCATAACCGTTGCGTTGGCTACATCAATTCCTACTTCAATAACTGTAGTTGATACTAAAACCTGTATGTCATTTCTTGAAAATCTGCCCATTATTTCTTCTTTTTCTTCATCCTTCATAGCTCCATGAAGATAGGAAACTTTAATATCCCGTGGAAAAATTTCCTCAAGCATTTTTGTATAGTCAATAACATTTACCAGATCTTTGTTTTCACTTTCCTCTACTAAAGGACATATAACATAAGCCTGCCTTCCTGCTCTTACCTCGTTAATAATAAGCTCATAGCTTTTCTTTCTGAATCTGGTATCCACCACACAGTTTTTTACAGGCAACCTGTTTGAAGGAGCCTTGTCAATGAGGGAAATATCCATATCAGCGTAAAGAATCATGGCAAGAGTTCTTGGAATAGGTGTGGCTGTCATCGCCAGTACATGTACCATTTCCCCTTTATCTGCAAGCATGCTCCTTTGGTTGACTCCAAATCGGTGCTGCTCATCTGTAATAACCAGTGAAAGATTTTTCATTTTCACCTTATCGGTAATAAGAGCATGAGTGCCTACAATGATGTCGATTTCTCCCGATTCAAGCTTTTCATATATTTCTCTTTTTTCTTTTGCTTTTGTATGTCCTGTAAGAATTGACACATTAAATGTTAATCCCAGATTAGAGAATAATCCTTTTATCTTTTTGTAATGTTGAGTCGCCAAAACATAGGTTGGAACCATTAACGCGCTCTGGTATCCGTTTTCTGCCATCATTATCATTGCCAGGATGGCAATTATAGTCTTTCCTGAACCCACATCTCCTTCCACCAGCCTATGACAGGCATAATCTCCTGAAAAGTCTTTAACAAGCTCTTTAAAGACTTTTTTCTGGGCATCCGTCAACTCAAAAGGTAACTTATTTATAACAGATTCAGCAATACTCCATTTTTTGATTCTGAAATTATTGTCAATCTGTCTTGAGGAGTCCTTCATAAGCCTTATCATGGATAAAAAAATAAAAAAATCATCAAAGGTAAGTCTTTCCTTTGCTTTTGTATAAGCTTCTTTACTAAAAGGAAAATGAATATTATTTAGTGCATACTCATAATCACAAAGACTATATTTATTTAAAAATTTCTCATCAAAAAAATCTAATGTCTCTATGGGATAGGATTCTATAACCTGACTTATCGCCTTAACAATAGTCTTGTTTGAAAGACCTTTGGTTTTAGAATATACCGGATATAAAGTTTTCGTAAGCTCACGATACTTATTTGTGGGAAAATATTCAGGATGTTCCATTACATAAGTATTTCCATCCTTTTTTATTTTTCCATAAAATACAAAAACCATACCGGCTTTTAATACAGAACACAAATAGGCTGAATTAAACCAGATAATAGACATGTCACCCGTTTCATCAGCTACTTTACATAAGACTACTGATTTTTGGTTTTTCGTGGTTCTTTTAACCAACGGAGCAGTTATTCTGGCTCTTATTGCAAAGACCCCTTCAAAATCAACATCCGCTATGTTTACCCAGTCAGTATATACCTTGTAACCGGATGGGCGATAATTGATTAAATCCGCTACAGTGACTACACCAATTTTTTTAAAATAATCTGAAGTTTTTTTACCTATACCTTTTAAAATACTTATTTCATTTGTTAATTCCATAATTTTTCTGTCTTGATTATAACACTTTCATAAAAATGATAAAAAAATAATTGCATGAATGACCACAATACAGTCATATTTAAAATAGAATCAATGCTTTATCCTGAATTTAAAAAAATCTGTAAATTACTTTAATAAATTACAGATTTCAATTAAAATATTTTACCATCTCCTGCCAAAATATACTCTGGCAGGAAATGCGTAAATTTTAATAACTTATTTTATTCTACGGAAACTATATAATAATATACAGGCTGACCACCGGAATGTAATTCAACATCACATTCATCAAATTCTTCTTCTAATTCCTCTGCCAGCTTTTCTGCATCTTCTTTAGAAATTTCATCTCCATAATACAAACTTACAAGACTTGACTCATCATCTACAAGTTTAGAAACAGTAAGTTTCACTGTCTCATTAAGCTCTTTGCCTACTGCTACAATGCTTGAATCACCAACTCCCATATAGTCTCCCTGATTGATTTCAAATCCATCTATGGAAGTATCACGAACAGCATATGTAACCTGTCCTGTCTTTACATTTTTTATTTCATCAAGCATACATTCTTCGTTTTCTTCAACACTTCTATCTGAAATAAAATTAATAAGAGCTGTTATTCCCTGTGGAACTGTCTTAGTAGGAATAACAATAATATTTTTATCTGTCACTAAGTCTTTAGCCTGATTAGCTGCAAGTATTATATTTCCATTGTTAGGTAATATAAATATATTTTTCGCATATACATTATCAATGGCATTTAGCATATCTTCTGTACTTGGATTCATAGTCTGTCCACCTTTGATGACATAATCTGCTCCAAGACTTTTAAATATTTCTTCAATACCATCTCCGGCAGATACACTGATAAATCCATACTCTTTAAGCTCTTTTGGAGCGGCTTTTTGTGTATTTAAAGCCTGTTCTTTTGCAAGCCTTTCTGAATCCTTTATAACTTTTTCCTGGTGCTCCTCACGCATATTATCAACTTTCATGCGAGTTAAGGAACCATGTGTCAAAGCTTTTTCAAAAGCAAGACCAGGGTGATTTGTATGAACATGTACTTTCACAATTTCATCATCAGAAACCAATACAAGGGAATCACCTATGGAAAGAAGATAATTTTTAAACTCCTCTTCCATTTCTTCTGTAAATTCTTTTTCAAGCTTTATGATGAATTCTGTACAATAACCAAATTTAATATCCTCAGTTTCGATAGGTTTTGAAGAAGCTGTTTTAGCAACAGGTTTAGGCGTATTATCCTTATCAAAACTTAAAACGGATTCTTTACCCAAATAGCCATCATATGCACCTTTAATAACCTCTAATAATCCCTGACCGCCTGAATCAACAACTCCTGCTTCTTTTAAAACAGGTAAAAGATCTGGTGTTTTATTTAAAACAATCTGTCCATAATCGATGACCTCTTTAAAAAACTCTTCAACATCATCGATTTTTACCACCATCTCACTGGCTTTTTCTGACATTCCTTTTGCTACGGTAAGGATTGTTCCTTCTTTTGGTTTCATAACCGCTTTGTAAGCTGTTTCAACGGCCTTTTGAAATGCATTTGAAATAACCATAACATCAATAACGTCATATTCAGCAACTATCTTTGTAAAACCTCTTATAAGCTGTGAAAGAATAACTCCTGAGTTTCCTCTCGCTCCTCTAAGGGAACCGGAAGCCATGGCTTTACATACATTTTTCATGGTACAATCTGTAACATTGCTGACTTCCCTGGCAGCTGACATAATTGTCATAGTCATATTGGTTCCAGTATCACCATCCGGAACAGGAAATACATTTAATTCATTTATCCATTCCTTACTGGAATCAAGTCTGTTAGCTGCTGCCAAAAACATTTTTGAGAGAGTCTTGGCATCTATCGTATTTTTTTCCAAAACAAAGTCCTCCTTAGTCGATTACTCTGACACCTTCTACATAGATGTTGATTTTATCGATATGCATCCCGGTAAATTCTTCTACTTTATATCTGACATTATAAATAAGATTTTCTGCAACAGAAGAAATATTTACGCCATAAGCTACTATAACGTGAAAATCCAGTGTAATTTTATTATCAATTATTTTTACGGCGATTCCATGATTTAAACTGTCTTTTTTCAGAATCCTCACAAGACCGTCCTTAACATTAACGGAAGCCATTCCTACAATTCCAAAAATCTCAACGGCGATAGAACCTGCATATTGTGCAATAACATCAGAATCTATAACTACTTCGCCTAAATGAGTATTTACATATCCTTTCATGGCTAAACCTCCATTCTTAATAGGATTTATTTATGCCTCGTTGTTTTGGGCAAAAAGATAATCAATTTTAATAGAAACATGATTATATTATATATATTTTTAATAGAATTATCTATAATTTAAT
This sequence comes from Acetitomaculum ruminis DSM 5522, assembly GCF_900112085.1. Lineage (GTDB taxonomy): Bacteria > Bacillota > Clostridia > Lachnospirales > Lachnospiraceae > Acetitomaculum > Acetitomaculum ruminis. The sequence continues at coordinate 23,866 of NZ_FOJY01000002.1, forward strand.
TTTTAGATTCAAAGTAAAAATCCCCTACAACTTAAAAAGAAGTGTAAGGGACAAATTTTCTAATTTGACTAGGCTCTTTCTACTTTACCAGATCTTAAACATGAAGTACAAACGTATAATCTTTTATTAGCGCCATTAACTTTACATCTAACTGATTTAATGTTTGGCTTCCACATTTTATTAGATCTTCTATGTGAATGACTTACTTTGATTCCAAAGTAAGCACCTTTACCACAAACGCTACACTTTGCCATCATCGCACCTCCTTGTCAATACGTTATGATGATAAAACGCTTAAATATTAGTCTTTTTTAGACCCACAATGCAATCATTGTATCAGATATACTATTGATTTGCAAGTATTTTTTTATTGGGCGACTCATTTTTTATAGCATTTTATTGAATTTTCAATCACATTATTAAACAAATATTATCAATAAGCTATTTATCGACATTTTCTTCTTTAATATCTTGTGTTTTAGTATCATCTTTATCCTTTAAAACATCGTTAACAACAGCTTCTTCATCCTTATTTAATTTAACCTCAGGTTTATCACTGTCATTTCCTGATGTAAATTTGTTAATAATATCAGGTACCATATCAAGTATTTTGGTTACACCATCCTGATTTTTAACATTTACAAGTTTTGTACAACCGTTTTGAATAACAAGTACTGCACTTGGGCTGATTTTTCCACCCATACCACCACCGGCATTTTCTGATTTATCACCTGAAAAAGCTCCGGCACCAATACCAAAAGATGCTTCTACCAAAGGTAAAATTATGGTATCACCCATTTTTACCGCGTCACCTACAACTGTCTTGGTTGTTATAAAATTTTCCATTCCTTTAAACAAAGATTCAACTGTTGATTTTAAATTGTTATCATTATTTTTATTTTCCATTAATCGTTTCCTCCCGTTTCCTTAAATTTCTTATATATGATTCTACAATCTTTATTCATAAACACTTTCAGAAATAAGTATAAAAGATAAAACAAAAAAATGCGACCTTTCATTCTAATATTTCCTTTTAATACTTTCTTTTGGAAATCCGGTATAAATCTGACATCTTTACTAATGGGAAGTAAAAATGACAAGAAACCGGTAATTTCACCTGTAAGGGCAGGATCATCGCTTCCATATCGAAGCTTTCCTGATATTTGTCTTGGAAATATATGTTTAAGTGCCTTTTTTAGATTTTTTTTCAAAAAACGAAAAACTTTCTTATTTCTTTCATCATTTATAAAGCTTATTATTGTATCTATGTTTTCCCTGATATTTAAAATACCTGTTTTTATTGAAACAAAAAATTTCTTTATCTTTTCAGGTACAGAAGCAATAAAATTAACTACTGTCTTAAATTTATTTGTAATCCTGTTTTCTGTATTTGTTTCTTTTTCGTCGTCCTTAACATTCCCGATTGGTTCTTCATATTCATTACCCAAAACCAAGTCAGCTTCATAATCATCATTTAAATCAGAAAGATTACCTACACTTTCCTTAAGCTCATTTTTATCAGATTCATCCGGGGTTGTTAGCTCTATATCCCTATTAACATCCAGCTTATCTAATATGACAATTTCATCAGGTTTTCCCATTAAATCAGACTTTTCGTCTGTTTCCTTGTTAAAATTGTGTTTTTTTCCTTTTAACAGAATATTGAAAATATAAATACCGATTTTCAACTCTTTATTTTTAAAAATAACCTTTAAAGAAACCAGGCTAAAAAGCCAGGACACTTTTGTTTTAAAGCAGGCTGTATCAAAGCCTTCTTTTTTTACTGCTCTGACATCGTATTTAAAAGGGAAAAAAAGCAGTAATAATATAATCAAAAATGCCAACGCTAAAAGACTACCTAATATTATTAAAAGTATTTTTAAAACTGTCAGCAGTATACTAAGCATAACTCTCCTTATTGTTAACTATAAAACTCCCTAACATTAAATGCTCCTGTTTTTTTATATACATTATCTATAAGAAAAACAAGTAATTCAAGTGTTTCATCGTAAGATTCACCTATTGCCAGAACAGTCAGGTCATCTTTAGGATAGTATTTTTGCAATAATATGTTCGCATTTATTATATCGAACAAATTATTCTTATTTGATGCAAAGCAAATAACATATGTATCCAGAAGAATTTTATTATGTTTTAATCGCCACAGTATTTTTCTTTTATGACGGGATGCTTCTTTTCCATAATATAATTTTTTTGAAAATTTCATATATTACCTCAATTTTTAACCATAGTAACCATTAAAAATTTCTTTGCAAACCGGTATCGCTGAGGCAGCATTTGCTCCTCCACCTTCGACTACAACTGCTATGGCCAGCTGAGCACCATCTGTAGGTGTATATCCAATAAACCATGAATGAGAAACATTTTTATCACTAGAGTACTCTGCCGTTCCTGTTTTTCCGGCTACAGTAAAGCTACTTCCATTAAAACGAAATCCGGTACCGCTGTTTACAACTTCCTCCATGAATTCCTGTATAATTTGGGCTTCTTCAGTACTCATTAATGTTTCATAAACTTCATTTCCCTGTGAAGAAACTACTTCTGATTTATAGTTTTCTATTCTTTCTACTAAATGTGGCTTCATAAGCACACCATTATTAGCAACAGTAGCCGCCAATAAAGCCATGTGAAAAGGAGTAACTTCTGTTTCACCCTGACCTATTGATGTCATCATAATATCCGTTGTATTTGATGATGAATTAAGTACAAAGGAGCTTTTTTTAACATCAAGATCAAAGTCAATATTCTTATTAAAAAGCATTGACTCACAAAGGTTTGCAAATGAATCTATATTTAATCCCAGTCCTATGTTAGCATAAGAAGAATTACAGGATTTCGCAAAGGATTGCTTTAAATCAACATGTCCATGAGCAGTATTATCATAGCAGGCTAAAGTATAGTTATTATGGGTAATACTGCCACCACAATCATAACTGTAATTTAGATAATTTCCGGAATTTTCTCTTAAATACTCCAAAGTGGTTAAGGTTTTAAATATAGAACCAGGTGGATATAAGCCCTGGGTTGCCCTGTTTAACAAAACCGAATCGCTGCTGTTTGATATGTTGTCCCAGTTTGCACTTAAAGTATTTGGATCAAAGGAAGGTTTTGAAACCATTGCCTTAACTTTACCGGTAGAAGGTTCAATTATGACAACTGCACCTTTGTTATCTCCCAATGCATTATATGCTAATTGCTGTAATTTGGCATCTAATGTAGTAACAACCGTATCTCCTTTTTGTTTTTCAGAAGACCTGGTTTTTTCAAGTTTTTCTTTAATATCTGAACTTGAAGTCAATAGCTTACGATTTTCTGCTGATTCAATACCAGATTTACCCGTTGTAGTATAACCAACTACCTGGGCAAAAACATCGGCATAGGGATAAATTCTGCTTTCGGTTCCATCTTCTGCCACATTTGTATAAGCAAGAATATTTCCATTGGCATCGGTTATATTTCCCCTTACAACAGTTGTAGCATAATTATCTATTCTTTTATTATAAGGATTATCAATTACTTTTTCACTTTCATAAAAAATAAAATATGAAATGTAACCTACTATGCAGATGAACAAAGTAAAGAATGAATAAGCAACGACAGCATATTCTCTGTTATGTTTGGCTTTTTTCTTTTTTTCTTCTTTTTCTATTCTTTTTTGCTCTTCTTCACGAAATTTTGCTTCTTCCTTTTCACGCTTTATCTGTTCTTTGGTTTTTTTCACCGGTGGCCTTTTGGTAGAAGTTTTATGAATGTGTTCTTCGGATTGCCTTTTCTTTTTCATGTTCTGAATTTCTGACCCTGACCTTGCCGGAATGGGCTTTTTCGCTGTTTCTTTCTTTTTTGTCGCTGTCCTTACTGTCTTTTTCTGATTCTTTTCGTTCATTTTCCTCACCCTCATCTCTTCGCATAAGATAAAGTCCCTGAATTATTGCAAATATTATTAGTGTAGATAATAAAGAACTTCCTCCGTAACTTACAAGAGGTAATGTAACACCTGTTAGTGGAATAAATTTTGTTACTCCACCTATGGTTAAAAATATCTGAAAACCATAAACTGTTCCAAGGCCTAATGCTACTAGTTTATAAAAGCGGTCTCTAATTTGCATGGATATATTTAAAAACATTATAAAATTACTAAGACACAGCAAAACAAGACATATTCCAAAAATACCACCTAACTCTTCACAAATGGCAGAAAAAATAAAATCTTCTTCTACAATAGGAATGGTATCAGGCATTCCCTTACATAATCCCGTTCCAAACCATCCTCCGGTTCCTATGGCAAATAAAGATTGGCATATCTGATATCCGCTGTCTGCTATATCACTCCAGGGATCAAGCCAGGCCGCAACCCTTTGTTGTACATGGGAGAATATCTTTTCTGCCAGAAAAGCTGCAACAGCACCACTAGCCAGTATAATACCAAAATATGTCAGTTTTTTTGTTGCTACATAGAGCATAAAAAGATATACCACAAAGTAAATTAACGCAGCACCAAGGTCTTTTGAAATAACCAATATCAGCACATGGGCCGCTGCAACTGCAGAAGTCACCAGTAAATCCCTGATTTCTGTGGATTCATAAAATCTTGAAGCCAGGAAAAATACAAATATTATCTTAACAAATTCTGAAAACTGCAGTGAAAAACCACCTAGATTTACAGATAGTTTTGCACCATATGTAATATGTCCTAATACAAATACTGCTGTTAAAAGAATAAATCCTATACCACCATATACCCAGGTTAAATTTTTGAAAAATTTAAATTTTCTGATAATAAGAGGTATCATAGTGGTGACTATCATGGCAACAACTGCAATCATAAATTGCTTTTTTGCCAGTGCAAAGTCAAGTCTTGCCAACATAATAAAACTTATACTAAGAAGCATTACCATATTGTTCACAACTAATCTTGAAACAAGAGGAAACACAATCTTATATACCAAAAGAACAGCCCAGAAAAACACAACCTGTTCCAGGTAAAACACTAGTATATCTCCTTTATTTGTTTCATTTTGAAGATATATGGCTCCGTAAGCACAAAAATGTATCAAAAACATCAATATACTTTGAAAAACAGAAATGCCTGCTTTTTTTTCCTCATCCGAGTATCGAAAAACAGCAAAACATTGAAAAGTATATAGTGCGAACAAAATTATAATAATATATTTTGAAGCTTCAACAATTATGTCATTCATCTTATTCTCACTCGACTCCTCTTTTATAATGTCCCCTTGTAAAATCTTTAAAAATTTCTTCATCCTTAAGGTCCGTAGTTTTGTCATATTTATTTGAAATATAATTCAATATTTTTAGAACCTCTTTAGCAGACTCAAAAGTAAAATCTATTTTTAAATATTGAAATCCAAGATTTTTAATTTCAGGTAAATAATCTGTTAGTACGGTGGCTACACTGTTGTATATAAGATTATTGCATTCAAAACAGTTGCACATTACCTTGAATTTCTTGTTCTTCCTATCTGAAAGATCAAGTTTTTCATATTTTTTATTACATTTAAATGCATCTTTATTCACGCACATCTGAGACACCATCAGTATTTGATGCCCGTATATTCTGTACTGACAGCCACTATTATCAAGTTTTGACAACTCTTTAAAGGTAAGTTCCGCCGGTCTTGTTATTACAAGATTTCTTTCTTTATAAAATATATCCGAATAATTATTAAAAGCATATAGCCTATCATCACAAATAATTATATAATCACTATCATTACTTAAATGCGTTTTTAAATAATTAAGACTGTCAAAATTTTTAACCAGAAAACCATCTATATCTTCTGATAAAATATTTGTGAGATTTTTTTCATAATAATCTCGTACCTCTTTTCTAAAAATATCCGGCATTTCATAAAAAAACTTCTTAGAATTTGTATGGCAGGCTTTAACAATATCAGATAAACTTTGCTTATTAAAACGCAAAAAATACTCACTAATATATATACCCTTTACCAAATCAAAAGTAATAACTTTTTTAAATTGCTCTAAATTACTTACCTTTACATAAAAGTCCGGATTGCCCATAATATTTTTAGCATTAATTATTTGTTTCGACTCATTAGATTTTTCAAGAGTTCTTTTAAAATTACCATTAATCTTATCAAGAAGCATTTCTAAAGCATTTCTTCTGATTTCTTTAAGGTTTCCTACTGTCAAAAACAAGCCATTCTCTATATTTACTTCCAAACTGTCAAAAACAAAAGGATAATCACCGGTCTTTATAATCGGTTTGATAACATTTTCTACTGTCAGAGGTTGTTTTATAGCCTCTGATGGAATTATATCCGAAATATATTCATAGTTTTTATCTTTATATTCAATAGTAATAGTAACAGGAAATCCTTTATTTATTTTAATAAACCCATTAATTTTTTCTTTAGATTCAACAGTATATTTTTCTTTTATTGCTTTAAAAAATGGTTCGTCAGCCGAGTCATAAGCCGGCTTTATCTTTGTAATCATATCCGGATCATTTTTTCCAAAATAGTATTTATTTGTAAAACCACATCTGTTCCCTATATCTGAAAGAAATTTCTCATCTTTAGGGTCGATTTTATATTCTAAAACCCCATCATTATAAATATCAAGATACTTCCTGTAGATTGAAGTAACAGCACAACTGTATTCAAGCCTTTTCATGCGGCCTTCTATTTTTAAAGACATAGCTCCGGAATCCAGTATTTGTGGAAGAATACTTAAAGTATTGTAATCTCTCATACTAAGGATATAGGACGATTGAGCTTTTTTGTCGTTTAAAACCGGTGTATACTGCAAACGGCATGGTTGAGCACAACGACCTCTGTTTCCGCTTCTTTTTCCCAACATTGAACTAAATAAACACTGGCCTGAGTAAGAATAACACAAAGCTCCATGAATGAAGCTTTCTATCTCTATATCAACATTTTTATGTATTTCTGATATTTCTTTTAGGGATAATTCTCTGGAAGTAACTATTCGCGCAGCACCATATTCCTTTAATAATCTGGCTCCGTCAAGACCTGTCAGAGTCATCTGGGTACTGGCATGTAAAGGTAATTCTGGAAAATATTTTTTTGCAAACTCAAATACGCCGACATCCTGTACTATAATGGCATCAAGACCAGCGCAATAATAATCATAAAGATAATCATACAAATCTTTTTCAACTTCGTCGTTTTTTAACAAAGTATTTACTGTAAGATATAGTTTTTTATTTCGAATATGAAGATACTCTATGGCACTAAGAACTTCGTCACGAGAAAGATTCCCAGCAAAAGCCCTTGCGCCAAATAAACTTCCACCGGCATAAACAGCATCTGCGCCTGCATTTGCGACTGCTTTTAATGTTTCAAAACTGCCGGCAGGGGAAAGTAATTCATTATTATTTTTCATATATTAAACATCAGCCTTTTTATCATTCTTAAGATTGTTCCCCAATAATACATCTTTTAATGATTCTTCTAACTTGTTCTTATTAAATTTAAGTTCTTTAATTTCAGATTCGTTTTTGGCAATAGTTTTCTGAGCTTCTTCAAGTTTTAGCTGAAGCTCAATAATATCATGCTTGATACTATAAAGCTCTTGTTCTTTTTCTTCCAGGCTCTTTTTTAATTCTCCTGCTAACATATCAGCTTTAAAGTAATCATGAGCGATATTAAGATCTAAAAGTGCACTTTTGGTCTCGGAAGTCAAATGTCTGTAACTGTCCATAGAAGCCATTTCTTCATCTTTTTCATTGATGTAAGCTGCAACTTTTTGTAAATAATCTACACTTTCGTTTCCACTTAGAGTATAAACTTTTCCTCTTATCAAAACATCTGTGCTAGTTTTTTCAGCCATCTATTTTACACCCCTTATATATATTAATATTTGTACGGAACACTTAATGCATCATAAGCAAGCTTGGTTGCCACTCTTCCCTTTGGCGTTCTTATGATAAATCCGTTTTTTATTAAAAATGGTTCATTTACATCTTCCAAAGAACCACTGTCTTCTCCTAACGACGCTGCTAAATTGTTTAGACCTACAGGACCACCATCAAATTTATCAATTATGGTTTTTAGTATAGTCCTGTCAACATTATCAAGTCCATATTCATCCACATCCAGCATCCCCAAAGCAATCCTAGTAGTCTCATATGTAATATTACCATCAGCCTTTACAATTGCATAATCCCTGACTCTTTTCAACAATCTGTTGGCAAGTCTCGGCGTTCCTCTGGATCTTCTTGCTATTTCCAACGCCGCATTTTTTTCTATATCAAGACCTAATCTCTTTGCAGATTTTTCCACTATTATACACAATTCTTCAGATTCATAAAACTCTAATTTTTCAATTATCCCAAAACGGTCTCTTAACGGTGCTGATAACATACCGGCTCTGGTAGTTGCCCCAATTAAGGTAAATTTAGGTAGATCGATTCTTAAAGATTTTGCATTAGCACCTTTTCCAATCATTATATCTATTACATAATCTTCCATAGCAGGATAAAGCACTTCTTCAATCTGTCGGTTCAATCTGTGAATTTCATCTAAAAAGAGAATATCCCCCTCATTAAGACTGTTTAAAACTGCTGCCATATCACCTGCTCTTTCAATAGCAGGTCCAGTGGTAACTTTAATATTAACACCCATTTCATTGGCAATAATACCGGATAATGTAGTCTTTCCAAGACCCGGAGGTCCATAAAATAATATATGATCTAAGTGATCATGACGTTTTTTTGCAGCCTCGATACTAATTTTTAATGCAGTTTTTGCTTTTTCCTGACCTATATAATCTTCAAAAGTTTTTGGTCGAAGGCTCTTTTCCTCAACCTCTTCTTCTATTGTAAAATCAGTTGAAATAATCCTTTTTTCCAATATTTACACCATCCAAATTTATATTCTTACCAGATTGGTAAGAGCTATCTTTAAGACATCTTCAACAGATGTAACCGTATCAATATCAATTTTATTAATAGCCATATAGCTTTCAGATTTACTGTATCCAAGTGCTATTAAAGCTTCCATAGCTTCTTTTTTGATATCTTTTATTTCATTTTGTCCTTCAGGATTCAAAATACTTTCTTCATTAGTGTCTGTAAAAGACGAATAAGGATTTATTTTATCCTTTAACTCTATAATAACCTTTTTTGCAGTCTTTTGTCCAATACCCGGTGATTTAGCAATAGCTTTTGCGTCTTCTGATATTATGGCAGTAATCAGCTCGTCTATCTGCAATGTAGAAAGTATCCCCAAAGCACCTTTGGGACCAATACCACTTACACTGATTAACTGTTTAAAAATACTTAAAATATCATTTGATAAAAAGCCGTAAAGCTCCATTGCATCATCTTTTATATTCAAATATGTATAAAATCTCGTTTCTTTATTGTAGGCAAGTTTTATTATGGTATTTGAGTCTGTATAAATTCTGTAACCGATACCATTATTTTCTAATATTATACAATTTTCTGACTTATCTGTAACAAAGCCATTAATATAAGCATACATATCAAACAACTTCTCCTATATAATAAAAATCATGGCATTCCACAAGCTTTACATCAACAACATTTCCTATAAGACGCTTTCCACCTTTGAAATGTACAGTAAGATTATTAGCCAGCTTTCCTGTAAGCATAGTAGAATCCTGATTATTAACCTCTTCTGCCAAAACCGGAAGTGTTTGTCCAACTATCTTATTAGCCTGTTTTGAACTTTCCTCTCTAACTAAAGCTAGCAATCTGTCAAATCTGTCATGTACAATATCTTCCGGAACCTGATCAGGCATTTTAGCAGCCCTTGTACCTGTTCTTTTTGAATAAATAAAGGTAAAAGCGCTATCAAAAGAAACTTTTTTCACAACATCCATTGTTTCAAGAAAATCTTCTTCCGTTTCTCCCGGAAATCCTACGATAATATCAGTTGTAATAGATGCATCAGGAATTTCTTTTCTAATTTTTTCAACAAGTAAGAGATAGTCTTCTTTTGTATAGTGACGATTCATGGCTTTAAGTATCCTTGAACTTCCAGATTGTAATGGAAGATGAATATGATGACATATCTTTTTAGAATTTTTGATTACTTCTATAAGATCATCACTAAGGTCTTTCGGGTGTGGAGTCATAAATCTTATTCTTTTTATTTTATCAACTTTTTCAACTTCTTTTAAAAGCTCAGAAAAAGGGATCTTTTCTTCAAAATCATTTCCATAAGAATTTACATTTTGACCTAAAAGCATTATCTCGACAACGCCGTCATTTGCAAGATTTTCGATTTCCTTGATAATCTCATTAACCTGTCTACTTCTTTCTCTTCCCCTAACATAAGGAACAATGCAATAACTACAAAAATTATTACAACCAAACATAATATTTATGCCGGATTTAAAAGGAAACTTTCTTTCCACCGGAAGGTCTTCTACTATTTTATCCGTATCTTTCCATATATCTATAACTGTTGATTCAGCTTTAAATGAATTATACAACAATTCTGGAAATTTATAGATATTATGTGTACCAAAAACTAAATCCACAAAACCATAATCTTTGCGAATTTTTTCAACAACATCCGGTTCCTGCATCATACAACCACAAAGTGCAATTTTTAATTTAGGGTTGTGTTTTTTATTATGAGACATTTTTCCAAGTCGACCATATACCTTTAAATTAGCATTTTCTCTAACAGTACAGGTATTATAAATGACAAAATCAGCCTCATTTTCTTTTTTAGAATCCAGAATTTCATAACCCACTGCCTCTAAAATACCAGTGAGTTTTTCTGAGTCCCTTGCATTCATCTGACATCCAAAAGTCTTGATGCAGGCAGTTAGTTTACCCTTATATTTGTCCTTTAACTGTTCAAGAAGGATTCTTGTTTTTTTAATGAAATAATATTGTCTAAGAGGCTCTGTTTCCGGAGCCTCTATACTAATATCCAGATTTTCAATTTCTTTTTCAAGTAATGTATTATTCAAAATAATTCTCCTATAATCATATAATATCTGATTTAATTAATAAACCCATGTTCGATAAAACGTATATGATTATATAATATTTATTTTATTCTTGCAAGTTGTTTAAGGCCTAATCTGACCATCACCATAAATGATATATTTGTAGGTGGTAAGGGCATCTAATCCCATTGGACCTCTGGCATGAAGTTTTTGAGTACTGATACCGATTTCAGCACCAAATCCGAACTCAAAGCCATCTGTAAAACGCGTTGACGCATTTACATATACAGCAGCTGCATCGACTCTTTCCAAGAATTTTTGAGCATTGGCATAGTCTTTTGTAATAATGGATTCAGAATGACCACTATTATATTTATTTATATGAGAAATAGCTTCATCAATGTTTTCAACCGTTTTTATGGATATTATCAGGTCCAAATACTCTTTTCCCCAATCTTCTTCATCAGCAGCAATTGCATCAGTATAAATATCAAGAACAGTCTTGTCACCTCGAATTTCAACACCTTTTTGCTTAAGAATGTTACATATTACCGGTATTGCTTTTTGTGCTATATTTTTGTGTATTACCAGAGATTCACAGGCATTGCACACACCTGTTCTTTGAGTTTTGGCATTTACTATAATATTTGCTGCCATATCTATATCAGCCGTTTCATCAACATATATGTGACAATTTCCAGTGCCGGTTTCTATTACAGGAATTGTACTGTTTAAAACGACATTTTTTATAAGACCTGCTCCACCTCTTGGTATCAGTACATCTACATAATCATTCATTTTCATAAATCTTGTGGTTGTTTCGTGATCTGTAGCTGTTATGAGATTTATGGCATCAGGATTAATTCCATTTTCCTTTAAAACCCCTCTAATACTATCTACAATAGCAATATTAGAGTTTATTGCATCACTTCCACCCTTTAAAATTACAACATTTCCCGTTTTAAAACATAAACCAAAGGCGTCTGCCGTAACATTTGGACGTGCTTCATATATAATGCCAACTACGCCTAAAGGAACTCTCTTTTTGCCAACCAATAATCCATTAGGGCGTTTTACCATAGAATCTATGCCACCAATAGGGTCATCTAAAGTAGCAATTTGTTTCAGCCCCAAAGCCATATCTTCTATTCTTTTTTTATTAAGGCTAAGTCTGTCAATAAGACTTTGCTTCATTCCCTTATTTACGCCATTTTCAACATCAATCTTATTTTTTTCAATAATTTCATCACTGTTTTTTACCAAAGCATCTGCCGTTTTTCTTAATATATCATTTTTTTCATCTATTCCCAAAATAGATATTTCTTTCAAGGCTTCTTTTGCATTTTCGCATACCTGGTTTAAGTCAAACAATTTGTTCTCTCCCCTCCCGTTTTTTAAACATTTCCTGTCAAGCCATTAATGTCTGGCACATTCTCCTGTATCCCCTTTAAGAATTTGTATTCCATGTAATAAAGAATCCAAAATATATTCAAGGCTTTCTTCAACTGCCTTTGGTGAACCTGGCATATTGACAATAAGGCTTTGTTTTCTGATTCCAGATACTGCTCTTGAGAGCATAGCTCTTTTTGTGATAGTCATTGAATATGCTCTCATTGCTTCTGCTATTCCCATAGCCATTCTGTCACAGACTTCTATGGTAGCTTCAGGGGTAACATCTCTCATAGAAAAACCTGTTCCGCCAGTTGTTAAAATAAGATCAGCTATTTTCTCATCTGCAAGTTTTGTCATTGCAGCTTTTAGCTTTTCCTTATCATCTTCAACAATCTCCATTGAAGTTACCTGATAGCCGGCTTTTTCTACCATTTCTTTAATTTTAGCTCCGCTAAGATCCACTCTTTCACCTCTGCTACCTTTATCCGAGGCTGTTATAATACCTACGGTATATGGTAATTTATAAGTCATCTCATCACCAACTTTTACTTTTCCACCTTTTAAAACTTTTGTAAAAACACCGTTTGTAGGCATTATACAGGTTCCTACCTGCTGCATTATTGCACAGCCTTTATGACATTCTTTACCGATTTGAGTTAACTCAAGTTCTACATCACCAACAAAAAATTTTGTTCCTAATGGAAGATGTATAAAATCTATGCCGGATACCAGAAGATTTTCTCCAAAAGCTCCGTCAGACACTTCAACGCCCTTTTTCTTGAAGTCCTCTCTTCTTTCGTAGCTTAATAATGACACCTGTCTATGCCATTTTCCTGCATGAGCATCATTTTCCAGTCCAAAATCCTCAATAATCATCGCTTCATTGATATTTACTTTTTCAACACCCTTTTTCTCACTTATACAAACTGCTTTAATAGTTCCCATTATTTCTTATCCTCCTTAAAAATGTCCCTTTGTAAAAATGTCTTTTTTATCTCCTCTAAATATTTGTTAAATCTATTATTGCTAACTTTAAATTTAGGGTAGGCAATAATAAATCTTTTTGTAATAAAAGAGTTATTTTTAACCATTGTAATATAATAGCTACTAGTTTTTTCAAGTTTTTCTTTAAATTCCTTTGAATAAAATTCGCTTTTTTCTTTAATGGTATCAAAGGTTTTGGGAATAATTTTTCCTTCTTCAAAGATACTTCCTGCCGTTTCAGAAATGTCATTCACTTTTTCATAGATATTTGCTTTCAATTTTGAAAAATCCATAGCTTCATTTCTGTATGCATCAATTTTCTCACGGAATTCTTTACTGTTTTGATAAACTCTCGTGGACTTAATATAGTCATAAAACTCGCTGATTGTTAATTCCATCTTTGCAAGACGGGATGTAAGATTTATTGTAGCCATAGCTGAAACTGTAAAATCAACGACATAAGCCAGACTTATAATCATTACTGCTTTCTGTCCCGTGGATACGCTATACAAAGCCACAAATCTTACTACAGCGGGTTGTAAAATAAGAAATAATGCCACTGTAAAAAATCCCCAAGCAATTGATGAACTAAGACAAATGCGCCCTTTATAGTTAAATTTTTTTTCACTGTAATCCCACCAGCTGGTTTTAAAAATATTTTCCATTACAGTTCCTGTAAAATATTCAAGTATTGTAGGCACTACAACACCCCCTGCATAAATAAGAATTACATTTCCATCAAGAGGTTTTAATATTAAATAAACTAAAACAGCACCTGCACCATATATGGTACAAAGAGGACCTGTAATAAAACCACGATTTACTATATGTCCCTGTTTTAGAGAAACATAGGTACTCTCAAATACCCAGCCTAAAAAACTATAAATATAAAACCAATTAATTATGTTATATACGGAAACATCCAATATAGTCATATTCCAGATATTAATCACCTGACCTTCTATTTCTTATCAATAATTCTACTATACTAAAATACTATAAAAAATACCAGTCAATTTTAGGAAAATAGTAAAACAATAAATTGTTATAAAAAAAACTATAAAAAATATTGTAGCTACAATATATCCAAGAAATAATGTATAATTATTTTATTAACTGATTACAACTTTAAAAGACAGGGGAATTTTAAAATGGCAACCTTAATTAAAGATTTAAAAATAAATATACAAAGCCCTTTTTTAAACGCAAATTCCAGTGAGAAAATTTTATTTTTTGATATTGAAACAACGGGATTTTCTGCAAAGACATCTAAATTATATCTCATTGGAGGTATATACAGATTCATGGGAAATTGGAAAATTATACAATTTTTTTTAGATTCTGACGAAAATGAAAAAGATTTACTCTATGATTTTATGTCATTTGCATCCGAATATACACTTTTGATAAGCTATAATGGAACGGGATTTGACACCAGATTTTTATGGGAAAAATGCCAATTACTTGATGTAGAATACACTTTGGATAATCTGACCCACTTTGATATTTATAAAGAAATCTCAAGATATAAACCTTTTTTCAAACTAAGCCATATGAAGCAAAAAAACATTGAAGAATTTCTTGGTGTAAATAGAGAGGATCAATTTGATGGTGGCCAGTTAATCCAAAAATACTTTGATTATATTATGACTCCAAATGACGAAGATAAAAAGCTTTTATTACTCCATAATTCCGACGATTTATTTGGAATGATTCAAATACTGTCCATTGTACATTATTCAAAATTTTTCAGCGGAAGCTTCGAAATCAAAAAGTTGTCTATTGATGAATATTCAAATAAAGACGGTGAAGTTCAAAAAGAGGCCTTGTTTGAGCTTTCGCTACACCTTCCATTAGAAAAAAGAATTTCTTTCGGAAATGACATTTTTTATATTACAGCTTCTAAAAAAACAGCATTTATGAAAGTACCTATCCTGAAAGCAGAAATGAAATTTTTCTATCCTAATTACAAAGATTATTACTATCTGCCTCAGGAAGATATGGCAATACATAAAAGTGTTGCATTTTATGTAGATAAAGATTTTAAAACAAAGGCAAAAGCTGCAAATTGCTACGGAAAGAAAAGTGGAGAATTTTTAGTTCAATATGAACAAATTGTTTCTCCTTATTTTAAAAAAGAATATAATGACAAAACTTCATATTTTGAACTTACAAACGAATTTATTAGAAATCCTGCCAAAATAAAAGAATATGTTTTGCATATATTCAAATATCTTTTAAAAAAACAAAGATAAGCCCTATGTAAATAAAAAGCATACGGATTCAGAATAAATCTGAATCCGTACACTTTTTTAGAAACTGTAACTATCCTTTTTGGAAAAAGAATGATTTATATCTTATGTAATTCAACTCTTTATAATTCATAATCTGCTCAGTACTTCCTATAAATAAAAATCCGTCTTTTACAAGAGATTCATTGAATTTTTTATAAATAACCTCTTTGGCCTCCTCAGTAAAGTATATAACAACATTTCTGCAAAGGATGAGATGACACCCGGAAATATAAGAATCCTTTAAAAGATTATGTTCTTTAAACTGTACTCTTCTTTTTATATCCTCTGATATCTGGTAGGAAGATCCTATTTTTGTAAAATATTTGTTTTTCAAGTCTGAGGGAACACCCACCAAACTTTTTTCGCTATAAAGTCCAACTTTAGCCTTTGCTATAACCTGCTTATCAATATCTGTGGCAATAATATTTATGTTATTTAACGGCACAAGCTTTGATAAACACATAACTAATGAATATGGTTCATCTCCCGTAGAACAGGCAGCACTCCATATCTTAAGATTCTTTCCAAATTTTTCAATCAATGCCGGAAAAACCTGTTTCTCCAAAATCTGCCATTGCTCCGGATTTCTATAAAACTCGGAAACATTAATAGTCAAAAAATTTATAAATTCCTCAAAAAGCTCTTTTGAATCTTTCAAGCTTTTTACATAATCAGAATATGTCTTAATTTTATGTTTTGAAATAAGAGAATCTATACGTCTCTTCATTTGTTTTTCTTTATAGCTGTTTAAATCAATCTTAGTAAGTTTATAAACATCCGTCTTAAAGGTTTCGTAATTGTCAGCCATTTATCTGCCTCCCAAACTTGTATTTAGTGTAAAAACCGTATACTATTTTCACCTCAATACACTATATAGAATCTATCGGTGAAAAAAAGCATTTACTTAGTTAAGTGATGCAAAATCCTGCGATGAAAGCTAAAAATAATTATATTTCTCTCTTAAAAATGATAGTTCTGTATTATCCATCAAAAAAGCCAGGAAAAATCTACAACCTGACAAAAAGGCAGGCACAAAGGCCTGCCTTAAAAATTTCAATTAAAATGATTATTCAGCGTCCTCAGCAGGAGCTTCTGGTTTTTTGTCCTGCTCCAATGCTTTCATGCTAAGACTTATCTTCTTATCATCAACATTCAAATCTACAATTTTAACTGTAACTTCCTGTCCGATTGAAAGAACATCTGATGGTTTATCAACATGATCTGTAGAAATCTGTGAAACATGAAGTAAAGCGTCAACACCTGAAACAATCTCTACAAATGCACCAAAGTCTGTCATTCTTGCAACTTTTCCTGTTACAACAGTACCAACTGCATATTTTTCCTCAGCATTAAGCCATGGATTTTCTTCAGGAAATTTAAGGCTAAGAGCAATCTTCTTCTCATTGATTTCTTTAATAAGAACCTTAACTGTATCTCCAACTTTGAAAATCTTCTTTGGATTATCAACTCTTCCCCATGACATTTCTGAGATATGAAGAAGTCCGTCTGCTCCACCTAAATCGATGAAAGCACCAAAATCTGTAACATTTTTAACTGTTCCTTCTACTGTATCTCCTTCATGAATCTTTTCAAGAAGTTCTTTTTGTAATTTTTCTTTTTCTGCAACTAAAAGCTGCTTACGATCTCCAATAATTCTTCTTCTTCTTGGATTGAACTCACTGATAACAAATTCAACTTCCTGACCGTCATATTTTTTGAGATTTTTTTCATATACATCTGATACAAGGCTAGCTGGAATAAATACTCTTGCTTCGTCTACAACAACGCTTAAACCACCGTTCAATACCTGAACAACTTTAGCTTTAAGAACTTCCTTATTATTGAAAGCTTCCTCAAGTCTCTTATTTCCTTTTTCAGCAATAAGTCTCTTATAAGAAAGAGTAACCTGACCTTCACCATCATTAACCTTAATTACTTTACTTTCAATAGGATCTCCAGCTTTAACAACTGTAGTAAGATCTAAATTTGAATCGTTGCTGTATTCATTACGTGTGATAATACCATCTGATTTATAACCGATATTTACAAATATTTCATCTGGCTTTACATCGATAACTGTACCCTCTACAACCTCTCCTGTATGAATTGTTTTGAAATTTTCCTCAATCATTTCATCGAAACTCTTATCTGACATTTCTTTGAACCTCCTCAATAATTTTTTTTGGGGTTGATGCCCCGGCTGTAATACCTACATTATTTGTGGATTCAAAGTTGCTCAAATCCAAGTCATCAAGTGTCTGTATATAGTAAGTATTTGCACATTCTTTTTTACAAATTTCAAATAATTTCTGTGTATTGGAACTATGCTTTCCGCCAATTACAATCATAGCGTCTGCCCTGGATGCTATTTCCCGAGCTTCATCCTGACGTTCTTTTGTGGCACTGCAAATCGTACACATACTCTTAATATAATAATCCATTTTAGAAATAATTTCAACAAATTCTTTAAATTTCTTCTTATTATATGTAGTTTGTGCGACAATGCATATTTTTTTTGGTGATTTTAACAAAAAATTTTCTGCCTCTTCTCTGGAATTTATGATTGTGACATCATTTCCCTCACACCATCCTCTAATTCCCTCAACTTCAGGATGGTCTTTATCACCAATAACTATAATATGGTAGCCTTCTTTGCTTTGTTTTTCAACAATATCATGAATTTTTAATACAAAAGGGCAAGTTGCATCAATAATCGTAACATTTTCTTTTCTTTTAAGCATATCATATATTTCCTTGGAAACGCCATGAGAACGAATTACAACCGTTCCTTTTTCCAGTGAAACAAGCTCTTCGTAATCATCGATTACCTTTACGCCTTTTCTCTCCAGTTCATTAACAACATACTCATTATGAATTATCGGTCCATATGTATAAATCGGCTTGTTTTGCGCATTTTGAACCTGTTCATACACTTTTTTTATTGCTCTTTCTACTCCAAAGCAAAATCCTGCAGTTTTTGCGACTTCAATATTCATCATTTATACCTTTTCTTTGTAAAGAGATATTATATAATCAACTACTTCATCCGGAGTAAGATTATCCGTATTCACTTCAATAGCATCTTCTGCCTTTTTTAAAGGTGATATTTCTCTGTTTTTATCCATTTCATCCCTTTTTGAAATATCTTTTGCTATGTCATCAAGACTGTAGTTTTCTCCCTTTTCTTTAAATTCTTCATAGCGTCTTTTAGCCCTTACATAAACATCTGCCGTAAGATAAATCTTTAAAAATGCATCAGGTAATACATTTGTACCAATATCTCTTCCATCCATGACAAGGTCTTTTTCTTTTGCAAGCTGCCTTTGAAGAAAAGTCATCCTGTCACGAACTTCTTTTACTTTTGAAGTATATGAAGCAGCCATGCTCACATCTGATGTTCTAATAAGTCCATTAACATTTTCCCCGTTTAATATCACCTGTTGTGCTCCGTTTACATATTCAATGGAAACATTTGCACCCTCACATTTTTCGGCTACTTTTTTACTATCCTTAACATCTACGCCCTCTTTTAACATAAAAAGAGCAATGCTTCTATACATAGCACCGGTGTCAACATATATCATATTTAATTTTTTTGCGATAGCTTTTGCTACGGTGCTTTTTCCAGCTCCTGCCGGTCCATCAATTGCAATGTTTTTTCTCATAACAGCCTCCTGTTTTTAAGCATTTTTTCCTGCTGCGTACCCGCTTGACCAGGCTACCTGAAGATTGTATCCACCTGTCAATGCGTCCACATCAAGAACTTCTCCTGCAAAAAACAATCCTTTAATATTTTTGCATTCCATTGTTTTAGGATTAATTTGCGATACCAAAACCCCACCTCTGGTGATAATGGCCTCGTTCATCCCTCTAAGTCCGGTTAATGTAAAAGGAAAATGCTTTAATAATTTAAGAAGTATTAACCTTTCTTCTTTTGTAATTTCATTAACTTTTTTATCCGGATTTATTTTACTTAACTGTATTATTACCGGAATCATTTTTGTCGGAAGCAATCCGCCTAAACTATTTTTAAAGGCTTTGTTTTTTGCTTCTTCAAAGTCTTTTAGCAAACGCCTGTCTAACGCCTTATCATCCAAAGCAGGCTTAAAATCTATAAACATTTTAAGGGATTTTTTCTTTAAAATGTTCCCTATATAGCTGCTGGCCTTAAGTATAATCGGCCCGCTAACTCCAAAATGAGTAAAGAGCATTTCTCCAAATTCTTCATATATCATTTTTTCACCATCATAAATATATGCTGTAATATTTTTTAAAGAAAGTCCCTGTAACTCTTTTACATAATCTTCTTTTGCATTAAAAGGTACAAGAGACGGCTCTGGTTCTTTAACCTCAAGTCCAAATGCCCTTGCAAAATCATATCCGTCACCGCTGGAACCTGTAGATGGGTATGATGCTCCTCCCGTAGCTATAATAACACTTTCCGAAATATATTTTTTCCCATTATCATCTTTTATGTAAAATAAATCTTCTTCTTTTTTTATGGAAACAATATTAGTGTTATATACTATTTTCACCTTATTTTCAGATAATACCTTCGTTAAGCAGCGGATAATGTCGGATGCTTTATCTGATACAGGAAATACTCTGTTTCCTCTTTCAATCTTTGAAGGTACACCGTTGCTTTCAAAAAAATCAAAAACATCATAATTGTTAAAAGCAGAAAATGAACTGTACATAAATTTTGAATTACTAATAATGGAAGAAAGAATTGTTTCCCTGTCAGAAAAGTTAGTATAATTACATCTTCCTTTTCCGGTTATGTAAATTTTTTTTCCTGCTTTTTCATTCTTTTCCAATATAGTGATATTGTCAAATTTATTTTGTAAAGATGCCGAATAGGCGGCCATCATTCCGGCAGCTCCTGCACCTACTATTATAAGATTCATATGTCAGATTTCCTCCGGATTCTTATATTGATTAACAAATGAAGGATCAAAATAATCTATTTCATCACTTTCATATACCTGATATTCTTCCCAGATTTTTTCCAGATTCTCAAGATTTTCTACTACTTCATCTTGTTTTTTCATACATAATGCAACGATTAAAGCATTTATCAAGCTTAATGGGGCTACTAATGAATCTACAATACCTACCATATCACTTTTGGCTAAAAGATTACAGGAAGAATAAAGATTCATAGGTGAATATACGCTGTCAGTAAGAGTAATTACTTTGGCACGACGATTATTTGCAAATTCAAGTGCTTTAAGAGTTCGCATGGAATATCGTGGAAAACTTATACCAATTATAACATCTTCTTCATTTATTCTAATCATCTGTTCAAATATTTCACTGGGAGAACTGGTTTTTAACAACACCACATTATCAAAAATAAGATTCAGATAAAAATTTAAAAATTCTGCTAAAGGGGAGCAACTTCTGATACCGATTATGTATATCTTTTTTGCATTTGAAATAATATCTACTGCTGTATTAAAAGCTTTCCTGTCAATATTATCTATTGTATGTTTTATCTTTTCAGAATCGGAATGGAGAACTGAATCTACTATTTCTGACTGAGTAATCCGTCCATAGGTTACTTCCATTCTTTGTATGGAATTCAGCTTGTTTTTAACCATCTCTTCTAAGGCTTTTTGAAACTGAGGGTAACCCTTATAACCAAGCTGAGTAGCAAATCTTACTACAGTAGATTCACTTACTCCTATTACTTTTCCAAGTTTTGAAGCAGTTAAAAAAACCGCTTTATCATAATTATCTATAATGTATGTGGCTATTTTCTTTTGTCCTTTGCTAAGACTGCTGAAGTTTCGATTTACACGACTAAGCAGTCCATTCGAATTTTCCATATATCCTCCAATGAATTTATGCATTTTTTAAAGTCTGATTTTAAAAATAATATGCAACAAACTAACCGGAAAACATTTCTAAGAAACATTTTCCGGTCGTAAAACTTCGCATAAATTATATATAATTATCTTTGAAAAATCAACATTTTTTTCTTACTGCATATCTTCAAGGCATGCGTTTAATTTTTCCATTTTAGCTTCTGCGGTATAAATAAGCTCACTACATTCTTTTAATTCTTTTTCTATGTCTATATCGCGTATATCAAGCTTTTTTTCATTGTCATCATAAAGAGACTTATACAAAAGATCATGCTCCAAACTTGCCCACAAATCCATAGACAAGGTGCGTAGCTGTAATTCAACCGGAACCATTTGTTTTTTATTCATAAAATAAACCGGAACTCTTATGGTCATATGTAAACTCCTGTAACCGTTTTTTTTAGGTTGAGCAATGTAATCCTTTATTTCCATGATATAAATATCATCCTGAGCCATCAGTCTGTCTCTGATTAAATATACATCTTTAATATATGGGCAAATCACTCTTATTCCTGCAATATCAAATATGTTATTGCAAGCAGCTGTAAGAGTCAATGCAAGGCTCTTTTTTTGTAATTTTCCTAAAATACTTGATGCTGATTTTAAACGAGTGTCAATATGGTGGATAGGTACACGAAGCTTCCTGTACTTAAATTCGTCTTTTATTATTTCAAGTCTGGCAGTTGTAGCAGACATTGCAGCAGAATACATCCTTAAAATAGGATCCATTGTTGCTGAAAACTGATCTGTAATATCTGCTATATATTCCATGTCGTCGTTAACTGTGGTATTGGCCGGTACCAGGGCGGTTACCTCAATATTATTCTCAACTTTTTTATAAGAAGCTTTATTTCTTCTGGTTAATTTCTTTAAAGATCTGCTTATCATTTTATTCCTCACTATTTTTTACCTGATGAATATTCTTTATATCAGGCTTTATTTCTCATAAATACATCTAACTATACAACACTTATTCATACACCTTTATTTTACAAAAAATGTATAAACAAATGGTGGGCTAATTCTTAAAATATTATTAAGATGTATGGCAAAAAATATTAAACCTGCAAATAAGCTGATTTTTACTGGGGAAAAATATAGAAATGGAAAAGCCCGGCTAAACCGGGCTTCCCTAGGATAATAAGAAAAATATTTTGAAAAAAATACCTTTAAGCTAATTCATGAGTAACATCTTGCGAATTATTACCCGTTTCTCATTCTTGCTAAGTTTAAAATAGCACTCAATTGTCACACAATGGTCACATTGATTATTAATTATTGAAATTTATTTTTATTTGATTCTTTTTCTCATCTAATAGCCTTAAGATATCACATTATTGATTAAATTGTTTTTCTTTTAATTTTTAAGGATTTAAATCTAAAAACAATAGATTCTGTACATATTTCTATGATATACTCATAAAGCAGTATATCATAATAGGAGTAAAAAAATTGAGAATAGCTATAGTTGATGATGAAACAATTTATTCAGATTGTTTAAAGAAAATTCTTCTGGATTTTTCAAACAAGTACGGTAGAAATTTTGAAATTTTTACCTACGAATCCGGAGAAGATTTTGTTGACACTTTGGAAACAAAAGAATATTCCTTTGTTTTTATGGATATTTACATGAAAAAAATAAACGGCATAGAAGCTGCCACTACCATGAGAAGCAAAGGTCATAACAGTATTTTGGTTTTTCTTACAACCAGCACTGAATTTATGCCCCAGGCCTTTTCCTGTCACGCTTTTGAGTATATTACAAAGCCTTTTGATGCAGAAAGGGTTGAAAAAGTATTAAAAGATGCATTAAAGGTAATACCGGAGGAAAGTGTCTATATAACTTTAAATGTTTCCGGAATGGACATAAAAATCCTTTTAGAGGATATTTATTCTGTTTTAAGTGATGCTCATTATCTGGATTTTCACACTAAAAACGGTAAGGTTTTAAGATGTCGTATGACCGGAAAGCAGTTTTTAAATCTAATTGATAATGACGAAAGATTTTTAGCAATAAACAGAGGAATTATTGTAAATATGGATAAAATAAGCGAGATTAAAGAAGGAACGATTGCAATGGAGGGCGGGGATGTTTATCCTGTACAAATCAAAAATTCTTCTAAAATAATACAGGCAATTCAGGATTATAATTTTGCCAAAATCAGAAAACGTCAAAAAAGGGGGAATATATCTTGAATATGACGCTATACTGGGAAACCTTTTCCAGTTACCTGATATTAATTCCCAGCGCCATAATATGTTACCTTCCCTTGAAGGGTCTTTTGGTCTATCCGCTGAAAAAAATAATGCTTACTATACTTTTAACATTAAGTATATATATTCCTATAGCAAGCTATTTAGAAGTAAAATATATGATTAACGGAAATATGTTTCTTATTGCTTCACTGGTATTCTTTTTTTATATGTATTACAAAACCACGACAATAGACATATTCAAGGCTTTATGTGTATTTATGACGGCAACGGTTTCCATGGCTTTTGCATCTTCTCTTTCTTGTATAGTTGATGCAATTTATAATCCTACAAGTGGCTATGATATATTCAGTCTTGAGGGCTTTGCAACTCAATATGTGATTGCAATTATTGAAACTGTTTTATTAATATGGCCTTTAGGTCAGAAAATGAATTATCTTCTGCGCAAATTAAACAGTAGAAAAATCTGGCTTACTATTTTGGGATTTCCAATAATATCCCTTATGCTGGCCATATTTACCACACCAAAGCATTATCATACCCTATATACAGGAAAAGTTTTTTTAAGTTTTATTATAGTTACAATTGCTAATATATTAATTACCGTATATGCCTATGTATTTTCATATAATATTGCCAAAACTCTCTTAAGCAGAGCCGAACTTGAAGAGAAAAACAGATTTCTTGAAATGCAGTCATCCTCCTATAAAAGATTACAGGATTATATGGAGCAGACAAAAAAATTAAGACATGATTTTAAACATTCTGTACATGCTATGTCTACCATGGCTAAGAATGAAGAATATGATTCTTTGAAAGATTACATTAACAATTACGAAAAGGAATTATCAACCTATACAACCATAATTTTTTGTAAAAATTCCGCATTAAATGCTGTTTTTCAATATTATTATCAGCTGGCAAAGGATAAGAACATCGAGGTAAACTGGTCTCTTGATTTTCCTGATCCTCTAAATTTTCTTGAAATAGACTTGTGCTCTCTTTTAGGAAATATTATGGAAAATGCCATAGCCGGCTGTGAAACAGTACCTGAAAGTGAAAGATTTTTTTCAATCTCTGTAGAGGTAGCCAATACAAATTATCTTTATATAGTCTCTACCAATAGTTTTGATGGAAAAATCAGAAAAAAAGGAAATAAATTTCTCACCACCAAAAGAAGTGGCAATGGAATAGGAATTTCCTCAATGGAAAGTATAGCCCAAAAATATGAGGGCAATCTTAAAATATTCACAGACAAGAATGAATTTAATGTTGATGTTATTTTAAAAACCAAATTATAATCAGCAAAAAAAGCTACCCTCAAGAGTAGAGTAGCTTTTTTTAGAGATTTTTGAGACTTTGTTAAATAATTATATTATTTCGGCAAGATGATAATAACATATTCAAGAACAAAGTTCATAATTTTGGCAAAAAATAATGATTTTTGGCAAAATTAATAGAAAAATAATTTTCCTTATCTATTTTTCATTTAAATAAAACTAATTTCCACCTGTAGCAATGAAAGGAGAAAGCGAACTTGCCATTTGATATGCCGGCATAGTTTGTAAGGATACTCTACCCGGACCTGTTACAACTGTGTTAAATAATCCTTCTCCTCCAAGAAGCATATTTTTAACGCCTTTAACTGATTGAATATCAATTGTACAACTTCCATCCATCATGGCAAGATAGCCTGTATCAACAAGAATCTGCTCTCCTGCTCCCAGCTCTTTAGTTACTACTGAACCATCTATTTCCAAAAATGCTATACCATTTCCTGAAAGCTTTTGCATGATAAATCCTTCACCGCCAAAGAAACCTGCTCCGATTTTTTTCTGGAAAAAGATTGAAAGTTCAACTCCACTTGAAGATGCCAGATATGCTGATTTCTGACAGATAATATCCTGTCCCGGTCTGACTTCAACTGCTATAATATTCCCTGGGAAACTTGATGCAAAAGCAATGCATCCCCCTTGATTTTTAGGTGCCGAATATGTATTGCTAAATATTTTCTCGCCTGAAAAAGCCTTTGAAAACATTTTTCCAAGTCCACCACCTGTTGTATTCATTGTTAAATTCGGAGACATCCAACTCATTGCTCCACCTTCACAATTAATACTTTCTCCTGGCTCTAACTGAACCTCTAAAACCGGCAATGGCGTCCCTTTAATTTCATATTGCATAATAATCCTCCTGACAATATTTTTATTTTGGGTTTCTAATTAAGTAAAAATACTAAAAAATAAATATTTCTTTAATATTCGTCTTAAAAAATCATAAACCTTAGATATATTTTATGTTATATTCTTATAAAATATGACTTTTGTCAATAAATTTTTCAAATATTTTTCATTGTTGGAGCATGCTATCATCATGGGTGCATATGCATCTCTTCCCTTTATATCAAACATAAAAGGATGATTTTCAAAATGTCTTTTATAAATTCTGACAAAGTCAAGAATTCCTTTTTGTATTTTTTCACTTATCTTAGGATTCTCCGTTAAATTTGAAAAACCTAAAATAATGTCCAAATTTTCAAGATAAATCTTTTTTTCTTTATCATATTTGTAGGGATAAAAGCCATCAAAAGAAGGTGTAGGGGATGATAGCAAAAGCTCCCAATAAACATTATAGTCTTTTGACGGATCATGTTTTTTAAATAAATCCCTGTTTTCGCCCTGGGAAAACATATAAGAAACCAGTTTTTTGCTTTGAAAAAAAGGCTCTGAAATATCCGGTTCAGAATTATTAATACTGTTTCCTGCTGCAACTATCCCCGTAACTTGGCAATTTAAATTCCATACTTTTTCAACCAGGTAGGATAACGACAAGGCTCCGCTTCCTGACCATCCTATATCCACAGCACAAGCCTTTTTTGAATCCTTTAAAAGAGCTTTAAAATAAGTTTTTGCAGCCCTGTTTTGTGGTTCGTAAATTTCAATAATTTTATCAAAATGTGCCTCTAATATTTCTTTTACCCGGTTAATATTCTTGTCAGTCAAGTAGGAATCCAGATATATTTCACTGTTTCTAAAATCATCTGTTAAATCATATAAAGGCTTTATCTCCATTGAATTTAAGATTTCCTTTATGGTAATTTTCTGATTGCTCTTATGGTAAAGGAAACGCTTAAAATAGTCATTTTTATCATGCATAGCCATAAGTTTTACGGCTGCTTTTCTCGACCAGTAGGTATAGTATATTTTTATATCATTTTTTTTAATTTCATCTGTGTAAAGGTATTCATAGGCCTTTTTAAGCACATCTCCATCCCTTGAAAGAAAAAGCAGGGTATCAATACTATTATTCTTAATGTTCTCATGTATAAAATTACAATATCCCGTAACAAAAAGTCCTCCGTAAATAAAGCCGTATTCATAAAAAGGACTATAGATTTTAAGAGCATTATAAATATGACCTGCAACTATACCCCTGTAGGCACTCCCAGTGATGCATGACATGTCAAAAGGTCTGTATTTGTTGGAAACTGTATTGGTTTTTGGATATAACAATGAAAAAATCCCTGCATCTTTTGCATTTATCAAGTCACTTTTTTCGCTGTCACCAATGTGTATAATTGATTTTTTGCCATATATTTTTTTAACTTCATAAAATAAATCTATAGAAGCTTTGCTTTTTTTGTATTCATTTGAAACGAATATATTATCAAAATAAAAACCATTTTTTTGTAGTATGGATTCAATAACTTTTCTTGAAAGATACATATCCGTAACTGCTATTATTGTCTTTTTTTCTTTTTTAAGGTCATTATAGAGTTTTTTCATAAAAGGATTGCCATAGCAAAACTGATATTCCAGTTCTTCCTCTTTTTTTGCCCCTAAAGAAGCATTAATACCTGTTTCTTTTTCAATTAGCTTCCAGATATCCAAAAGACTTACTTCCATATGTCCATTTTTTTCTTTACAGACAGTTCTAGCCTTATACTCTGCTGCTTTTCTTATGTTTTTAAAATCCATAATTCCAAAATCCAAAGCAAGAATATCAAAAATATCTGCCGGCTTGTCAAAGGGTCTGAAAATAAGGGTATCAAATACATCAAAGGAAATAACATCATATTTAAGAAGTATTTCCCTATAATCCGTAAATACCCTGTCATATTTAACTCCTGATTTTTCCAATAAAGATTTTACATAGATAGAATTTGAAAGTGATTCACTTTTATGAATATTTAGTTTTTTTTCTTCGTAAATGGAATTATCATAACTTTTTCCAAGAAAATGCATTCCTAAAATATAATAAGCAAAATTTAACCACAATAAATAGAGCCAGCTTGCATATTTTTTCAGACCAGTGGTATTGTCATGAATTAAGTGATAGCGTCTGGAAATTCCCGGCTGTCTGTTTACCAGTTGATTATATATCCATAACTTCATAATCTCTCCCCTTATTAAAGCAGGCTACTGTCCTCATTTGGCACACAACCATAATCAAGCCTTACATCACTAAGCTTTATTATTATTGGAGAATTTGAATATATCCTGCAGGCAAATTTCTTTATGTTTAAATGTTGTGTCATGTCAAAAGTAAGTACTTTTCTTTTTTCTTCCTTTGTTACAATTTTTTCATCAGTTATTATGCTTTTGAAATTTTTATCAACATAGTAGCCAAAGGACATAAACAAACTTGCTTTAGATTGATTTAAAAGCTTAGTTGAAACGGAAAAGCTTAAATATTTAATATTTCTTATAGTAGATTCATTAACAGACAATCCTAGCTTATTTATAATGGCATAGCCCCTTCTACAACATAATATTCCATTGTCATGGTCAAAGAAGTTTCCCTGGGACATAATGGTTTTCCAGGATTTTTTATTTTGAAGACCATCATTTCTTAAAATATTTCTACTGTAATCAATGTGTCTTTGTGCATTTAAAATACAGTTTTGGCGTATTACTTTAAAATAATCTTTTGCAATCTGATCCTGAAAAACTGAGGGTTCTTCATGGCCTATTACTATCTGTCTTATTCGCTTATTTACATAATCATAGTAATTATCAATGTAATGCAGGGCACTTTTTCCCCATATATGATCTATGTTTCCTACACAATATTCAGGAAATCTTACTACATTTATCTTTGGATTATTTTTCATTACATACTCGTATAAATAAGTAAGCTCGGAATTGACCTTATTTGCGTAGGCTTCTACACCAAATATGAAAGAATTTTCATTGTGATTATAAAACTCATTTATTAAATAGGTTTCAATCATAATTACCTTATCCGGACTGTAGTTTTCAAGAATTTTTGAAATAAATATATCTAAAGCCTCTTTTTTTTCGTTAAGACTTACATCTATTTTTTCTATATTCTCTATTTTCATGTCCTTAATGCCCGAAGCCATTGATTTTAAATGATTTGTGCAGGTTACAAAACATTCCTCGTCATCTTTTGTATTAATAATTCCTACATTTAATCTAAATTCAGCCAGGTCAAAAATAAAATAATCACTTCCCGAAAGGCAATCCCTAAGATTAGTTTTATTTAAGTCTGAAAGGACACATTTTTTTATAAAATCCGGCAGCTCATTGCCTTCAGCAATACATTCAAATTCCACATTTGGAGCGGGTTTTGTAAAGACAAAAGGACTTGAGGACTGATAAAATCTGTTTACCTTAAGTTCTTCATCTTCCGGGTTTATTTCAGGTATATTAAATACATCTCTGCAAATGCAGCTTCCTAAAATATTAAAAGTTATCATAATTCCCCCCTATTTTACTATGTTATTCTTTCTCAAAAACTGCATATATTTTAGATACTTAAGTTTAAAATTTGAATTAAATTCAGTATAATCAGCCAGTTCATAATAATACTCAATAGGTTGATTTTCATCAAATTCAGACATTTTTATGTAAGGCAATTCAAAATACCTCACCAATTCCTCTGTTCTACTGTCAATTGACATAAATAATGCAGGAATCCTGTTCCAAAGAGCCATAACATTACCATGAAATCTCGGTCCCATGGAAAACTGGAAACCTTTCATATAATCTTTCCATTCATTTGTATCAAAAAACACCTTTTTCTTTCTATTTAGCCATTTTGAAACATAATTATAATAATTATCATCTGCAGCATTTTCTTTCACAAATTCGTGACTTGTCTGCTCTACAAAATCATAATCTTTATTGGCACAATAGGTTAAAAAATGTTTTTCGTTCTTGTTTAGTAAACCGTAAAAAGTTCTGAAATTTGCACATACCTTTGTGATTTCTTCATCACTTTTTTTAATAAAAAGGTTTGAATCATTTTCATAATACAATGATGGACAGCCGATTATATCAATGTTTTTTATTCCGTTTTTTTCAAGAATTGTAGCTGTATATTCTCCTCTGACACCAATAATCGCCCTTTCTTGCATAGCAGAAAGAACATTTTTTGTAGATTCATTTAATTTAAAATCTACTTCATAATCCTTTGCCTGAAGTCCAACACTCATAGGTACAAAAGCAGTATTCTTGTTTTTCTTTACTCTTTCATAAAGATAATCAAAATTACTATTTTCGTTTATCCAGATTAAATCCGTAACCACAATAGGAACATTTTTTATATCCTTTGCAATCTGTTCATAAGCCTCATAACTAATATTTAGTAAATCAAGATTTTTTATTAAAGAATCCCTAAATACAAGGTTTCCGGTATTTAAACCTACTGATTCAAATGCAATTTCAGTGTTTGAATAATCATGAGGTCTTTCTAGTAAAATTCCACTGAATTTGGTTGTTTGCTTTTCTTCTATCACTGTTGGGATATATGTATATTTTTTCTCTGCATATTTAGGATATTTTTTTACAAGATAATTTGCCAGTAAATTTTTTTGTATAAGTTCAGGTTTTTCAGAAATTTTTTGAATAATATATCCCCAATTATTCATAGATAATTTTATAACATTAGAATTTAATCTTGACAAAATAAGGTCATATAATTCATCTGAAAAATCAAAGCCAAAATCCTGTGGATTTAAATCTTCTGTAAGAATATTCATAAAAGTTCTGATACATTTCTCGCATATGCAACAGTTTTTCCCGTCTCTTTGTTCCCAGCATACCCTTAAATGCATTTTTTTCCCTGTATTTTTTACATAATCACAAATGCTTTCTACTTTATCATTTCTGGAAGTGTTTTCTCCAACGCAAAAACAGGATGCACTGGAAAATTTCAGTGAATTTGTGATTTTTGAAAGTTTGATTCCAGCATAATCTTCTCGATTTTTAACATTGTTATTCTGGGATATATATATTTTTTTAATGCCGTAATAGTAAGCCATAACGGCCCCATGGGATAAAATACCCAGTTCTTTTTGAAAGCCTTGCCACCAGTTTGTCAGGTTAGGCTTTGCAAATTTTGCATTTAAAATTTCGTAATTTAAAATATATCTAAAAGAAGTCTGGAAAAATCTACACTCTAAATCATATTCTTCTGCAACTTTCGAAGTCTGTCTAATAACCTCATCCCAACCGTCGCTTTCGTGAAAAAACAAGTCATTTCCCCACATGGTAGCAAGTATTGGTTTTTCATTTAAAAGATTAATAAGAGCATCTACAGAACCTACTCCTCCAGAATAAAAGAGCATACTTCTGTCTTCTTCCTTTGATAAACGATTCGAAACAATCTTATTTACAACTATCTTCCCTTTAAAAGCCAGATTTGGATAGAGTTTTGCAAATATTTTCTTTATTTCCTCAATGCTTGACAGATAATTTTCGTCTATCTCTTCGATTTCAATAGTTGCATCATAAAGCCACGCAACCGGCAATACATTTGTAAGAAAAGGTATCACAAGAATAGAATTTGGAATTGTAAAAATTTTAAAATCATAATCTACAAAAAAATCCACATTCTTTCTGAAGGCATTAGCAATACTTCCTTCGCAATAAAAAACATAATCCACCCTGGTATTTTGTTTTTTTATGTTCACTAATTTAATTTTTTCCATAATTACATCCCTATCTCTCCTAAAAATCAGGAGTCTTTTTTATTAAAAAAATGTTCAAATAGTCTTTTTTTGAAAAATGATCTATCCACTAAAAACCAGTACAAGCCTTTTGAAATCAAACCTTTTTTATGGACATTTTTCAGATAAACTTCGTATTCGTAATTTATGTTTTCACTGTCTTCAATCCTTGATTTTAAAGAATTTTCTTCAATTCGATAATTCTTAGAATCCAGATACCAATTCCATATTTCATTTAACTCTTTTTGACTTATACCACCATAATATTCATCTTCTATTTTACAATAATCAAATATAGCTTGGTCAAATTTTTTCGGATTTATCAAATATTTTTCATATTGTGCGCTATATTCCGCTGGATTAACCTGAATAATATTTAAATATTCACTATAATAATCCATAAATTTGTTATTAAAATTTTTAGCGGCATACTGAAGCTGGTCTACCACATAATCTCCGATAAAATCATTTCGTTTTTTTTCTAAAACCGGCATGACTTCATCCGCCTTTTTCTCATATGAAATACAGGAGGGATTTCTGTCTGAAAAAATATATTCATTTACAATTCCCGAAATTGAAGGAACGTAGTCAAAGTATGAAATCACCTGTAATTCATTTTTTTTAATTCTCATAAGTGCTTCATAACCTGAATTATTTAAGAAGGCAAAAGAAACACTTTTGTTCATCGCCTTAATAATACTTTTTTGAAGCTTTCCACTATATCCAAGGTCAAAAATCAGGTCATTTTCATTTATTTTTGACTCCAGATAGTTTTTGCAATTTTCAAAACTTATATTTGCCTTAACAGGGGAATATTGATATTTTTTTAAAAGTCTGATAAAAGAAGCAAATTCTTTTTCGCTTTTAAATACTTCATCTGTTAAAAAGCCTTCAGATTCATAAAACTCTTTAAGTTGCGGTGTAAGAGGTTCTAAAACATCAATATATCTTTCAATTACGGATTCAGGTGAATTAGCCTTATAATTACAGGAAACAAAAATAGCATCAACAAATTCCTGTTGGGATATTTCTACGGGAATTAATGATTTTCTGCTTAAATATAAATAATTAGTTTTGGGAATATCCCCATTAATTTTTTTATAAAAGCTTTCATATAATTCTTTTAAATAAAATCCGTCTCTTGATGAAAAATGCAGAGTATCTTTTTTTAATTCCTTCATTTTTTCATAAAGCCATTTTATAATACCAAACATGTGCATTCCCAAAGCCAAGGTGCCCAAAAAGAAAGGATCTCCGTTATAATCAGAGTCTTCATTTACGGGAATAAACGGATTATCAAATAAAATGTTGGCAGCTGTAGCATAAAGACAGCGCATGGATAAATTGTTTTTTGCCTGATTTATATCTATTATACTGTTATAGTTTTTAAAAACACCTTTTACGGAATTCCCCTTATATTTCCCCGGCATCTTATTTGTAAGAACATCCTTTGTGGAAGTCAGTATAAAGGATTTAATGTTTTTTTCTTTAGAAGCCTTACTGTCACTATCTATGTTATCTCCAATATGGATGATTTGGGAAGCAGTAAGTCCGTTTTCTTCAAGAATCAGGTCATAAAGATGACCGGTTTTTTTCAAAAGTCTTCTATCACTGGATAAATAAATTCCTTTGTAGCCATAATAACCATTTTTATCAAGAATTTCTATAACGTCCTTTAATTCCAGATACATATCGGAACTGATAAAAACATCTTTGTGGGATGTTATAGCAAGTTCATACAATTCAAAACCGGTATTTCTCCTGGATGAAAAATGTTTTTCAAAGGCAGTTTCCTTTTCCATAAGAATACCTGTCAGTTTTTTATTCACTCCAAAATATTCTGAAAAAGTATCGTAAATCTCGCTTAATGTAACATCTTCATATTCCGGAAACTCCTGTTGGATTCGCTTTCTGCATATTTCCTCCGACATTTTTCTGTAACGGAACAAAACCTCTTCCTCGTAAGGGTAAATATCTGTTTCCATTAATACAATCCTAAAAATATCATCAGGATTTAAAACATATCTGAGAATTAAAGTATCAAACAAATCAAAAGATACAGCTTTTATCTTATCTGATACAATGGCTTTTTTGATATGTTCTAAAGAAGAATCCCAAGAAGTCTTTTTTTGTTCAAAATAGCCATCTTCAAAAAATGCTTTTTCTACTTTGTTTTTATTAAATGCCTTAAAGAAATTGTTCTTAAAATCTCCATCAATTTCATTTTCAAATTTTTCTAAAAAAGAACTCCACCATCTAAAATATCTGTCTGACCATTGGTTAAAAAACAATTCATACTTCTCCAGACATTTTTTCTTCAAAAGGAAGTCTTTTATACGGGTAAATACATATAAAATGTCAGAAATGTTTTTTATAACCTTTTTACTGTCCCCTTTTTCCTTAGTGGAGGACTTTTCATTTCTGTAATACATATATCCTTCATGGTCTGAAAAGCCAATACTTTTTGCATAAAAAAACAAAATAAAAGAATAAAGTATATCTTCTGTCATTGTAATATGATTTTTTGTGGCATCTAAGTCATTGTAGGCATTTTCAAACAATTCTCTTTTATAAATTTTATTCCAGATTGTATGAATGGAAAAATCAAGTCCACAGTCCTTTAAAAAGAACTCAAAAACATCCTTTCCATAAAGTGAATTGTATCTGCACCTTGAAATATTTGTATTATAAATATATTCCCATCCCTTATTATCAATACAAACGGTTTTTGCCATTACAATATCAAAATTACCCTCTAAAGCCTTTTTTAAAAGTAATCTTATCCAATCAATTGTAATAAAATCATCCGCGTCCACAAAGGCAATATATTCTCCCTTTGCCTCCATAAATCCACTAAGACGCGCCCTAAACAGTCCCTGATTTTTATCATGTTTTACATAACGAATTCGGCTGTCCATGCTTAAAAAATCCTTTAAATCAGCTGAATAATCCGGCTCATTTCCATCATCCACCAAAATAATCTGAAGATTTTTATAGGTTTGTGAAATAATACTTTTTATACATTTTTCCACAAGTTTCTTATCTACTTTAAAAACAGGCACTATAATAGAAACCAAAAATCTGTTTTCTTTGTCTATTGGCATAAGTAATTATTACCTTCCTTATTTTTCATAATCTCATCATTATCTCTTTTTTGCTTTTCTCAAAATATATTGTACCGAAAACATATACAAAAGCAGTTGTAAGAATAAGCTTTATCATGCTGTTTAACTCCGGCATCCTAGCGTATAAAACACAGTCTCTGGTCATATCAACCAACAAAAACAAAGGATTTAAAACTATAACCTGTCTAGCAGCAACTGACAGCTTTGACAAAGGATACATTAATCCAGATGCAAAAAATATAATGGTGGTTATGATTGAATAAATATAATCTATATCCGGAAAAAGCACTCCCCATACAGCTAAAAATTTTCCAATTCCCGTATGTAAAAAAACAGCTACCAAAAGTATGGGAATGATGCATAAAAGGCTTAAATTTACAGGAATTCTAAAATAAATCAATAAAATAACCAGAGCAATGCTTTGATAAAACAAATATATTATCCTGCTATATACCTTTTCCAACAAAAAAACATTGTTTGGAAGTCTGGTGGTTAAAAGAAAGTTTTTATTATCTGCCAATGAGTTAATAGCCCCGGAGGTTATACCATTGAAAAAATTATAATGAATAATTCCAATCAGGAAAAACAGGGGATAATTTTCTATATCGTGAAGAAACAGGGTGGAATAAAAAGCTGTCATTATAATCATATACAATAATGGATTGGCTACATTCCAAAGTTCCATCAGTCTGGTCTCACTGGTATTTTTTATATGTTCCTTCCTTGCCAGTTGCCTTATTACAAATGCATACTGACTAATATTAATATCTTTTCTCAAAATCTACCTTCCTAAAGTTTTTTCAGTATTTTTTCTTCATGAGATTTATAATAAATCATTCCCAGAAACAGTACACCCAAACTCCAGGCCACAAGGGAAATAATGGTTATTTCATCTGGTATTACACCTTCTAAAATACACTCTCTTGCCGTTTTAATGTACAAATATACAGGAATAAGATTCACAAAATTCCTCACATTTTCAGGTAATATCTCCATGGGATAATATAAACCTACCAGATGTATCAAAAGATATAAAAAATTTGTATAAATATACTTTATATCTCTTTTATCAATATATTTCAAAGACAAAATCATAGACAAACCGATTATAAAAAGCATACATAAAAATACATCTGCAAATATCATAAAAAATGAAGGTGAAAATTTTACCCCAAAAAACAAAGTAACAATTATATAAGCTATACATGAAAATAAAAAATTTACAAATGCTGTATATATCCTTGAAAATACGAATAAATATTTTGGTTGCTTAAATCTGGCAAAAAAAGCTTTATTATCCCATAATGCAGTCATAGAGGTCTTTGTTGCATTGGAAAATAAAGACCATATCAGATATCCTGTTAAAAAATACAGGGCAAAATCATTATGTCTTTTTCCGTACATTGTGGAAAAAATCATGGACATAAGCACCATATACAAAAGGGGATGAAGCATACTCCAAAATATTCCCAGATAACTTCTGGCATATTTTCGCTTGATTTCTCTAGCAGTCAACTCCTTTATGGTAAAAAAATGCTGTTTAATATTTGACATTGAATTTATATTAGAATCCATAAATCACCTTTTTATCATTATTGTTGTAGTTTTCCGTAGGCTTTACAAACTTCCATAGGCTCACCTGACATCTTTATTTTTCCTTTATCAAGCCATATACACCTTGTGCAGTTATCAAGTATATTTCTCATACTGTGGGAAACCAAAAGCACTGTACTTCCGGAATTCAGCATTTCCTTTATCCTTTTAAGACTTTTCTTTCTGAAAAACTCATCTCCTACAGCCAAAACCTCATCTAAAATAAGAATTTCCGGAGCATCGGAAGCTGTTGCAATGGAAAATGCCAGTCTGGATATCATTCCCGATGAAAAGTTTTTTATTTTTTCATCCATGAAATCCTCTAATTCAGCAAATTCAACTATTTCATCATAATGATTATCTATAAATTCTTTTGAATATCCAATAATTGAACCGTTTAAATAAACATTTTCTTTTGCTGTTAATTCGTAGTCAAAACCGGTTCCCAGGGTTAAAAGAGCAACTTTATCCTGATCTACTATCACTGTTCCTGAAGTAGGTGTTAATGCCTTTGAAACGATTTTTACAAGTGTGGATTTTCCAGAACCGTTGGTTCCGATAATTCCAACAACTTCACCTTTATATAC
Source organism: Acetitomaculum ruminis DSM 5522 (assembly GCF_900112085.1). Classification (GTDB taxonomy): domain Bacteria; phylum Bacillota; class Clostridia; order Lachnospirales; family Lachnospiraceae; genus Acetitomaculum; species Acetitomaculum ruminis. The sequence continues at coordinate 60,856 of NZ_FOJY01000002.1, forward strand.
ATTAAAACTCACATGATAAAGGGCATATAGCTTTCGATAGATTACTTCATTTTTCAAAAGCTGTATAAAGTATTCTTTAATACTTGAAGGCTGATATGTATTAATATGAAATTCCATGGTAACATCCATTACTGATATAACTTTTTCACCATGCTTATCATCCGTAAGATTTTCAAGATATTCCGATACCGTTGGGAAATGCCTTGAATACTCTGAGGACTCTGCCTTGGCTAACATCTGATTCATGTAGGTTTCGCTTTTTTCAAAGTTTTCACCATACAATTCTTTAGCAACCTGAACAGGTATTGGCTTTGTTTTAATAATTTTAACCTCTCTTAATCCCTTTTTTTCCTTTACTGTTTGAATAAAATTCAAAAAAGCATAAATAACCATAGCCCCACCAGTTATTGCAAGAGCTATAAGTATGTAAATATTAAATATTATATTTGGATCACTATTATTCATAACACTCACTATCCTATTTTTATTTCATTTAAGTCACAAACCCTTAATTGTATATAAAATAATATTGTAGATAAATTCATTAAATATATGATAATAAGGATTTCTTGTGGATAAAACGATACTTCCTTCTATCCATCCACAACTAATAAGTTTTCCACTCTTTAAATTTAATTTTATTAATATTCTTTTTAAAATATCATTATTTTCTATCACATGCGTTTCATAAGAAAGGGCCAGTTTTTTATAACTATGCTCTAAAACATCATCACAAAACAGATAAGTACCCATTGTCTTTACCTCCGGATAAACCGGAATATGCATATGTAAGCTCAAAAGCTTTTCTATAAAAACAAGGCTTTTCTTATTGTTTTGATAATTTAATGATAACCCACTAATGGGGCTTTGTAAATTTTTTTTATGCCTGGAGGTATAGTACTTTTGATATGTTTTTAAGGTTTCAAGATTTTTTATTATTCTATCCCCGTTTGGATTTTTAACTATGTTTTTTTGAGGAGTAATTTTTTCGTCAAATCGTTTATATCCAAGGGTCATAGCTTCATTTGAAGAAAAAACACTTTCAAAAAGACAAATGGAAAAAGTTGCTTTTTTATAAAGGTCACGCCCCTTCTGCGGAATTATATAAAAACACTTGTAAACAGATTTATTATATACATCTGAAATCTTATTATTCCAGCTTTTATAGTCTAGTATACAGGCTTTAAAGTCCTCTTTTTTTCTTTTGTCAAGTTCATATAGTCCAAAATAATATCCCTTTAAGGGCTTTTTTATAATACGCTCCAGACTTTTTTGTATACTGCCTCTCCATCCTGAATCAACAAGGGCATAATCAACACACTCAAGCATCCCTTTTTCTTTAAAATAAGCATATGTAGTATGAAATTCATCTTTGGAATGTTGATAAATATACTTAAAAAACAAGGCACTTTTTCTTAATTTATCTTTTAATAAAGATAATTCCCTTTTGTTTAGCAAAAGCTTCTCTTTTCCTTTAAAATCAGTCATCTCAGCTATCTTTTCCGCTTCTTTTTTACTTAGTAAAGCTCTTTTCATTATTCTATCAAAAGTAACTTCTAGACTTTCTGCACATATATATTCAAGACTTTCTTTTTTTATTATATTATATTCTGCTTTTCTAAGGGAAAACCTGGATAATTCAAGATAACGGATATCCAGATTAAGATTAAATGAACTGTTGAAATAAAGGGCACTTTCATACATCATAAATCCGTCTCTGGACAAAAAATACAATCTTTTAACCCCGTTTTTTTTCGCATCAAAAAGAACATTTAATATAAATTCCGTCATCACGGGAGCATAAACATGACTAAAAATCAAACTTTCAAAATCTGATTTTTTCATATTATCCAGGGTTTTTAATAAGGCATATTCGTGTATACTACTATAAGTTGAAATGATATTTTTATATCTGTTTAATCGTTTTTTCAATATTTTCGGCTGTTTCAAGTCCATTTACCTCTGTAGAAAAGAGATTATATTCTCTTTCATAATTATATTTACAGGATATACCCTGATATCTTTTAATTATTTCAATTATTTTTGAAGGTAGTAAGATTGCAAATACAGGTCTTAAGACATAAAACCAACCCTTAGGAAACAAAATCCCCAACTCCTTAAAATTTCGATAACGGATTTTTGCCTCGTTTATTCGGGTATTTATAGTTCTTTTTTTATAAGACTGTCTGCTTTCCCTGTATCTAAAGAGAATTTCTTCTAAATTGTAGCCTTTTAAGCCTTTTTTGGTAAGATGTAAAAATATCTCATAGTCTTCACACCTTAATGTTTCTTTAGTCTCCAGATATCCTCTTCCTGCTTCAAATAATTCTTTTCTAAACATAACGGAAGGATGAATAAAAGGTGAATATTTATAATAATCTTTAATATAGGGTTCTTTTGACATCAATCTTAAACCCCATACTCCTTCTTCGTCAAAAAGCTCACAATTTGTGCCACACCAGGCATATTCGCTATGTTTCTCCAGAAATTCATACTGTTTTTTCAGCCTGTTGGGCAAGGATATATCATCGGCATCCATCCTTGCAATATACTTTCCCCTTGCCAGTTTAATACATTCATTTAAAGAAAAAGCAAGGCCCTGATTTTCATTCTTTCCTGCAATAATAATTCGTTCGTCCATTAAAGGAAGCTTTTCTATAATATCTTTTGCTATTTTGTCTGAACCATCATCCCAGATTATAAACTCGAAGTCCCAAAATGACTGATTTAATATAGAAATTACAGAATCTAATAGTTCCTTTTCATCAAACTGGTTATAAACACCCATTATGACTGAAATTAAAGGTTTTTTCATAAACTCTTTACTCCTTTTAAGAAATTAAATCTTAGATAATGCTTTTTCATAAACTTTTTTCATGGTTTTTTCTACTTCATCCACCTTAAAATATCTGGCAGAATTTCTGCAGTTTTCTGACATTTCCTTTAACTTTTCCCGGTTTTGTTCAAAAAGTTTTATGGCTTTTACAAAGGAATTTACATCTTTAACATTACACACATAACTGTTTACCCTGTGAACTGCATACTCTTTAGTGCCTCTGTTATCAGAAACAATTAGAGGAAGACCGCAAAGCAAAGCTTCAACTGCTGCCACTCCCAGTCCTTCTCTCTTAGAGGGAAATACAAAGCAATCCCCGCTTTGCAAAACCCTTTCCATATCATTTCTATATCCTAAAAGTCTGACATTATTTGAAAGACCTTTTTTTTCAATATATTTTTCTAGCTTTTCTTTGTTTTCTCCCTTACCACAGATGCTAAAATAAACATTTTCGTTATTTAGTCTGGCTAATGCGTCAATTACAATAATCTGATTTTTGTTATCGTTTAATTCTGCTGCATTTATCATATGAAAAGCGTTTTCAGGAATATTAAGCTCTTTTCTAACTACATCACCTGTTTCCTTATGGGGTCTGAAGCGATTTGCGTCAACTCCCACTGAATGAATATTAGCCGCATTTCCATTAGATTTTTTCTTAAAGGCCTTTGCGATTTCATAATCCTCTCTGTTAATGGTTATTATCTGATCGGTAAATCTTGCCAAAAATTTTTCAACAGGATAAAAAAGCAGCCAATTTATTAAGGGTGCCCTGTTATAAAAATGAAAACCATGAGCTGTATATATTACGTAAGGAGTCCTTTTTGCAAGTATCGAAGCAATTCTGGCGCAAACTCCTCCCATTGGATTATGACAATGTAGTAATTCTATATCATTTTTTTCAATTATATTTCTAATTTGAATTGTAGCTTTGATATTTGAAAAAAAACTTGTGGGACTTTTTTCGATATCGATATGATGAAGAATAACCCCCTTATTTTCCCATTCTTTTTTATCAAATTCATATACCGGATTATTAAAATTTGAAGCATAATGTATCTGACAATCAGATTCTTCCAGTATTTTTACGTCATTTCTTTCAAATTGGGATAAAAAACCACTAATAGTAGTCACTATCAATACTTTTTTCATGACTATCCTAGCAACTTTCTTTTTCAAAATATTTCTTTGCACAAAAAGCAGCTGCTCCAACCGCAAAAAACATTAAAATTATCCCGCTGTCATTTCTAGACTCCCCGGTTTTAGGCGATTTATAAGATACCGAAGGTGAAGCTGATGACCTGTTTGAAATCAATAATTTAACAACTGCAAAGGTACCACAATCTGAAGCTGCAAAAGTTATACTTCCTTTAGTTACTGTAAGCGGTGAGATTACCTCCCATCCTGAATCATTATAATGTAAAATAGCATAGATTTCTGATGCGGAAATACCTGCCACATTAAGAGCTATATGATATTTGTCGTCACTTTGTTTTGTAGCAGTTGTAGGTTCAATATCCACTATACTTAAGGCCGTTGCAGTAACTACTTTTCTACCGTCTGTAGCTGAATTAACAAGTTCATTATTGTTTATAGTTAAACCGGTATTTGTCAAATCATTTAACAAGAGGTTTTGTATTGCAACCTTACAAGCTTCTATTCTGGTATCAGAGGTAGCTGAAAGCTTATATTGTGAAAGAACCGTAGTAGTTTTTAAGTAATCCTTTCCTGTTAAAATATCATTAATGTAGGTTGTAGCTTTTTGACTTTTGACAGGATTGTCTGTATTTTGAACTGTGGGACTTGCAGCCAGCACCGGTAGAAATTCAGCCATCACAAAGACCAGTACTGTAAGTAAAGCAAAGATTTTCTTTTTCAAAATTGTCTCCTCCTTTATATTTCCGGGATTAAGACTCCAATGGTCTTCCCATCTAATATATCGACTTTTTTTATCAAACTTTATCCATAATTATTCACTTTATTATTTGCTGTCATCTGCCTCTTCATAAAACAGCTTGATAATTAAATCCTGCAAATAGTTGTCGTAGGCATAAAATTCTTCAAATTGTGCTCCCTGAACCACTTCTCCCTTTAAAGAATATATATTTTTAGATTGAAATTCAAAATTCAGGGCATCTGTAACAAGATAGGTAAAACTGTTTAAGTCTATATCTGTAACCATGTAATCTGATACTTTTTTGTATAAATCTACAGCTACTCTAACATCTGATGCAGATAAACTTTTGGCTTTAGCCGCAAAAGATGTTAAATATTGCTTTTGTCTTTGTAATCTTAATTCATTGGAATTGAATATATTTTCATTTCTAAGTCGTACATACCAATAGGCCTGCTCTCCCATCAAAGTAACATTGTCACCACAATGTAAATCCATATTGTATTCAGGATAAATAATATCATCAAGTACCGTTACATCTATGCCTCCCACAGCATCATTTAAAGCCGGAATAGCGTCCATACTAATGGCAACATAAGAAGTAATAGGTATATTATGAAAGAGTCTGGAAACAGCCTTAACTTGTCTTTCACAGCTTTCTGTTCCCCCATCTCCATATCCATGCTGAAGGGCAATCTGCTTTTTGCTGACCCCCATATATCTGCCTTCATTATCCCAGACATCTATATCTGCCATTGTATTTCTGTTTATTGCAACAATATACACATTTTCATCATGAGGATTTATTAACATTAAAAACAAGGCATCTGCCTGACCACCGGTATTAACCCCTGTAGAATTCGCATCCCAGCTTTGTCCTCCAATCTCAGTTACCGTTTCCTTGTCAATTCCCATTACAAGAATAGAAATAAGTTCATCGTTTAAAGTATATTTTTTTCCATCATATAATATCTGTTTTGATTTATCACTTTCTTCATCTTTTTCATCCGGGGTAATGGCACTTCCAATGTTTACCTCTTTATCCCCTGATATTGATGCAGTAAGCTCTTTTTTACCCATTGTCTTCATAATGCTTAAAACTCCGATAATTATGAAAATAATGGCAAGCACGGAAATAAAGGTTATTGCTCCAATGCTTAGCTTTTTTTTCTCAACTGTATCTTCTGTATCTAACATTCTTAATCATCCTTTGGCTCATTTTTTAGTACTCCCGTTACCAGATATCTGTAACCGTCACTTTCTCCGTCCAGACATGTTGATAAGGTTATTATTTTATTTTCTTTGGTGACCGTTATATCATTTTTTATATTTGCTTTTCCATAGCCCTTATCTGATACAGTATATATATCCTTAATATATTGCTCATAAACATATTCATTGTCTAAATCATAGTTTAATATAAGATGCTCATCATTATATATATATGCAGCAAAAATTTCGTATACATAATTAAATTGCGATGTATAGATATAAATGTAATGTTCTTCTTTGTTAAAGAAATTTTCATCCTCAAAATCATGTAAAGCTGAAAACATACTTCCGTCTTTTGTATTATGACCATACAAAAGAGTATGAACATCCAAAAAATCCTTTGAATTATAATTTTCGCTGTAAATAACTCCCGGCAAACCACTACTTCCATCAAGATTGTGATTTAAATAATATTCATTATCAGAATCATGCTGACAAACAGGATAATCTATATTAACATCCGGAATATAAATCCAGGCATAAATATCTTTATTCTTTTTTCTTAGTTCATCCCAATTTATGTCTTTTTCCGGAATAAAAGCAGTTGTCTTTTCAGTCTTCTTTACAGAAAAATCTTCATCTTTGCTAATATCTTTAGCCTTCGTTTTTTCAGACATTTCAACGTAAGTCTGCAATTCTTTTTTCTTGCTTAATTCCTTTACCATAAATGAAGCTGATGCCGTAAATACAATTATCAGACAGGCAATTATGCCTGCTGCCCAGTATTTTTTTTTAATTTTTTTCATACAACATTACCCAAAAAGCATATATTAGTCACCATATTGTTTATCGGATTAATAGCTTTAATATTTATATTTTTTTTATAAAAAGCAGACAAAAATAAATTTTTTATAAACAATTATCGGCTATCTGGAAAACCTGAATATTCTTTCAAAAAAATAGCATATAATAAATGCTGCTATATCGCAGGATACAATGGTTGACCCTACCGGTGTTGAATATACAATAGATATCAACATTCCCAATACGGCACAAAGCACTGATATTACTGCTGAGCATATCACTACTGCTTTAAAATTTTTTTGTATTCTCATAGCGGAAAGTGCCGGAAATACAATAAGTGCAGAAATCAACAAAGAACCTACAAGGTTCATTCCAAGTACTATTATAATAGCTATTACTATTGCTATCAATAAATTATACTTTTCCGTGTTAACTCCTGATGCCTTTGCAAAATCCTCATCAAAAGTAACTGCAAATATCTTATTGTAAAATAGAATAAATATAAAAATAACTATAACTGAAAGTACCAGACACACAATTACTTCCTCTTTTTTTAATGTTAATATGCTTGTGGAGCCAAAAAGAGTAGAACAAACATCTCCTGAAAGATTGGTGGAAGTAGAAAAAACATTTAATAACATGTATCCCAAAGCCAGTGAGCCTACTGAAAGCATTGCTATAGCTGCATCACCCTTAATTATTGAGTTTTGTTTTCCTTTTAATAAAAAAATGGCACTTATTATGGTTACAGGCATAACTAAAAGGGTATTATTTGTCAGATTACAAACTGATGCTACTGCCATTGCTCCAAAGGCAACATGAGAAAGACCATCTCCAATAAATGAATATCTTTTTAAAACCAGCGTGGTTCCCATTAAGGAAGAACATAATGCAACCAATGTCCCCACCACAAAGGCATATCTGACAAATGGATATTCAAAGTAATAATTTAGTTGAGAAATCAGATTATTCATTTTTTTGTCCCTTCTTATCCTAATTTTTCTAAATAACCGGTATTTTCATAATCCTTTATGCTTCCAAAAAACAGCTGTTTATGTTCCTTTCCCAAATGAAGAATATGGCTGGGATATTGTAAAGCAGATTTCACATCATGAGAAACCATTATTATAGCAACGCCTTCCTTGTTTAAACCGGCAATTAATTCATACATATCCTTTGCTGCTTTAGGGTCAAGACCGTTAACCGGCTCATCTAACATTAATAATCCGGAGGCAGAACAAAGTGCCCTTGCAAGGAGTACCCTTTGTTGCTGTCCACCGGAAAGATTTCTGTAGCATTTATTCTTCAATTCATAAATTCCTGTTCTTTTCATATTCATGTAAGCAGTTTCTTTTTCTTTTTTATTAAAAAAAGGTCTAAGGCCTAATCCGGAAATACACCCTGATATAACCACCTCATATACAGAAGCAGGAAAATCCTTCTGAACAATGGACTGCTGCGGCAAATACCCTACCCTTTTTACGAAATTGTTTATATCAAGCTGTCCTGAAACCTTTGGAATAAGTCCTGCAATTGTTTTCATAAGGGTGCTTTTTCCCGCTCCGTTTGATCCCAATATACATAGATAATCCCCTTCATTTACGCAAAAATCAAGGTCATGTACAATAACTTTTTTATCATAACCCACATTTAACTTACTGGCTTTTAATAGTGACATTTTACAAGTTCCTTTCACATTCTTTACAAATCCCCATTAATACAGAACCATCACAGCTTAATTTAAACCCATGATGATTATATAAATGAGTCGAGATGTCTTCCATAAAATCACACTCCATATGTATTATTTTTCCGCAATTTTTACATTGCATATGAAGATGATTAAAACATTTACTATCTTTATTAATAAACTGATATAAAAAACTCTTTCCGTCTAAAGATTTATATTTCATCAATAAACCCTCTTCAGTATATTTATCTAAATTTCTATAAACTGTTGCAAGATTTATACTGATATTATTTTTAGACAAATAATCATTTATATCAGCAGCAGTAAAATGCTTATCCTTGTTATTTTCCATATACTCCAGAATTATTTTTCTTGATTTTGTAGAATATTCTTTTCTCATTCCGGCGCCTTTCTTATATATTTTGATTAGCGTATTCTTTGTAAACAGTACATTAGAAATCGTCTTATAATATAATAAATTTAAATTAAAAGTCAATAGTATATGCAAATGTTTTGCAAATTTTTTCTATATTTAACCCAAAAAAATACCCCTTAAGAAAAAATCCTAAGGGGTAATTTGCAATAATTCAATATATATTAAAGATTTTATATCTTTATATTACTTGCAAAGAAAATGTCAAGCGGCAACAACATTTACAGCTTTAAGTTTATGGCAGTCATCAGGATCTGATTGAACATCAAAAGTCACCTTCTGACCTTCTTCCAAAGTCTTGTATCCCTCACAAACAATTGCTGAAAAATGTACAAATACATCTTCTCCGGCTTCGTTGGTGATAAAACCATAACCTCTTTTCGCATTAAACCACTTAACTGTACCTTCGTTCATTTTCATGTACCTCCATCATATTTTTTAAATATTCTATACTATATCTAAAATTTAGTTAAAATATATATAAAACATCAAAAAGATGATAGCATTTACCATATAATTAGTCAAGTAATTTAGAAAAAAAGCAGGAAGTTTTTGAAAATTAAATACGCTTCACATACTAAAAGGTACATTTTCAAATTTTTCTTTATTTTCTGAATAATATAAATTCAAATAATCACAAATCAAATCAAGTCCTTCAGAAGTAAATTCATATTCACTTCTAATCTTTTCCTCTGAAGTTTTGTCAAAAGAAAGGGGACCTTTCCAGATATAAACTCCAAACAGGTCCTTGTCTTCTACAGTTTCTTTTGCAATTTTATAATTCATTCCCTTAAAGCTTCCGGTAAAAACTTCCAGTTTATAAAAGGGAATACTAAAAAGATCTTTTCTTTTTATTTCTTCATTCATGTAATCACCTTTTTTCAAGATATTCGGAAAGAACATCAAACAATCTTTCCGGAACAACAGGTTTCATAACAAAACGATCTATTCCATACTCTGATGCATTCATTGAATCATCTTTATAACTATACGCCGTAACAGCTATAATTGGAATACTTATTGCATCCCTTCTGGCAAGATTTCTGATAATCTGACTTGCTTCATAACCGTCCATTACCGGCATCTGTAAATCCATTATTATGGCATCAAAATAACCTTTTTCAGATTTTTTGTATATTGAAACTGCCTCGTATCCATTGTAAGCCGGAATAACTTCAATATTGGCAGAATTCAAAATTGTAGAAATAATTTCCATATTAACCACATTATCTTCTACCACTAAAAGTCTGCTTCCCTTGAAAGAATATTGAACATTAACGAAAGAATCCCCAAACTTTTCTATGGTTGTTTCAATTTTCATTTCTTTAAATGCTTTGTTTTCAAGTTCGACAACTACACAAGTTCCTTTACCTATCTGGCTTGTAATTGAAAGTCTGCCTCCCAAAAGGCTTACAAGATTTTTAACAACAGCTAATCCTAAGCCCACGCCTTTATCTCCGTAGCTTTTATACATGGCATCTGTGGAATAAATATTATAAATATCATTTTTCAAATATTCATTACTCATACCTATTCCATTATCCTTAACTGTATATCTAAAAGCAACATTACCACTGTCAGTTTCTGTTGAAACTATGCTTACCTGTACATTACCACCTTCTCTGGTATATTTCACTGCATTAGACACCAGATTATAAATAATTGTATATATTTTATCATAGTCACCAATAAAACTTTCAGCCTTTAACTCTGATAAATCTATGAAAAAATGTATTTTTTTTGACAAAACAGAAGGCATAACAGTACTTTTTAATTCATCTAAAAGATGATCCAGTCTGACTATCTCATTTTTTACCTTGCATTCCTTATTTGCAAGTAATGACATGGTTTTTATGTCATCCAACAGGTTTTTTAATTTATCTGATGCCTGTAAAATATCAGAAATGCGCTTTTTATTTTGAGGGCTTATATTTTCTTCGTTTCTTAATATATCCGCAAGTCCTCGTATACTACTAAGCTGGGTACGCAGTTCGTGAGAAATATTTTTATAGCCCTGGAATTCAATATATCTCTTGTATTCCATCTCGTATATAGCTTCTCTTATCTGGCTTTCAACTTTCTTTTCACGATCACTGTTTTTAATAAAAATGAAAATAATGGTGGAGGTATTTTTATTGGTTTCCATTTTAACCATATTTACCGATATCCAATGGTATTCTCCATCGGAATATTTAACTCTTAAAGCCTTATCACCATTAATTTTCTTTTGCTCAATATTCTGGGCAACAAAATCAGGATGATATAATTCCTCATACTTAAAAATATCACCCTGATATATTAAATCTTTAATTTTAAAATATGCTTCACTATAACTTTTCGTTGTTATTAAATCAATTGGCATTCGCCTCTTACTTTTTATAAACAAAGTAGAGAAAACGTCATCAGTTACATTTGCCACTAAGGCAACTGAATAAATATTCTTCACTGCTTTTATTATGCTATCATTAACATAAAAAGCCTTATTTTTCATATCACCCTTATTTTTCAACTTCTCTGTTCTCCAAAATCTCTTTGCTTAAATTCTAATTTAGAAATATGCATCTATTACACTTGTGCTGTTCAGTCCTTTCAAATAACTTCCTTCATTTGTGTAAAGACCTGAAATCTTACTAACTGCAGTGGCAGCATAGCCTTCAACTTTAGATGCGTAATTACCTATTTTGGATGCATAGGAACCTGAGCCGTAAAACAATGCTTTAACATCATGGACACTTCCTTCTTTGAAGGTTTTCTCGTCTATGGAAAGCTTGTTTTCTTCTCCAATGGTAATTCCGATTTTCTTAAGCTGCGCTTCAAAAGTTTTGGTAGCTTTTGTCATAAATACGCCTTGCTGTAACATCCTGCTGTTATTGATTTTATCAAAGTCTTCAAGTGATGAATTATAGGATTCCACAAAACTTTTGGCTTTACTGTATAGAGTATCCATATCATATTCTGATTCAGTAGTGCCATCCTCTTTTGTAACTTCTTTCTTGTCAAAAAGACTTGAATTAAAAGCCAAGGAATCAGCTACAGTTTTTAAATTTGATGTATCTGTTTTAAGTTTTGCATAAGAATTCTTAGTAGCCGTCTTATCATCTGAGGTAACGGACTGAGATGTCTTGGTTTCTTTAGCATAATATGCCTTAACCAGCTTACGATAACTGCCGTTTCTAAGTGAACCGTACATACTTAAACTAAAATCATCATTTTGAGATGAATTTGTCCTCTTAGAGGTATAATTATTTTTACCTAAACCTGAAAATAATGTACTTACACTAGAAGAATCTGACATTGTTGATACTGTAAGTGCCATATCGATTCCCTCCTTCACATTCAGGCATCCGAAATATTTTCTCAATATTTAGACCCTTATCCTAAAAAGTAGAAATTAAATAATTTCAATCAATAATATCCATTCTATATGCCAAATAACTAAGAAAAGAACAATCCTTTTTTAGTCATAAGCCTCCAATATCCTATTTTTGTTATCGGCATTTTTCCAGGCAAATTCAGGAGTTATCTGACACTTTATAAACTTTTAACAATAATTTATCATTTTTTTATATTTATGTCCAGCTTATTATATGGAATTTCTATAGAATTTTTATCAAATTCTTCTTTTATTATCTCCAAAAGACTCCACTTTGTTTCAAAAAAATCCGGTGTCTTTACAAAAGCTCTCACTTCAATAATCATAGCACTGTCACCATATTCATCAAGGACAATTTTTACTGCTTCATCTTTTAAAATCCTTTTTTCGTTATCTAAAACACTCCTTATAACATTTTTCACATGTTTTATATCACTGTTATAAGCAACCGGAACTCTAAGACGAATCATTCTTTTTTCTTCATTGGAATAGTTGATAATACTATTATCAGCCAAAACACCGTTTGGTATTACCTGCATGATGTTTTCTACAGTTAGAAGTTTTGTATAGAAAAACTGTATCTCCTCTACTGTTCCTTCCAGGTTGGTAGTTGTGGATTTAATATAGTCTCCAACTTTAAAGGGTTTTATCAAAAGCAGAATAATCCCTCCTGCAAAGTTAGCAAGACCACCTTGAAGGGCAAGACCAACGGTAACACCAAAGGAGCCTAACAAAGCAACTACAGTAGATGCAGTTAGTCCGAAGCTGCTTCCTATTATTACAAATAAAATAAAATATAAAACTATTTTAAGGGTAGAATCTAAAAACTGCTCTGCCCCTATGTCAACATTGCTTTTTTCGAGAGATTTTCTGACAATATTTCTTATTATTGTAATTACCTTGCGTCCGATTAAAAATACAATTACAACCAGAATCAGGTTGATAATAAAATTAATTACATGGGGAGTTATGGATTGGATATATTTTTCCAACATTTTTGTATTTTCAGAAACATCTGTCAATTCTTTAGCGGCATCTGTAACATCTGAAATAGAATCAGCATTACTTATAGATGCCAAAATAAATGACTTAAAATTCATTTTTATTTAACCTTCCATTCTCTTTCGTTATCAATCTCAAGCATAATTTCTGCAAATTGAGGATCAAACTGTGTGCCCATGCCTCTAATCATTTCAGTTCTAACTTTTTCCTGAGGCATAGCCGCCCTGTAACTTCTTGAGGAAGTCATGGCATCATAGGCATCTGCAACTCCTATTATGCGGGCAATTTCAGGTATTTCATCCCCTTTTAATCCCCTTGGATAACCTCTACCATCAAGTCTTTCGTGATGAGAATAGGCACCTTCCGGTATATCTCCAAGATTGGACAGTTTGTTTAAAATTTCATAACCGATAACCGGATGGGTTTTAATAATATCATATTCATCATCAGTAAGTCTTGAAACCTTATTTATAATACCGTCCGGAATACCTACTTTTCCTATGTCATGAAGCAAGCCGGCATAATAAACAACCAGCTGTTCTTTTTCATTTTTTCCGCTTCTTTTAGCTATTTCTCTTGAATACTGGGCAACCCTTACGGAATGACCATTGGTATAGGTGTCTTTTGCATCAATGGTACCTACCAATGCCTCAATTGCCTGAAGGGAGAATTTTTCCTGGTCGTTAAACATTTGCTCAATCTGCTTAGCCATTTCGTTAACGCCAATACTTATCTTACCTAACTCGTCATTGGTTATCTTGGTTACACGAGCGCTAAAATCTCCGTTTGCAATATTAGTAATGGCATCACTTGTCCTTGCAACATAACCGCCAATATAATTTGAAAAGAATATTATGAATGAAACCAATGCTACAAGAGAAAACAGAGTAATACTTGTAATGCTATTTTGAATTGATCTGATATCTTCACTAATAGCCTTTTTGTTTGCCGAAACATCCAATATGGCGACAATTTTGTCCCCATCTTTCAAAAATTTAATAACATCTTCATAAGATGAAGTAGCCGTAGATGAAGAAACCAGATAACAAACGCCCTGATCACCAACTGCTTCTATAGTTGACGGAACATAAATTCCCAGAATATTCTTTAATCTGTTAATAAAATAATTTACCAGTGAAGGAGTCTTTTCCTCCTGATTTTTTAAAGTATCTATCTTTTTATAATAAAATGTTTCAAGATAGGATATTCCGTCGCTGTTGTAAATAATTGGATTAACTCCGGTTTTGCTGTTGTATGCATAGATATTTACAGAAATATTGTCATAATTAATATTACTGTTATCATCATATATAACCCCATTCATATCGTTTGATAATTCAACAATACTGTCACCGTTAAAAGCATCTGTCGCTCTCAGTTTTAAAACAGTATCCATATCCAGATGCGATTCTATCATCTCGGAAATGGCAATTGATTCGTCATCCAGCTTTTTACTGTAATTAATATCAATTGTATATGTAACTACCAAATCTAAGGCTATAAACAAAAGCATAACCAAAGGAATTATTATTACAAGCAATTTATTTCTAATTGTGAAGTTATTTCTTATGGTAAATACTATTACCCATAAAAGTCCCATTGCGGTTATAATATTTCCTAATACTCCGCAAAAATTCTTTATAAAATTCAAAAAACACAAATTAAAAGGTAACTTAAAATTACTTTTTAGCTTTGTTGTGCCTTCTTGTGTATTATTGCTGTCTAAATCTTTTATAAAACAGGAATCTGCATCCATTCCTGAAATTCCCAAAAACTTGACAACTCCATCATCTGTATTTATTTTTTCAAATCTTATATCTGTAATTGCTGATTTTATTAGCTGATCGTAATACAAATCATCATTTTCAAACTCTTTGCCCTCTTCTTTCCAGGCTTCTCTGACATTAAAAAACAAGTTTAGTTTTCCGCTTTTTGTATCATATTCATAAATCTTATCAGAGCCCATTCCATCAAGAATGTAATATTTTTCATCATTATAAAGTGCAGTAACCGGATTGATGTTATCATCATTTTCATTATCTACGGAATAGTCAAACTGTTTTGCAATATGATAATCTCCACTGACCGTATATTTTCCGATTTCTCCATCTGCCCATGTAATAATATAACCATTGTTAATTTTTCTTGTAGAATTATCTTCAATATTATAAAAAGTACAATCCTTAATGTAGTTATCAGCAGATAAATCTTTATGCTCATATTGACCAATCTGATTAGGTGTAGAATCGCCATTCATGGACATGACTTTAGAAGCAAGTACCCCATCTTCTTCAAAATATTCCAGATAATAAATATTATCCTGTAATACATGAATTCCATATAAGGACTCGCTATACCTGCTGGCTTCCTCGGAAAAATCCTCATAACAGGTGTATTGGTCAATCAGTTTTCCGTCAATATCAAATTTAAAAATGTATTCCCCACGAACTGCGGCAGTGTCATCTGTTGTATTAAGATAAACATAAAGATAGTCGTTCTCATCAAAAGTAATATCATTTAGATTTACTTTCAACTCAATATCATAATCCTCAGATTTCTTTTCGGAAACATCTTTAAAAACACCATTGACATCAGAACTTTCAATGATGCTTTTAATTTTATTATGTTCATAATCAATTATATAAACTCTTTCATAATTATCATTAACTGCTAGATAAGACTTATCCATATTAAAATCCTGATAGGCTACAGAAGAAAAATCAGCCTTATGTATACCTTTTCCATAGTCATATTCAGGATTAAAAAATTTAAAGGCAAAATTTATTATAATAAGGATAATTCCTATGATAAATAATATCCAGCCGACCGGGAGTCTTTTACTCATAATGAAGGTCTCCTTTTTCAAAAATTACAATTTTTTTCACATTTTTCACTCCCTTAAAATAATCAATTATTGTGGTAATAAATAATTTATTCTAAAATCCCCCTTACAAATATCTCAAAATCATATTTACTAATTAATATACACAAATCGACTATAAATAATTCGACATTTATTTGTGATTTAAGTATAATATATATTGCATTTTATTGGCAAAACATACATATTGCTTTTTTTCAATAATAGTATAACCATAAATATTAATACACTAAATAGAAGAATTTTGCAATTATTATTTGTAAAAACATTCATATGTTAATCACTATGAGAATTATCGACTTATTTTTCTTATTATTAAATAGTCTAAGGGGTTTTTATGTTTAGAATCCCCTAAAAAATAATCAATTATGTATATTGTCAGTATGCAGTTATGAATAAAATTCATCATAATTAATAATTTTACTAATAAGTACAAATAGTGACGATTTATCTGTATCTTTTTAAAAAATTTGCTAATTTGCACAAAAATGGAGGAAGAATTTTGAAAAAGAAACTAGTTTTACAGCATGATGAAAAGGATTGCGGTGTTGCCTGCATTGCATCAATATGCAGAATGTACGGAAGCAATATTGCTGTTCACAAGGTTAGAAATCTGGCTAAAACAGATATTAATGGAAACAGCATATATAGCCTTAGTGTTGCCGCCCAGGCCTTAAATTTTGATGCTGAAATCTATGAAGCACAAATCAAGGATATGTATACGGAAGAATTTACTTATCCGGCAATTGTACATACAATTGTCGACAATTCCCTGCAACATTTTTCCATTGTTTACGAAGCCAACGACAAATATGTGGTTGTAGGAGACCCGGCTTTAGGTATCATTAAATATACCGTCAAAGAGTTTGAAAACATATGGACTGGATATTGTATGATGATGAAACCCAATGAAAACTTCGTCAAAGAAGAAAAGGAGAAATATTCTATTAAAATTTCTCAAAAAACTATACATTCTTTGGTATTCCTGTTTTCAGTAACAGCATTTATATCTGTAATAAGTATTTTAGCCAGCTACTACTACTCTGTTTTAGTTGACTTTCTTATACCGGATGCCAATCATTTTAATATGTACCTTGCTGCGGCGGTCACCTGTGGGTTATTTATTCTGATTTTTCTACTAACCTTTTTACGACAGAATCTTTCTGTAACCATCAATAAATTTTTGGATGTAGAATTACTATATGAAAGCTTATCTCACATGATTACCCTGCCTTTAAACTATTTTGTAACCAGGACTCCAGGGGAAATGCTTAATCGTTTCCAGGAATTTGAATATATTAAAACTGTCATGTATGAATCCGGTATTAATGTAATTATTGATGCCATAATGGGTATTTTTGCTTTAATTATTTTAATAAAAGTAAATCCCTCCATTCTCCTGGTTATTGTTGGAACAATTGCCCTGTCACTATCGGTGGTATTTATGAGGATAAAAAAATTAAACCTTTTAAACAGGAAGAAGTTTTCACAACATGCTTCTTTTATTTCCCTGATGGAACAGGTTTTTCGAGGCATTGAAACCATAAAAAACTATGCTGCCTATAAATATTTTGGTGAGCAACTTAGATTGAGGCAAATTCAATACCAAAACGAGCAATATAAAAGCTATTTTGAAAAGAAAAGACAGGAAAATATTGTCAGATTTTTCCTTGATTTTGGAATGGTCATGTCCCTTTTGTATTGTGGACTGGCAGTAATAAACAATACCCTTTCCATTGGTAATCTTATGTGGTCTTATATCTTAATAGATTATATTTTCAGACCAGTTAAAACTTTTATGCAAAATCAAAATGAGCTACAAGACTCGATGCTTTCCATTGACAGATTAAATGATATCTGCGCTCAGGACCCGGAAGCTGACAGGGGAAATAAAACTCTTGATAAAATTAAAAGTCTGGAATTTAAAAACATGACCTTCCAATATGGAATGCGTGACCCTGTTTTAAATGACATTAACTTTAATATCTCTCAAGGTGATACCCTTGGAATTGTTGGTTTAAGCGGCTCCGGAAAAACAACCCTAGCAAAACTTATAATGGGATTTTTTCAGCCGGTAGAAGGTGAAATTCTTGTAAATGGCGAGGATATGATGAATTTTCCTCTAAGTGAAATAAGAAACAGAATCGCCTATGTTTCACAAAATGATTACTGGTTTCAGGATACTTTATATAATAATCTGACATTTGGAAAAGAAGATATTGATGAACAAAAGATAATCGATCTTTTATACCTTGTTGGCATGGGTGACTTTTTTGAGGAAGATCCTTTTGGCTTAAATATGATAGTCGAAGAAAATGCTGCTAATCTCTCATCCGGAGAAAAGCAAAGGCTTTCTATAGTCAAGGCATTGATAAAAGAACCTGATATACTTATTATGGATGAATCCACAAGTAATCTTGATATTATGACGGAAAACAAGGTTATTTCAGCCATTGAGAGTTCTAATATACCTATAAAAATAATAATTGCTCACAGGCTCCATACCCTTGTTTTTTGCAAGGATATTCTGGTATTAAACGATGGTCAGGTTGGTGAATTTGGCCATAGAGAAGACTTGTTGGCCAGCGGTGGTTTATACGCAGATATGGTCAATTTAAATGATAACAGATAACAAAAAATAATTTACTTTCTTGGCAAGGTTTAAATTTGTCAGGAAAGTTTTTTTATATGAAACTGAGTACTGTTTGACGATTAAAAAAAAACCCTTAAAGGATTAAAGCGGACATTCGGAATCCGCTTCGCTACTTCCTCATGAACGCAGTGGCACTTTGTGCCACCTGTCAGAAGGGGCTTTAACCCCTTCTGACACTAGTGAGCTTATACCCCCCGCTTATAGCTTACGCTTTTGAAGCGAGGGATTGCTTACACTGCGTTCAAAAAAAAGAACGATGCTGTTAACATCGTCCTTTACCACTTTTAAAGTATTAAATTAATTAGTCTAAGAATCAAACTTTTGGCCAAACTCTTCTTCTTCCGCCGTTAACCTTCTTAGCCTCTGCTACAGTAACTTTCTTCAAGCTTAACACCTCCTCATTAAAATAGTCCACTCAACATTAGTAATAACCTAATACAAAATCAATTGTATCATAATTATTAAAGAAGTCAACCACATTTGTTGATATTTTTTATAAACAAGAATTATATTAATTATTAAGTATAAATTTATGTTTGATTTGTTGAACTGTGAGATTAATGTCATCAATTAATTAAATTACTCTTAACTGTATATAAAATAAATTAAAAATCGAGAAATTAATTGATATAAAAATCAAAATTTGACTTATATTTATTAATAGAAATGAATAACACTGAATACTTATTAATAAGCTTGTATCAAAGATACAATACTTTTTTTAAAATGCAAAAAATATGCGATTTTACTTACTTTTTTACCAAGATAAGAAGATATTTTCATAACGCTCATGTACAATTTTAATGCCCTAATTCCAATCGGTCAATTATAAATTATTACAAATAATAGATTTCATATGAAGCAATTGCCGTTAAATTGACTAATCATATTTTAAACTTATTAATAAAAATCAAAAACTCTAAATCTAGTAATTTTTATTAATATGAAAATATTCAATCAATTTATGTAAAAAACAAAAAAGAGATGAGCTATCTTTCTTTCTAAGTATCCATTTCCCCATTTTATAGTAAAGCGGACATTCGGAATCCGCTTCGCTACTTCCTCATGAACGCAGTGGCACTTTGTGCCACCTGTCAGAAGGGGCTTTAACCCCTTCTGACGCTAGTAAGCTTATACCCCCGCTTAAAGCTTACGCTTTTGAAGCGGAGGATTGCTTACACTGCGTTCAAAATCCGGATAAATGACTTAGAATTCATAACTCATCTCTTATATTCTATTTGTTTATTATTATTATTTTACTACTCTGACTTTAATAACACCGTCTACAGCTGCGATTTTTGCTTTTAAATCATCTGTAACTGTAGCAGCAGTATCAATAAGTGTATAAGCAAAATCACCTTTACTTTGGTTGGTCATTTTTTCAATGTTGATTCCAGCTTCTGCAAGAATTGCTGTGAACTGACCAATCATATTTGTGATATTTTTATGGAAAATACCAACTCTTCCTGCAACCTCACAAACACCAAGGTCACAATTAGGGAAGTTTACAGAATTTTTAATATTACCATTTTCGATATAGTTAACAAGCTGATTAACTGCCATTACTGCGCAATTATCTTCTGCCTCTTTAGTTGAAGCTCCAAGGTGTGGAATAACAATTGTATCCTCGTTTCCAATAACACCAGGTGTTGCAAAGTCTGTAACATATTTTTTAATTTTTCCGTTTTCTAAACCTTTTAAGAGTGCATCTTCATTAACAAGACCATCTCTTGAAAAGTTTAAGATAACTACTCCGTCTTTCATGAGTTCAATTGCTTTATCATCAATTGTATTTTTTGTATCAGCTGTAAGCGGTACATGAACAGTGATGAAATCACAATTTTTGAATATTTCATTGATATCTTTAATATGTTCTACAGTACTTGAAAGATTCCAAGCTGTATCTACAGAAATATATGGATCATAACCTAATACTTTCATTCCAAGGCCACTTGCTGCATTTGCAACTCTTGCTCCGATAGCACCAAGACCGATTACACCAAGTTTTTTACCGTAGATTTCTTCTCCGGCATATTGTTTTTTCTGTTTTTCTGCTGCTGCTCCAACATTTTCATTTCCTTCCTGAGTATCAACCCAGTTTACACCACCTATAATGTCACGAGATGCAAGAAGCATACCAGCTATAACAAGCTCTTTTACTGCATTGGCATTTGCTCCAGGTGTATTAAATACAACAATTCCTTTCTTTGCACATTCTTCAACAGGAATGTTATTAACACCGGCACCGGCTCTGGCAATAGCTAAAAGCTCTTCGCCTAATTCCATGTCATGCATTTTTGCACTTCTTACTAAAACTGCATTAGCTTCTTCGTATTTATCTGTCTCTACAAAAGCATCTGTCATTAAATCAAGTCCTAATCTTGCGATTGGATTTAAACATGTATATTTAAACAATTCATTATCCTCCATTAAATAAACTAGTACAATTCATCCATTTATCAATTTACCATGGTGAATTATAAACTTAAAAAAACTTACTGATAATAAGCCATTATCTAAAAATTTACTGTGGCATCAGTATCGATACCACAGTAAAAGTAATTCTCAATATCTGATTAATTATTTATTTTTAGCTTCAAACTCTTTCATGAATTCAACAAGTTTCTCAACACCTTCTTTAGGCATTGCATTGTAAATACTTGCTCTCATTCCACCAACAGTTCTGTGTCCTTTAAGATTTTCAAGACCTGCTTCTTTTGCCTCTGCAACAAATTTTGCATCTAAATCTTTGTCACCTGTAACAAAAGGTACATTCATAAGTGAACGGTCTTCTTTAACAACTGTTCCCTTAAATAACTCACTTTGATCAAGGAAATCATAAAGAATCTTAGCTTTTTCTTCATTTTTCTTTTTAATAGCTTCAAGTCCTCCCTGTGCTTTAAGCCATTTAAATACTTTACCACAAATATAAATTCCATAACATGGTGGTGTATTATATAATGACCCTGCATCAGCCTGAGTTTTAAACTGAAGCATTGTTGGAACTCCTTCTAAATCCTCTTCAGGTATTAAATCTTCACGAATTATCGCAATAACTACACCTGCCGGTCCAACATTCTTTTGTACTCCTCCGTAGACAATTCCGTATTTGGAAACATCTATTGGCTCTGATAAGAAACAAGATGAAACATCTGCTACAAGAGTCTTTCCTTTTGTATTTGGAAGAGTTTTGTATTTTGTTCCATATATTGTATTGTTTTCGCATATATATACATAGTCAGCATCCTCTGAAATTGGAAGATCGGAACAATCCGGAATATATGTAAAAGTCTTATCCTCTGATGATGCAACTGCATTTGCCTTTATGAATCTACCAGCTTCTTTGTAAGCTTTTTTAGCCCACTGACCTGTAATTATGTAATCTGCTACACCATTTTTTTTGAGGTTTAATGGTACCATTGAGAACATGAGAGATGCTCCGCCTTGTAAGAAAAGAACCTTATAATTATCTGGAATACCCATTAATTCGCGGATATCTTTTTCTGCCTCTTTAATGATATCATCAAAAGCTTTCGAACGATGACTCATCTCCATAACCGACATGCCGGTTCCTCTATAATCTAACATTTCTTCTGCTGCTTCTTTAAGAACGCTTTCAGGTAAAACAGCGGGACCTGCTGAGAAGTTATACACTCTACTCACTTCTAATTCCTCCTTTAAGTATTTTAAAAATTAAATGTATTTTAGTTCTTTGATAATTATTTGTCAATAGTAATATTTATACAAATATGAACTACATTTTTCCATTTTTTATATCATTTTCATCAAACACATCACTAATAGGTGTATTTGGAGCCACCATTGGCCATACTTTCTCATCACTGTCAATCACAGCATCAATTACAACTACAGTTTTCGAATCTATAGCCTCTTGTATTGCAATTCTAAATTCTTCAGGATTAGTAGCTCTTAAGCCCTTTGCTCCCATTGCTTCAGCAAGTTTAACATAGTCAACCTTGTCTTCTAAGATAGTCTGAGAGTATCTTTGACCATAGAACAAGGATTGCCACTGTCTTACCATTCCTAAAACATGGTTATTTACAACAACCTGAATGATAGGTATATTGTAGCGGGCAGCTGTAGCTATTTCATTCATGTTCATTCTAAAACAGCCATCACCGCCTATATTTATGACAGTTTTATCCGGTTTGCCAACTTTTGCACCTATACAGGCTCCTACACCATATCCCATGGTTCCAAGACCACCTGAAGACAAAAATGTCCTTGGTTTCGTGTATTTGTAATACTGTGCAGCCCACATCTGGTGTTGTCCAACATCTGTTGTAATTATAGCCTCACCTTTTGTTGCTTTATAGATTTCGTCTATAAGCATAGGTCCGTTTAATACATCATTTTTTATTGAAAGAGGATACTTAGCTCTAAGTTTAGCAATTATATCCATCCATTCTTTTCTATCTTTTTTATCAACTTTTTCAACAATTCTTTTTAAAATTGCCTTGGCATCACCAATAATAGAGCAATTTGTTTTTATATTTTTGTTGATTTCAGCTGCATCAACATCTATATGGATTATTTTTGCATTTTTAGCAAAAGCAGATGCTTTCCCTATTACCCTGTCAGAAAAGCGCACTCCTACAGCTATTAAAACATCACATTGTGATACACCAAGATTGGCTGCTTTCGTTCCATGCATACCAAGCATACCTGTATAACGCTCATTTACACCCGGAAATGCTCCTTTACCCATTAATGAGTCTGTAACCGGTGCATCTATTTTTTCAGCCAATTCAATAAGCTCTTGTGATGCATCAGAAATAACACATCCACCTCCCACAAACAGGAAAGGTTTTTGTGAAGCATTTATCATTTCAACTGCTTTGTCTATATCAGCATCTATGATGGTATTAGTCCTTCTTTTAACTGTTACCGGTTCTTTGTATTCATATTCTGTTTTATTTGCAGTAACATCCTTGGTAATATCAACTAAAACAGGTCCAGGTCTTCCTTTTTTTGCAATTATAAAGGCTCTTCTGATGGTATCAGCAAGTCTGTTTACATCTTTAACAATAAAATTATGCTTTGTAATAGGCATAGTAACACCTGCTATGTCAATTTCCTGGAAACTGTCCTTTCCAAGAGCCGCCACACCTACATTGGCAGTTATGGCAACAATAGGTATGGAATCCATATACGCAGTCGCTATACCTGTAACAAGATTTGTTGCCCCAGGACCCGAAGTAGCAAAGCATACTCCTACTTTTCCCGTCGCTCTTGCATAACCATCAGCTGCATGAGATGCACCCTGCTCGTGGGAAGTCAAAACATGTCTTATTTCTCCACTGTGTTTATATAATTCATCATAAATATTTAAAATTGCACCTCCAGGATAGCCAAAAACCGTGTCAACTCCCTGTTCTTTCAAACATTCAATTACTATTTGGGATCCGGTAAGTAACATATGTCAATTCCGCCTTTCATATTGTTATTAAATCTATTATTTTTTAGGGATTTCTAATATTGCCCCTTTATTTCCGGAAGTCACAAGTTCATGGTACCTCGCCAGATATCCACTTGTAATTTTTGGCTGTCTTGGTTTCCAGTTTGCCCTTCTTTTCTCAAGTTCTTCGTCAGAGATAACAAAGTTCAGGGTATTATTAGGAATATCAATTTTTATAATATCCCCTTCCTCTACCAATGCAATGTTTCCTCCAACTGCTGCTTCAGGAGAAACATGTCCGATAGATGCTCCTCTTGAGGCTCCAGAAAACCTTCCATCTGTTATTAATGCTACACTTTCTCCTAATCCCATTCCGGCAATGGCGGATGTAGGGTTGAGCATTTCACGCATACCAGGACCGCCTTTTGGTCCCTCATATCTAATAACCACAACATCCCCTGCAACTATTTTTCCACCTTTTATAGCATCTATGGCATCTTCCTCACAATCAAAGACTCTTGCAGGGCCTTCATGTACCATCATCTCAGGTGCAACAGCGGAACGCTTTACTATACCTGAATCAGGTGCAAGATTTCCTTTTAATACAGCTATTCCACCATCTTTGCTATAAGGGTCTTCAACAGTTCTGATAACCTGAGGATTTTTATTTACACTGTTTTTAATGTTTTCCCCTACAGTCTTTCCTGTTGCTGTAATAAGATCAAGATTTAACAGATTTAACTTATCAAGCTCTTTCATTACGGCATAAACCCCACCTGCTTCGTTTAAATCTTCCATATAAGTAGGACCAGCCGGAGCAAGATGACAAAGATTTGGTGTTTTTGAACTTATTTCATTTGCAATGTCTACATTTAAATCTACACCTGCTTCATGAGCAATAGCCGGCAAATGTAACATGGTATTGGTTGAACATCCAAGAGCCATATCTACTGTCAATGCGTTTATAAATGCCTCTTTTGTAAGAATATCTCTTGGTCTGATATTTTTTTCGTAAAGTTCCATTACTTTCATTCCGGCATGTTTTGCAAGTTTTATTCTCTCAGAATAAACTGCAGGAATGGTTCCGTTACCCTGTAATCCCATACCTATTGCCTCTGTAAGACAGTTCATACTGTTTGCTGTGTACATACCTGAACATGAACCACAGGTAGGACATACCTTATTTTCAAATTCTTCCAGTTCATTTTCATCGATTGTACCTGCAGCATATGCTCCAACTGCCTCAAACATGCTTGAAAGACTTCTCTTTCTACCATTTACATGTCCTGCAAGCATTGGACCACCTGATACAAAAACAGTAGGAACATTGACTCTGGCTGCTGCCATTAATAATCCCGGCACATTTTTATCACAGTTTGGCACCATAACCAAAGCATCAAACTGATGAGCTAATGCCATACACTCTGTAGAATCTGCTATTAAGTCCCTTGTAACAAGAGAATATTTCATTCCAACATGTCCCATGGCAATACCATCACAGACAGCTATTGCCGGAAATACTATCGGAGTTCCACCTGCCATTGCAACGCCAAGTTTAACGGCTTCTACAATTTTATCCAGATTCATATGTCCCGGAACGATTTCATTGTACGAACTTACAATACCGACAAGTGGCCTTTCCATCTCTTCTTTAGTTAAACCTAATGCATTAAACAAAGATCTGTGTGGTGCCTGTTGTACACCTTTTCTTACTGAATCACTTTTCATATTTAATCTTCTGCCGAATAGTAAGTTAACGGCAGTTCCTCCTTTCGTAGTTCTTATTTAATATATGAAGCTATAATGTCACCCATTTGAGAAGTGGATAGTTGTCTTTTTCCCTCTGACATTATATCTATTGTTCTATATCCATCCTTTAAGGCCTGTTTTATGGCTGATTCAATGGAGTCTGCCTCTTTTTCAAGGTCTAAAGAAAATCTCAACATCATTGCCGCAGAAGCTATAGTGGCAAGAGGATTTGCTATATTTTTTCCTGCAATATCCGGAGCAGAACCATGACTTGGCTCATAAAGCCCAAATTTGGTTTCATTTAAACTTGCTGAAGAAAGCATCCCGATTGAACCGGTGACCATACTGGCTTCATCAGATAAAATATCTCCAAACATGTTTTCTGTAAGGATAACATCAAACTGTCCCGGGTCTTTAACCAGCTGCATGGCACAATTATCAACCAGCATATGCTCTAAAGTAACTTCAGGAAAATCCTCAGCTACCTCCTCAACAATTTTTCTCCATAATCTGGAAGAATCCAAAACATTTGCCTTATCTACACTTGTAACTTTTTTTCTTCTTTTCATTGCTATTTCAAATCCTTTTATAGCAATTCTTCTTATTTCATTTTCATTGTATTTAAGAGAGTCCCTCGCTACCAATATGCCATCCTCGGTAACGGTACTTCTTTCGCCAAAATACAGACCTCCGGTTAATTCTCTTACTATAACCATATCAAAGCCCTTTTCCATAGTTTCTTCTTTTAAAGGACATGCTGCTTTAAGCTCATCATATAACAATGCCGGTCTTAAGTTTGCAAAAAGGTTAAGAGATTTTCTAAGTTTCAACAATCCTGCTTCCGGTCTTTTATCTGCTGGTAATTTATACCAAGGGGATTTGGTGGTATCTCCACCTATAGAACCCAATAACACACAATCATTTTTTTTACACTGTTCTACTGCTTCATCCGTAAGCGGATCACCGCATGCATCAATTGAGGCTCCCCCCATTAACACCTCTGTATAGTGAAATGTGTGTCCATACACTTCACCAATTTTATCAAGGACTTTTATAGCTTCATTAACAATCTCAGGCCCTATTCCATCACCTTTTATTACTGCTATATTTTTTTCCATTTTGAATATCCCTTTCTTTTTACATAGTTACTTTTTATATTAAATACATCTGCACTTTAATTCTTTAATTATTTTTCACTTTAATCCGTTAAAATCAGATTTATAAATAATAGAAATCCCAGATAGCTGAGATTTCTATTATATAAAATAGTTCTTATTTCTTTTTGATTTCTACTTTATCGTTTTTCTCTGTACCTGTAGCATCAGCAACTTTTTCAACTTCTACTATTGCTGCTTTCTGCATAGGTATACGACAATTTTTGTTATTTCCAAATTCTACTATTATAGTATCATCTGAAATATCAATACAAACTCCATAAAATCCACTTGTTGTAAGAATTGTATCCCCAACCTCTAAATCTGCAAGCATAGCCTTCTTGCGCTTAGCATCCTTTTGCTGTGGACGAAATATTACAAAATACATAAATACGAATAAAATTGCAAGCCATCCGACAACAAATAAATTACTCATTGTGGAACTACCTGTACCACTTGTAGCTAAAATATTAGCTAATGCCATATCATTACCTCCTAAAGATTCTTAAAAACTATAACGTAAATTATTCTACACAAGATTTTGATTAACATCAAGCCTTTTTTTATTTTTAGAATACTTTTGTTTTATAATTATTTTATTATTATCCTTATTAATTATTATTCTCCGGCATTAAATCCGTCAATTTTTCTTTTTTTATAGGCTGCAAACTCATTATTATCAATAGCCTGTCTGATTTCTTCCATCATATTATTGTAGAAATAAAGGTTATGAAGGACGCATAATCTCATGCCAAGCATTTCCTTTGCTTTTAAAAGGTGTCTGATATATCCTCTGGTGAAATGGGTACAAGCTTCGCATCCGCAACCTTCTTCTATAGGTCTTTGATCAAGCTCATATTTTTTGTTTAAAAGATTTAATTTTCCATGATTTGTATAAACATGTCCATGTCTACCGTTTCTTGAAGGATAAACACAATCAAAAAAGTCCACTCCTCTTTCTACAGCTTCAAGGATATTTGAAGGAGTTCCAACTCCCATTAAATAAACCGGTTTGTTTGAAGGAAGATATGGTACAACTTTTTCTATCACATGATACATTTCTTCGTGGCTTTCTCCTACTGCAAGACCACCAATGGCATATCCGTCAAGATTAAGATCTGATATTTCTTTTGCATGTTCTATTCTTATATCATCAAAAATTGCTCCCTGATTTATACCAAAAAGCATCTGATTTTTATTAATGGTGTCTTCTAAGGAATTTAATCTCTCTATTTCATTTTTACATCTGATTAGCCATCTGGTTGTTCTGTCAACGGATTTTTTAACATATTCCCTATCAGCCATACTTGAAGGACATTCATCAAATGCCATGGCAATGGTTGAGGCAAGATTTGACTGAATCTGCATACTTTCTTCCGGTCCCATAAATATTTTTCTTCCATCTACATGGGAATTAAAATATACGCCTTCTTCTTTTATCTTCCTGAGTTTTGCAAGAGAAAAAACCTGAAATCCACCTGAGTCAGTAAGAATAGGTCTGTCCCAATTCATAAATTTATGAAGTCCGCCCATTTCTTTAACTATTTTATCTCCCGGTCTGACATGAAGATGATATGTATTGGAAAGTTCAACCTGAGTGTTGATATTTTTTAAATCTACTGTGGATACAGCCCCTTTTATAGCAGCAGCTGTTCCTACATTCATAAATACCGGTGTTTTTATATCACCATGAACTGTTTTAAAAATACCCGATTTTGCGCATCCATCTATATTCTTTATTTCAAACATTCTATAATCCTCATTTCAATTTTGCATGTATCGGCATATTTTATCATAATTTTGGGATGATATCAACTTGGCGTTTTGACATGTATTCAAAACTAATTTATAATAATAAACTGACTAAATTAACGCGCTAAAGTTTTTTCTGATTTCGTGATACAGAAAAAATATTATTTATAAAAAGGAGTTTACTATGTCAGGTTCAGTTTTAGGTAATATTTTTAAAATATCCACCTGGGGAGAATCCCATGGTTTTGGAGTAGGAGTTGTCATTGACGGTGTACCTGCCGGTCTTGAACTAAATGAGGAAGATATTCAGATTTTTTTAGACAGAAGAAAACCTGGTACTTCAAAATTTACAACTAAAAGAAAAGAAAATGATCTTGTAAAAATTATGTCGGGGGTTTTTGACGGAAAAACCACCGGTACACCTATTTCTCTAATGGTTGTTAACGAAGATCATCATTCTAAGGATTACTCAGAAATTTCTTCCTATTACAGACCCGGACATGCAGATTATACTTTTGATGAAAAATATGGATTCAGGGATTACAGAGGTGGCGGACGCTCATCCGGAAGGGAAACCATAGGAAGAGTTGCTGCCGGAGCAATCGCAGTTAAAATATTAAAAGAATTAGGTATAATAATCAATGCCTACACTTCTTCTATCGGACCTGTAAGCATTGATAAGAGTAACTTTGATATGAACCAGGCAAAGGAAAATGCTTTATATATGCCAGATAGAGAGGCTTTTATAAAAGCTGAGAAATATTTGGAAAAATGCATAAAAGAAAAAAATTCTTCCGGAGGCAGTATTGAATGTATTATTAAGGGACTTCCTTCCGGAGTTGGCGAACCATGTTTTGATAAATTAAATGCTGTTTTAGCACACAGTATCTGTTCTATCGGCGCTGTTAAAGGCTTTGAAATCGGAGATGGAATTGAAGCATCTAAAAACACCGGTTTAAATAATAATGATTCTTATTACTACAACGAAAAAGGTGTGATTTGTAAAAATACAAATCATTCCGGAGGCATAACGGGAGGTATCAGTGAAGGTTTTGATATTAAGTTTAAAGCTTATATAAAGCCCACCCCTTCAATAGCTGCAAGCCAGAATACTATAAATAAATCGAAAGAAAACATCCAAATTAATATTAAAGGCCGCCATGACCCGGTTATTGTTCCAAGAGCCGTAGTTGTAGTAGAAGCCATGTCTGCCATCACTGTTTTAGATATGCTTCTTTTATCTATGACAAATCAAATAGAAAATATTAAAAGGTTTTTTACAAAATAAAATGAATCGAACTATAACTTATAACATTAAAATAGAAGATACAGGGAAAAAAATTCAGGATTTTTTAAAGGAAAACGGGCTTAGCAGCAAGCTTATTACAAGATTAAAGAAAACAAAAGAAGGTATTTTAATTAATGGAAAGTGGGAATATGTAAATTATGTTTTAAAAGAAAATGATACCTTAACAATATTTATTAAAGACATTTTTGATGAAAATAATATCCTGCCTACCAGAATGCCTCTTGAAATAGTTTATGAAGACGAGGATATTCTGGTTATTAATAAACCTGCCGGAATGCCTGTACATCCTTCTATAAATAACTATACCAACACTTTGGCCAATGCAGTTACCTACTATTACAAAGACGAAGAAAACTTTATTTTCAGATGTATAAATAGACTTGACAAGGATACAACAGGTCTTACCATCATTGCAAAAAATCCTCTTTCAGGTTGTCTTTTATATGACATGATTACCAAGAAAATGATTAAAAGAACTTATCTTGCGATAGTAAGAGGAATGGTTTATGATTCCGGTACCATTGATGCTCCAATTGCCAGAAAATCAGAATCAATTATCGAAAGATGCGTAGATTATAAAAGTGGAGAAAAAGCAATTACCCATTACAAACCTATTCTATCTTCAGGAAAATACAGCTTACTGGAAATTCATTTAGAAACAGGAAGAACTCACCAGATAAGGGTGCATATGGATTTTATCGGACATCCTCTACCAGGCGATTTTCTTTATAATCCGGATTACTCAATAATAAATAGACAGGCTTTACATTCTAGCTGTCTTGATTTTCCACATCCGATAGATAATAAGAATATGCACTTTGAAATCGATATGCCAAATGACATGAAAAAATTTTTTTATTAAAAAGATTCCCCTTCGTATCATACATATCATACGCGGGGAATCTTTTATTTTTCTAATTTTTTTTGTCTTCTTTTTTATTTTTTTTGCAAAATGTTTTTTTGAGAGCCTCTTTAAATTGAATGCGTCTGTATTTTTTTAAGGCTCTTTTTAAATAGTCAAAGGTGTAATCTTCACCATAATCTCTAAGCATTTCCAGCAACAATTTTAACTGTCTTTGACTTACGGGATGGATAACCATCTTACTTTTGCCTAACAGATAATAATCATAGGGAGTTTTGTCCTCATATTTTTCTTTATAATAAACCTTGCAGGCTGCTACTCTGTCTATGAACATTTCAGCAACATAATTAAAAGGCATCTTAGAACCGGCCATGACTTCGCCTTTTTTCATGCTATAATCAATCCAGTATTCATAATGGTGTTTGTTTCTTCCTTTATGATGAAGCCAGGCAGAAGAATATCCCTTGTCCAGTCTTTCCCCATAATTAGGACTTTTATCGCCATAAAAGTATTTACAGCCAACCAAAAATTCCACCGGTGAAAACTTGGACAGGTCATGTAACAGTCCCTGCTTGTAAAGTCCTACCCTAAAGCACATCTCTCCCACTAATTTTTTATGTTTAACAATTGTATTCAAATGTCCCAAAACATTCATAATAATTACCTCTTTTTAAGTGCTGTACACTATTATTCGTTTGATAAGGAAAAGAATTATAAAATGAAATGGATATATAACATATGCAATCCATTTCATTTTTATACCCTGCTTTTCATTATACAGATAAATCGGAATCAGGGCTAATATAGCAAATACCTGATTATTAAATGGTGAAGCCAGCTCCACTATGCAAGTTCCTGCTATATCTGCCAAAAAATATTCTCGCAGATAATAAAATACCAGAATCAGCATAATTCCATATTCTCCATAGTCGCAATACATAAAATCGCTCCACAGTAATGCTATAATTATAATTACAGCTTTAATATATATGCTACTGTTTTTTTCCAGTTCCTCAATCATATATAGCCCAATAAAAAGTGTGAACATGACATTTTGAGAAGAAAAATGAAATATTTCTCCATATAAGGCCATATCAAAGGGAATCTCGGAAATTAATGCAAAAATCAGGATTCTTAATTTGTATTTTTTAATATCAAAAGTATGACTTGCGCCAATTACAAGTAAAAATGCAAATATGGGAAAAGAAATTCTTCCTATTATATTAAAAACAGGATATTCTAATTGAAAAATTCTACCAATATGGTCTGTCAGCATTGCAAGAATAGCTATTACCTTTAAAGTAAAGGAACTGATTCCACATTTATTCCTAAAATTATTGTATTTTTCAATTATTATTTCCATTATCTTTCCCTTTCAAGTATGATAACACTGTCGGTATCTACTGTAAGATATTTTTCACTTAATTGAAGTTCATTGTCATCTCCTGCTGAATTTAAAACTAATTTCCATTTTTTATCATTATCAATGTTAGGAATAGCTGTTTTTCTGCTTATATTTTCAAAATTAACTCCGGCATAATAATATTTATCTTCTGTAACAAATAAAATACCAAAGTATTTTAAAGCTCTTTCATAGTCAACATACCATCCATAATCTTGATGAAATGAAATATCAGGTAATTTATCCTTTCCCTTATTTCTAGACTTGTTTGGTATTATTTCATAAATTTTTGAAGATTTTCTGAATAAAATGAGTTTTTTTATATAATTTTGAAGCTCCAAAGCCCTTTTTGAATTATTGAAGGATATCCAGCCAATATTATTATCCTGACAATATGGATTATTATTCCCTGCCTGGCTGTTTAAACACTCATCCCCGGAAAAAATAACAGGAATATCTTTTGCCAAAAACAACAGGGTATAAAGAGCCTTTATTTTTCTTAATCTTCTATCTAAAACAACTTTATTTTTTGTAACACCCTCTACTCCATAATTACAACTTACATTATAATCACTGCCATCTCTTCCGTTTTCCTTGTTTGCCTCATTATGCTTTCTGGTGTAGGATACAGAATCATATAAAGTAAAACCGTCATGCAAAGCAAGATAAGACACATTTATGTCTTTATTATATTCATAAAAAGGTATCAGATTTCCCAATACATTTTCTTTTGTATTGGCAAATCGTCTTGAAACATATAAAAATTCATCATTAATACATTTTACACTTGCCTTCTCATCCAAAACAACACTCTTATCAATATAGTTACCATATATCTTAAAATCATGTAACTGTGGATGATTTGCTATTACCTCCCATGGTATAAAGGCAGGTCCCATTAAAAACGCGCCATCAATATTATAGAATTTTTTCCAAAAAAGCAAAACCTGTATAATCAATAAGGGATTAATAGTCTTAGTGAAATAAAATTCCATTATTATTTCGATGCCATTTTTATGGAGAGTATCTACCATTTCATGAAATTCATTTGTAAGATCTTTATGACCGCTATAAGATGATTTTAGTGCAAAATAATACCCTTCCTTGTATCCCCAATAATTAATACTTCCATCTTTTTCTATTTCATCAAACTCATAAGCAGGCATTAAAAGTATCTGGTTAATACCCAGTTCTAAGAAGTAATCCTTTCTTTCGGTGATATTTTTAAATGTACCATAAGAATCTTTTTTATTATTTTTTGAAAAACCCCTTACATGAAGATTATACATAATAGCCTCGTGTTCTGTTATGAATGGTCTGTTATTATGGATTTCATATTTGTTTATGTCTAAAAAGCCATATTTAATATCTTTATGTTTTTCACCATAATTTCTAAGTCCAAATACCTGATATGCATATTCGTCCACTATCTCTTTATTGTTTTCCAAAAGAACATATGCAATATCAACGGTTGAAATACCACTTATAACAACTGAAAAAAAATCATCTACCAGATATTCATCATTCAGTTTTATATCACAATATTTTTTGTATTCTTTTTTTATCCTGTGAAAAATCCTTAAAACCAGGGATTTGCGTCCCTTCTTATAGCAGGAATAATAGATTTTTCTTTTATCTATTATGCCACCTGGAAATTTATTAGGTAGCTCATTGCGTTTGATGCTTATTTCCATAATTGCTCCTTATATATATTAACAGTTGATTTCCTAAAACATTAGCTTTGAAAATATGTCTATTTTTCGTCAATGTCTTTTAAAACATATTGTACTATATATTATCCATGGGGAATTATATTGATTAAAAAAATAAGCTATTGTAAATACCTGTTACAATAGCCTATAAACATTACATATTCAAATGAATAAATCAATAATCATAATATGCATCGTCATCATCATAAGAATCATTCTCATATTCTTTTGTCCAATCAATATTGTTGATTCTCTTTTTCCTTGGTGTAGGTCTGGAACTTGCTGATTTACTCTTTCTCTTATTATCTTGATTTTTCTTCTGAATAGCCTTCTTTTCTTTCTGAAGTCTATTAATTATTTCCATTTTATCGGGCTGTTGTTCTTTAAACTTATCTATTTCCCTCTTATTCTCATTCGTCTTAGAATTATTTCTGGAATAGTTGTTTTCTTTGTTATTACCTCTTCCTTCATCTTTCCTAAAACCGCGGTTATTAAAATCACCATCTTTCTTATAATCGCCATTATCTCTGCCACGATAACTACTTGAGCGGCCTTTGTAGTCATCATTGTCGCCCTTTTTTCGGAAGTTATTTTTTCTAAACCCGGCATCGCCATTATTTTGATTTTTAAAATCACCGCTACGCTTTTTAGAATCCTGTCCAACCTGATTTTTTTTGTTTACATGGGTACTTCCATCCTTATCCCGGAATTTTCGCTCCCGATTTCCGCCATTATTGTTGTTACCCTTAAAAGATTTTTTTTGAATATCGGCATGGACATTCCCACGTTCACTTGTTTCTAACACGAAAAGTATATCCCCCTATGTTATTTTTTTCCCTTTATACGGGACTTTCTTAAGATTATTTATACAATTTCTATTTTATTATAAATTTTAATAAAGTCAACTAAATTTATTAATTTTAATTAAATGCCCTTGCAATCGGCAATTTTTTTTGTTATCTTATTAGGGCGTATAGGTGACAATACGCGGATTTATATGTGTGTAATAATTTTGTTTAAATGATTTTGGCAAAAATATCTTTAATTATGAAAGGATTTATTATGAGTGACAATTTTAATGATTTTTCAAATGGTGCAACTGATTTAGATGGTGGAATCACTGTTAGTCTGACACTTGATGATGACCAGGAATTAGAATGTAAAGTTCTTACTATTTTTACAGTAGAAGAAAGTGATTATATTGCTTTACTTCCAATCAACGAAAATGGAGAACAAATCGGAGAAGATGTTTATCTTTATGGTTATGATGAAGATGAAAACGGAACTCCTGTTATCCTCAATATTGAAAGCGAGGAAGAGTACAACAAGGCAACTGACGAATTCGTTAGAATTATGGAAGAAGCCGAAAACGCTGAGGAATAAGACATACAAAATAAACCACAGTTATAATTCTTTTTATAACTGTGGTTTTTCTATGTAAACTTTATAAGTCCCTTACTTATTACAAAATCAAGGTCTAAAACTAAATCTTTTTCTTTTGAACGAAGATATATTTTACCATTTTTTACTTTCTTTACGGTACATTTTCCATAGGTTTTATGGATAATTTCCTGTCCTTCTTTTAAATTTTCCCTGTCAAATAAAAGTTCTCCTAGATATCTGGATACCTCAAGTTCTTTGTTGTAACGCTCTTTTATTGAAGAAATATAAAGTTTTCTTTTCGCTCTTGTCATTGCTACATAAAACATTCTTCTTTCTTCTTCAAGATCCGCAGGAGTTAATGCTTTTTTATAAGGTGTTATACCTTCATTAGCATCAATTATAAAAACTGTGTCATACTCCAGACCTTTAGCTCCATGCATGGTTACAAATTCAGTCAGGTCTTCATTAGAGTCTTTTTTTACTGAATACTGTTTTTTTAATTTTTCAGAATATTCTTTTATATAACTATACCATTCTTCCAGTGTTTTATAATCTTTTGCACTTTCCTGAATTTCTATGGCTGTATCAATAAGCTCATCTTCCTTAATATTTCTGAATTTGGCATATTCTTTAAGATAATCTAGGTAACCGATTCCACGATATATATAATCTATTGCAGCATATGGAGGCATACCTTTTAGCATGTTCAGGTCACATTCCATTTTGTCAACCCTTTCAAGCATCCATTCTTTATCCGATAACATTTTTCTTAAATCATCAAATTCGATAACAGGTGTATCCAGAGCTTTTCGGCTGATATAACGATTAGGTTTGCTAACAACTCTTAAAAAATCTTCTCTTCTTCTTGAGCCATAAGCCATATTAAAATATGTATAAATATCTTTTGCTATCCAATGGTCATAGATATTAGCAACCATATCTTTCATTATAAAAGGCATATTAAATTCTATTGCCTTGGAAATAAGCATTATCGCCTGATTGTTTGTTCTAAAAATTACAGCATGGTCACTATATTTTTTTCCCTGCGACACATTTTTATTTATTGTTTTTATGATAAATAAGGCTTCCTCAATTTGATTCTTAAAATTTAAGGTTACAACTGGGTCATAAATCTCATTAAATGGTGTAATATCCTTTTTAAATCGATTTTTATTATTTTTAATAAGATTCTTTGATGCATCTACAATACTTTTTGTTGACCTGTAATTTATTTTTAAAATCACCTGTTTTGAAGATGGATAATATTTCAAAAAACTTTTCATTATCCCGGGATGCGCCCCACGAAATTTATATATAGACTGGTCATCATCACCAACTACAAATATATTTTCTCTTCCTTTTGCAATTAGTCTTAAGATTTCAAACTGCAAACGATTTATATCCTGGAATTCATCAACTAAAATATATTGATATTTGTTTTGCCAGGCTTTTAATATATCCGGTCTTTGTGACAACAAATCATAGCAAAACACCATAATATCGTCAAAATCAATAAGCGCCCTGGACCTTAAAGCTTTTTGGTAATTGCCATATATAAATCTGAATTCTTCAATTGTCATGCCTTCCGGATAATAATTAGATATATCAAGCTGCTC
The DNA here is from genome assembly GCF_900112085.1 of Acetitomaculum ruminis DSM 5522. Lineage (GTDB taxonomy): Bacteria > Bacillota > Clostridia > Lachnospirales > Lachnospiraceae > Acetitomaculum > Acetitomaculum ruminis. Next base: position 97,989 of record NZ_FOJY01000002.1, read on the forward strand.
ATTTTTTACAGTGCTTATCTTAGAACACACATCGCTTATAAAATCATTAATATCATCTGTATCAAAACTCATTTGATTAACAATTTCTTTCACAAGCTGCCTTTTGACTTCTTCACTTGCTATATTGGCAGCAGTATAATGATAAGCATACTTTAATATCTTAAAATAAATAGCGTGAAAAGTTCCGAAACTGACAGGCAGGCTTTCTCCTATCAGTTTTTCAAAACGATTCTTCATCTGAACTGCTGCTGCTTTTGTAAAAGTAATAACAAGTATATTAGATGGATTAACTCCGAATTGTTCTATTAGATTTTTAATTCTTCCACTGATTGTAGCGGTTTTACCACTTCCAGGACCTGCTATACACAGACAAGGTCCATCATGGTGTTGTAAAGCCTCCAATTGAGACTCATTATATTCTAACTCCATTTAGTATGTAATGCTCCTTTTATGATATTTTGGTTACCACATTCTTAAATGGCGTATAATCAAATTTTCTTTTGTTATTTGAATTACTAAACAATATTTCTCTTTGCTTTAGGGAACAGTAGGTTGCCAGATTTGGATAGTTTTTTGTGAATTGTATTCCATAAAAAACCCTGTCCTCTCTTAATTGTTTCTCTCTAATTATTTCTCCCGATAAAACAAAAATGTAGTTGAAAGGAACATCTTTAAATGCAACACGCACCTTGCTTCCCATTGCCGATTTATCTGTATCTCTATTGGAAATGACCCCCATTCCGGAATCACTTATGTCTGTAACGACTCCATCATATACAGATTTATAAGCCATTGATATTTCACATTTCTTTGAAACAGGCACCCTGAAGTTGGCTCTTCTGTTTTCACTGGCACCGTTACCTATTGTTCTTAGCAGATACAACTTATGACCTTTATACATGACAAGTTTTAATCTGCAATTTCTCCATATGACAGGGGTGCTGTTTTTCCTGCTCCACATTACTGATATTTTTAATTTTGAACCATCAAAATTTAACACACTTTTATTAACACGTATTGGCGTGATAATAGTGCCGTATTTGCTATGATACAATACTTTACTATGAAATGAATATTGAGTTTTCATATAAAAACAGACCATTATAGTACTTCCAACCGGTATTTCATTAATTTTTACAATTTCCATTAAATGTTTCTCCTTACTAGGGGGCAATATTTATAAATTTGCAAATCCATACTAAATACATATTATAAAATGAAATAGATTCATCTTTTTACCTAATCACTAAAGTCACAAAATTTAATTTTCCAAAACCTATTTTTATACATTTTTTCTGCAGGTCCATTTTTTTATGAACCTGCAGTCAATATCTCATTTTTAAATGTTTTTTTCTAAGCAATAAATATTATTTTATGATAATTTTTCTATTGCTGCTTTTATTCTGTTTATGGACTCTTCTTTACCAAGAATTTCCATAATTTCAGTAGCTCCTCCTGGCGTGGACTGTTTTCCAGACAAAGCTGTCCTTACAGGCCACATGGCATAACCGTTTTTGCATCCCTTTTTCTCAACATAGTCTTTTAAGGTTGCATATAAGGCATCATTACTGTAATCTTCCTGTTTTTCAAAAACAGGCAATAGTTCTTTTAATACTTCAAGAGAACTTTCTTCTGTAGTTTTCATCTTTTTATGTTTATACATTGAAATATCATATTCCGGAACTTTTTCAAAGAAATCTATATGTTCTTTAATATCCGGGAATATTTCAATTCTTGTTTTAACAAGCTCTGCAATTTTTTTCAAATCGTAATCTTTTGTAATTACTTCTTTAATAAACGGTAATGCTCTTTCATAAAAAGCATCAAAATCCATCTTCTTGATATATTCACCATTCATCCATTTTAATTTTACAATATCAAATGCTGCAGGAGCTTTATTGATATGATGATAGTCAAAAATCTTAACAAGTTCTTCTAATGAATATATTTCTTCATTTCCCAACGGACTCCAGCCAAGTAAAGCAACAAAGTTCACAACAGCTTCATTTAAAAATCCCTGCTCAATAAGGTCTTCGTAGGATGAATGACCGCTTCTTTTGCTTAATTTTTTATGTTCCATATCTGTAATTAACGGACAATGAATATATTCCGGAACATCCCATCCAAATGCCTCATAAAGCCTGTTATATTTTGGTGAAGAAGAAAGATACTCATTTCCTCTTACAACATGTGTTATACCCATAAGATGATCATCTACTACATTGGCAAAATTATATGTCGGGTATCCATCAGATTTAATTAAAATCATATCATCCAATTCTGCATTATCAACAGTTATATTTCCATATATATCATCATGAAATGTTGTTGTGCCGGTTCTTGGATTATTCTGTCTGATAACATAAGGAACGCCGGCTTTTAACTTCTCCTCAACCTCTTCTTTTGAAAGTGAAAGACAATGCTTATCATATATTGATATTTCTTTTCCTGCTACTTCCTGTACCAGAGTATCAAGTCTTTCTTTGTCACAAAAACAATAATATGCTTCACCTTTATCTATAAGTTCTTTTGCATATTTCAAATAGATTCCGGCTTCCTGACGTTCACTTTGAACATATGGGCCAACTCCCTTATCCTTATCCGGTCCCTCATCATGAACCAAACCTGTTGCTTCAAGAGTTCTATAAATAATATCTACAGCCCCTTCAACATATCTTTCCTGGTCTGTATCCTCTATTCTTAAAATAAAATCTCCACCTTCATGCTTTGCAATTAAGTAGGCATAAAGCGCTGTTCTTAAATTTCCAACATGCATTCTTCCTGTTGGACTAGGTGCAAATCTTGTTCTTACTTTACTCATTTTTCATGTCCTTTCTATTCTATTTCATGAATTCTTTATAATGTTCCAATACTACTTTGGGTTCACCTATTTCTTTTATTTCCCCTTCATGCATCCAAAGAATAGTATCACATAGCTCACTTAAAGTTGATAAACTGTGGGAAACAATAACAACTGTTCTGTCTTTATTTGAAATAAGACTTTTCATCTTTTGATAGCTTTTCTTTTTAAATTTTACATCTCCAACACTTAATACTTCATCAATAAGCATTATATCTGTTTCTAATATCGCAGTAATTGAAAATGCCAATTTTGAAAACATTCCACTGGAATATGTGCTTACCGGCATATCAATAAACTTTCCAACACCGGAAAATTCGATAATTTCATCTATTTTTGAACGAACAAATTCTTCAGTAAAACCAAGGAGCATCCCAGAAAGCATAATATTTTCACGACCGGTTAAAGCTTTATTAAAACCTACGCCAATAGCCAACAATGATACTGAATTACCATGAAGATCTATATAACCGGCATCAGGAGCAAATACACCTGCAAGAGCTCTTAACATAGTAGACTTACCACTTCCGTTTTTTCCTGTTATTCCAAGAATTTGTCCCTTTGGAACTTCAAAAGAGACTCCCTTTACTGCTTCAAATGTCTGTTTTTCAACTTTTTTTAGTCTTAACAGACTTTTCTTTAATGAATAAGTTTTAAGGCTTCTGTAAACTATTTTTAAATCTTTTACTGTAATAGCAATTTCCTGATTTTCATTTTCTTCCATATTCATCATTAAACCACCTTTGCATATCCATTTTCGTATTTATATATTATTTTCACACCAATTACACTAAGAATTATTCCAATAGCAAACCACATCACCAGAAATTTCAAATCCGGTTCTCCGGTATAAATAAGGCATTTTCTTACAGAAGAAACCAAATAGGCCATAGGATTATAATTTCCCATAAAATTTGCAAGTTCAGGATAGCTTTTACCAATTCGTTTATGAATATCATAAAAAACTCCTGTCATATAAAATAACATCTTAAATACAATTGTTATAACATTGCTCAAATCTTCTATAAATACCCCAAAATGCATTACAATACACATGCACCCAAATGTAATAACCCATAAAGTAACCATTAAAGGAATTAAGTATAATAAGTTGATTGAGACAGGAACTTTAAATACTATCATCATGGCTACTATGATTCCAAAATTAATGGCCATTTTAAATCCATTAACAAACATTTTTGATATAGTTAAAATAAATTTTGGGACATACACCTTTGTCACAATAGGTTTATTTCTTTTTATCATTTTTACGCTTTGTGTGATATTTTTATTAAAGAAATCCCACATGGTTATACCAATAAAAATAAAAATTGGAAAGTAATCTTCTCTGGCATTAAATACAACCGAAAACATAAAGGTATATATCAACATAAAACATAAAGGTTGTAAAACCCACCATATCCAGTTTAGATAAGAATTTGCGACTTCAGCTTTCAACTCGGATTTCGCTGAATATATCAAATATTTAAAATTATCTTGAATATCGCTAATAAAACGTTTCATTTCTTCCTCCAAAATTACATTAAAAGACTCGCCTCTAAAAAGAGCCAAGTCCATATTTTTTATCTACGATATTTAAATATACCATTAATAATGTAGAAAAACAAGTAATATAAAGAAGTCAAACTATTTAATCCAATATGTCTATATGCTCCATATTGCATCTTTGCTGACCGGAACTTATTTCTGGATTTTCCACCTATTGATAATCGTGACTTTAACAGTGGTTTATCTATACCTATGGCGTAAGGATAATCCTCTAAAATATTAAGCCACATTATATAATCTTCGTGAAGATTATCATTTGTCATTTTATATTCTTTGGTAACTGACGACCTAAGAACCACAGACGAACAGGGGATGCTATTTGTATATAACAGCATTTTTCTGGTTACCTTTGGGGGCATGGAGATTATTTTTCCAGTTCGGCTGCCGTCTTCATTTATCAACTCCCTTGAACTGCCACAAATAACACATTCCTTATCCTCAAAGGCCTTTAACTGAATTTCTAATTTATTTAAATCCCAGTAATCGTCACTATCCAAAAGTGCAATGAAACTTCCGAAAGCTATTTCAAAACCCAAATTTCTTGAACGTGCAACTCCGAAATTTTTCCTGCTTTCCAATACAATTATATTCCTGACATAATCGCCATTAAATATTTCAAAGCAACTGTATTTATAATACTCGTCAACTGTATCATTTTTTATAAAAAATTCTTTTCTATTTGCATCACGAGCATCCATCAGTTGCATTATAACATCTACACTTTTGTCAATTGAGCAATCATCAATTACTATTAACTGTATATCACCTTTTAATGTCTGATCAAGAACAGAATCAATAGCCATTTTAATATATTTTTCTCCGTTATAATTAGGCATTATAACACTTACTAAAAATCTGCTCATACAACCACCGCCTGTCAGTTTTTGTTCTTTAATGCAGTTCTTTGTTTGTCATCGACACCTTCAGACTTTTCTTTTTGAAATAAAATTTTAATTGTTAAAAGTATTAATCTAAAATCAAGCCATATTGAATAATTTTCAATATACATAAGATCAAGTTTCAACTTATCGTAAGGAACTGTACTATAGTTTCCATATACCTGTGCATATCCCGTAAGTCCCGCTTTCATCTTGAGCCTAAAACGATACTCAGGTATTTCATTCTCATATTCACGATACATTACTTCTCTTTCAGGTCTTGGTCCCACCAGAGACATATCTCCTAACAATATATTAAATAACTGTGGTATCTCGTCAAAATGTAATCTTCTTATAACCTTTCCAACTGGTGTAATCCTATCATCATGTGCACTTGCAAGTCTGGCACCATTTTTCTCTGAGTCCACTACCATACTTCTAAATTTAAGGATTTTGAAAGGTTTTCCATCTGTCGTAAGTCTTTCCTGTTTATAAAAAACAGGACCGCCATCATATGATTTTATAAAAACAGCAATAATCAGCATAAGTGGAGATCCAAAAATAATCCCTATAATGGATGTAATTATATCTACCAGTCTTTTGGCTACAGTCTGACCAAATGTAAGACCACTGTTTCTAAAAAGCTGAAACTGAGTATCAAATAAATCAATTTTAGTAGATGCTGTTATCATAATATCTGATATCTTTGGTAAGCAATAGCATCTTTTTGAATGACTATAACAGTATTTTATGAAAAGATTCCTTTCATGAGAAGGAAGGTCTCCAATTAAAACTGACTCATATTTATCGACTTCCTTTAAAACATTCTTTATACCTATGTCGATGTTTATAGTTTCTTTAATATGATATTTGTCACTTCTTCGCCTTACTTTATCGATTATGTCACGAGGACTTATGGTTCCATAAATTAAAATCATCTCGTAAGGCGGGTATATAAGGGCATAAATTTTTTTAGATATAATAGCCCAAACCAATGCCACTATAAGTTCCGCAATAGTTAAAATAATTATCGGCTTAACATTGGTTAAAAATCTCCAGTTACCAATGAGGTCCATTTGAATATATGTTACCGCATTAGTGGAAAAAATCGCCAAAACCTGGGAATACATTATATCTAGAGTTTTTAAATATCCTACTTTTAATGCACTAAATACTTTAGCAAATGTGTAAGCAAGAACCCCATATATTGCAATTATTGCCCAATTTCCTTTTCTATAGTAATTAGTCTTTGTCAATATTCTGTAATCATGCTCCCAAAGATATGCAAACATGATTATTTCAATAGCTATTATAAGCATTGACAAAGCAAACATTATTAATCTTTTATACTGCTCTTTAGATAAATTCATATTAACACCACAAATTAACTCTTTTTAATAATAGCTCGTGCTTTATTTCTAAGTTTCCATGTTTTCGTATTCTTTATCGCATTTAATTCTGTACGAGTTTTTTCAAGCTCATTTGCAAGCCGTTTTATTTCATTAATTCCTGCGTCATAGGACTCCATTAAATCATAAACATTGATAATTTTATTTCCAATGATGTCACGCATTCTTCCTATATCGCTATAATCTTTAGATACATATGCCTGAAAATTTCTTTCCATCTTCTCATAAATGGCTATTTCATTTTTTTCCATATTACCCAATTCAAAAAGTTCGTCTAAAGTAAATAACTTAACAGACATTCTGTGGTAGAAAAAGTGAATACATCTGTATACCACAAAATCTACCGGAACAGAGAAATCATATGACCATTCATAATCTATAAGCGTCCAATTATCATCTTTATCTATGATAAAATTATCAATAACCATATCAATGTCAATTTTATCTGAAGAAGGATGAGTATCGGACAATTCAAAATCACCAAATATCTCTTTAAACTTTTCTGTTTTGTTAAAAGAAGGCACAGAATTAAATCTTATTAATTCAAAACATCTAAGTAAAATCTTTTTTATTCTATCATAGTCATGATTAACAAGGTAGCGCTCTATGATATTAGTCAGGGACTCCCCTTCGGCATACTCGAATGTAATGGTTTCCCCTTCCATTTTACATTTTTGAATGTTTAATTCACTGTCTTTATAACGCAACAGTAGACTTTCATAGTTTTTATTAATATTTTTTATATGAGCCTTTCCTTCTTCAAAGGACGCGCTCTTTCTGATAATTTTTTTGCCCTCATCTGTCAATTCAATTGAAGTTCTTAAGGCAAATTTCTCAGATCTGGAGTCAGAACATTTAACATATATTATTTTATTCATTGGCATCTGCTCCTTCCTTTATAATTATAAGGAATGAATTTGAATACAAAGGAAAAAGATTTTCCTCTATAATATTGTTAAAAACTTTTGTTTCATCAAAAAATACCATTCTTTGTCTATCGAAATTTCTCATATTATTTCTTAATTCTCCAGGCATTGGGAGTCTATAATCGGAATAAATTGTGTCAGCAAACTTGTAATCTGGATAAGGATAATAAAATTCATGAGACATAAAGCCTGCCTCTTCGATAATGCCGGTAATACCCTCCTTTGAAAAAGTTTTTACACCGTTTTTTCCTATATAGTTTTCAATTCCGACAAAATATCCGCCAAAATGATCTTCCTGACAGCCTGACCAATATTTTAATCCGAATTTATTTTCAATGGCAATAATAATCTTTCCATTTTTTTTCAAGTGTTTTTTTATTATTTTTAAGAACTGCAAATAAGGATCCTGGGTAGAAATATATGCTTCCCCATATTCAAATACACCTATAAGGGTGATAATATCATACTTTTGCGTAAGTGTTTTTTCTACTTTTTCAAAATTTCCAAGTTTAATCGTTATATTATCCCTGTCTTTGTTTCTATAGGCATTAATAAGACTTCTTTTTTCTGATAAATCTATACAGGTAACACTTCCTGCCTTATCTGCCAATGTAGATGTAATAGCACCACAACCAGATCCTATCTCCAAAACACTTTCTGATTTTTCAATAGGATACCAGTTAAGAATATTCGCTCTTAAAGGAGATAAATGGTACATAATAGCCCAATCTCCTTTTTCGAAAATTATTTTGTTGAACTCTTTTTCAGAATTATTTTTTACGATATCCAGTAAAGTATCTTCAATGTCACCATCTGAATACAAATCTTTTCCGGGATAACATTCATAATCTAATACTACTTTTCCAATTTCTTTCTTCATAGATTTTGCTGTATATTTAACAGCCTGCTCCTTTCAATTTAAACAGATAATCACAAACATTAATAAAACATTTGCTGCACACTTTTAAAAATAACCCACAAGCAAAATCCAATTTGCTATTTTACACATACTAGTTGTCAAAACACCTTCGCTTTTACAAAAGAGGAAGATTATCCAAGAGTTTAAACTATTGTTACTTCCGATTCCATATCATAAAATCCAACTGTATTCTGATTTGAAATTACTGTAATACCACAGGCATCATAAAGTCTGTGATACACGACAAAATCCTCTCCGATAAAACCGGTTACTCCAAAAGATAATAAATACTCTCCACCTTGAAGGTTCATGTGCTGTTTAAATGTAATCTTTTTAACTTCGCCCTCTTCACCTGATAATAATATTTTATTTTCAAACATATTATTGGTTCCGGTTATTTCATTACCTTTTAAATCCCTTATGGTAAATGCAAAAATAGGATTTTCGACTTTTTTATTGAAACGCACTTTTAATATAATTGAAAAATCAGAGCCTTTCATAATATTACTTCCAATAGTTCCAATATCATCTATTATACCAAAGTCTATAATTTCTGCATCCTTTTTTCCATATTCACTAATATCCGGATTTAATGATATTTGATCCATTAGTTTTATTGAGTCTTTTTCATCACCGGCTTGTTTATTAATTATTTTTTCTTTAGCTTCTGCCTCTCTTTGTCCAACCAGCACCTTCTTATAAAGATCCACCATATCCTTTGGTTCGCCTTCATCTAATTTAACACCCTTGTTTAAAAGTACCACCCTATCGCAATAACGGTTTATACTGCTTAAATCATGACTTACAAAAATAATGGTTTTTCCCATTTCTTTGAATTCATCAAATTTTTTATAGCATTTTGCCTGAAAAAATACATCTCCAACGGATAAAGCTTCATCTACTATAAGAATTTCAGGATCAATATTAATGGCAACTGCAAATGCAAGTCTTACAAACATACCACTGGAATAGGTCTTTACAGGCTGATTAACAAAATCACCTATATCGGCAAAATCCAGAATGGCATCCATTTTCTCGTCAATTTCCTCCTTGGAAAATCCTATCATGGTTCCATTTAAATATACATTTTCAATTCCTGTGTATTCCATATTAAATCCGGCACCCAGTTCTAATAAAGCTGAAATCCTTCCATCTATTTGAACCTGTCCCTGAGTTGGATTTAATACCCCGGTAATTATCTTTAATATGGTAGATTTACCGGAACCATTTGTACCGATTATACCAAGGGTTTCACCTTTTTTTACTTTAAAACTTATATCATTTAAAGCATAATGCTCTTTATAACATTTTTTTCTTGTAAGACCTAAAGAGTCTTTTAGCCTATCACTTGCTTTGTCATAGAGTTTATAAACTTTTGTAACATTTTCAACTCTGACTGCATATTCTTCCTTCACAAAGATTCCTCCAACTAATATTTCTTAATTATAATACATCTGCAAAATGAACTCTAAGCTTTTTAAATATTGTTGTACCAAGCCAAAATGCAATAATTACAAAAACCCAAAAAATAACTGATGTTTCGGTTTCCTGCCAAAACCAGACTCTATCATATAATGAATCTCTAAAGCCCTGAACAATATAAAAAACAGGATTTAATTTAAAAATAAATATTAAAATCTCATTATGTAGCATTGAAAACGGCCACATAATAGGAGTTGCCCAAATTCCAACCATAAGAGCTATATTTACTACTTGTGTAAGGTCTCTAAAAAATACAACTATCGCACTTGTTATATAACTTAATGCCAAAGTTAATATAAATAAGCAAAATGAGTAATATATTAGCTGAATTGTATATATAGAAGGCATTATTCCATTTGCGGCATAAAAAATTATACAAAACAAAACAAAAAAAACATGGACATAAAAAGCTGATAATACCTTAACTACAGGTAGTATATCTATATTAAAAACAACTTTTTTTACAAGATAATTGTATTGCAATAACGCAGCCGTACCACCGTTTACAGCATCCGAAAAGAAAAACCATGGTACTAGTCCCGATACAAGATAGCAAACAAATTTAACATGTATGCCCTGTTTTGCAAGAACTGAACCGGCAGACAAACCATGTTCCATTACAAACCAATACATTACAACCATTATAACCGGCTGTACAAAGGCCCATATTATACCAAGATATGAACCTGCATATTTTGTTTTAAAATCATTCCATGCCAATGTAAAAATAAGTTTTCTGCTTTCTATAATATTTTTTAACAATGACTGTTCTTTATTATCCGAACTCACAAATTTTACCTACTTTCTATATTTTTCAGTGAATTCCTCTAAACCACCCCACTTCTGATCTTTTTCAGATAAAGTAAGTTCAAAGTTTTCATCGAATGGCCATTCTATGCCTATTGAAGGATCATTGTATGCAATACCACCCTCATCATTTGGATGATAAAAGTCAGTACATTTATAAGCAAATTCTGCATAATCTGATAATACTACGAATCCATGAGCAAAATCTTTTGGAATAAAGAACTGCTTTTTATTTTCAGCTGAAAGTGTAACTCCAAACCATTTTCCATATGTTTTAGAGCCTTTTCTAAGATCTACAGCTACATCAAATACTTCACCATTTATTACTCTTACAAGCTTGTCTTGAGGAAAGTTAATCTGAAAATGAAGTCCCCTTAAAACGCCTTTTTTTGAAGCTGACTGATTATCCTGAACAAATACTTCAGCAATTCCGGCTTCTTTAAAGTCATTATAATTGTATGTCTCCATAAAATAACCTCTTTCATCACCAAAAACAGCCGGTTCAATTATTTTAAGTCCTTCAATATCACATGTTGTTACTTTTATCTTTCCCATTTTATTTTCTCCTTTAAATTATTATAAAACTGCCACAAAAGGGAGAATTATCTCCCTTGTTAATGTCCTTTATATATCTGTTTATCCGTTTAATTATTACAGTCCTTCTGAAATATCAATCAGATATTTTCCATAATCTGTCTTTAAAAGTGGTTGTGCAAGTTTTATAAGCTGTTCTTTAGAAATAAGTCCTTTTTTATAAGCAATTTCTTCAATACAGGAAATGTATAATCCCTGTCTTTTTTGAAAAGCTGCCACAAAATCAGAAGCATCAAGCAGAGCATCATGATTTCCGGTATCAAGCCATGCAAAACCACGACCTAAAGTTTCAACCATTAAATCTCCGCGTCTTAAATATTCATTGTTTACTGATGTTATTTCTATCTCGCCCCTTGCAGACGGTTCAACATTTGCGGCAATATCAACTACATCATTATCATAGAAATATAACCCAGGTACAGCATAATTAGATTTTGGTTTCTGTGGTTTTTCCTCTATTGAGATTGCTTTTCCATCTTTGTCAAACTCTACTACTCCATAAGCTCTAGGGTCTTTAACATAATATCCAAATATTGTAGCACCTTTTTCTCTTGATGCTGCTCTTTCAAGAATATTGGAAAAGTTTTGTCCGTAAAAAATATTATCTCCTAAAACAAGAGCAACTCTGTCATTTCCAATAAACTCTTTACCTACTATAAAAGCATCTGCAAGACCTCTTGGACTTTCCTGAATAGCATAAGAAATGCTCATTCCCAACTGACTTCCATCTCCAAACAATTCCTCAAATACTTCGATATCCCTTGGAGTGGAAATAATTAAAACTTCTCTGATATTAGCCAACATAAGGGTTGAGAAGGGATAATAAATCATCGGTTTGTCATAAACCGGCATAATCTGTTTTGAAATAGCCTTTGTTAGGGGATATAGTCTTGTTCCGGAACCCCCTGCTAAAATAATTCCTTTCATATTCATATGCTCCTTTCTTTTTTTACATTCTTCTTAAAGCAAAATCAGAACGCATCAGGCTTAAATTCCTGTTATAATACGGATCTCCGTTTTTTAATATATCTGACCATCTGTTTGCGAAAAATTCACATTCTGAATGAAATCTTTCTATCTTCTCCGGTGTGTCTTCAAGTCCTCTTGAAAGTGATTCATAGTGATATAAAAGTGCAGCTGGATTATATACAACCAAATAGCCTTTTTCTCTGACTTTTAAGCAATAATCCACATCATTCATAGCAACTCTTAATTCTTCCGTAAGACCTCCCACTTCTTTAAACACACTTCTCTTTGTCATAAGGCAGGCAGCAGTCACTGCACTGTAATTTTGTGCACTGGTCAATCTTGTAAAGTATCCAAATGAATTTTTATCAAATCCTATGAAGGTATGTCCGGCAATTCCACCAAATCCTATAACTACTCCTGCATGCTGTACAGTGTCGTTTGGATAAAGAAGCTTTGCACCTACTATTCCAACATCTTCTCTCATGCAATATCCAAGCATCTCACCAAGAGTGTCAGGATTAATTATCTCTGTGTCATTATTCAGCAATAAAAGATACTCTCCATTGGCTTTACTTTCACCAAAATTATTTATTTTAGAGTAATTAAAATCACCTTTATAGTAAACTACATGAACCTTATCATATTTTGCTTCTATTTCTTTATAATATTCAAAAGTTTCTTCTTGTGTTGAATTATTTTCTATTATAATAAATTCAAAATTCCTATATACAGACCTGTTTTCGATGGATTCGATACAGGTTTTAAGCTGGTCTATATGATCCTTATTAGGAATAAGAATAGAAATCAACGGTTCTTCTTCCCAATGATAAGTAGTTTTATAAGAACCAAGACTGGCTCCCATCTCAACTGTAGCCTGAAATCCCAACCTTTCTAAGTGTGCCTGAACTGCCCTTTTACCAGATTCAAAAGCATACATTTTACTTGCACCGTCATTGGCAGTGGAATTTTCACCAGCTCTCCAATGATATAAAATCTTTGGAATATGGTATACACCTTTGGTATTCTCCACACATCTAAGGACAAAATCATAGTCCTGTGCACCATTATACTCAGGATTTAAAAAGCCAACTTTTTCACGAAGTTCTCTTGTAACAACAACAAGATGACAAAAATAATTAATACTTCTTAAAAAATCTATACTAAAATCCGGTTTAAAATGAGGCTGAAAATATAATAATCCATTATCACTTATTTTGTCCTCATCTGAATAAATAAGTCCCACATCATCATATTTATTATAAATTTTCACACATTCAAACAAAGCATCTAAAGATAATACATCATCATGATCTGCAAAAGCAATAAGATCACCTTTAGCTGCTTTTAAAGCTACATTTGTATTTTCTGAAATATGAAGTTGCTTTTCATTTCTAATAACCTTTATCCTGTTATCTAAGGCTTGTGTTTTATCCAATAAACCTCTCATAGGAGAGTTTTCTCCACTTCCATCTGATAAAACAAGCTCCCAGTTTGTATATGACTGTCCTATAACGGAATTAACCAGAGCATTTAAATATTTTTCAGGTGTTTTATAAAGTGGTACCACTATACTTATCAGTGGCATCTTTGAAAATACTGTATTTTTCTGCTTTATCAAATCAGCATCCTTTGGCATAATATTCTCACGCCATTTCATATAGTCATCAGTATTATCATGCAACTTTAAAACCACTTTCTTCCAGGTAGCTTTAATTCCAAAATCTTTTATGCTTCTTAAGGTCTTTATACTATATTTAACAAGTTTTTTTGCTTTATTAACATATTTGTTCCCATGTTTTGTGTCCATGTCAAAAGCGCTTGAATATATACTTTTTTTATTTCCTGATTCAAACCTTATAAAAAATTTTTTATTTTTGTAGTTTTTAACTCTTAGATTAAAACCGCAATTACCCAGCCTTTCCTTACTTGATTCATAAAAATAATCTATCACATCCGGTTTTGCAAACCATTCAACTTCGTGTTCTATTAAGTTGTTTTTTGAATCGACTACACTAAAATCAACTTTCTCCGGGCAGGCAACCCATCCTTTAACTAAAACATCATTTTCTTCATTAGTAAAATCCTCGATAAAATAATTGATTTCTGTCTGCTGTTTTATTAAAGTGGACACATTCACTTCGTAAAATAAATTTTTATCATTTGATTTTTTGTTTACCAGGAATAAGGATAATTTTTTATATTTTTTTAAATCTGCCGGAAGTTTAATATCCATATAATCTTCTTCATAGATATTTTTATCCATAGCCATATACTTAGCTTTAACAGAAAAATCATCCTTTTTTTCAAATCCTACATCCAGTTTTAATGAGTCCAGTAATGCCAAAATAGTATAATCTTCTAAGTTTTCTGAATATTCTGTTTCAAACCATCCAACAATAATATATCTGGAAAAATCTTCTATGCTAATTCTTGCATTAATTACATTAAATATGTTTTCCTCTACTAGCATAATACCATCCTATCTGTTTTTGTACATTTCCTGATAATATTTCTGGTAATCGCCACTTGTTACATTTTTCATCCAGTCTTCATGCTCAAAATACCATTTTATAGTCATTCTGATACCTTCTTTAAACATGGTATCAGGTTCCCAGCCAACAGCAGCCTTGATTTTATCAGGTGCAATGGCATATCTTCTGTCATGACCTTTTCTGTCTGTTACATATGTAATAAGGTCTTTTGATACAAGTTTTTTTCTAGGATCATTATCATCCAATTCTTCCTGTAATACCTCAATAATAGTGTTTACAATTTCAATATTCTGCTTTTCATTATGTCCACCGATATTATAAGTTTCAAATAATTTCCCTTCTTCCATTACCATATCGATGGCTTTTGCATGGTCTCTAACATAAAGCCAGTCTCTGACATTCTTTCCGTCTCCGTATATTGGAAGTTTCTTTCCACTAAGAGCATTATTGATCATAAGTGGAATAAGCTTTTCAGGAAACTGATACGGACCATAGTTATTTGAGCAATTTGTAATATTTGCTGGGAATTTATAGGTATCCATATAAGATTTTACAATCATATCTGAAGAAGCTTTACTTGCTGAGTAAGGACTATGTGGATCATAAGGTGTAGTCTCATAAAAATACTCGCCTTCTTTTTCAAGTGAGCCATAAACCTCATCAGTTGAAACATGTAAAAATTTCTTTCCTTCTTTAAAAGATTCTCCCTCTTCCCATGATTCTTTAGCACAATTTAACATTACAAGTGTTCCTAAAACATTGGTTTTAACAAAAACTTCAGGATTTTTAATACTTCTATCAACATGACTTTCCGCTGCAAAATGAACAACTCTGTCAATATCATTCTCGCTGAATATTTTTCTGATAGCTTCCTTGTCACAAATATCCGCTTTTACAAATGTATAATTATCTCTATCTTCTACATCTTTAAGATTTTCAAGGTTTCCGGCATAAGTAAGTGCGTCAACATTAATAATCCTTATGTCATCTCCGTATTTTTCAAACATATAATGAATATAGTTTGAGCCGATAAATCCGGCTCCGCCTGTAACTAAGTATGTTCTCATAATAAAATGCCTCCATTTAATTTATATAAATATAATTGATTTTCATAAGTACTAAAACCTATTGTGAATTAACTAATTGATTATAGCATTGACAATTTATCTTTGCAACGACAAAGAGATAATTCTATTCTTTATTAAGTAAAAATTAAAAAAATCTTAAGCCTTATGATTAATCTAGTAGCAATAATTTATCCTTAGGCAAAGAAACATATTTTATGTCAAAGTTTTCCTTATCATTAAAGAAATCCATGTTTTTACCTATTTTATACCATATTTCACCCTGAGTTTTTTTATCAGAATTTTTCAAAACATAAGTCACCTCAAAAGGGGCGTCATCTATTCTATCTGTAAACACTTCAAGAGAATTTTCAGATTTTTCATATTCCAGACAAACATCATGTGCCCTTATTCCAACATGTGTGATGGAATCTTTTACTTTTTCCTGGGTTTTCAATTCAACATTCCAATCCAAGGCCTTTATTGAATAATCACCGGTTTTTACGGCTTTACTAATGTTTTTACACCCTGTAAGCCTTGCAGCTTCTAGCTTTTTAGGATTTATAAATAATGATTTTGTATCGCCAAAACTTATTATTTTCCCCTCATTCATTATTGCCAATTTGTCACAAAACCTGTAAATTTCATCTCTGCTGTGAGAAACCATTATAATGTCTCCATGAAATTCCTTTAAGTATTCCAATAATTCTAATTGAAGTTTGTCTTTCAAAAAGCTGTCTAATGCTGAAAAAGGTTCATCCAGCATAATAATATCCGGCGAAGAAGCCATGATTCTTGCTAGGGCACACCTTTGCTGTTGACCCCCGGAAAGCTCATAAGGATGTCTTTTTTCAAGGTCTTTTAGTCCAAATTTTTCAATATATCCATTAACAATGGACTTTTTTTCGGAATTACTTTTGTTTTTTAAGCCAATCCCTATATTTTCTTCCACAGTCATATTTGGAAACAATGCATAATTCTGAAAAAGGTAGCCCACTTTTCTTTCCTGGGGTTTTAAATCTATTTTTTTATCAAAATCATAAATTGTTCTTCCATTTAAAACTATTTTTCCGCTATCAGGTTTTTCTATTCCGGCTATCATTTTTAAAGTCATGCTTTTACCGCAACCACTTGCTCCTAATATACCAAGACATTTGCCATCATGGGACAATTCTATATCTATATTAAAGTTATTTAATTTTTTATTCAACTTAATATCTATTGACATAATTACCACCTTTTAACATTTTTCATTCCATGACCTGTAAGAACATTAATAGAAACCACAATAGCAAATGAAAGAATAATTATCACTATTACCCAAAAGGCTGCTATATCATAATTTCCCGCTGAAACTTCAGCTGCAATAGCCGTTGAAATTGTTCTTGTCTTTCCTAATATATTGCCTGCCAGCATTGTTGTTGCCCCGTATTCTCCTATTGCCCTGGCAAAGGTAAGGACAGTTCCCGAAGCTATACCGGGACCTGCAACCGGAACTATAATTTTCCAGAATATTTTTCTTTCAGACAAGCCCAAAGTTCTGCCGGCATAAATCAAATTTATATCAACCTGTTCAAAAGCCGCCCGGGTATTTCTGTACATTAAAGGAAAAGCAATAACTATTGCTGCCATAACGCAACCATACCAGGTTTGAACCACTTTAATTCCCAAATGATTTAACAAAAATATACCAAAAGGACGTCTTAAACTAAATATTAGAAGTAAAATAAAGCCGGCAACAGTAGGGGGCAAAACCAATGGCAAAGTCAAAATCCCATCTAATATCCATTTAACTTTCTTATTTGCCCTCATTACCAGGCCTGCTATTATTATACCTAAAATAAAGGAAATCGCAGTTGCAACTATGCCTGTTTTTAGCGAAATCAATAAAGGACTCCAGTCTATTTTTTCCAATCTTTTTCCTCCTCTTATCTTATATATCCTTAATAATTTAAACATAAAAATAGCGGCAAAAAATGCCGCTAAACATAATTTAATCGTTAGTATTAATCAATTTTAAAACCATAATTTTCAAATAAACTTAATGCATCTTCTGTCTGAAGATATTCAAACAAATCCTTTGCGGCCTCTATTTGTGCATCTGTAGCGGTTTTGCTATCAACGATTCCTACAGGATACACACAAGGAGTAGTATAATACTCTTTTGGACAAGTTGCAATAACTTCTACTGAGTCTTCAGCTGATTTTGCATCTGTAGCATAAACAACTCCAACTTCATTACTACCTTCTGCAACTGCGGATAATACAGCAGTAACATTTTGGCAACTATTAATTTCCATTTTATTTACAGTGTCCATATTTCCAATGTTGTTAAAAATCTCTCTTGCATATTGTCCAACTGGAACATCTTCATTGGCAAGTGCCATATTTTTAGCATCTGTAATATTGTCAAATCCTGTTACAGCAGTTTCTGTTCCTTTTGCTTTAATAAGTACGACTTCATTTTCTAAAAGATCTTTAATATTGTCTTTATTTACCAAGCCTTCATCTGCTAAAGCATTCATCTGTTTTGTGGCAGCTGAGAAAAATAATTGGCAATCTGCACCTTCTTCAATCTGTTTTTGAAGTGTTCCGGAACTGTCTGCATTAAATACAATATTTACGTTTGGATGTTCTTTTTCGTAGTCAGCTTTTATTTCTTCCATAACATTATTAAGGCTTGCTGCTATAAAAAAGTCAATCTCAACAGGTTCTTCTGTTTTGTTTTCTACTTTTTCGTCACTTACATCCTTTGTTTCATTCTGTTTTGTAGACTCTGTTTTTGTGTTGTTTCCACACCCAGCAAGTCCTGTCAAAGCAAAACAAATCAGTGCAAACATAAGTAAGAAGTTCGTAATTCTTGTCTTCATAATTAAATACCTCCACACACTTTAAAGTTTCTTTAATGTTTTAAATTGTTTATTATATTTTAAACATGATTTATCTTACAATACATTAGTTTTGTTGTCAAGATTCTATTTTAGTTTTTTATTAATTTAATAGCTTGATTTTCGTACAGTTTATTTAACCATTTATCATTTATTTTACTTATGTTTAATACATTTATATCGCTTTTATTTTATGTTAATATATAATAAAAATATAATAACCTACACTGATATCAAACAAATTGTATTCCTAATTGTTGTACACAACAAGATTGACACATACCAAATTATAAAATAGTTCTGTTATGTAGGAAATATAAAAACAATTGATAATATATTTGTCATAAAAAAAACTATAAAAAAACAAATAAATCGTGTATAATATGTATTGATTGTAATTGAATTAAAAAGACAAAACGGAGGTAACAATGGACAATCTATATACCCCACAGGAGATTGCTGATCTTCTAAAAATCAAAAAAAATACTGTCTACGAGTTGATTAAACGTGGCGAAATCAAAGCGACAAAAATTGGTAAGCAGTTTAGAATAAGTCAAGAAAATCTTAATGATTATCTTAAACAACCTGCTGACATCACTCCTGCACCTCAAAATGTCTCTCAGACATATTCAAAGGTTTACCATTCAGCACAATCATCCAGTTTTACCAATATTTCAGGTGATACAAGACATTCAACATCAGGTCTTTCTGATCTTGGCCTTATTTTATGCGGTCAGGATCAAATACTTGATTCACTTTCATCACATATTGAAGCTAGTCCATTAGGTGGTTTAACTTTCAGGTCTTATATGGGTAGCTACAATGCACTAAATGCCTTGTATTTAAGAAAGGTTCATGTTTCAACCGCCCATTTATGGGACGAAGCTACAAACAGCTATAACCTTCCTTTTATATCACATCTTGTACCTGGAACAAGATGTATCGTTATTCACCTTGTTAAAAGAGTGGAGGGATTTTACATTTTAAAAGGAAATCCTAAATTATTTTCAGGATTTGATGACCTGACAAGAGATGATATTACTTTTGTAAGCAGAGAAAGAGGAAGTGGTGCAAGGATTCTTGCAGATGCACATCTTTACAAAAGAAATATCAATCCCCTAAATATAAAAGGATATGGTCACGAAGTTATGAGTCATATTAACTCAGCGGCGGCAGTTTCATCAGGAATTGCTGACGTTGCCATAGGAATTGAAAATGTTTTACCACAATTTCCAAACCTTGATTTTATCCCTATTCAAGAGGAAAGTCTTGATTTGGTATTTCTTGAAGAAAGTCTTTCTCTTCCTTCCATTATGACGATGATTTCCATTATCAGATCTGATAATTTCAAAAAAGAGCTTTCAGTTATGAATGGATACAATGTTGAAGGTCTTGG
The DNA here is from genome assembly GCF_900112085.1 of Acetitomaculum ruminis DSM 5522. Taxonomy (GTDB): domain Bacteria; phylum Bacillota; class Clostridia; order Lachnospirales; family Lachnospiraceae; genus Acetitomaculum; species Acetitomaculum ruminis. The sequence continues at coordinate 118,242 of NZ_FOJY01000002.1, forward strand.
AGAAGTACTTATGGGCGAAATTCCATTTTAAATAATAAGTATTTTTTCTATATAAAATAAAACAGATTATTATTTAATTTAAGTTTTTTGCTTTTATCAATAATAATCTGTTTTTTAATTTATTTAGTCACGCCAAACAGCTGAAGTGTGTTCGCTTTTTTTTCCCCTTAGCATAAGATCTTTAACAGCATCTTTTGCAGGTTTATCATCAAATAATATTTTCTCAACTTCTGATACTATCGGCATTGCAATTCCATATTTTTCTGATAGTTTTACAGCGGCTTTTGTACAATAAACACCTTCAACTATCATTTTTACTTCTTCCATGGCTTCTTTTGCCGTGTAGCCTTTTCCGATAAGTATTCCGGCTCTTCTGTTTCTAGAATGCATACTTGCACAGGTTACTATTAAGTCTCCTATTCCTGACAAACCATAAAATGTCTCCGGAGCTCCTCCCATTTTTACTCCCAATCTGGAAATTTCAGCAATTCCCCTGGTAATAAGTGCGGCTTTTGAGTTATCTCCATATCCCAGACCATCAGCCATTCCCGCAGCCAATGCTATTACATTTTTCAATGATGCACCTATTTCTATTCCAAGAATATCCGGATTTGTATATACTCTGAACACTTCATTCATAAATATATTCTGAATATATTCTGCAGTTTTCTTTGTTTTAGCACCTGCCACACATGAAGTCGGTATTCTTCTTCCTACTTCTTCTGCATGACTTGGTCCGGATAAAACTGCTACATCTGCATTTTTTATCTCATCTTCTATTACTTCACTAAGGGTCATAAGCGTACTTTCTTCTATACCCTTTGCAACATTTACTATTATCTGTCCATCTTTTACATATTGAGCCATTTGATGAGCCGTAGACCTTGTAAATTTAGATGGAACAGCCAATACTACAAGTTCTTTCTCTTTTAATGCTTCTTCAAGGTTCTTAGTAGCCTTTACATTTTCAGGAATTTTTACCCCCGGAAGCTTCTCCGGATTTTCCCTGTCATTATTAATCATGTCTACTTCATATTCCAACGCGGACCACATGGTAACATCATGTCCATTATCCGCCAGTAATATTGCTAAAGCCTCACCCCAGCTTCCTGCTCCTATAACTGAAACTTCTGCCATAAATTATTCCCCCTGACTGTGTTTACTTAAATTCAATTTATTTTCTGTACCATTCAGTAATTTTTTAATGTTTCCTCTATGCTTAAATATAATAATCAACATTAATATTACAGTTATGGCAATTATTTCATATAAATATTCATTACTTACATCTAAATAACCGTTAAATCCGGCAATCGTAACAACTATTGTTAAAAGAATAGTTGCTGTCAGCGATGCTAAAGAAACATATTTCGTAGTTAGTGATATAATTATAAATGTCAACATCATTAACAATGTAATTTTGGTATCTATTATAATCATAAGACCAGCTGTTGAAGCCACTCCTTTTCCACCTTTAAAGTGAAGATAAAAAGGAAAGACATGACCTAAAACAGCACCTAATCCAGCATACATCTCCAAAACTCTTACATATGAATATCCAAGATTTTTAAATATTAATGAAACCAGTAATGCTGCCAATATTGCTTTTGCAAAATCTCCTAAAAAGGTAAGCAAACCAGCCTTAACACCAAATGTTCGCAGTGCATTAGTGGTACCTGCGTTTCCACTACCGTGTTCTCTAATATCTGTATTATGAATCTTTCCATAAATATATGATGTTTGGAACAATCCCAGTACATAACCTATTCCGAGGCATATTAACCTTTCCATCGCTACTTTTCAGTCCTTTCCCTGATTATAAATTTCAAAGGAGTTCCTTCGAATCCAAAAGCCTCTCTGATTTTATTTTCAAGATATCTTACATAAGAAAAATGCATTAGCTTTTTACTGTTTACAAATATTACAAATGTCGGAGGTTTAACTGCTACCTGAGTTACATAGTATATCTTTAATCTTTTTCCTTTATCTGAAGGCGGTTGTACCATAGCGGTGGCTTCTGTAACAATTTCGTTTAAAACACCGGTCTGAATTCGTAATGTAGAATTTTCAATGACTGCATCAATCATATCAAACAATTTATAAACCCTTTGACCTGAAACTGCGGAAATAAATATAATCGGTGCATAAGGCATAAAAGATAATATATTTTTAACATCATTTGTAAATTTTTTTACACTATTGTTATCTTTTTCTACTAAATCCCATTTATTAACAGCTATTATTGCTGCTTTTCCCTTTTCATGGGAAATACCTGCAATTTTAGCATCCTGCTCGGTGATACCCATGGAAGCATCTACCATAATAATTACCACATCTGCTTTATCTACAGCACTTACGGCACGTATGATACTATATCTTTCTAAATCTTCTTTTATTTTACTTTTTCTTCTAAGTCCTGCAGTATCGATGAAAAGATATTTTTTCTTGTTATATTTAATCTCTGTGTCAATTGCATCTCTGGTTGTACCGGCAATATCTGATACTATGGTTCTTTTTTCTCCTGCTAATTTATTTACAAGAGATGATTTTCCAGCATTTGGTTTACCTATTACGGCAACTTTAGGTCTGTCATCATCCTCATCTAAAACAGAATAATCAGGAAAATGCTCAACAACTTTATCAAGCATATCTCCAATTCCAAGCTTACCGGCTGCTGAAATCGGAAGGGGATCACCTATTCCAAGATTATAAAATTCATAAACATCCGGCATGTATTTATCAAAATCATCTACTTTATTTACCACTAAAACAACAGGTTTCTTTGAACGCCTTAACATATCGGCAACCTTTGAATCAGAATCCACAAGACCATCTCTTACATTTACCATAAAAATGATGACATCTGCTGTGTCAATGGCAATCTGAGCCTGTTCTCTCATTTGTGAAAGTATAATATCTTTGCTGTCCGGCTCGATACCTCCTGTATCTATAAGTATAAAATCGTGGTTAAGCCACTCTACATCTGCATAAATCCTATCCCTTGTAACACCGGGAGTATCTTTAACTATAGAGATTCGCTCGCCTGCCAGCTTGTTAAAAAGCAAGGATTTTCCTACATTAGGTCTTCCTACGATAGCCACAACCGGTCTGCTCATTATCTCTTCCTCCATTTCTGTTATCTTTAATACATCATATATCTGTTATCTGATTTTCGTTTTTTATGTTTGAAAAATTTTACTAAAATACGGTAAAAGCATCAAGTAATGCCTGCCCGCTTGATTTTACAATATAAGGCTTTACTTGTAAAGCGTTTTGTATATCATCAATTGTTACATCATCAAGGAAAATATCCTCGTCACTTTTTAACATGGTATCCGGTATTAATAACCTTTCTCCCAGTTTTAAATCCTTTATCTGATTTATAATATCTTTGCCTGTTATAAGCCCTGCTACGGTGATTTTTTCACCAAAAAAATCATTTTTTATACAATATGGATTTACTTTTATATTGGGATATTTTTCATTTAACATAGCAATAAGTTCTTTAATAAACGGGAAATATAAAACTCCTGTTACAAGAGATATCTCATGACTGTCATCTGATGCCTTTCTGTTTTTTAATGCTTCAGTAAATTCTTCATAGAGAAGTCTGGCCATTCCCACTCCGTTTTCCAACTGAATATAACCATCATAGCTTTCTTCCTTTGGGAACTCTTTATCTGCTAAAATATACCATTCGTCCGATGCATGGATAAAATGGGTATTAAATTTATCCATATAGTATTTCTGCCATTTAGCCACTGTTTCTATTAATTTTACAGCATCTGACTTGTTAAAAGATTCCAGTTTATAAAGTTTATCTCTATACTTTGTAAGTCCAACAGGAACTATGGAAACACTTCTTAGATATGGCATATATTGTCCCAAATCTTCAATGGTTTTTTCAAGTTCTTCTCCATCATTTACTCCTTTACACAAAACAATCTGCCCATTCATTTCAATGCCTGCTTCATAAAACTTTTTCACTTTTGCCAATGCTTTTCCTGCTTTTTTATTGTTTAACATTTTACATCTTAATTCTTCATTTGTAGTATGAAAAGAAATGTTTATAGGTGCAAGATTATAGGCAATAATTCTATCTATATCCTTATCTGACATATTGGTCAATGTGACATAATTTCCCTGTAAAAAAGATAATCTTGAATCATCATCTTTAAAATAAAGGGTTTCTCTCATCCCTTCAGGCATCTGATCTATAAAACAAAATATACATTTATTGGAACATGACTTATAATCATCCATTAGTCCGTTTTCAAATATGATTCCTAAATCTTCATCATATTCTTTTTCTATATCAAGTTCCCATTCTTCTCCGTTTTTCTTCTTTATTAAAACAGTGATAGTATCATTTGTAATCTGATATTGGTAATCGAATATATCTTCAATCTCTTTACCGTTTATACTTAATAGAATATCCCCTGCTTCAATCTCCATTTCTTCTGCAATGGAACCTGCCACTACTCCATCTATATGATGAACTGCTTTCTTATTCATGCTTCCTCCGTTTAAATCTATAAATTAAATCTTCCTTCGTAAAAATAAATAAAAATTTTAAATTAATCTAAAAATTATGCCAATGAAATAAATGCTCCAAGATTTCCCCTTTTTCCCCCTGTTGCCCTGTGAGAAAAAAGAATATCTTTATTTTGACAAGTGCAAATATCCGTTATTTCTATATTTTCTTCTAATAATCCTGACTCTAAAAGATTGTATTTATTAGCCAGCCATAAGTCCAGTAAATATTTTCCGTTTTCTTTTTTTTCAAACAATTTATTCAGTATTTTTTCTGAATAAACTTTCGAAAACTCATCATATAAATCATGGCTTACTTCATAACATTCTTTACAAATAGACGGACCAATACCGGCTATTATATTATCTTTGTTACAGTAAAATTCCTTTTCCATTATTTCTACAGCCTTTTTTCCAATTTTTTTCACCGTACCACGCCATCCGGAATGAATGATCCCTATACAATTTTTCTCCGGGTCAAATAAAAAAACAGGAACACAATCTGCAAAAAATCCTGCAAGTAATATTCCCTTTTGATTACATATAAGACCGTCAACATCGTCATAATCAAGCTCTTTTGTTACGCCTTTTCCTTTATCACCGACAGTAACAATTCTTATGTTATCTGTGTGTGTCTGTTTTGAGCAGACAATGTCTCCTTCATGCATTCCAAAAGTATCAGCCACTCTTTTGAAATTTTCATAAACACTTTCTTTTTTATCTCCCCTTGTAAAGCTTAAATTAAGGGTAGAAAATTCATTTTCACTAACTCCGCCCAGTCTTGTAGTGAATCCATGTTTAACTCTACCCGTATTTTCTAAATTATTAAATTTTAACAAGGGAACCTTTCCGGATTCATCCAGAATCATTCCTTTTTTATTATAAATATCATTTCTTATTAACTTCATTTTATTTTCCTTTTATTCATGGGTTTATCAGATAACAAAATCAAAAGCATTTTCAATATGTTTAATTTTACCTTCTGTATAAATCGCAACTACATCAAATCTACAGGGAGTAGTATCATCTATCCCTTTTTTTATATAATAAAACATTGCTGTTTTAGAAATCTGTTTTTGCTTTTTATAATTAACTGCCTCTAATGGGTCTCCATATTTTTTGTTATTTCTGAATTTACATTCAACAAAAACATAAGTCTCACCGGATTTTGCCACAAGGTCAATTTCTCCGCTTTTTCCCATTCGGAAATTTCTGTCTAATATCAAATATCCCTTGGATTCAAGATATGCAGCCGCTTTTATTTCATTTTCAGACCCCACCTTACGCGTATTAATATCGATTTCCTCCTATTCTTTAGAATCAAGTTTTGACTTTAAGGTTTCCATATCCTCAACAAATACCAATACCTGGGCAACAGCCTTGTATAGTTCAGGCGGAATCATTTCGCCTATTTCCAGGGCAGAAAGAGTCGCCGCAAGCTTTTCATCTTTGTAGGTAGGCACATTCTCCTTGTCTGCTTCTTCTATTATCTTTTCGGCAATATGCCCCTTTCCAGATGCCACCACAACCGGTGCCGCATCGTCTTTTCCATATCTTAAGGCAACTGCCATTTTATTTAATGTCCTGTTTTCCATTTATATCCACATCCCATCAGGCTAATACATCGAAAGAATATCTCTTATAATCATTCTCTCCGGAATTTCCCATTATTTCTTTGGCAAGATTTGGATGCTCATCTAAATCTTTAAAACTTATATCACATGAATATCCGGCATTTCTAAGACCTTTTTCAAGTTTTTCGATATTTTTCTTAAACAAATTAAGAGAAATTTCGTCTTCAATTGAAAAAATAGTATCCAATTTGTTTTTGTATAATTTTAAACTACAATCAACTACTCCCAGTTTTTCCATGCTAAGATGTAAAAACGCCGAAACAGTCCCGTTTTCATTTTCAATGGATTTTTTATTTGAATATACATACAAATCTCCATGGGCACTTTTATTTGACATCTTAAGAGGAATTTGAATGTAGCTTAACATATAATTTACGTTATTTAAAAATTCCACATTGTTTTGAACTGATTTTGCAGCCAATACAAGACTGTCACTTGTATTTTGGAATTTAGAAGCCATTTGTGAAATTTCCTGCATATCACGTTTCAATATTTCAAAAATTTCTTTAACATTTTCCTTAATTGCTGTTTCTCTTGGTTCTAATGTCCATTTATTAAACAATCCCTTTTGTACAATTTTATTAAAGGATTTATCATTTAATAAAAGATCCTTAAAAATTTCACCTTTTAAATCTGTGCTTTCCTTATTCAAAGTAAGTTTTATCGCCTTTAATAAGGAGTGGTCATCTATTCCTTCTTTACTAAGTAAGTTCTTTATTGTCTCACTATCAACACCGGCCAGTTTCATTTTAGCAGACAAATCCGCCTTTTCAGAGTTGTTTAAAATATTATTAACATTTTCTTCTTTAGTACTTTTAGTAACAATTTCAATTATGGAACTTACATTTTCCTTAGAAGATTTTAAATACTCTGTAGAATTATTATTTATCAGCTCTTTAATACTATTTTCAGCATTATTATCAAGTTTAATATTTAAATTATTTGCTTCCAGGTCTTTTTTTATTGAATTTAATACCTTTTCTGTTAGTTGACTGTTTTCAATCATTTTGTTTTGATTGTTGATTATGTCGGTATTATCTTTTTTTATTCCCTGGGTTTGGACATTTGTTTCTTCATCAAATCCAACTGTATTCTCAATGTCCGGTAAGTCTGTTGAAGTCTGTAAAGCTTCTTTACCTGTTTTTACATCTTTTACCTGACTTGAAATTGTATTTTCATCATCTGTACTTTGCACTTCCTCAGGAATTAATGGCCTAAATTCCGGAACCTCTTCATTGTTTTCTCCACCTATAACAGGATTTGAGACCGGTTTTGAGGTATCAACGCCGGTTTTAGTTTCGTTTAATTCTTGCGGATTTGCTTTTGGAAGTTCCTGAAAAGCTTTTGTATTTTCCTGTAAAACATCCTCGTTAGAGCCTGTTAAAGTTTTTTCTTCACTAAAAACAGTTCTATTGGTAAAAAGTTCTTTAACATTTTGAATGGTTCTATCAATATCTTTTGATAGAAATGCCTCATTATTTTTGTAATTTTGGAATTGATTTATATTGTCTTTTGTAATAGGAATATTGTTCTTTTTTAAAGCAACTATGGTTCCGGTATCTGTGTCCGGATTTTGTAAAAGCAACTTACGCATTTCCATAAGTCCCTGTTTATTCACCGGCATATTTTCATCCATCATTACTTTTATCATATTTAAATTTTCTGCCGTAGCCGGCAATGCTGCGGCAGTTAAGGCCTTATTTATTGCAGGATTATTAGCAAGATCCATAACAACCGGCTTTATTGCAATCTGTTCTCCATCATTTGATTTAACAAGAAAAGACACATTTTGCCCTTTACTAAAAGAAACATCACTGTCCAAAAGCCTGGCTGTCAACACTTGACCATTTTCCAAACTTAAAAAAACTTTGTTGTTTTCCATGCCTTTTACTACTGCTTCAAATATATTTCCAGGTTTAAAACCCTCACTGGCGATATTATCTGTTGCTGAAGTCCCCACTACAGTTCCTTTAGGGGTTGTAGTTATATTCCCGGAACTTGTATCATTCATAGAAGTATTTATACCATTTCCAGATATTAACAAAAAATCACCTTCTTACATAGCAAAGCAAACATTATCAAATCCGCTTTTTCAGATTTATTATGAACAAAGCACCACTTTGAGCCCATTATACATTTAAATAATTGAATCAATAAAACTTTCCCTGTGAATCGCAGTTTTTCCAAGTTTTTTTAAGGCTTCAATATGTTCTTTTGTTCCATATCCCTTATTGGATGCAAATCCGTAACCCGGATATTTTTTATCATATTCTATCATTAATCTGTCTCTTGTGACCTTTGCAACAATACTGGCACAGGCTATAGAGATACTTTTAGCATCACCTTTTATGATAGGTACCTGCTTTATATCAACTTCCGGAATAGTAACTGCGTCGTTTAACAATAAATCCGGTTTAATCTTGAGATTTGATATTGCTTGACGCATAGCCTCGTAAGTAGCCTGTAAAATATTTATTTCATCTATTGTTTTATTATCAACAAGTCCTATTCCAATAGCCAATGCCTTACTGCATATTTCATCATAAAGTTTATCTCTCATTTTTTCTGAGAGTTTTTTTGAATCGTTTACATATAGTATATCGGTATTTTTAGGTAAAATTACTGCACAGGCGCATACCGGTCCGGCAAAAGGGCCTCTGCCAACCTCATCTATACCACATATATATTCATACTCCGAATATTTATTTTCGTAAATCTTCATTTCCTCTATTCGAAGTAATTCTTTTCGATAATTTTCTATTCTTTTTTCTGCGGTGTTTATTATTTTTAATACACCTTTTCTATTATCATTATTATACTTTTCTATTAATGAAGGCAGCATCGCCATCTCTGCTGCCTCAAATTCTTTTTTTATATTTCCTATAGTTTCCATATCCAACACTTTATTTTTTTAGTACTCCAAATGAGCCTATCGGCCAGATTCTCATCCATGCCCTGCCTATTATGTTTTCTCTTTTTATATTACCAACTTCAGGATAACGACTGTCTTTACTGTCATTACGATTATCACCCATTACAAAATACTCGTCGTCCCCTAATTCAATAGGATTTGCTGCAACTCCGTAATTGTAATCAGCTATTTCTTCTTTTCCGTAATTTTCTTCAAGAACTTCTCCGTCAATAAGGATATCTCCACCCTTGATTTGAACAGTTTCTCCAGGAAGACCTATTATCCTTTTAATATAATATGTCTCTCCCCCCGGCTGATACGGAAATACTATAATATCAAACCTTTCAGGGTCTCTGAAACGATATGAAATCTTATCAACAATAAGATTATCACCATTTTGTAGAGTATTCTCCATAGATTCTCCGTTAACTAAAGTCCTTTGACCAACATAATGAAGTAAGAGATATGTAATTGCCAAGGCAACAACCAGATATAAAACAAGACTTAAAAATTCTTTTAATGACTCACTTTTTTTGTTGCTGTTTTCAATGTTTTCATTATTCTCCATTCACTATAAACCTCCTTAAATAAATCTTTTTCAAACCACTTCCCCGGGTTTTTCGAGCGAAATACGACCTAATCTTCCACTTCTAAAATCGTCTATAATAAGTCTTTCTGCTTTTAAATAATCAGCTTCTCCACCTTTTAGAAGGCATTTTCTGACTAAAGCAATCTCGCTTATTATATCATATTCTTTATTTTTTTCATCAATATTGTATCTATCTGCCAATAATCCTTCATAATTTTCTTTTAAATACATAATAAGATTAACGGCAAGTTCCTCTTTATCTAAAATATCATCGTTAATAGAACCGGTTATACCAAGTTTTATACCAACCTCATTATTATCAAACTTTGGCCAGAGAATACCCGGTGTATCTAGCAATTCCACTGTTTTTGAAAGTTTAATCCATTGTCGGCCTTTTGTAACTCCCGGCTTGTTTCCTGTTTTTGTAGCCGCCTTTTTAGCAAAAGAGTTTATGAAGGTTGATTTTCCTACATTAGGTATACCGGTAACCATTGCTCTTACAGGTCTGTTTTTTATACCTCTTTTTCTGTCTCTTTCGATTTTTGCGGCACAAGCTTTATTCACAGCCTCACTAACCGGTCTGATTCCTTTAGATTGTCTGGAGTCAAGAGAAACAGTTAAAAAACCTTGCTCCTCAAAATATTTTTTCCAAAGCTCATTTATATCATCGTCTGCTAAATCAGATTTATTTAAAAGAACTATTCTTGGTTTATTTGCAGCCAGTTGATCAATATCAGGATTTCGACTGGATAATGGTATTCTGGCATCCACCAGCTCTATAATAAGATCCACCAGTTTCAAATCTTCCTGCATCTGTCTTTTTGCCTTAGCCATATGACCCGGATACCATTGATAATTCATATTTACCTCCTTGAATTTATTATAAAAAACCAAAATGGCTAAAAGGATTTGCTAAAAACCATGCCTTTCCTATAATAAATTTCTTCTTTATGTTTCCATTACTGACATATCTGCTGTCTTCTCCGGAATTTCTATTATCTCCTAGAACAAAATATTCATCTTTACCTACAGTAATTTCTTCATCAGCAATACCTGCATCCTCAATCTGTATATTTGAAAAGTCGTCATCTAGAAGATTATCATTTACATATACACTGCCATTTTTAATTATAACCTTATCTCCAGGAATACCAATAACCCTTCTGATGTAGGTGTGCCCGTTAGTATTTCCATTGGGCAGATAAACTATAATGTCTCCTCTGGCAGGACTTCCTAGAATGTATGCAACCTTGTTTAAAAGTACGGTTTCTCCGTTTTTAATGGTTGGAGACATGGAATCACCAATCTGATGCGTTCTTATTGCAAATCCCATTACCACTCCTATACCAAGTCCGGCAGAAATGATAATACCTAACAACCATATGAAAATTTCTTTAATTATTTTTTTGCTAAATCCCCGTCTTCTCTTATAAAAAGTTAACTCACTCAAATAATTTTCCTCCCGGATAATCTTAAACAGGTTTTAATACGACTATAACCATTCTGTAAATCTTCTACTTAAAAGATATTTTGTCTGCTATTAATATTACATAGCAAAGATAAACAAAAAGTGTTTCAAAACACTTGAATAATTGAAAAAGCATTTTGAAACACTTATACTCTTTGACCAAGCTTTCCCAGTCAATCAGTTCTTATTATTACTGAATAATCTCTTTAACTTTAGCTCTCTTACCAACTCTTCCTCTTAAGTAGTTAAGTTTAGCACGTCTTACTTTACCTCTTCTAACTACTTCAACTTTTTCTACGATCGGAGAATGAAGTGGCCATGTCTTCTCAACACCGATACCTGATGAGAATTTACGAACTGTGAAAGTCTCTCTTGAGCTTCCGCCCTGTTTCTTTAATACGATTCCTTCAAAAACCTGAATTCTTTCACGATTTCCTTCTTTAATCTTAGCATGTACTCTTACAGTATCACCAACATTGAACTGTGGAGCATTTTCTTTAAGCTGTCCGTTTTCGATTTTCTTAATAATTTCGTTCATAATGAACCTCCTTGTATATTGTGATGTTCTTACCATATATATTCATGGCATAGGACCATCTTTTCAGTCTAACAATTTTTGATTATAACATTAAAAAAAGGCTTTGTAAAGTCAATTTCCTTTATCTTTACAATATTCTTCCAACATCTTCTTTTCTTCATCAGTCAGTTCAGCCTTTTCAAGTAAATCAGGGCGCTTTTCATAGGTTCTTATTATGGATTGTCGGCGGCGCCATTTCTCTACTTTTGAATGATCTCCCGATAACAATATATCCGGAACTTTTTTCCCCATCCACTGATATGGCCTTGAATACTGGGGATATTCCAAAAGATTATCAGAAAATGATTCAATATCAGCCGACACATCGTTATTTAACACTCCCGGAATAAGTCTGGAAATAGAATCAATCATTATCATAGCCGGAAGTTCTCCGCCTGTTAAAACATAATCACCAATAGATACTTCATCTGTAACTATATCCTCTATAACTCTTTCGTCTATCCCTTCGTAGTGACCACACAAAAATACTATAGAATCCTCTTTAGAAAAATCTTTAGCCATTTTTTGAGTAAAAGTCTTACCACAGGGAGTAAGATATACAACTCTTTTATTATCAGGTATTTTTTCCTTTACGGCCTGATATGCCTGATAAACGGGTTCTGCCTGCATAAGCATGCCCGCACCTCCGCCATAGGTGTAATCATCTACTTTATGATGCTTATTAAAAGCATAATCTCTGATATTTATTATATCGCATGAAATTATTTCTTTTGAAAGAGCCCTTCCAATTATACTGGTATTTATTATGGTCTCTAACATCTCTGGAAATAATGTCAATACAGCAAATTTCATGATATCTCCTTACAGATCCAATAATCCATCCAAAAGATGAACCTGCATTATATTTTTATGTATATTTACAGAAAGGATGCATTCTTTAATCGCAGGTACCAAGACCTCTTTTTTATTATTCATTTTGACAACATATACATCATTGGCTCCTGTTGCAATGACATCTGTCAGTTCTCCTATTAGTTCATTGTCTTCATTAAGAACCGTCATTCCAATAAGATCTGCCACATAATATTCATCTTCTTCCAAAGGAACTGCATCTTTTCTCTCAACATACAATATTCCCTGTTTAAGCTTTTCGGCCTCTTCAATAGTCACTATCCCATCAAACTTTAACAATACAAGATTTTTAAAAAATCTGACTGAGGTTATTTTATAATTTGTTTTGTTTTGATTAAGCTCAATGTAAACACTTTTTAACTGTTTAAATCTTTTTGGATCGTCTGTGTTGGGATAAACTTTAACCTCTCCCTTTAACCCATGAGTAGTAGTAATTTTTCCAATTCTGATAAAATCTTCCATTTAGTCTCCCATTTTCAAATATGAACAGATTTATAAATTAATACTTTAAAGAATACTAATAGTAAAATACTGCCAAAATATATCCATATCTTGACAGTATATCTTTTATTGTAATATTTCAACAACAACTTTTTTATCATCTTTTGATGCAGCTGCTTTGACAACAGAACGGATAGCTTTTGCAATTCTACCATGTTTTCCGATAACTTTACCCATATCATCTTTAGATACTTGAAGTTCGATAACTGTGGCTCTATCTTTATTTGATTCTGTTACAACTACCTCATCCGGATTGTCAACCAGTGATTTTGCAATTACTTCTACTAAGTCTTTCATTAACTGTCACCTCACTAAGTCTATTTCTCTATTCCGGCGAGTTTAAATATCTTTTCAACTGCCTGAGTTGGTAATGCACCATTGTTAAGCCATTTCTTTGCTAATTCTTCATTAACTGAGAATGCACTTGGATTTCTGGTTGGATCATAAGTTCCAATCTCTTCGATACATTTTCCATCTCTTGGTGTTCTAGCATCAGCTACAACTATTCTATAGAAAGGAGCCTTTTTCTGACCCATTCTTCTTAATCTGATTTTTACTGCCATTAAGTTTCACCTACCTTTTCTTTTATTTAAATATATTTAAAAAGGAAATTTGAATTTTCCTCTTTTACCACCTTTTTGCATGCCATTCATCATCTGTGGCATGTCTTTCATCATCTTTCTAGCCTGATTAAACTGTTTTACAAGCCTGTTTACCTCAGAAATGTCAACACCCGCACCTGCTGCTATCCTTCTTTTTCTACTTACATTCAAGAGATTCGGATCGCTGCGTTCCGCAGGAGTCATAGATAAGATAATAGCTTCTATTCTGTTTAATTTATTATTATCCATAGCTGCTTCTATCTGGGACATCTGGCTACTACCTACCCCCGGAAGCATGCTTAGTATGCTGCTTAATCCACCCATTTTTTTCATTTGATTCATCTGTTCCAAATAATCATCAAAACCAAATGAGGATTTCTTAATCTTTTGTTGAAGCTCTTTAGCTTTTTCCTCGTCAAATTCTGCAGAAACTTTATCGATTAAAGTTAATACATCACCCATTCCAAGGATTCTTGAAGCCATTCTGTCCGGATAAAACTGTTCCAAATCTGATAGCTTTTCACCCATACCAATATATAATATAGGTTTTCCTGTAACTGCTTTAATAGAAAGAGCAGCTCCACCTCTTGTATCACCGTCGAGCTTTGTAAGAATGACACCGTCAATTCCAACTTTTTCATTAAAAGTTCCAGATACATTTACCGCATCCTGACCTGTCATTGCATCAACAACAAGAATGGTCTGATATACATCCACATTCTTTTTGATATCAATAAGCTCATTCATCATGTCTTCATCTACCTGAAGACGGCCTGCTGTATCGATAATAAGAACATTTATATCATTTTTTAAAGCATGCTCCACTGCTGCTTTTGCTATATTCACAGGAGAGTTTTTATCTCCCATTGAAAACACTTCTACTCCCTGCTTCTCTCCATTCACCTGTAACTGCTTTATAGCAGCCGGTCTGTAGACATCACAGGCAGCAAGCAAAACTTTTTTGCCTTTTTGCTTAAATTTACCGGCTAATTTCGCTGCTGTAGTAGTTTTACCGGCACCTTGAAGTCCGGCCATCATAATGATTGTAAGTGCTTTTCCTTCTTTAAGAGCTATCTCAGTAGTATCAGAACCCATGAGTGAAACAAGCTCTTCATTAACTATCTTTATAACCATCTGTCCTGGATTAAGTCCTGTTAAAACATCCTGTCCAACAGCACGTCCCTCAACAGATTTGATAAACTGCTTTACTATTTTGAAACTGACATCTGCCTCTAAAAGAGCCATCTTAACCTCTTTCATGGCTAATTTTACATCAGCTTCCGTAAGGCTTCCTTTACTTCTTAATTTTTTAAAAACGTTTTGAAGTTTTTCTGTAAGATTATCAAAAGCCATTAAAAGTCCTCCAAAATTTCGTTTGCTATATCATCTATTTCTTTAAGATGTGAAAGATCATTACTATCTCTGCAATCTTTTGTAAGTTCCTTTATATTCTCAAGCTTATCTCTGATATGCAAAAATTTTTCCAGAAGATTAAGTTTTTCCTCGTATTCATTGAGTATCTTATCGCATCTTTTTATAAGATCATAAACACCCTGTCTGCTTATGTTCTCATCTGCTGCTATTTCACTCAAGGATAAATCATCTAATATAAATTTTTCGTATATGTCCTTTTGGTGTTGGGTTAATAATTCACCATAAAAGTCATATAAAAGAGACTTTCTTACTCTTTCTTCAATTTCTTCTTTCATTCTTCATACCCAAGCCCAATATAATTCTAAACCTTTGCTATAATACAATATATCTTCTTGTCTGTCAAGGTTTTTTTCTTTACACTTTTTTCTTAACTTACTCTTATTTTTTTCTTAATATATATGTGGTATTTTGACTTTAAAATCAGATGTTGTTATACTATAACTAATAAATAAAAATCAGGAAGTTTATTTATAAATATTCAGGAGGATAACATGAAAATAATTCATTCAAAAAAGAGCATAATCACTGGTATTTCAATAGCGATTATTATGTCTTTTTTTCTACTGTTTAATGTAGACTTTTTTTTTGCAAGCAAAAATCCTTATTCATTGATTTTGCTAATCTCATTGTTTTTAGTGACAATTCTGACAGGTCTATTAATCTCGTTTAAGATAGATTTTAAAAAAGATAAAAATACCAATATTGTTAATTCTGTTTTTTTCGTAATTTTACCTATTGCTTCCATGCAAATGATTGAAGCTTTAAACAATGTGTTTATTTACGATTTTTCTCCACGCTCTTTTATAGGAAATTATGTGGTATATCTTTTGTTTTATTTCTTATTATTTATATTAACCTCAAGCTTTAAAATCAGTATCTTAATCTTAAATCCGTTGTTTTTAATCTTCGGTCTGATTAATTATTTTGTTGAAATGTTTAGAGGTAGCCCTTTTGTACCAATGGACATTTTAAGTTTAACTACCGCAAAAAGTGTAGCCGGAACCTATACCTATACACTTTCCATTAATATAATTGTGGCATTTATTCTTTTTATATTTTTAATGGCAGCAGGAATCAAAATTAACTCTCCTGTTCTTTCATTAAAACCTAAATTTTTTGCCAAGGGTTTTGCCTTGTTTTTCATTGTAACTGTATTAGGCGTATTTTATGGAACAAATACCATAGCAAATTTGGGAATAAAACCTGATTTTTGGAATCAACTCAGAGGATATCAGAATTCCGGTGCTTTGCTTAATTTTTGTATTAATACGAAATATCTTTTTGTTACCAAACCATCCGGATATAATTCTGATGAAATAGAAAATATTGTAACTGATAGTATTGATTCATCTGATGACCTTAGTATTTTAGATTCTTCACAAAAGACAAATGATACTACCCAAACAGACAATACTGAAAACAATAATCAGCAAACCAAAGCTGATAATTATGATAATAATCAGATAATTGTAAATAAATACGAGAAAAAAAATAACAATCAAACAACAAATCTTGCCAAATGTAGCATTGCAGGTGGGATAAAAAATACAGCATTAGATGCCTTTTCAAAAGATAAACTTGATAAGGGTAGCACTTCTACCAATGAACCCTCTGATGAAATATCAGCAGATAATTCAGATAATTATAATACTGCTACTGCAAAACCTGATGTAACATCCAACCCCTTAAACAGTTTTGAAAGCAAAATTGACAGTGCTTCCGTTACAAATCCTAATATTATCTGTATTATGAACGAGTCATTATCTGACCTTTCAGTTTTAGGGGATTTTACAACAAACGAAGATTATATGCCTTTTATTCATTCACTGGAAAAAAATACCATTAAAGGAAACTTATATGTTCCTGTCAATGGTGCCGGAACAAGTAATACTGAATATGAATTTTTAACCGGAAACAGTATTTCTTTCCTGCCTGCCGGTTGTAATGTATATCAGTCATATATAAAATCAGAAACCTCAAGTCTTGTTTCCACTTTGGAAGCTCAAGGGTATTCTTCCACTGCTTTTCATCCATATTATGCTTCCGGATGGAATCGTGATAAAGTTTATCCTTATATGGGATTTGACAATTTTATAAGTATTGAAAGCATTATTGATAACTCAATCTTGGAATCCTATGAAAAAAGTAATTATAATATTTTTCTTTTCCAAAATATGCTTTCAAGGCATTATCCCGGTGAAGACATTCTGTTAAGACGTTATGTTAGTGACAGTTATGATTTTCAGCTTATTGAGGATTATTACAATAACAGAGATACCTCAAAACCATTTTTCCTTTTTAACGTGACAATGCAAAACCACGGTGGCTATGCCATGACATATTCAAATTTTATACAAAAAATACAAATTACTTCTTCAAACAATGAATATGCTTTGGCAAACCAATATCTTTCTCTTGTAAAAGAATCAGATACCGCCTTTAAAGAATTGCTAACTTATTTTTCAAATATTAATGAACCAACTATTATTTGTATGTTTGGAGACCACCAGCCTTATATTGAAGATACCTTCCTTGAGGAATTATTGGGAAATTCTCTTGATTCCTTATCAAACGAACAGTTACAAAGCCGTTATATTACCCCATTTATTATATGGGCAAATTACGATATTCCGGAAGCAACTATTGATAAAATAAGTTCAAATTATCTGTCAACTCTTTTACTTCAAATATCTGGTGTGAAGATGACTGAGTACAACCAATATGTTGCCAGTTTATACAGCAAACTTCCGGTTATTGATACTGTTGGTTATATAGATGCGAATAATAATTATTATTCATATGATGACAAAACAGATTACAAAGATATACTTTTAAATTACAAAAAAGTTCAATATAACGGTATGTTTGATGAGGATAATAAAAAGAAATCTATTTTTTATTTAAATAACAAGTAAGAAAATGCCGGAGTTTATAATATACAACTCCGGCTTATTTTATATCTTTTTATTCTTTATCCATAAAAGTTTTGAGTATAATAAACATAGTAGTTACTATTGCTTTCATACGCAATTCCAACTCCTAAATATTTCAGGCCTTCCCTTAAAAGATTTTTTCTATGTCCCGATGACTGTATCCAGCTATCCATCACAGAAGCCGAATTAGTAAAGCCTGCTGCAAGATTTTCTGCCGCAACATAGTATTTTATTCCTTGAGCATCCATTCTCTGGAAGGGATCTTTTCCATCTTTATTGTAATGGCTAAAATAATTTTTCTGTGCCATATCTTTACTATGAAGTCTTGCTGCTTTTGCAGCTCTTGTTGACCATTTTAGTTCGTTGAGATTATATAAGCTTCTAAAAGCATTTGTTATATCTAACACTTCTTTTTCCATGGCACTCATTTCTTTAGTGGAATATCCATAACAGAATTGTACAGAATTGGCCTTTATCTCAATTCCATAGGATTTGCTTGAATTGTTGGAATCAAGAAGTATTTCTCCTGTATAACCATTTCCATTAAAATACAATTTAGAATATTTCTTACCAAATATGTAATTTCCGTAGCTGAAATATCTAGATATAGTATAAATATAAACTACCCTGGAATTATTCACTCCCACCATCAAAAATCTGGAGGGTTCAGAATTATAAACATACATTAAAAATCCGGCATTAACAGGATCTATCCTGTTTGGATTTCCAAATTTAGATTTCAAGGTGTTTACAGAATGTCCTATACACAGTCTTTTTCCTCTAAACCTGAATTCATTTGTTGTTGTAGTAATAGTTTTTACACTTGAAAAATTACCATATATCTTCTTTTTGGCTGAAGATAACTTATACGCCCTTATTTTATAATAATAAGATGTATTTTCTTTTAATTTAGTATTGGTATAGTATATGCTGCTAACCGTAGCTATTTTCTTAAAACTTCCACTTTTTTTGTTACTTCTGAATACTTCATACCCTTTAGCACCTGATACCTTCTTCCATTTAAGGTATGCAGTAGTTTTAGTGGAATTCGTAGTATCTTTAAAGGTCACTTTTCCAAGTTTACTAACACTTGCAGCCTGAGTTTCTAATGTAAAAGAAAGAATCCTATTATTCGACGATAAACTACTTCCCAGAATAATAAAAAACAAAACAAGCAAATAAATTTCCAATCTTTTTTTCATAACATCATCTCCATGTAATTATTTCACATAAATGTACTATGCTTTTTGATATTATCAGTATCTTTTAAGCTTTGCTTTTATTATAAATTATAATACTTTTTTCTGCCATATTCTTTCTTATAATTTTTTTGCATAATTTAAGCAGGATATTACTACCCTGCTTATGAAATTTATATTTAATTTATTTTGCTTTGACAGGATATAAAATCCTAATCCTTAAGGCTTTGATTGTAAGGTCTGGTTAAATTACAGTTTCTTCAAGCTTTGGTTTGTAACCGGCATTCTTTAAAGCGTCCATTATCTGTGCCTTATGAGTACTTCCAAATGCTTCCATAGTAATTGTAAGTTTAACTGCTGCATTTCTATTAATAGAAACAAACTGATTATGCTCAAGCTTAATAACATTTCCCTGAACTTCAGCAATGGTAGAGGCAACTTTTGATAATTCTCCCGGCTTATCCGGCAAAAGAACAGATACTGTGAAAATTCTATCCCTAAGGATAAGACCATGGGAAATAGAGGATGACATGGTAATAATATCCATATTTCCACCACTTAAAATAGATACAACTTTTTTGCCTTTTACATCTAAGTGTTTCAAAGCTGCTACTGTAAGAAGTCCTGAATTTTCAACAATCATTTTATGATTCTCAACCATATCAAGGAAAGTTACAATAAGCTCACTGTCATCTACGGTAATAATCTCATCAATATTATTTTGAATATATTCAAATATTTTACTTCCCGGAGTTTTAACAGCAGTACCATCTGCAATAGTATTTACCCCCGGAAGGGTAACAGGTTTTCCTGCCTCCAGAGATGCTTTCATACAGGCTGCCCCTTCAGGCTCAACTCCAATAACCTTGATATTTGGATTTAACAGTTTTGCAAGGGTAGAAACACCTGTAGCAAGTCCGCCACCACCAATAGGTACCAAAATATATTCTACAAGAGGAAGCTCCTGGAAAATCTCCATGGCAATAGTCCCCTGTCCTGTAGCTACCCCAAGGTCATCAAAAGGATGAATAAATGTGTATCCCTCTTCTGCTGCCAGTTCGAGTGCCTTGTCACAGGCCTCGTCGTACACATCTCCATATAATACCACCTCAGCTCCATAGCTTTTTGTTCTGTTTACTTTAATAAGAGGTGTGGTAGTAGGCATAACAATAACGGCCTTTACACCATAAGCCTTTGCTGCATAGGCAACTCCCTGTGCATGATTTCCTGCTGAAGCTGTAATAAGCCCCTTTTGTCTTTCTTCTTCTGTAAGAGTAGAAATCTTATAATATGCACCTCTAACCTTGTAGGCACCGGTTCTTTGCATATTCTCCGGTTTCAAATATACCTCATTTCCAGTCTGATCACTGAAATAATCACTGTAAACAAGCTTAGTCTCTAAAGTAACTTTCTTTACTGCTTTTGAAGCTTCTTCAAATTCTTTCAAAGTCAACATATCAAAACCTTCTTTTCATTTAATAATTCATCGATTTATTAATTTAACATTTTAATTAATAAAAGTATATTAATGACTATCTTACTCTTTTTTGTTTTATTTTGCCATATAAAATTTACACTTTATTGCATTTTAACGAAAATAATTAATATTTATTAATCTTTTTCTACATCAAACAAAGCATTTACAAATGAATTTGAATCAAATTTCTGAAGATCGTCTATGCTTTCCCCTACACCTATATATTTTACAGGAATACCTAATTCCTTTTGAATAGCTACTGCAATTCCACCTTTAGCAGTACCGTCAAGCTTTGTAAGAATAATTCCTGTTAGATTTGTTACTTCTTTAAACTGTTTTGCCTGAGACAAGGCATTTTGACCAGTTGTTCCGTCAAGAACTACCAGATTTTCCCTATATGCATCCGGATATTCTTTTTGAATAATTCTGTCAATTTTTTTCAATTCTTCCATAAGGTTCTTCTTATTGTGAAGTCTTCCTGCTGTATCGCAAAGCAAAACATCTGCCTTTCTAGCCTTTGCTGCTGCAACTGCATCATAAATTACAGAAGCCGGATCTGCGCCTTCCTGACCTTTTATTATTTCTACGCCAGCTCTGTCAGCCCACTCCGTAAGCTGCTCTGTTGCGGCTGCCCTGAAGGTATCCGCTGCAGCTAAAATAACCTTTTTGTTTTTTTCTTTAAGTTTTCCAGCCAGCTTACCAACAGATGTGGTCTTTCCAACACCATTGACACCAATTACCAAAACTACTGATTGTTTGTGTTCGAATTCATAATCTGTTTCTCCAACATCCATTTGTTCTTTAATGCTGTCAATTAATATCTCTTTGCATTGTGAAGGTTCCTTGATATGTCTTTCCTTAACTTTTTCTTTGAGATCTTCTATAATGGCTGTGGTAGCATTAATTCCAATATCTCCCATAATAAGAATTTCTTCTATCTCTTCATAAAAATCATCATCAATATTTGAAAAACCACTGAAAATATTATCAAAACCTGCTACAATATTGTCTCTTGTCTTTGACAAGCCTGCCACAAGTCTTTTAAAAAATCCCTTTTTTTCTCCTTCTGAACCCATTTTTTTCCTCCTTAAGTCTCATTTTGAAGTTCTTCTTCTATCAAATTAACAGAAACAAGTGTAGATACACCTTTTTCCTGCATTGTTATACCATAAAGCCTGTCAGCCGACGCCATAGTGCCTCGTCTATGGGTTATTACTATAAACTGCGTGTTATCAGACAGTTTATGAAGATAGGAAGCATATCTGTCAACGTTTGAATCATCCAATGCTGCTTCTATCTCATCTAAAAGACAAAACGGTGAAGGTTTAAGATTTTGTATTGCAAATAACAAAGCTATAGCAGATAAAGCCTTTTCTCCACCGGAAAGCTGCATCATATTTGATAATTTTTTTCCAGGTGGCTGTACAGAAATCTGAATTCCACTTTCTATAATATCATCATCGGACATTATTTCAAGGGTACCCCTTCCTCCGGCAAACAATTTTTTAAATACTCTGTCAAATTCATCATTTATTTTTTTAAAATTTTCAGCAAACTGCTTTCTCATTCCTGCTTCAAGTTTGGAAATAACCTGTAAAAGCTCATTCTTTCCATCTATAAGGTCATTCTGCTGAGTTTTTAAAAAATCATATCTTTCGTGGATTTCCTTATATTCTTCAATTGCATTTACATTTACTTCTCCTAAAGCTTTTATTTTTTGCTTTATGTCCCCAAGAAGATTTTTAAGAACATTACTGTCCTCATAATTATTATCTTTAAATTCTAATGCGCTGTGATAAGTAAGCTGATACTCCTCCCAGATGTAGTTTGCAGTATCCTGCATTTTAATATTAAGATTTTCTTTTCTGTTATTTAACCTGAGTATTTCTTTATCCAGTCTATTCATATCCAAAGATAAGGATTCCCTGTTTTCAAAAAACTCATCGTTTTGAGAAGTTACCTGATGTTTGTTTTCTTCAAGTTCTTTAGCCCTTGCTATAAGTTCTTCTTTCTTATTTTCATTTTCTTTTATTATATTTTCGTATTCTTCTATTTCTTTGAGTTTTTCTTTGTAATTTTCTTCGTAAAGACTGGTATTACTTTCAAAAGACTCAATATCTGCCTTTAAATCCTGAATTTCTTTTTCTACACGAGATAGATTTTCGGCAGCGTTTTCCTCTTTTTCCATTAATGAAAAATACTTGATATTATTTTTTGAAAAAGAATTATTTAAACTGTCAAGCTTCTTTTTCTTTTCTTCAAAGTTTATTTCAAGCTCATCATTTTTCTGTCTTAAATCCTTGATTTTGTTTGAAAATTCTTCCATTTTAATATTTAAGGAATCACTTTCTTTGTTGTATTTTTCTACTAAAGATTCTATCTCTTCCATATCACTTTGGCGTTTTAATGCCATTTTTTCCATATCCTCTTTACGCTTTATTGCAGCATCAAGGTTAATCTTTGTAGTATTTAAATTCAAGTTTAAACTATGGTATTTTTCATTATTTTTCAGAAGATTGTATTTAATATCTTCCTTTTCCTTGTTAAATGTTTCTATTTCATCATAAATGCCTTTAATTTTATCTTTGACCAAAAGTACTTTATCTTTTAATTCTCCAATTTCTCTTTTCCTACTAAGAAGATTAGAGTTATTTTTATAGGCTCCTCCTGTAAGTGAACCTCCAACACTTAAAAGATCACCCTCTAAAGTAACAATTTTAATGGAGTGGGAGTATTTTTTTGAAACAACAGTAGCATTATCTATGTTGTCCACAACCAGACATTTACCCAAAAGGTACTCAACTACACCTTTGTATTCTTCATTAAAATTCACCAGTGAACCGGCATATCCTAATACACCTTTTTCGTTTAATACATCAGTGTTTTTGTTTATTTTTTTATTTTTATAATACTCTAAAGGTAAAAATGTTACTCTTCCGTATTTATTTTTCTTTAAAAATGCAATCATTGATTTAGCCGTAGCTTCATCTTTTGTAAGAATATTTCTTAAATTCCCTCCCAAAGCTGTTTCAATGGCTAATTCATACTTTTGATTTGCACTTATAATATCGGCAATAACTCCTAAGATTCCCGGATTATAACTTTTTTGCTCCATGACTTTTTTAACGCCCTCGGAGTAACCTTCGTATTTCTCGCTGACATTTTTTAAAAAATCATATCTTGCTTTTATTTTATGAAAATCCTGATTTAAAAGATCTATTTCTTCTCTTTTCTTATTGGTTTTTATTTTAATGTCATCATTTTTTTTATTAAGTTGATTTACAAGACTTTGCAAATCTTCTATTTCTTTTGATATTTCTTCTTTTTTATTTTCTAAAAGACTAATCTCGCTGATGGCATTTTCTTTGTCGTTAATAATGCCTTCATTGCCTTTTTCAAGCTCTGTCTGACGTTTTTTCTCAGAGTCCAACAAAGTCTCAATCCTTTGCAATTCGACTCTAATATCCCCCATTTTGCTAAGATAATCCAAAACTTCTTGTTTATTGGAGCCTATCTTATCTGAAAGTTTCTTATTTTCCTCTTCTAAAACCGCTACTTCCTTATCAAAATTTTCCTTTTTCTTCAAGACAATAGCAAGTTCTTCTTTGGTATCTTCGTATATTTTCCGGTATTCTGAAAGATTTTTTTCTTTTTGTAATATTTTCGAATCAATATCTTCTTTTTGGTTTTTTGAAGATGATATTTTTTCCATTAGGGTATTTAACTGTTCTTTAAATACCTTGATTTCGCCTTCTTTTTTTTCTTTCTCAAGGTCGTAATTTTTTATCGCTTCCTGGTTAAAAGAAATCTCTTCCTCTGTTTTTTCCAATTCTTTTTTCAACTCTTCATACTTTATTTTCAAAGAGTCATAAGCATCTTTTGCCTGGTTATAATCATTAGTTGTAATATCGAGATTTTTTTCTATAGCTCCAATTTGATTTTTTAACTGTTCCTCATCCAATAAAAACAAATTTATGTCATATTTTTTCTGTTCTTCTTTTAGAGCAAGAAATTCTCTGGCTTTTACAGACTGTTTTTCCAAAGGAATGACCTGTTTTTCAAGTTCAGAGACAATATCATTTATTCTTTCGAGATTTGCTTCTTCATCAGCCAGTTCTTTTAAAGCTTCAGTTTTTCTACGCTTAAACTTTACAATACCTGCTGCCTCATCAAATAATTCTCGTCTGTCTTCAGGACGTCCGTTGATGATTTTTTCAATTTGTCCCTGACCAATAATGGAATATCCTTCTTTTCCTATTCCGGTATCATAAAAAAGCTCATTTACATCCTTAAGCCTGCAATGCGCCTTATTAATCATATATTCACTTTCTCCGGAACGATATACTCTTCTTGACACCGTAACCTCGGAATAATCCGTTTGAAGGACATGATCTGAATTATCAAAGGTAATGGCAACATAGGCAAATCCAACCGGTTTTCTGTTTTCTGTTCCTGCAAAGATGACATCCTGCATGGATGCACCTCTAAGCTGTTTTGCGCTCTGTTCTCCCAGAACCCATCTGACAGCATCAGCAACATTACTTTTACCACTTCCATTTGGGCCGACTATAGCTGTGATACCCTCATGGAAATCAAAATGAAGTTTTGTCGCAAAGGATTTAAATCCCTGTACCTCTATACTTTTTAAATACATATAAACCTCAATTTTCTAAATATTATACACGTTTTCTGACGCAAAGAAACCCACCACTAAGGTGGGATTTTCTTAATAATTCTTGGTCTTCATTAAAGCATTATAAGCAGCCTCTTGTTCGGCAGATTTCTTAGTCTTTCCAACACCTCGACCAATCTCACGACCTTCTAATTGAGCGCTTACTATGAAACGCTTGTCATGATCTGGTCCCTCTTCACCTATTAAAGCATACATCACTTCTTCATGATAATCACTTTGAACAATCTCCTGAAGAATAGTCTTACTGTCGTAAAACAATTGTTTATCTTTAATATCAGTAAGTATAAATCGATTTATAAAACCAGAGGCTACGGAATAACCGCCATCAAGATATAAGGCTCCAATTAATGCTTCAACTGCATCAGAGATAATCGAATTTCTCTCTCTTCCGCCGGTAAGATCTTCACCTTTTCCCAGGAAAAGATACTTTCCAAGTTGAATATCTCTGGCTGATAATGCCAGAGTCTGCTCACAAACGATACTTGCTCGCATCTTTGTAAGATCACCTTCATGAAGTTTTGGATAATTGGTGAAAAGATACTCACTTGTAATTATTTCAAGCACTGCATCACCTAAAAATTCCAATCTTTCATTATTGGTAAACTTGCTAAGCCTGTGTTCATTTGCATATGAACTATGCATCATAGCCTGTTTAAGCAGTTTGAAATCCTTAAAAGTATACCCAATTTTCTCTTCAAGTTCTTTCAACATTTCACTTGATACAATGGTTACAGCCTTTGTTTTTTTGTTTTTTCCAAAATCTTTCGCCTTATTCGTTATAATTACCTCACTCTCGTCTGAAAGTTTTCTGATTACGAAAACTAGTCATCCACACGTTTTTTAACAGCTTCTACTGCATCAGAAACCGTAACTATATTTTCTAACTCATCTGCACTAATCTCTCCGATTCCGAATTCATCTTCTATTTCTGTAATAATCTGATATACATCCAAAGAATCAGCTCCAAGATCATCCACAAATGTAGTATCCATTGTTATCTCTTCTACATCAAAACTAAGCACTTCTGCAATTATTTTTCTTATTTTTTCAAATTCCATAATTCTTACCTCACTTCTTCAGAATATAAAATGCTCAAAATTAATATCTTACAATGCTTTATTCAGCAATAAACTCTGAATTTTCTCATTTGTACGCTGACTTACAAACTGTTCACATTGTAAAATCGAATTTTTTATTTCTTTTTTAGTAGAATTTCCATGACTTTTAACCACAAGCCCTTTAAGTCCAAGCAAAGGTGCGCCGCCGTAAGCAGATGAATCAAAAGTCTTTAGGGTGGTCTTAAGGGAATCCTTAACCAGCAAAGCTCCTATTTTGCTTTTAGTGTTCTTCATAAAACTTTCTTTTATTTTACCTAAAAACATGGAACCAAGACCTTCATAAAGCTTTAGAATTACATTTCCTACAAAGGCTTCGCATACTATAACATCTGCATTCCCAAAGGGAATCTCCCTGGCCTCAATACTTCCGATAAAATTAATATCAGGAGAATTCTTAAGGATAGGAAATGTTTCCTTAACCAGCATATTTCCTTTTTCTTCTTCAGCGCCAATATTAACCAAAGCCACACTTGGATTTTTAACATTCATTATGTTTTCCATATATATGGAACCCATCTTGGCAAACTGTACTAGGTGGGAAGCTCTCGCGTCAACATTAGCACCACTGTCTAATAACAGTGATACCCCATTTGCCGTAGGAATAACAGCTGCAAAAGGTGCCCTTTCTATTCCTCTGATTCTTCCAACAACAATCTGACCGCCTACTAATACTGCGCCTGAACTTCCTGCGGAAACAAAGGCATCTGCCTGTCCTTTACGAACCATTGTCATTCCCACAACTATGGAAGAATCCTTTTTTTGTCTGATAGACTTAACCGGTGGGTCATCTGTAGCGATAACTTCTCTGGCGTTCACCACTTCAATTCTGTTTTTATCATATGTAAATTTTTCCAATTTAGGAATAATGACTTCTTCCTGACCAACAAGAAATACTTTAATATTATTACTCGTATTAACAGCTTCAACCGCTCCCTGGATATTGGCATCAGGTGCATTGTCTCCGCCCATTGCATCCAAAGCGATTTTAATCATATCTTCCATGTTTTCCTCCAATTAAATGCATGTTATATGCACAAATCTATTACCAATCATGGTCTTTTAAACGAAAAATCTTTCACAATATTTTTACTATACTATAATTAAAAATGTAAATCAATATTATTTGTTCATGAATTTACAAAGAAAATTCTACTCATTAATATGAGAAATCCCCTCGTTAAAGATTGTTTCTACATGGGAGTCCGCTAAAGAATAATAAACAACTTTACCCTCTCTTCTGTTTTTTACGAGATTTGCCTGTTTTAATATTCTTAACTGATGTGAAATGGATGATTTTGACATACCCAAAATATACGCAATGTCACAAACACACAACTCATTATTAAATAAAACATTTAATATTTTAACTCTGGTAAAATCACTAAATATTTTGAAAACATCTGCTACATCCATTAATTGCTCATCATCATACATTTCTGCTTTTGCCTTAATCACAGCATCTTCATGTATTATGTCACATTCACATTTTTCAATTTCTTTTTCCATATCTTTTCTCACCATTTTTCTTCCTATTGCTAAAGGAAGCTTTTATATTCTTTTTGCATGCTTTTTATAAAGCAGTTGATTTTTGCAGGCACAAAAAAGGAATATTA
The DNA here is from genome assembly GCF_900112085.1 of Acetitomaculum ruminis DSM 5522. GTDB lineage: Bacteria > Bacillota > Clostridia > Lachnospirales > Lachnospiraceae > Acetitomaculum > Acetitomaculum ruminis. Next base: position 146,397 of record NZ_FOJY01000002.1, read on the forward strand.
GATGACTCTAATACCCCTTATATTGTTTACCATTCTAGTCTTTAATTAATCCTGAGCGATAATCTCTTTTTTATTATAAGATCCACAAGATTTACAAACTCTATGTGGCATCATTAAAGCACCACACTTACTACATTTTACTAATGTAGGAGCAGTCATTTTCCAATTTGCTCTTCTTTTATCTCTTCTTGCTCTTGAAGTTTTATTTTTTGGACATATAGACATAGGTTACACCTCCTTAAAATTCTTAAATATATCCTGAATAACTGCCATTCTGGGATCTAAAACCCTGGTGTCACAGTCACAGGTCTCTTTATTTCGATTAACTTTGCAAACAGGACATATTCCCTTGCAATCTTCCTTGCATAATATCTTTGCAGGCCAGTTAACGATTAACTCATTTACGATAAGTGTATCAAGGTCCAAAACCTTTTCTTTAAGACAGAACTTCCAATCCTCCTCATTAATATCAATATCTTCATCAAATTCGATGAAGAATTCTTTATCTACAGAAGTAAGACATCTGTCACAGGGAAACTCTATTGTAAGTTTTACTTTAAATGAAACACAAAAAACGTGAGAATTCTTGTGTTTTAATGTAAGCAGAAAATCTTCTTTTGAAACAATAGGAAAATCCCCCATTTTAAAGGAAACCTTAGCAATATCTACATGAGCATTCACAGTTTCATTGCGATTTTCCTGTGATATTATATTTGATACATCAACTTGCATTATAATAATAACCTTTCCAAAAATCGAAACACAATGTATTACTAAGTTACAATTTAATATATCTTTCCTTATACATTAAAATGGCGAAAGCACTCAAACTTTCACACTTTTCCTATTATAACTGCACTCTTTCTTTTTGTCAACAGTATAAAGTAAATAAACTTGACACTAATCCTATGATTAATCAAGAAAAAAACGGATTCGAAATATATCGATATCCGTCTTTTCTTAAAAACTTAATTTTAGCCTTTTATAATCAGATTCACTTTAATGTTATTTCAATTATTTTACAAGAGCAAGTGTTTCTCTAGCGATAGCAAGTTCTTCGTTTGTAGGGTATACATATACCTTAACAGCTGAATCATCTGTAGAAATCTGAGCAGCTACTCCTCTAGGTCCATTGTTCTTAGCATCATCAATCTTAACTCCAAGATATGAAAGACCTTCGCAAACTAACTTACGAACGGAAGCGTCATTTTCTCCAACTCCGGCTGTAAATGCTATAGCATCAACACCGTTCATAGCTGCTACATAAGCTCCGATATATTTGATTACACGATGACGATATGCAGCATTTGCTACAGCAGCTTTGTGATTTCCTTCTGCTTCAGCTTTTTCAACATCTCTAAAGTCGCTTGAAACTTCTGAAAGACCAAGGATTCCTGATTCTTTATTTAAGATGTTTAATACTTCATCTACTGTTAATTTTTCATTATTTGCAAGGAACTGTACAACAGCAGGATCAACATCTCCACTTCTTGTACCCATAATAAGTCCTTCAAGAGGAGTAAGTCCCATTGATGTATCTACGCATTTTCCATCGATTGAAGCTGAAATGCTGGCACCGTTTCCAAGGTGGCATACAATAACTTTTCTATGTCCTTCTGGAAGGTTAGCAAATTTGATAATCTCTCCAGATACGAATTTATGGCTTGTTCCGTGGAAACCATAACGACGAATTCCATATTTTTCATAATATTTATATGGGATTGCATAAAGATATGCTGACTCTTCCATACCCATTCCAAATGCTGTATCGAAAACTGCAACATTAGGTGTTCCAGGCATAGCTGCTTCGCATGCTTCGATACCCATAAGGTTTGCAGGATTATGAAGAGGTCCAAGTGGAATACAATCTTTGATAACTTTCTTAACGTCCTCATTAACAACGATTGAATCACTATATACAGTGCCACCATGGAGAACTCTATGTCCAACAGCAGCAATTTCTTTTGTATCTGAGATTACACCCTTATCAGGATCTACTAATACATCCATAACCATTTTTACAGCTACTTCATGGTTAGGCATAGCTTTTTCTACAACATAATCATCTTTTCCCGGTACCTTATGTGTAAGTACAGAACCATCTATTCCAATTCTTTCACAAAGACCTTTAGCTAATACTCCTTCGGTCTCCATATCTATAAGCTGATATTTAAGTGAAGAACTTCCACAATTAAGAACTAATACTTTCATCGTTCTATCTCCTTTTTTGTAAACTTTTATATTAATTATTCTGAGCTTGTACTACAGTAATAGCTACTACTCCGGCAATATCTGAAGCAGAGCATCCTCTTGAAAGGTCATTTATAGGTTTTGCAATTCCCTGAAGGATAGGGCCGTAAGCTTCTGCTTTTCCAAGACGCTGAACAAGTTTATAACAAATGTTTCCTGCATCAAGGTTAGGGAAGATTAATACGTTTGCATGTCCTGCAACATCACTTCCTTTAGCTTTGCTTTCTCCGATTGAAGGAACTATTGAAGCATCTGCCTGAAGTTCTCCATCTACTTTAAGATCAGGATATTTTTCTTTAGCGATTCTTGTAGCTTCTGCAACCTTATCAACTAATGCATGTTTTGCACTTCCCATTGTGGAATGTGATAACATAGCAACCTGTGGCTCTACTCCAACAAGCTGTCTAAAGCTGTTTGCTGAGCTGTTTGCTATAGCAGCAAGCTGCTCTGAATCAGGATCCTGGTTAAGTGCACAGTCACCAAATACAAATACTCCATTTTCACCATATTCACAATTTGGAACGTCCATGATAAAGAATGCTGAAACTAATTCTGTTCCAGGTGCAGTTTTAAGAATCTGAAGTGCAGGTCTGATAGCATCTGCTGAGGAATGGCAAGCTCCTGTAACAACACCGTCTGCATCATCCATTTTAATCATCATAACAGCAAATGTTACATAGTCATTTAAAAGAATATCTTTAGCCTTTTCAGGAGTCATACCTTTTTTCTGACGAAGCTCTACGAGTTTATCTACGTAAGCATCAAATTTTTCAAAATTAGCTGGATCAACTACTTTGATACCTGCTATATCTGTGCCAAGTTCTTTGGCCTTTGAATCAACAGTTTCTTTATTACCAATTAAAATAATATCTGCTGTCTGATCCTTTAATACCTGAACGATGGCATGATATGTTCTGTCATCCTCTGATTCAGGAAGTACGATTGTTTTTTTGTTTTCCTTTGCTTTTGCTTTCACATTGTCTATAAAAGACATCACTATCTCTCCTTTCAAAGTCAATTCACAGTATTTTTATTATAAAACAAAAATTATTCTTACACAAGTTAAATTCCTTAAGATTTCAGTCTATTTTATTGATTTTTTATTTTTTCGTCCAATTCTGAAAGATACTCCCATCTTTCCATTTTTAAACTCAATTGTTCTTCCAAACTTTCTTTTTCTTTAGACAATTCATTTAATTTAACAAAATCACTGGCACATTTTAAAATTTCATCTTCTATAATCGAAATTTTATTTTCCAAGGCTTCAATATCTTCTTCTATAGTTTCATATTCTTTTTGTTCTTTAAATGTAAATCTCAATTTTTTCTCATGTTCTCTTTTATGAACTTTATCAAAAGATTTCTTTTCTTTAACTACTTCTCCCTTGGAATTGCTGATATTATTTTCTCCAACTGCATTTTTATAGTCTGTATAGCCACCTTCATACTGTTTTATAATTCCATTTTCCTCAAAAGCAAATATTCTTCTTACTACTCTGTCAAGAAAATATCTGTCATGCGATACCGTAATTACAATTCCGGCAAATGTATCAAGGTAATCTTCTAAAATAGCCAGTGTGGTAATGTCAAGATCATTTGTAGGTTCATCTAGAATCAATACATTTGGTGCTTCCATAAGAACTCTTAAAAGATTCAGTCTTCTTTTTTCACCACCGGATAATTTTTTTATCTGGTTATATTGAATATCCGGAGTAAATAAAAATCTTTCCAACATACTCGAAGCAGATACAAGCCCATCGTTTGTTCTGACATATTCAGCAGTGTTTTTTATGTAATCAATAACTCTTATTTCCGGATCCATATACGCAATTCCGGCACTTTTATCATTAGAAATTTCCTGAGCATAATAACCTATTTTCACGGTAGGTCCTATTACCAATTTTCCACTGTCTGCTTCTAGTCTCTTGTCAATTATTTTCATTAAAGTGGTTTTTCCACACCCGTTTTTTCCTATAAATCCTATTCTGTCATTTTTCAGGAATATATAAGTAAAATTATCAATTAATACTTTACCATCGTAGGATTTTGATATATTTTCCAGTTCTATGGTAGTCCTTCCAAGACGGCTTGAAACAGATTCCATTTCAACCTTACCGTCTTCTACAATCGGCCCCACATTTTGCATAAGATTTTCTACTCTTTGAATATGAGCCTTTTGCTTTGTGGAACGCGCTCTTGCTCCTCTTTTAAGCCATGCTATTTCTTTATCTAATATTGCTCTTCGTTTTCTAAGTCCTGCTTTTTCATAGTCAAGTCTTTGTTGTTTTAATTCCAAAAATCCCGCATAGTTTGCCTTATATGAATATATTTTTCCCTTATCAAGTTCAACTATTCTGTTGGAAACACTATCCAGAAAATATCTGTCATGTGTAACCATTATTACTGCCTGTTTTATATTTTTAAGGTAATTTTCAAGCCAGTTTGCCATTTCACTATCCAGATGATTTGTAGGCTCATCAAGTATTAATACATCACATTTTTTTAATAATGAGCAGGTTAAGGCAACTCTTTTTCTTTGACCTCCAGATAATTCAGATACTTTTTTTGAAGTATCCTCTATGCCAAATCGATTTAGCATGGCCACTGCCTTGCTAATTTCATCCCAATCTTCTTCATAATTCCCATAAGAATTTTTCACATAATTAGTAACACATTCTAAGATTGTAGTATCAGCTTCAAATTCAAAATCCTGTGGAAGAAAATTAATAACGATGTTATTTGCTTTTACTATTTTCCCGGAATCGATAGACTCAATCCCTGCTAAAATGCGTAAAAACGAGGTCTTTCCTGTTCCATTTACGCCTATTACTCCAATTTTTTCTCCCTCATCTATAGAAAAATCAGCTTTATCAAGTATTTTTCTTTCTGTAAAAACCTTAACCATATCTGTCGCTGTAATTAAATTCATCTATATTTTTCCTCCCGGTCTAAAGTGTCAATAAACCATCATTTATTATTCCATAAAAAGCTCTTTAGAGAAAGTATTTTACTATAATAAATTTAAGTATTTTAAAACAAATCTCCACTTATATGTTTTATATGCTCAACTCTTATTATCATATATCTGATTTTGTCCGAAAAATTTATTGAGAATATTTATCAATAACCAAGCTATACATTAGCCATAATATATAGAATCTGTAAGGTTTATCCTTACAAAGATAGGCACCCTTTAAAGAGTGCCTATCTTCTTCTTCTGTCTATTCCTGCCAGTTCATAATGTTTTCTTTTATCTTCATACATCATGTTATCTGCCTGTTTTTCGACTTCAATTATAGACTGTCGAGGTAACCTCAGTGCATACCCCACAGAACATGAATAGTCGGTATTATTTGTTTTGTTTTTGACTTTCTTTATGTAATTTTCTACTACAACTTTTTTTGTTCCCATTAGGATAATATTAAATTCATCTCCGCCTACCCTGTAAGCTCTCATGGAACCGTCTAAATATCTAATTATTACATCTGCAAGCCTTTGAAGAGATATATCTCCTTCTTTGTGTCCCTTGGTGTCATTTATTTCTTTTAAGCCATTCATATCTATAGCAATTAAGCCCGTTATTTTTGAATCTTTGCTTATGATACAATCGTAATATGACTGTCTGTTTAATAATTTGGTTAAAACGTCTTTTTTAGCTGCTTGCATATAATGATAATAATAATAAAACACTATACAAACAACAAAAACCGTTTCCTGATAATCATGTTTTAGAAAACCTGTCATTTGTAATACTGTTGTAATTAATATTATTAAACCTAAAAATACAATTACAGAGCATTCTATCATATCTCTTTTACCAATTCTGTGCACAGACATAATAAGCAAAATAAAAATATACAAAAAAGAAATAAATATAGGTAATAATCCCAAAGGTCCTCTTACATACATATAATTTTCATCATATCCAAATACAACATCTGAGAAAAATGCTGTCATACAAATGAATATATCTATAATAGCCGGTACATATAACCATTTAGGGAAAAATGCTTTATTATAAAAAGTCTTTAAAGTAAGGGTAGCCATTAGAACCTGTAAAGTGTATCCCAAAATTACGAAAAAAATTCTTAGATAATAAAATTTCACATCCAGCCCCGTAAAATATTCACCGGTATTTGCCAGGGCATTCATAAAGTCAAGAACTAAAAAAATACATATATTCCTTCTACTGACAAAATATTTTGTATCAATACTAACAATAAGCAGATAAAAAGCCACGACGATAACCATCAATATATAATATTCATTTAAAAAATAATTTATTACGCTGTTACTCAAAATTAAACTCCTAAATTTATATAAATCTTTTTATCTTAAATATTGTCTAAGTCAAATATGTATTTTAAATACCTCATATGGATGCTTTAAATAATAAACATAATATTAACACAGATAGTTCATATTTTTAAGCAATAATAATACATTTTCCTACAACATAAAAGAAATATATGAATAAATCTTTTAAATTTAAATACTTTAAACATCATCATTCCATTTTAGCACAGAAAAACCCTTGCCAAAGCAAGGGATAGATAAATATGAACTTTATAGTTGTAAGCCTGATTTCTTATATAAAAAGACCCATTAACAAATGGATCTTTTTATATATTTGATATCGAATAATTATTTACCTAACTTTTCTTTTGCAAGATCAGCTAATGCTGTAAATCCAGCTGCATCATTTACTGCCATTTCAGCAAGCATCTTTCTATTGATATCAACACCTGCAACTTTTAATCCATGCATTAACTGGTTGTAAGATAATCCATTGATTCTTGCTGCTGCATTAATTCTAACGATCCAAAGCTGACGGAACTGTCTTTTTCTTTGTTTTCTACCAACATATGAACTTGCAAGAGCTCTCATTACTGCCTGTTTTGCAACTCTGTACTGTTTTGATCTAGCTCCTCTATATCCCTTAGCGAGTTTTAAAACTCTGTTATGTTTTTTCTTAGCGCCTATTCCACCTTTAATCCTTGCCATAGTAATTTTATCCTCCTTATATTATAAATATGGTAAAATCTTCTTCATTACCTTTGAGTTTGTAATATCAGTTATAACTGCTTTTCTAAGATTTCTCTTTGTCTTTGGAGACTTTTTGGTTAAGATATGGCGTCTGTAAGCCTTATTTCTTTTTAATTTTCCTGTTCCTGTTACTTTAAAACGCTTTGCAGCACTTTTTTTCGTTTTCATCTTTGGCATAATTAATATCCTCCTTAAATGTAATTATATAAATCGCAAAACTATCTCTTTTCAGCCAAAAACATAGTCATGCTTCTTCCTTCAAGCTTTGCAGGTTTTTCGATAACTGCAACATCTTCAAGCTTTTGGGCGAAATCATCCAGGATGTGCTTACTTGTGGAAATGTGTGCCATTTCCCTTCCTCTAAAACGAAGCGTTACCTTTACCTTATCGCCTTTAGCAATAAATTTCCTAGCAGCATTTGCTTTCGTGTTAAGATCATTTACATCGATATTTGGCGAAATTCTAACTTCTTTCACTTCGATTGTTCTTTGCTTCTTTTTAGCCTCTTTTTCCTTACGAGCCATCTCATATCTGTATTTTCCATAATCGATTATTTTGCAAACAGGTGGTTTAGCACCCGGTGCAATCTTAACAAGATCAAGACCTGCTTCACGAGCCATCTTTAAGGCCTCTTTAGAAGATACAATACCTATCTGTTCACCGTCTTCTCCAATAAGTCTGACTTCCTTATCTCTAATTTGTTCGTTAATTAATAATTCGCTAATATCTGTGCACCTCCAAAAAAAATGGATAGCAGAAGCTATCCACAAATACATATAAAGAAAAGTGCCTTAACACTAATTAATCGTATTTTATAACCGTAAGCCGCCCATAATAGCGCTTCGGTGAGAGTGGATACTCTGCTTCTTCTTTCTAAGCTCTTCGCTCAACTTTTAAAATAATATCACCTTATTAATACATTGTCAATGTTTTTTTTAATAATTTACGGCTTCAATTCCTCGGGCAACTTTTATAAAGTTGAGAATCAATTTAACAGTTTCATCAATACCTATATCACTACTCTTTATGCATAAATCAACACCTCTTGCATTTCCCCAGGGTGTATCGCAAAAACTGTTATGATATCTGGCACGAAATTTATCTTTTTTTCCAATAGCAGGTCTTGCTTCGTTTTTTGAAAGTCCATATACCTTTTGAGCTCTTTCTATTCTAAATTCCATGTCTGCAGACACAAATAATGAAACCTGTGCTGGGTGGTTTCTTAAAATATAATCACTGCATCTGCCTACAACAACAAAGGATTGACCTTGCTCTGCCAGTTTTTTAATAAATTTGAATTGTTTTTTTGCAAGTATATTTGCTGAAGACTTAACTGAACCTGAAAAAGCTCTAGTAAAAGCAAAGGTAGATGGTTTTTCATCTTCCTCTCTCCACTCGTCAACATTTCCGTTTTCTTTGAATACTTCATCGATTATATTATTATGATACAAAGGAATGCCGTAAGCCTTTGACAGCTTTTCTGCTATCTCCAATCCACCACTACCGTACTCTCTATCAATACAAATTATCAATTGTTTATCCATTATCTCTTACCCCCGTCCGTATTAAATGCCAAATAATACATTTATTATATCATAAACAACTTGCTCAATATACAATATTTTTTTATCATTTCTTTGTCCCTTTACTATCTCTTTTTCCTATGTGCATTCTAGAAAGATTTATAGTTTTATTGCCGGCCTTTATTTCTCTTACTTCATTTTCTTTGAGTAAATATATTTCTTCTACTGAATCTTCTCCAGTAAGTTTCATACCCCTCACTCCGCAAGCTGCTTTCTTTTGCTCTGGAATCTGATCCAACGAAAATCTCAAGTACGAACCTTTTTCAGTCTGAAGCACAATTGTTTCTTCTGCATCAATCAAATTAACTGCCAAAAGGCAATCGTCCTCATTTAATTTTGTGGCAGCAACATTTTTTCTAGATACAAAAAATTCATTTCCTGACACTTTTTTTACCATAGATTTTTTTGTAGCAAATAATAACTCTCTATTATATATATCGTCACTTGAATATATTGCAACTATATTTTCTTTTGAACTGTCAAATGTTGATTTGTTATCAATTGGAATACCCTTATCTCTAAATCGCCCTATTGAATAATCAAGCAATTTCACAGAATGTAAATTACCTTCTTTTGTAAAAATGCAAATTTTACCTGTGTTCTTTCCATGAATTACATATTTATTTTCAGTGTCCGCAGCCTCTTTATTTCTTTCATAGGTATTTAAATCTATAACTTTTGAATAACCAAACTTATCCATTAAAAATACTATTTCTTCTTCTTTTATTTCTTCTTTAAAGACAACTGCTTCCTTTGCATTGGTAATTTCCGTTCTTCTAGGTCTTTCAAACTCTTTTTTTATTTTTGTAAGTTCTTTTATAATTTCCTTTGCCATTAGGTAGTGGTTTCCTAACAGGCTTTCATATAATGCAATCTTTTTTAATGTTTCTTCATGTTCTTTTACAAGAGCTTCCATTTCCAGACCGATTAATTTATATAATCTCATTTCAAGAATAGCATTAGCCTGGGCAGGGGTAAATTGAAGCAATTCAGCCATTTTTCTTGAGGCTTCACTTTTAAATTTAATCCCTTTTGTAACACCATTTACAAGACATTCTCTAGCCATTTTTATATTTTTACTGCCACGCAAAATCTCTATAATCAAATCAATTACATCACAGGCTTTTATTAAACCTTCCTGAACTTCATTTTTTTCTTTTTCTTTTGTCAGCAGATTATTGTACTTTCGTGTAGCTGTTGCAAACCTGAATTCAGAGACTTTATTAAGAATTTCTTTTATCCCAAATACTTCCGGACGCCCATCACACACTGAAAGCATATTTACTCCAAAAGTATCCTCAAGTCTAGTCTTCTTATATAATAAATTTTCTACTGCTTTTGCATCGGCACCTTTTTTTAACTCAATAACTATTCTTATTCCCTCTTTAGAGGACTGATTGGAAATATCTGTAATGTCATTTGTATATCTATTTTCAACCAGGGAATATACATCATTTAAAAATTTCCCAATGCTTAAGCCAATCATTGTATACGGTATTTCTGTGATGACAAGGCATTCCTTTCCACCTTTCTTTTTTTCAACTTCAACCTTACCTCTAAGCTTGATTTTGCCACAACCGCTTTGGTAAATATTAATAAGTTCATCCTTGTTTACTACTATTCCTCCGGTAGGAAAATCAGGACCTTTAACAATCTCCATAAGCTCTTGTGTCGTAATATCCGGATCTTTTATAGTAGCAATAAAAGCATCTATAATTTCACCAAGATTATGAGGTGGAATACTGGTAGCCATACCAACAGCAATTCCTTCTGCTCCGTTAACTAAAATGTTAGGAATCTTTACCGGCAATACCTCAGGTTCTTTCTCTGTTTCATCAAAATTCGGTATAAAATCAACAACATCTTTGTCTATGTCTTCAAGGTATGCTTCCTGAGTAATTTTCTGAAGTCTGGCCTCTGTATAACGCATAGCCGCTGCGCCATCACCTTCGATTGAACCAAAATTCCCATGTCCATCTACCAAAGCCAGTCCTTTTTTAAAATCCTGAGACATCACAACTAAAGCATCATAAATAGAACTGTCTCCATGTGGATGATATTTACCCATGGTATCACCGACTATACGGGCAGATTTTCTAAATGGTCCATTATATTTTATTCCCAGTTCATGCATATCATAAAGAGTACGTCTTTGTACCGGTTTTAAACCATCTCTGATATCCGGTAATGCCCTGGATACTATTACGCTCATAGCATAATCTATATAAGATTTTTGCATAATATCTGAATATTCTGTTTTTATTATTGTATCATCCATATCTATTTTAACCGGTAATACCGGATTTCTCCTTTCATGTTACTAAATGTCCAAATCAGCTTCTCTTGCATTTTTATAGATAAATTCTTTTCTTGGAGGTACCTCCGTACCCATTAAAAGTTCAGTAATTTTAGACGCTGTCATTCCATCTTCTATTTCAACTCTTTTCAATAATCTCCTTTTTGGATCCAGCGTAGTCTCCCACAACTGTTCAGCATCCATTTCACCAAGACCTTTATATCTCTGAAGTGTAAAACTTCCTTTATGCTTTTTTCGATAAGCAGCAAGGGCTCTGTCATCATAGAGGTACTCTTCTTTTCCTTTTTTGGGAATCGCCTTATATAAAGGTGGCATAGCAATATATACATGCCCCTCATATATTAGTTCAGGCATAAACCGATAAAACAAAGTCAAAAGCAAGGTAGAAATGTGAGCACCATCAACATCGGCATCAGCCATAATGATTATCTTGTCATATCTTAATTTTTCTATATCGAAATCATTTCCATATCCCTCGGAAAATCCACAGCCAAAGGCATTAATCATCGTCTTAATTTCGACATTTGCAAGAACTTTGTCTATTGTTGCCTTTTCTACATTTAATATTTTTCCCCTTATAGGAAGAATAGCCTGAAAATTTCTGTCACGAGCTGTTTTTGCGGAACCACCGGCTGAATCTCCCTCCACAATAAATATTTCACATTTTTTAGGATCTCTGCTTTCACAATTGGCAAGCTTTCCATTACTGTCAAATGAAAATTTCGGCTTTGATAAAAGGTTTGTTTTAGCTTTTTCTTCTGTCTTTCGGATTTTAGCTGATCGTTGAGCACATTCTATTACTTTTTTTAATACTTCAACATTTCTATCAAAAAATAACTGTATCTGCGTTCCTGTAATTTTGGATGTAACTCTGGCAGCATCCTGATTATCTAATTTGGTTTTCGTCTGACCTTCAAATCTTGGATTAGGGTGCTTTATTGATATAATCGCAGTCATTCCATTACGCACATCACTTCCGGTAAAATTCGGTTCTTTATCTTTTAATATTCCTAATTCTCTTGCGTATTGATTTAAAACACTTGTAAAGATGCTCTTAAAACCTGTGATGTGAGTACCACCTTCTGAATTAAAGATGTTATTACAAAAACCAATAATATTTTCATGAAATTCATTTATATATTGGAATACCGCTTCAACAACAATTCCATCCGACTCTCCCTTAAAATAAATCGGGTCATGAATTTTGTCCTTATTTTGATTTAACTCATTTATAAACTCTATTAATCCATCCGGCTCAGAAAATACAATTTCTTCCTCTTTTCCTTCTCTCTTATCTTTATAAAAAATAGTAAGATTAGGATTCAAATATGCAGTTTCATGAAGTCTTCTTTTAATATCTTCTTCCCTGAAAACAGTTTTTTCAAAAATCTCATCATCAGGAAGAAAATTTATTTTAGTACCGCTTTTTGATTTTTTTCCAATAACCGGAAGCATACCATCTACAAGTTCTACAACCGGTCTTCCTTTTTCGTATCCATCATGCCATATCTTTCCATCTCGGTATATTTCTATGTCCATTCGATTTGAAAGGGCATTTACAACTGAAGAACCTACACCATGAAGTCCTCCTGTGGTTTTGTATACACCTGAATCAAACTTTCCACCGGCATGAAGTGTGGAAAAAACGAGTCTGGCTGCTGAAACGCCCTTTTTATGCATGTCAACTGGAATACCTCTGCCATCGTCTTCTACTGTGGCAGAACCGTCTTTTTCTAAAGTTACATATATATTGTGACAATATCCTGATATATGTTCATCAACTGAATTGTCTACGATTTCATAAATAAGATGATTTAGTCCTTTCACGGAAACGCTGCCTATGTACATTCCCGGTCTTTTTCTAACTGCTTCTAATCCCTCTAACACAGAAATGGAATCTGCATTGTATTTTTCATTACTCATAATATATTCCTCTCAAAGTTTTAAAAGTAATCACTAACTATTATCTGAAGGCTTTTTCTTCCCATATATTCATTAACTGACGGATAATAAGCCATGGACAATTTTACTTTATCTGAACGCCTTTTCATAAGATTTTCTTCAATCTCATATTGTCCGAATTTATCTTTTAAATATGTCATCATTTTCTCTACATTTCCAAAATATATGGCATCAAATATATATTTATCTTCCCTAACCTGCATTTTAATAACATTTCTGTTTTTTCCCATTATCCTCAAATTTAAAACAGATATATCTTTTCTGGCAAAAACAGGTTTTGTATTTCCTTTTCCAAATGGCTCAATTACAGACAGGTCATTTATAAGTTTTTCTGTGATGTAATCTAAAGGCATTGGCACATCTATTTGCAGTTTTTCAACAAAATCAGCTTCACCTAATTGACAATTGTCATTCATCTGCCTTCTAAACTCTTCAATATTTTCTTCTTTAATGGATAAGCCCGCTGCCATTGCATGACCACCAAATTTTTCAAATATATCCTGACATTTTATCATTTCATCAAACATATGAAAACTCTCAATGGAGCGGCCTGAGCCTTTTACGGCATCCTCTCCTTTTGATAGAATGAATGTAGGTCTATAATATTTTTCTCTGATTCTTCCGGCGACAATACCAATAATACTTTCGTGACAATCAGGCAGATATGCAATAATTACTTTATCATTATAATATTTGTGTTCTTCAATAATGGAAACAGCCTGCATAACCCCTTTTTCCGTCATTTCTTTTCGTCTGTCATTTAAGTTTTTTAATTCCAAAGCAATTTTCAATGCTTCTTCATAATCGTGGCACATAAATAATTTAAGTGCTAATTTAGCCGTGTACAACCTTCCACCGGCATTTAAGCATGGACCAATAACAAAACCAATATGATATGAGCTTATATTTTCCTTTGAAAGGCCTGTAACCTCTATTAATGCTTTCAACCCAATATTTATTGTTGATTTGATTTTGTCCATTCCTAATTTGGCAATAAGTCTGTTCTCTTTTTTTAGTTCAACAACATCACCAATTGTGGCTATAGCAGCCATTTCCAGATAATCATATTTCTGCCAGTCTTTTATTCCCTTTTTTTCAAGTAAAATCGTAACAAATTTCAAAGCTATGGAAGCTCCACACAATTCTTTAAAGGGATATGGACAATCTAATTGTTTTGCGTCAACTACAGCATCAGCCTCAGGGATTTTTTCTATCTTTTCTCCAGCGATTTCCTCATAAGGTACATCATGATGGTCTGTAACCACAATGGTCATTCCCAGCTCTTTTCCATACTTAATCTGTTCTCTGGCAGCAATACCATTGTCGCAGGTAATTATCGTATCTATTCCTTCGTCAAAAGCTTTTTGGATAAGAGATTCATTTATTCCATAACCGTCTTTTACCCTATCAGGAATATCATAATCCACTATACCTCCGACCTGCTTTATTCCATCCTGTAAAATATATGTTGAACAAACACCATCTATGTCATAGTCACCTATAACTCTTATCTTTTTTCCTTCATCTATTTTCCCAAGTATAATATCTGTAGCTTTATCAAGGTCTTTTAAATCCCTGGGATTATTTAAAAAAGAAATATTCATACTAAGATATTCTTCTATCTCATCATCATAAACATCCCTGTTTCGAATAACTCTGGCCACAACAGGGTCTATATTAAATTTTTTACCATTGGCATAAAAATCTGCGTATTTATTGGTAATAAACCATTTTTTCAAATTCATCTAACCTCAAATCATAAATATACACTTCTACTTCACTTAATTAATATCTGGTCTTTCACAGATACGTTTTGTATTGTATCAGACAAATGTTCGAATTGCAAGTTTTTTAGCGAATGTATGTTTTGTTTTTAATTACATAAAAAAGCGTGGCAGATTACAGCTACCACGCTTTAACCAAATCAATCTATTTTAGTGTATACCTTTTTTGCCTTTTCTTCCTCTTTTTTTAACTGCAAGCTCTGCATTTCTATTTTCAGGATTTTTTTCTTTGGCAAGTACCGGCTTTTCTTCATATAAATCATCGCCATTAACAACTGCTTCTGCTTTATTTTTCTTAGTTGAAGTTTTAACTGCAGTTGCAGCAAATTTAGCTCTGCTCTTAGCACCGAAAGTATACCACAAAGATGTAGTGATACAAACTGATGAATATGCACCACCAATTATTCCAATCATAAGAGGAGCAGCAAATTCTTTAACAGAAGTTACACCTAAAATGTATAAAACAAGAAGCATGATAAAGTCGGTTAAAGATGTATTTATACTTCTTGAAAGTGTCTGAGTAATACTTTCATTACAAAGGGTTTTAATATCATCACCTGGCTTTGTATATTTAAGTTTTTCTCTGACACGGTCAAAAATAACGATTGTAGCATTAATACTGTAACCTACTATTGTTAACATAACAGCAATAAATGTTGTACCTACTGAAGCTCTTGAAATTGAATAATATGCAAAAACGATAAGTACATCATGGAACAATGCCAAAACAGCACTGGAAGCAAACTTGATATCCTTAAATCTGAACCAGATATATAAAAGCATAAGAATTAAGGCTATAACAACTGAAACTATAGCATCACTTCTCATCTCGGAACTAATGGTTGAACTAATTGTTTCTGATTGAATAGAAGATTCTTCAACTTTAAATGTTTCAATAAGTTTCTTGTTTAAAGCTTCTCTTTCATCAAGACTAAGTGTTCTGGTCTTGATTATTACATCATTTGAATTTTGATCTTTTTGAATTTCGATATTATTATCATTTGTAACTTCAGAAACAACCGGTTTAACATCTGAATCAAGTTCATCTATTGTATACTTCTCGTTAAGAGAAACGGTAGTTGATGTACCACCTGCAAAGTCAAGACTGAAATTCAAAATAGAACCTGTACTTGATTTATTTACTCCTAAAAATGCAAGACCTGCAATACAGCATACAAGTGAAATTGCATAAAAAATCTTTCTTTTTCCAATAAAATCAAAGGTTTTAAATGGTTTATTAATTCCATACATTTTAGGATTTTTGAGTCCTAAAGCATGAAAGGCTTTAAGTAAAAATCTTGTTACAACCAATGCCGTAAACATTGATAAAATAACACCGATTGCAAGAGTCTGTGCAAACCCTTTAACAGTACCTGATCCCTTGATCTGAAGTACTATAGCAGCAATTAATGTTGTGATATTTCCGTCAAAAATCGCTGAAAAAGCCTTGCTGAATCCATTTTCCAGAGCAGTTTTAACACTTATTCCTTCTGTAAGTTCTTCTCTGATTCTGGCAAAGATAATAACATTAGCATCAACCGCCATACCAATTGATAATACGATACCTGCTATACCAGGCAGTGTTAATGTTACATTAAAGGCATTTAATGTAATTAAAATCATCGCTGTATATAAAACAAGTGCAATTGAAGCTACAACACCCGGTATTAAATAGTATACACACATAAATAATACAACAAGTGCCAAACCGATAGCTGCTGCCTTTAAACTGGTTTCTATTGCCTGTCCACCAAGTTTTGCTGCAACAACTCTTGAAGAAAGTTCTTCAAGTTCTACTTTTAAAGCACCGATTCTTATAGAAGATGCAAGCTCATCAGCCGCTTCATATGATTCCATTCCATCAATCTGTGCTTTTCCACCGCTAATGGCAGCCTGAACTTTAGGTGCACTTATAGTCTGATCATCGTAAACGATAGGCATGGATTTTCCAACATTTTTACTTGTTGCATCCGCAAATTTTTTAGCACCTTCATCAGTAAAAGTCAGCTCAACAATAAACTCTTTGTTGCCCATGTCATTTTTAATGCTTGCAGCCTGAGCATCTGCAATATCTGTTCCTTCGATTAAAATATTTCCATCTTCATCCTGGAATGTAAGAGAACCTGGTTTTCCTAAATCCTCAAGTATTGCATTTGCGTCTGTTACTCCCGGAATTTCTACTGTAATTCTGTCATTTCCCACCTGGTAAACTGAAGCTTCTGTACTATAATTTTCAACACGCTTTTCAAGTTTTCCTATGGTGTCACCCATTTCTTCATCACTTGGAGTATCCCCTACAGCCTGATAAGTAATACTTACTCCTCCTGCCAAATCAAGTCCAAGCTTGATATTTTTTGCAGCACCTGTACCGGTACTTCCCAAACCAAGGATACACACATAGCCCAAAAATCCAATTGCGATAAACGTAAAAAGGATTATGGCAATCCCCTTATTCTTTTTCATTTTTAAAAAATAGCTCCTTTCGTATTATATTAAATCTGCCTCTGCAGCTTTAAGCATAATTGCACACTCCACTCTCTTTTTCTGGAGTTCACATCCGATATCATACGAACCATTGATATCATTTGAAAAATTATATGAGTTAGCAGCACATCCACCACTACAATAAAATTTGGCAAAACAGTCTTTACAATTCTCTTTTGAATATACATTACAAAGTTTGAACTTATCCTGCAAATCTGTCCTTTTAATACCATCAAAAACATTTCCCAAAAGAAAATCTTCATTTCCCACAAACTGATGACACGGATAAAAGTCTCCCCAAGGGGTCACAGCAAGATAAGAAGTTCCAGAACCACATCCAGACAATCTTTTTGCAACACATGGACCGCCTTCTAAATCAATCATAAAATGAAAGAAATTAAAGTCTTTTCCGTTTTTCTTTCTTTCAAGCATTTCTTTTGCAAGAATGTCGTATTGCTCAAGTAATTCAGGCAAATCTTCACTTGTAATGGCATAATCCTCAGAAGGCGGTGCAACTACCGGTTCAACCGAGATTTGCTTAAAACCTAAATCTGCCATGTGAATTACATCTTTTGAAAAGTCTTTGTTAAAGTGAGTATAAGTGCCTCTGACATAATAATTAGTCTGATTTCGGCTTTCAGCCATCTTTTGGAATTTAGGAATAATCATTTCATAGCTTCCTTTTCCGTTTCTGAATGGCCTCATTTTATCGTGAACTTCTTTTCTTCCGTCTGTACTTAAAACAACATTTCCGCATTCTTTATTGACAAAATCCATAACTTCGTCATTTAAAAGAACACCATTTGTAGTCAGGGTGAATCTGAAATTTTTATTATATTCTTTTTCAATACTTCTTCCATATTCAACCAGCTTCTTTACTACATCAAAATTCATAAGCGGTTCTCCGCCAAAGAAATCCACTTCAAGATTTCGCCTGCTTCCTGAATTTTTAACAAGGTAGTCAAGAGCAGCTTTTCCCACTTCGAAGCTCATTAAAGCTCTACGACCGTGATATTCACCTTCTTCTGCAAAACAGTATTTGCAGGCAAGATTACAATCATGGGCAATATGAAGACACATTGCTTTTACAACAGGTTTGAAAGCCTTAAAACCATTCATATAGCTTTCATAATTATCCTCTGTAAACAACTGTCCTTCTTCTTTTAATTCCTTAACTTCATTATAAGATTCTCTTACAGCATCAGCTGTATATCTATCAGATAATTGTTCAACAATTTCATTAAGTGAATTCTTTTCAAACAAAGGGATAACATCAAATGCCACATCGTCTACCACGTGAATGCTTCCACTCTCCACATCCATAACGATTTTGTATCCATTGTTTTCAAACTGATGAACCAATTTATTCTCCTTTCAATACATACTTTTCTAAATTTTCAATCCCGAAAAGCATTTAATATAATTTATCCTAGTGTAATTAGTAAATTTTCTATCTCATTTTAGTAAAAATCTTCACTTATTTCTACTAAAAAAGAAAGACATCATCTTTCTTCTCACAAATGTAAGCAGCGGAGGGATTTTTCCGCTGCTTACTAAATTAATCATAATTAATATTAATCATAATCCCCAATTAAAGCTTCAAGAAAATTATTTATTATTTTCGCAGCTCTGGTTTCCAACTGTGCAAGATGTTTTACATGCTGACTGACAAGATGTCTGACATTCACCGCATCCGCCTTTTTTCATAGAACCCTTTAAATCTCTAGTAGAAAGAGTCTTAATATGCTTCATTATTCAAACCTCCTTCGTCTGAATTTGTGTGTTTATAAACCCACACTTTATTATTATAACACTTAGAAAATTACTTGTCTAGAATTTCCGCAATTCATCAGTTCCGTCATCATCAGTGTTTTGAATGGATTTAATAACAACATAATAACCAAAATCATCATTAACTTTTACATAAACCCTATCTCCCACTTTTTTGCCCTCAATCGCCTTTCCCAGGGGTGATTGGTTGCTAATAAGATTTTTCAGAGAATTTCCCCTTACAGTTGTAATTAGCTTGTAAGTTTCTATCTCATCATCATCTTCCATATATAATTCGACAGTATTGTTGATTCCCACAACATCATCTGCGGATTCATCTGAAATTATTTTTGCTGTTTTTATCATTTTTTCCAAATATCTAATTCTGCTCTCATTTTGATTTTTGAACTTTTTTGCAGCATGATATTCAAAATTTTCGCTAAGATCACCGTGAGCCCTTGCTTCCTTAACATCCTCTAAAGCCTGCTTTCTAACAACAAGTTTTCTGTGTTCTATTTCCTTTTCCATTCTTTCAATGTCTTTTTTTGTTAATTCGTCGTACATTTCTGCCTCCTTAAAATGCTGTATCTTAAACCAAGCCACAAATATGTGTATTTGACAATATTCCTATTAATTATTATATTTACATTGGGCAGGACAGACACCTGCCGTATTTACATATTAATAATATTATAAAAGAAGAAAACTATCATGTATAAAAATTTACGAATATTTTTTAAAATCTCAATTATCTTATTATTCATTATAATTGCCGGAATTATTTTTTTAAATGTTTTTTCGGAAGATCTTTCCATGGAAAAGCTTTTATTAAATGATGGCAATAATAATGATAAAGATGCAAATTACAAAATACTGGATATAGATAATATCAATATGGACAAGGGTTATCCTACAGGCTGCGAAAGTGCCAGTGCAGTCATGATTTTAAACTATTATGGTATTGATATTTCCATTGAAGATTTCATCAATAACTATCTTCCAAAAAAGGAACTGGAAACAGTGGATGGTGTTTTAACCGGTCCAAGTCCTGATGAATATTACATCGGAAATCCCTCAAGCACAAGCGGTTTTGGCTGTTATTCTCCTGTAATTGTCAAGGCTTTAAAGGACATTTTGCCTGAAAATATGGAAGCTATAAATCTTACCGGAACTGATGTTGATACACTAACAACCTATATTGATAATGATATTCCCGTTTTGCTGTGGGCTACCATTAATATGTCTGCCCCTGGTAACGGAAGCAGTTGGATTCTTACCGGTACCAATGTAAAATATACATGGAAAACAGGAGAACATTGTCTTGTTCTTATCGGCTACGACTCTGAAAATTTTTATTTTAATGATACTTATCAAGGCAGAGGTCTGGTTAAATATAATAAAGAGACTGTGAAAGCTGTTCATGAAGCTATGGGTTCACAGTCTGTAATAATCAAAAAAAAGAATTAAGGAAGTTTTATATATATTTTATCAATTCTTTTGTTATCCATTTTTCTGATAATAAAAAGTATTCCCTCGCTGTTTCTGAAATTCTCACCTTCCACCGGCAAATGCTCCATTTGTTCTAAAAGGTAGCCTGCCATGGAATCATATGCTTTACTGAAAATCGAAATTTCTGTTTCCTCATTGAAGTCATCAATTTTTGTGGTGCCTTTTACAATATACTCTTTTGGGGATATCTTATGAATCTCCTCTTCTTCGTACTCATCGTATTCATCTTTGATTTCTCCCACAATTTCCTCTAATAAATCTTCTAATGTCACCATTCCTGCAGTTATTCCAAATTCATCCAATACAATGGCAGCTGAATTTGAAGAGTTTTTCATCTCCATAAATAACTCTGCAGTATTTTTAAGCTCATAGGTATAAAAAGGCTCTCTTAAAATATCTTTTACTTTAAAATCCGCAAAATCACCATATAAAATAAGATCTTTAACATTAATAAAACCAATTACATTATCTGTACTTTCTTTGTAAACCGGATACCTGGTAAACATGTTTTTCCTATAGATTTCAATAAGCTCGTCGTAGCTACTGTCAATATTTACAAAAGTAAGGTTTATCCTTGGAACCATAACATCCTTCGCTTTGGAGTCGCCAAAATCAAAAACATTAGTTATCATATCATATTCGCTGTTTTCGATAATTCCCTCTTCATTGCTGACTCCTACAATGGTTCTTAGTTCACTTTCGGTTATCTTTCCCTGATTTTCGTCACTTTTAATTCCAAATACTGCCATGGTAAACTTTGAAAGCATTTCAATGACAAATATCACCGGAACCATTATCTTCATTAACATATAAATAATCGGGGCATAAAACAAAGACATCTTTTCAGCATTAATGCTTGCAATGGTTTTAGGTGTAATCTCAGAAAATTCAACAATTATAAAAGTAAGAATTCCTGTTGCAATACCTACTCCCTGACTTCCAAAAAGCTCAAGAGCCACTGTTGTGGTAAGTGCTGATGCTGAAAGATTTACTATATTGTTAAATATTAAAATGGTACTTAACATATGTGAAGAATTATCTTTTATTTTGGCTACAATAGCCGCTTTCTTGTTTCCTTCATCTACCAAAAGACGAATTCGTACCATGTTAACTGTTGTTAAAGCTGTTTCAGCTGAAGAAAAAAAAGCCGAAAGTAAAATCAAAATTACTAAAAAAATTATTGAAACTAACGTGTGAAACCCTCTCCTTCAAAAATGACAAGTATAAAAATTACTATAACTCTTTTTAAATTCCCTGTAAAGCTAATATATTTTTTAAAATTAAGAATTTCTTCAATATTTATTTAATATTTACACACTTTATGCTAATTGAATAATCACTCTATATATATTATAATTATCTTTGGTTCGGCAAATGAAGCGTGACCTTTTATAATTACCGAAGAGATGGGAAGAAAGAGAATGTATTACTTTATCGTTAATCCAAATTCATGTTCAAAAAAAGGTGGAAAAATCTGGGCAGAAATAGAAAAAAAGCTTAAAGAAGATAATATACAATATAAGTTGTTTATGACAAACCACAGATACCATGCCACTGAAATCATCAAAAGTTTAACTTTGGAAGCTAAGCCAAAGATTATTGTTGTAGTAGGTGGAGATGGAACCATAAATGAAGTGATTAATGGGATTATTAATGTTAAAAGTGTAACATTAGGTTATATTCCTGCCGGTTCAAGCAATGATTTAGCAAGATATTTGAAACTTCCCAGAGAACCTCTTGAGGCATTAAACCTTATTCTTAACCCAAAATATTTTACTTTACTTGATATTGGAAGGGTTTCATACGGTACCAGCAGCAGGCGTTTTCTCGTCAGCTGTGGAATAGGCTTAGATGCCGGAGTTTGTCACGAAGCACTGGATTCCGAATTAAAAACAAGACTTAATAAATTTAATCTTGGAAGTCTTACATATGCCGGTATTGCAATTAAACAACTTATCAAATGTAATCCTTCAAAAGGAATTGTGATTTTGGATGACAGTAAACGCTTAAATTTTGACAACGTTTATTTTACAACTATTCTTAACTCTCCTTACGAAGGTGGAGGATTTAAGCTTTGTCCAAAGGCAAGACCTGATGATAGTTATCTGGATGTTATAGTAGTTGACAATATAATTAAGCTAAAAATGCTTATGCTTTTTCCTATAGCGCATTTTGGATTACATACAAAAATAAAAGGAGTTCATATATACAGATGTAAATCTGCCGAAATACATCTTTCAAAAAAATCACCTGTTCATACAGATGGTGAATCCTGCTTTCTTCAAAACAGGATAAGTGCTTTGGCAGAAGAAGAACAAATCAGATTCATTACAAACACTTCCTTTTAAAGACTATGGAGGACAAAAATGACTTTAAAATCATTAGCAATGAAATACAAACATGCATGGCTTTTGTTATACTATCCAATTTATCTGATATGGTTTTTTTATCTGGAAAAAACCGTTGTATGGCATTTTAATATTGTGCATGTTGAATTAGATGACATGATTCCGTTTTGTGAGTATTTTATAGTACCTTATCTGTTATGGTTTTTATATAATGCTTGCGGAATACTCGTACTTTTCTATAAAGATGTTAAAAATTATAATCTACTAATGTACTATTTAATTATTGGTATGACTGTGTTCTTAATTGTTTCAACAATTTATCCAAATGGTCATTATTTAAGACCGACACGTTTTGAACACAATAATATTTTTACTTTTCTTGTTAAAAATTTGTATGCTACAGATACAGCCACTAATTTATTTCCGAGTATTCATGTATATAATTCCATCGGAATTCATATTGCTCTCATGAAAAGTAATGTAACAAATGATAAAAAATGGATTACTATTCCATCCTTTGTATTAATGATTTCTATTATTTTGTCAACAATGTTTTTAAAACAGCATTCAGTATTTGATGTCGTTACAGGATTATTGTTAGCAGCTTTTGTATATATATTGGTATACAAAGAAGTTTTATCATCAGTTAAAAATCATTTCGTTAGTGCCCATGCACCGAAAAACAGAGCAAAAGTCAGAATGAAAAACAAGGCAAAATAAAAGCTGTTGCATTAAGGATTAATCAATTAATCTTTAGTGCACAGCTTTTTAATTTTAGAATTAGTTAAAGCCTATGAATTTTTGTGCTAATTTGTAGACTCCTATGGCAATTTTTCTCCCGCCTTTTCCCGGCATATTTACTCCTCTTCCAAGTAAAGAGAAATATCTCATTCTTTTATATAGCCACAAATCTTTTTGTTTTATGGATTTCCATAATTCTTTCTTTCTCTTAAGATTTTCATCTGTTCCTGATTTTATCAATAATATAGATGATATCACAGTTATGATTTCAAGATAGCTTAACATATATTTTCTCAATTTTTTGTCTTTAATTGTTTTTAAATCATATGAATTTATCATAATTTGATTTACTTTTAACTGCTGATCTATCCTTTTTATCATTATTTCTTCGTTTACAGACTGGTCTTCTCTTCCAATGTAATATCTGTAAAAATTAACATCAATATAATACATGGATTTTACAAAAGGTAAAGGATTATAAACAAAAATATTATCCACATAAAAGGTATGTTTCGGTAATTTAAGCCCTGAATCTCTTAACATTTTTGTTCTGTACATAACTGAGTGCATAAGTATATATTGATCTTTTTTTAGATGTTTTATCTTATCCCAGCTAAAAATCTCTTCTGTAGGGAAAGCATTACTATATTTTATTACCTTTTTATGCTTTACACCCTGCTTTTCATAGACATAATTGCTTATTATCATGTCTACTATGGATTTTTCATTAACCATTCTTTCAATTTCTGAAAGTATTTTCTTATAGGATTCATGGTCAACCCAATCATCACTGTCTACCACTTTAAAAAAGAGTCCAGTGGCATTTTTTAAACCGGTATTTACAGCCTCACCATGACCTCCGTTTTTTTGGTGAACAACTTTTATAATTCCCGGATATTTTTTTTCATATTCATCTGCTATACTCGCAGTATTATCTTTCGATCCATCATCAACTATGATAATTTCAACTTCGTCCTCTCCGGGTAAAAGCGAATTAATACAATTTTTCATATAAGCTTCTGAGTTATAACACGGAACGGCTATACTTAAAAGTTTCATTTTTTTCCTCCTGATAGGGTAAGCACCCTTTTATTTTTTATGATTATTTCATCTAATCATAAGCTAAAAAGCATCCGCTTTTTAAAATTACATCCCAAATACATCAAGATTAGTAACTAATACTACAATAACATATTTTAACTGCTCTATCAGTTGTTTAATAGTATCTTCATCTTTTCTTAAGATAAAATTCCATTGATGATTTTTAACCCCCATATAATCCAGGAAAAATTCTGATAGATTTCTGGTGGATCTTATACCTTCTGCCCACTCTAACATGTTCCAACGCATTTGATCCAAAATATGTACGTAACTTTCCGACCAGATAACAACGGAACTGTTACCGTTATAAGAATTTAAAACCTTTTCGAAATTTACAATATCAATATCTTTCACTCTATTTTTAACAGCGTCGTCATTTCTTGATGATTCACTGGAATTTTCTGAATTATTTGTAAGGAACAA
Organism: Acetitomaculum ruminis DSM 5522; assembly: GCF_900112085.1. Taxonomy (GTDB): domain Bacteria; phylum Bacillota; class Clostridia; order Lachnospirales; family Lachnospiraceae; genus Acetitomaculum; species Acetitomaculum ruminis. The sequence continues at coordinate 171,714 of NZ_FOJY01000002.1, forward strand.
TTCTTTATGTTCATTATAATATTCCCAAAGTGCCCCCATGGTTATTCCATATCTTTTAGTTCTCACAAGCAATTTATGTTGTCTTGCAGCACCACAATCCGTATGTTTATTTAAGGCTTCTTTAACCGCATCTTTAACAACATTTCCTATCATTTCACCTAATTTGGAATGTTCTCCTGCATCAGTTAAGACATTTTTCGATTCCAAGTCAGATATAATAATGGTTCCATCTGTTCCTGAACCGGTTGCAAGTCCCACTGAATAATTGCTACCTATAAAAAGTTCCTCTACAGCAATTGTTTTAGCCTCTGTAGCAGTTACAAGACATCTTGCCATTGCTCCCGGCGGCAATGCCGCATTTATATGTAGCATAATATTTATTGTGCCAGGTTTTATGAAAAAATACTCTCCGTTTTTTTCATAATAGGACGCAGGATCTCCTACCCTTACTGCGTTAGTATCAATCCCCCCTGTTACCACAGCCGTTAACTCTAAATCTTCATATTTAACGGTCCTAATTGACGCTCTCTCCATCCAGGCTGCTGTACTTAAACCGGTAGATACTTTTTCATCTATTTCTAAGTCTCTGGCATTTCTGGCCAGTTCTTTTTCATAGCTTTCTTCGTGAAGCTCACAGCTTCTTTCATCAGCCATGCAATTATAATTAAAAGCATAGCTTAAATCATCTCTTATTCCTCCATTAAAAACCGATGTACTAAGAACCCGTCTTTTTCCATTGAATGAAATAATTATGCCTTTATAAAATCTTGTTATTTTATCCCTGTTTTGAAGCTCTTTTAATAAAATTCCCATATAACCCTCCTGTTTTCTCAATAATCATATCAAGACATGCCCATATCCCAAAATGTTTTTAAAATTATAACGGGTTTATTTTTAAAACCGCCCTATATTTTCTTTTGAACCTACAGCATTAATTGCAGGTCGTTCAGAAAAATTCTGTTTTATAATTAAAATGCAGTAATAAAACAAAGCTGATTCCATGAGCACAAAAAGAGAAAACCCTAAACTGCATGACAGAATTAGGGTTTTCATCAGTATGTATTTTACATACATTAATTCTCATCTAATAATTATTAGAAATTTAATAAATTAACGATTACTCCACCAATCTGTACAAATAATGGTGCAAATACAAGTGAAACAATTGTCATAAGCTTAATAAGAATATTGATTGAAGGTCCTGATGTATCTTTGAATGGATCACCAACTGTATCTCCAACTACGGCAGCTTTATGAGCATCACTACCTTTTCCGCCATGAGCTCCACCTTCGATATATTTCTTAGCATTGTCCCAAGCTCCACCAGCATTAGACATGAAGATAGCCATAAGTACACCTGTTACCAAAGAACCTCCAAGAAGTCCACCAAGTGCTTCTGTACCAAGTAATACACCAACAAGAATTGGTGAAATAACTGCCATGATACCAGGAACAAGCATTTCTTTTAAGGAAGCCTGTGTTGAAATACCGATACATGATTTATAATCAGGTCTTACTTTTCCTTCGAGAATTCCAGGAATTTCTCTAAACTGACGTCTTACTTCTTCAATCATCTTGTAAGCAGCTTTAGATACAGATTCCATTGTCATTGCTGAGAAAAGGAATGTAAGCATACCACCAATAAATAAACCAACAACAGTTAAAGGATTAAGAATATTAATTCCTTCTTTATCAATTCCAACTGCCTGAGCGTAAGATACGAAAAGAGCTAAAGCTGTAAGAGCTGCAGATCCAATAGCGAATCCCTTACCCATAGCAGCAGTTGTGTTACCTACTGAGTCAAGTCTGTCTGTGATATCACGTACAGATTCATCAAGTTCTGCCATCTCTGCAATACCACCGGCATTATCTGCAATAGGACCATAGCAGTCAACTGCTACAGTGATACCAAGTGTTGAAAGCATTCCAATAGCTGAAAGTGCAATACCATAAAGTCCGTTTGTAGCATATGCAATAATGATAGCAACACAGATAAGAAGTAATGGCCAAGCTGTTGAACGCATTCCTACTGCAAGTCCACTAATAATTGTAGTAGCAGAACCTGTTTCTGACTGCTCAGCAATTTTCTTAACAGAAGCATAAGCATCTGAAGTATAAACTTCTGTGATAATACCAATGATAACACCAACAACAAGACCTGCTATTACAGCTATAGCAGCGTTCATATTTGAGAAATACATCTGTGAAAATACAATCGCAGCAACTACAACAAGTACTGATGCTGTGTATGTACCTGTCTTAAGAGCCTTATGAGGATCTCCACCCTCTTTACCTCTTACAAAGAAAGTACCAATAATAGCTGATAAAATACCTGCTGCTGTAAGTGAAAGTGGGAATAATACTCCGGCACTTTCAACAACTCCAGGAATAGAAATTCCTAATGTTAAAGCTGATACTAATGAACCAACAAATGATTCAAAAAGGTCAGCACCCATTCCGGCAACGTCTCCAACATTATCACCAACATTATCAGCGATTGTAGCAGGGTTTCTTGGATCGTCTTCAGGAATACCTGCTTCTACTTTACCAACAAGGTCAGCTCCAACGTCAGCTGCTTTAGTATAAATACCACCACCAACACGGGCAAATAAAGCAATTGATGAAGCACCAAGGCTAAAACCTGTAAGAATGGATGTGTCTTTAAATATGATGTAAATCATACTTACACCAAAAATACCAAGACCGGCAACACACATACCCATTACACCACCGCCTGAAAAAGCTATTGAAAGAGCTTTGTTCATACCGCTTTCTCTTGCAGCATTTGCTGTTCTGACATTAGCTTTAACAGCTGTGCTCATTCCTGCATATCCGGCAATTGTTGAAAATGCAGCACCAACAAGGAAGCAAACTGCTGTAATCCAGTTTCCGATTCCAAATCCAATTGCTAAAAATACAATAGCTATAAAAATCACAAGCATCTTGTATTCGGAGATTAAGAATGCATGAGCACCCTCACTGATTGCTGATGCAATCTCGCGCATTCTGTCAGTACCATCTGACTGTTTGTTTACTTTTAAAGCAAGAAAAACAGCGAATAACAGAGCGCACACACCCATAGCAGGTGCTAAATAAATCATCTGTTCCATTTTTGAATTATCCTCCCTCCGGCCAATTAGCCTGATAAAATGAAAAATTTTTGCTTAAATGTTCTAATCCTTCTGCCTTAAGATTAGACATTATTTTCTTTGTAAACCGAATTTATCGATTTTACTCACAAAGCTTATTATATATTTTTTATGGTAGCTATGTCAATAAGTGTTAAGGATTGATTTGCATTTTCTAAACTTGTAAGCAGTGCATCTGCCGTATCTAATGCAGTTATACAATTAACACCTGTTTCTATTGCATTTCTTCTTATTAAAAAGCCGTCTCGATTTTTATCTCTTCCCTGTGTAGGTGTATCAATAACCAAATCTATCTTATGACCCAAAATCAAGTCAAGGATATTTGGTGATTCCTGGGATACTTTATTTACTTTATGCGCATTTACACCGTTTTCCTGTAAAACTTTTGCAGTACTTCTTGTGGCAAAAATTTTATATCCCAAAGCTTCAAATCTCTTACCTATTTCAATAATATCCGGTTTGTCCGAATCTTTTACCGTAATAATTATCTGTTTATGTTTTGGAAGATCAATTCCGGCTCCTATAAATGCTTTGTACAATGCCTCGTCAAAAGTTTTTCCTATTCCTAAGACTTCACCTGTTGATTTCATCTCAGGTCCAAGACTTATTTCTGCTCCTCTGATTTTTTCGAAGGAGAAAACAGGCATTTTTATAGCAATGTAATCTGCCTGTGGCGCAAGTCCTGTAGGATATCCCAAGTCTTTTAAGGTATTTCCCAGAATTACTTTTGTAGCAAGTTTTACAATCGGTATTCCGGTAACTTTTGAAATATAAGGCACAGTACGGCTTGAGCGAGGATTTACCTCTATTACATACACTTCTTCATCACTGACAATGAACTGTATATTAATGAGTCCTTTTACATGAAGAGAACGGGCAAGTTTTCTTGTATATTCCGTAATTACCCTGACAACCTTAGGACTAAGGCTTTGTGCCGGATAAACCGAAATACTGTCACCTGAATGAATTCCGGCTCTTTCCACATGTTCCATTATACCGGGAATAAGAATGTCTTCACCATCACATACTGCATCAACTTCTATTTCTTTTCCGTTTAAATATTTATCTACGAGAATCGGATGCTCTTGGGCTATTCTATTGATTATTCCTATAAATTCATCCACATCCTGGTCTGAAATTGCAATTTGCATTCCCTGACCACCTAAAACATATGAAGGTCGAACCAGCACAGGATAACCTAATTCATTTGCAGCTTTTTTTGCTTCTTCAGCTGTAAAAACTGTTCTTCCCTGCGGTCTTGGAATACAACACTCTTCAAGTATTTCATCAAAAAGTTCTCTGTCTTCTGCTGCATCAACATCTTTAGCACTGGTTCCAAGGATGTTCACGCCCATTTTCATAAGACTTTCTGTAAGCTTTATGGCTGTCTGTCCACCAAACTGAACTACTGCTCCATCCGGTTTTTCGAGATTTACAATATTTTCAACATCTTCCGGTGTAAGGGGCTCAAAGTAAAGTTTATCTGCAATGTCAAAGTCAGTACTTACAGTTTCAGGGTTATTATTAATTATTATTGTTTCATATCCCTCTTCTGAAAAAGCCCAGGTTGAATGTACGGAACAATAATCAAATTCTATACCCTGACCAATTCTGATAGGACCGGAACCAAGAACAAGAATTTTCTTTTTCTGACTTTTACCATCTGCTTCATTTTCGCTGCCAAAACATGAATAATAATACGGTGTCTGAGCTTCAAACTCTGCTGCACAGGTATCAACCATTTTAAATGCTGCAATTATATTGTTTTCGTATCTTAATTCCTTGATTTCATCTTGAGTTTTACCTGTAAGCATGGCAATAACATTGTCCGGAAATTCCATTTTCTTTGCATCTAAAAGAAGTTCTTTTGTAAGTTCTTCTTCTTTCAAACGCTTTTCCATTTTTACAATATTATTAATTTTACTGATAAACCACTTATCAATTTTTGTAAGTTCATTTATTTTTTCAAAAGAAACTCCATTTCGTAAAGCCTGAGCAATCGCAAAAATTCTTTGGTCATCCACCCTGCTCATTTTTCTAAACAGTTCATCTTCGTCAAGACCTGAAAAATCAACGGATAACAAGCTGTCCACATGTTGTTCCATGGAACGAAGAGCCTTCATAAATGCACCTTCAAAATTTGTGCAGATACTCATAACCTCACCTGTTGCCTGCATCTGAGTAGTCAAGACTCTTTTAGCTGTAAGGAACTTGTCAAATGGAAGTCTTGGAATTTTTACAACGCAATAATCAAGCATTGGTTCAAAACTTGCATAGGTTTTTCCGGTAACGGCATTTTTAATTTCATCAAGATTATAGCCTAAAGCAATCTTTGCAGCCACCTTGGCAATAGGATAACCTGTGGCTTTTGAAGCAAGAGCTGATGAACGACTAACCCTTGGGTTTACTTCTATTACGCAATACTCAAAACTGTTCGGATTAAGAGCAAACTGAACATTACAACCGCCTGTAATTTCCAGTTCATCAATAATATTTAAAGCAGCACTTCTAAGCATTTGATGGTCTTTATCACTTAATGTCTGGGAAGGTGCTACTACTATACTGTCTCCTGTATGTATTCCCACAGGGTCAAGATTTTCCATATTACAAACAGTTATGCAGGTACCGTTTCCGTCACGCATTACTTCGTATTCAATCTCTTTCCAGCCGGCAATGCATCTTTCAACTAAAACCTGTCCAACACGGCTAAGTCTTAAGCCATTAGCAAGAATTTCTTCTAATTCAAGCTGATTATGTGCAATACCGCCACCGCTTCCGCCTAAGGTATAAGCCGGTCTTAAAACTACCGGATAACCTATTTTATTGGCAAAAACAATTCCGTCTTCTAAATTTTCAACTACCAGTGAAGCAGCTACAGGCTCACCTATTTTTTCCATGGTATTTTTAAATTCAAGTCTGTCTTCTGCTTTTTTTATGGTAAGAGCTGTTGTACCTATAAGTTTTACATTATGAGTTTTTAAAAACCCTGATTCATCCAATGCCATAGCAAGATTAAGTCCTGCCTGGCCTCCTAAAGTCGGAAGAATACTGTCCGGTTTTTCTTTTTCAATAAGTGCTTCTAACACTTTTACTGTAAGAGGCTCAATGTAAACTTTATCTGCTATATCTTTATCTGTCATAATGGTGGCAGGATTTGAATTTAGAAGTATTACCTCAACGCCTTCCTCTTTTAATGAACGGCATGCCTGGGTTCCGGCATAGTCAAATTCTGCTGCCTGACCAATAACTATCGGGCCGGAGCCTATAACAAGTACTTTTTTTATCTCAGGATTTCTAGGCATTATTTATTTCCTCCCATCATTTTGATAAATTTATCAAATAAGTAACCTGAATCATGTGGTCCGGGTGATGCTTCCGGATGAAATTGAACGGTATATATGTTTTTTCCAATATATTTAATACCCTCATTTGTATTATCATTAACATTAACAAAGGCTGGAACCGCTTTTTCGCTGTCCATTTTTTCTACATCAACGACATATCCGTGATTTTGTGAACTGATATAAACCTTTCCTGTTTCAAGATCTTTTACAGGATGATTTCCGCCTCTGTGTCCATATTTAAGCTTATGTGTATCAGCACCCTGTGAAAGAGCCATCAACTGATGTCCTAAACATATGGCAAATATAGGTATATCTGAATCATATAATTGTTTAATTTCTTCAATAATCGTGGTACATTCCTTGGGATCTCCAGGGCCATTAGAAAGCATAATTCCATCCGGTTTGGATGCCAGAATCTCTTTTGCTTTTGTGAATGCAGGATAAACTGTAACCTCACAGTCTCTGTCATTTAAACTTTTTGCAATATTCTTTTTTGCTCCAAAATCCATAAGAGCTACTTTATATCCATTTCCTTTAAGAGTATATTTTTCTTTACATGTAACTTTTTCAACAACTTTAGAAGGTGAATAAGCTTTTAATTTAGGAATTATCTCATTTATATCATAATTTTCATCATATGTAAGAATTCCATTCATTGTTCCCTTATCTCTTAAAAGCTTTGTCAAAGCTCTTGTATCAATTCCTGAAATACCGGGAATATCATATTTTAAAAGGAAATCCTGAATACTCATTTCAGTTCTGAAATTACTGTCTAATTCAGATAATTCTCTTACAATAAATGCATCCGGCCATGCCTTTTCTGATTCTATATCCTCAAGACAAACTCCATAATTACCTATCAAAGGATACGTCATAACCACTGCCTGGCCTGCATAGGAAGGGTCAGTCAAGACTTCTAAATAACCTGTCATGGATGTATTAAATACTATCTCGCTAACAGCTTCTTTTTTTGCACCAATGCTTTCACCTTGAAATACTGAACCATCTTCTAATATTAGAAAAGCTTTCATTTTACCACCTTGTACCTTTCTGATTTTTTTCAAAAAAAAAAGAGTAACTCTTTTTAACAAAACAAAATTGCATTAATATGCATATATATAACAAAAAAATATATTATTGCATAATTATAAAATGCGTTCTTCTTTTCTAATTTCAATAGTCTACCATAAATCATTTCAATTTTCAACATAATATTAAATTAAATAATTCCTATCATTCCCAATAAATTTATTCATCATTAAAAAAATCTTAATATAATCCTTAATTGTTCTTAACGCTTTTTTCTGTTTTGCATGTTAATATAATTGTCAACCAGAAGAAATAATTAACTACTGTTAGCGGATTTCGGGGCAAACAGCCTATCTGTTACAGGACTTTTATATAATGGCATTTTTGAAAGGAGTAAGAAATGAGCAAATATGATTACTACGGAAACGACAGAAAAATCAGTGTTTTTAATAAAATAATAATTATTATAGCAGCTGTTTCGCTGATATGTGCCGGTGTTCTTAGCGTATCAAGTCTTAAAGCCAGCACCAGTGATTCAAGCTTAAGTGTTGAGCAAACCATACAACAATTAGACAATGAAAACGAATAATTATTATCCCCACCCTAAAAGATATTTACATCTCAAATAGAGAAATATCCCTATGGGTGGGGAGTTTTTTATGATTATCTATCGCTTTTATTAATTGATTCTATGGCGACATTTCCGCCACGAACTATTTCTATTGTTTTAAATTCCTTCTTTAATAATTTAATAAGATCATTATTTAATGATTCCGTCAAAACACATTCTAAAATAACACTGTCACAGCCCATATCCACTGGATTAACATCAAATACTTTTGCTATCTGGAATACTTTGTTCATTTTAACATCATCTAAATGATTTATTTTCGCATAGAGAATTTCCTTCATATGAACAGCAGCACCACTTTCCATATCAATTACTTTTATTACTTCAACCATGCGATTTAACTGTTTCTTTATCTGCTCATAGGTAATATCATCTGCGTCAACACTAATAGTCATACGGGAAACGGTTTCATCTTCTGTTTCACCCACAGTCAGGGTTTGAAGGTTATATGATTTTGCTGAAAAAAGACCTGAAACCTTGGCCAGTACACCCACCTGATTTTCAACATATAATGACATCCATCTCTTTTTTAAATCACTCATCCTGCTATCCTCCTATATACCTTTTGGTGAAAGAATCATTTCACTTATAGGGTTTCCCCCTTTAACCATTGGCATAACCAGCTCATCTGTATCAATGATAAATTCTATTATGGTCGGTGCATCTTTATAACTTCTTGCCTCATTAAATGCCCCTTCAATCTCAGATGCATCTGTAACTCTTAATCCATGAGCACCGTAGCTTTCAGCCAGTTTTACAAAATCAGGAGAATATTGAGCACACTCTTTATTCGGTCCCTTACATTTATCCGGGCAGCTCTTTCTTCGCCTTAAGCAGGTAATCTCATATCTCTTTCCATAAAACAACTGCTGAAACTGTCTAACCATTCCTAAAAAGCTGTTATTTAAAATACAGATAATTACCGGTGTTTCATTTAAAACAGCAGTCGCCATTTCCTGAAGATTCATCTGAAATCCACCATCACCGCTTATACATATTACGGTTTTATCCGGATTTCCAAGTTTTGCACCTATGGAAGCCGGAAATCCATATCCCATTGTTCCAAGGCCTCCTGATTGAAGCATCATTCTTTTTTCATTTATCTCAAGATATTGAGTAGCCCACATTTGGTGCTGTCCAACATCTAATACCGCAATATATTCCTCAAACATTTCATTGATTTTTTCCATAATCATCTGAGGTGAAAGACCTTTATCTCTTCGCATTTCAAGAGGTACTTCCTCGTGCCAGTTGTTTATTCTGTCGAGCCATTCCTGTTTTCCAACTTTTGTACACCATTCATTTATCTTATCCAGGGCATTTTTGGCATCGGATACTATTGGAATATCTACCTTTACATTTCTTGATATAGCTGAAGAGTCAATATCAATATGTATAATTGTGGCATTTGGCGCAAATTCATTTAAATCTCCTGTAATTCTGTCATTAAATCTGGTACCTATTGAAAATAATACATCTGACTCACTTATAGCCTTATTTCCTGCATAGCAGCCGTGCATACCTACATTTCCAACAAATAAAGGATGTGCCGTTGGAATTGCTCCCCTACCCATTACAGTAGTTATAACGGGAATATTGGTAATTTCCGCAAATCTTTGTAATGCAAAATTCGCACCTGAAATATTGATGCCGCCTCCAGCAAGGATAAGTGGTTTTTTCGCGTTTTTAAGAGTTCTCCAGGCTCTTTTTAACTGTCCTACATGGGCATTTGTGTTAGGTTTATAGCCTCTGATTTCTATTTTTTTAGGCAAATCCGGTGAACCTTTTGCAAGCTGAATATCTTTAGGAAGATCAATAACTACTGGTCCCGGTTTTCCGCTTCTTGCAATATAAAACGCCTCTTTAATTATTCTGCCCAAATCTTCCCTGTTTTTAACTGTAACACCATATTTGCAAATACCTCTGGTTATTCCAATAATATCTACCTCCTGAAAGGCATCATTACCAATAAGACCTGTTGATACCTGTCCAGTAAAGCATACCAAAGGTATAGAGTCATAGTTTGCAGTTGCTATACCCGTTACAAGATTTGTAGCACCTGGGCCACTGGTAACCAGACAAACACCTACTTTTCCGGTGCTTCTGGCATATCCGTCAGCGGCATGAATCAGCCCCTGCTCATGCCTTGGTAAGATAACTTCAATGTCATCTTGTTTATAAAGTTCATCCAAAAGATCGGTTATATATCCTCCGGGATAACCAAAAATGGTATCTACTCCCTCACTTAAAAGAGCATTTACAAATAATTTAGTTCCTGATATCTGCATTTGTTCTTCCTCCTAAATAAATATTTCTCACTAACCAGATGTAATTATTATTTTTTGCCTTGTAAAGCGGACATTCTTAAATCCGCTTCGCTACTTCCTCATGAACGCAGTGGCACTTTGTGCCACCTGTCAGAAGGGGCTTTAACCCCTTCTGACACTAATAAGCTTATACCCCCGCTTAAAGCTTACGCTTTTGAAGCGGGGGATTGCTTACACTGCGTTCAAAAAAATCTTTGCTATAATCATTTTACATTATCAAATAAAGATTATTGTCAGCAAATTTATTTAGCAATTTATCACTTTAATACTCTACATCGTTTTGGGCAAAAAAAATTTAACCCTTGCTAAATAAAAAACCTAGACAGAAAATCTATTCTGTCTAGGGCGAATAATCATTATCCGTGGTACCACCTAAATTCCCTTAAAAAGGGCTCTCATCTGACACAGAAATCAATCGATGTCATATCCATATAACGGTGGAAACCGGTGAAATCTAATTAGCCAATGCTGTTCAATCCACGGCTCAGAGACTACCTTCCATACCTTATCGCTAAAGACTTTCACCAAACATCCTCTCTCTGTAAACTGACTCTGATATGTAATCCTTCTCATCACTGCCTTTAAATATTGTAGCTATTATAACTGTTTTAATTTTTAATTGTCAAGAGATTTTTTTGTTTCGTCATATATTTCCTGAAAAGAAGCTCCAGTCATAATTGATGCGTCTCTTACACTATTATATTCAGGATAATTTTTGACAATATCCTGGTAAGAACACTGTTTAACCTGAATTGTTCCATATTTTGTTGAAGTTCTAATGTTTTTCCTGTTCATTATCACTCTGTTTATAGGATACATGCGAACACCGATAGAGGTGGTCTCTCTGAATATTACATTTACAAGAGCATCAACATTTTTATAATCACATATTACTTCAAGTTTGTATGCAGGTCTTGATTTTTTCATAAATATCGGAGTATAAAAAGCATCTCTTGCTCCGCTATATATGAGTTTCTCCATGGCATAACCCAGTACTTCACCACTGCTGTCGTCTATATTGGTCTCAATAACCCATATATCCTCTGCACTGCTATGAGTAACTTTAACAGGCTGTTCCTGTAAGGACAACTCGTCTCCTCTTACCTGTTTTTCTTCACCTTCTTCTTCTATCAGTTCAATTACCCTTATAGGAAATTTAATATAAAACTCCTGAGTCGCAATGGAATTTCTTATAACTGTACTACAAATTGGATAATCCACGCTGGTAGATATAAGATCTGCCAGCATTAATGCCTTGAAGGATACTGCAGAATCTTTTCTTTGAGTTATGTTGTAATTAACATTCTTTAACTGTTTTGAAACTATTAGTGATAATGTCTCAGGAATCATTTTGAGACGGTCATTTTCGCCTATTACAAATGTTCCATCATTTATGGATGAAAACATAACCTTCTCGTGTTCATTTTTTTCAAGAACCATCAATATTGCCAAAACATAGATCTTATCCATCACAGTTAAATCTTTACCGTTTTCGTGCACTTCATAACATTTTTCTATTAATTCTTCCACTTTAGAGGTGTATTCCAAATACATTTCTTTTACAGACCTTGACACAAAGGTTTCGTCTAATAAATCATCCACATTAAAATCTTTGTTAAATTCAGCTTTAATAAAACCATCACAAATACTTAAAGTAAGGCCCTCATGCATCTCCAATATCTCTATCATAAATTCAATCTGTTTTGAATTCATCTGATAAAGACCGTTAAAAATACCTGATAATGAAATACCTCTGCTACAATCAAAGTATAAAACTTTTCTTCCCATGTTTTACCCCTTTTTCAATATATTTATACCAAACCTAATACCCTTACCAAATAAATGAAAAATGTAAGTGTCACCGAAGATATCAATGTAGTTAATACCACTACACTGGCTGTTAATTCACCATTATTTCCCATATTTTTTGCCATAATATAACAAGATGGTGTAGCCGGTGAAGATAACATAATCACAAATGTCACCAGTTCCTCATTTCTATAGCCTAAAAAAACCGCTATGGGCAAAAATATTATTGTAAGAATAACCAGTTTTGTTGTTACCGCCCAGATAACAGGCTTTATATTTTCCAATGTAGCATTTAAGGAAAAACTTGCTCCTAAAATGACTACTGCCAAAGGTGTTGCCATATTAGCCACACTTGAAACCGCTTTTGTTAATATATGAGGAAAATGTATTCCTGATACAGATATAAGACTACCTGCTAATATCGATAACAATATCGGATTTTTTGCGATATTTATTAGAGACCTGAGAACTATATCTTTAAATTTAAAGTCGGAATTTCCATCTATTAGCCTGCCTTCGCTGTCCTTATTCCCCTCTACAGTTAGAATAATTACTGCCATAATATTATAAATTGGGACAGCGCCAAGAATCATTAATGGTGCTGTTTTTGAAGCACCATAGATATTTTGCATAAAGGCCACTCCCATAACAGCAGCACTGCTTCTATAGGAAACCTGAGTGAAAGCACCGACTAAGGATTTATTTTTTATGAATATTCTGGCTAAAAACCATACCCCGATAATGCTGACAAAGGTAACTGCAGCACAAAGAATTATAAAATAAAGATCTTTTCCTATATTAAAATCAGTATTTGCCATGTCCCTTAATAAAAGACATGGCAAAGTAACTTTAAAATTAAATTTATTACCGCTATCTATAAATTCATCTGTAAGCATCCCCGTTTTTTTTAAAAACATGCCTAAAACCATGACTATAAATACCGGTATTGTTGCATTGATGCTATATATAAAACTATCCATTTCTCTTTACATACTTCCTAAAGGTATAAACTATGCTAAAATAAGTCCCCTCTTCACTTTCTGACTCTAAAGTCCACGAGGTATCCTTATCAAGATTTGGAAAATATCTATCTGCATCAAATTCTTTGTCAATTTTTGTCACATAGGCTGTATCACATTTATCAATTAGCTGATCATAAACCTTTGCGCCACCTATTACATAAACATTATCACTGTCATATTCTTTTAAAGTTTCCATAAGTTCGTCTATGGAATGAACTACAATTGCCCCCTCAACCTTATAATCCTGGCGGGTGGTAAGAATAATATTTGTTCTGTCAGGCAAAGGCTTTGAATTTTTAAAACTTTCAAGAGTTTTTCTTCCCAATACTACAACATTTCCTGTAGTCATTTTTTTAAAAAATCTCATATCCTCCGGAATGCTCACCAGTAATTCATTGTTTTTTCCGATTCCCCAGTTTTTATCTGCTGCAACTATTAATTTCATTTCAGTCACCCCTTATATTTTTAATTATACATTTTTTTGACGATTAAACTGCAACAGGAATGTTTTTAACCTGGGCATGTGTTTTATAATTAATAAGTTTTACATCATCTACCGTAAAGTCATAAAAGTCTTTGATTTCAGGATTAATCCAGAATTCAGGAGCTTCTAAAGGTTCTCTTTTAATCAGTTCTTTTATGATAGGAACATGTCTGTCATAAATATGAGCATCTGCAATCACATGAACAAATTCTCCTACTTTCATACCACAAACCTGAGCAAGCATATGGGTAAGCACCGCATATTGAACCACATTCCAATTATTTGCCGTTAAAATATCATTAGAACGCTGATTTAAAATTGAGTTAAGTATAAGACCACCGTCTTCTTTATCAGCTGTAACATTAAAAGTCATGCTGTAGGCACACGGGTAAAGATTCATCAAATGAAGATCTTCGTGGCAATATATATTTGTCATAATACGCCTGCTGTAAGGATTGTTTTTCAGATCATAAATTACTCTGTCTATCTGGTCAAACCAACCTTCTTTATAACGGCTTTTTTTACCAATCTGGTAACCATAAGCCGTTCCGATACTGCCTTTTTCATCTGCCCACTCATCCCAGATATGACTGTTTAAATCTTTAATGTTGTTGGATTTTTTCTGCCAAATCCATAATATTTCATCAACACAGTTTTTAAAACCTGTAGGTCTTAAAGTCAATGCAGGAAATTCCTTACTAAGATCATATCTGTTTACCACTCCAAAATTCTTAATGGTATAGGCGGGTTCATTCGTATCCTCCCATATCGGACGCACCTTTTCTCCCTTTGTATCTGTACCGTTTTCTAGAATTGATGTACACATATTTATAAATACTTCATCTGCGTAACTCATTTTTCATTCCCTTTCGTAATTCAAATCATAAAAAATGTCTTCCTCCCGCCTAATAAACGGAATCTGAACTATTATACTTTTATATTATTTTATATAGTTTGGATTATAAAAATCTCCACTTTTCCCACCTTTTTTTGATTCTAAATGAATATCACTTATTTCCATTGTTTTATCGATGGCCTTGCACATATCATAAATTGTTAAAAGCGCAACGCTTACTCCTGTAAGAGCTTCCATCTCTACACCTGTTTTTCCAGATGTTTTTGCAACACAAACAGCATAAATTTCTTTATTTTCCTTATCCAATTCAAAATCAACAGAGCATTTGGAAATAAATAAAGGATGACACATAGGAATCAGATGTGAAGTCTGCTTTACAGCCATTATTCCTGCAACTCTTGCAACGCCCAAAACATCACCTTTTTCAACTTTATTATCAAGAACAGCCGCCATTACCTTGTCATTAACCTTTATTTTACCTTTGGCTACTGCAATCCTGTCAGTTATTTTTTTTTCAGAGACATCTACCATTATAGCATTTCCCTGCTCATCAAAATGTGTTAATTTTTCTTCCATTTCTTACTTTTCTCTCCTTCTTTTCGATTTTATAAATCTGTTTTCTAACAATTACTTCATCACACATACATCTTTAATATATTTTTGTAATACTCTCATAAGTTCTTTTACATCTATAGGTTTTGAAATATGATAATTCATACCGTTTTCCAGCGATTTTATCCTATCCTCATCAAATGCATTAGCAGTCATTGCAACGATAGGAATCTGAGTATAACCATTATCTTTTTCAAACTGCCTTATGGCTCTTGCAGCCTTATATCCGTTTAATTTAGGCATTTGAATGTCCATAAAAATAATGGAATAATAATCCTGAGGTTTGTTAACAAATTTTTCTATGGATTCTTCGCCATTTAAAGCCACATCAACCATTGCACCTGTACTTTCCAACAGATTTTTTGCAATTTCAATGTTTAACTCATTATCCTCTGCCAACAGAATATTAATACCCTTAAGATCCGGTATTTGAACCTTTCCCATTTCCTCCGGCAGGTATTCAATTTCTTCGTATTGACCCTGAGCAATCTTAAATACCAAAAGTACTTCAAACTCGGAACCTTTGTTTTTCTCACTTCTGACTTTTAATTTTCCACCCATTATATCAACCAGATGTTTGGTTATGGACAAACCTAAACCACTTCCTTCGTTTTTGATGGCATTAGGATTTTCCCCTCTCTCAAAAGGTTCAAATATTTTTTCAATATCTTCAGGATTTATTCCTATACCTGTATCCTTGACTATAAATCTGTAACTGGCTAAATCCTTTATCTTTTCTTTGTCCTGAATAACAATTAAGCTCACAGTGCCATTTTCATGGGTAAATTTCACAGCATTTCCCAAAAGATTTATAAGAATTTGATTAACTCTTAAATTATCACCTATAACCATTTCATCAGTAACCTGATCAACATTAGCTTTAATACTTATGTTCTTCTGACTGGCCTGGGTAAGTATTGCATCTATGCTGTTAAAAGCTATCTGCTTTATATTAAATGTGTCTGAATGTAATACCATTCTTCCACTTTCTATTTTTGACATATCTAATATATCATTTATAAGTTTAAGTAAATGTTTTGATTGAACGGAAATCTTTTCCAGAGCATCCTTAACTTTTTCCTCGTTATTAAGATTCATAAGTGCAATATCAGTTATTCCCATAATTCCATTCATAGGAGTCCTTATATCATGGGACATGTTGGAAAGAAAGTCTGTTTTAGCCTTATTTGCCCTTGTAGCTGCATTTAAGGCATCTTCTAAAAGTTTCTTTTGTTCTGCCCTTTCAGACCTTTCCTTGTCTAAAACTCTTGTCATACATACAACTATTTTTTCTTTTAAATATAAACCTGTTAAAAACACACAGGTATATTCAATCCAATGCTGACTTCCATCTTCATAGCATACACAAAATTCTTTTTTAAGTTCATCTGTTTCCTCGTTATAGAGTTTAACCAGATTATCAATATCAAACATATTGTCAAAAATGTCTTTTTGATCATCTATTATATATTCTCTTGAGATTTCTTTAAGAAAACTATAATCACCTTTATTCTTAACATTATCCTTCAAGTCAAAACTTGAATTAATAATGGTGTATTCTTTTTTTCTAAGGTTTAATAATACTATGGAGGCATATGACTTTGCAATAGTTGTAAGCATTGCATATCTTTCCATATTCCTGATATTTTCTTTTAATTTTCTTTCCCAGACACTTTTTGTAACATCCACAAAATAAATCTGAAAAACCGGCTCCCCAAAGTAGTTTCTGGTGTATATTATGGAACCTGTTATCCAACGATTTTTGCCTTTTATACTTCTAATCTTTAACTTAAAATCATGGGAATTCAGCACAGCTTCCGTTGAAATAATTTCAAGATTGTGAATTATTTTATCTATTTCATCCTCAAAAATAAAAGAAAAAGCTGATTTTTGTCCTAAAAGAATGTCTGCATCATTATGATCAATTTCCAGACTATCTAAAGCATTAATATTTATTTTTTTAATAATCGGATTGTCAAAATCTGTTGAAATCTGTACAAAACCGATTGGTAAGGCATTATAAATTAAATCAAGAAAATTATCGTGAAATTCCTTAATTTGTGAAATGTATTTTTGAGAATCTATTCTTGCGATATAACTTGAAAACAGATTTGCAAATCTCAATGCTAACTCACATATTGACTCCGTGAATACATAATCACCAACCATTTCTATATTGAAAGCACCATAAAATAAGCCTCCTTCTAACATAGCTACATTTAAGCTTATCATTTTGGATGAAAATTCGTATTCACCAGCATTAACCACATATCCTCTATCATTGAATCTGTCTCTCATTTCTTCATAGGTTTGCTCTTTCAGAGCAAATACCTGACCTTCCAGATTCTCCACATCTGTAGAACTAGAGCAATATCTGAATTTAAAATGATTTTCCTCATCCACAAATGTAGTAATGGAAACTCTTGAAAAATCGAATTTTTGCCTAAAGCTGGTAATTAAAGCTTTTAAAGTTCTATCTATATCAAAGGTATTTTCAAGACTTACAGTGCATTCTCTTAAAAAAGCCACCATCTCTTTTTTCATAATAAGATTAGGATCAAATGCACGCTCAAATCCCTCCATACCATACACATATCTTGCAAGAAAAGAAGCTAAGAATCTAATGGCTTCTATTTCGGTTTTACCATATTCAAAGTCACGAAACTGACCAAAAATAACTGCCCCTTTAAGATGCTTTTTATAATAAATTCCTGTATGCAATACACTATCACCATCCGGTGTTCCCATTACATGCCTTCTAGAATAGCCTAAATTGGCGTAATCCATGCCAATATCTCTTATGTTTTCCTGTGTTATCGTCAATGGAAGATCTACAAATGCTCTTTTATTTTCCCGTGACCATTCTGCTATTACAACATAATCTTTTGTATCAGCAACAATTGAGCTGACAAAAACCTGGTCAATTTTCAATGTTTTTGCCACCTCTTTTAAAAACTTGTTCAAACTTAATTTTAAATCGATTTCCTTTTTACTGGTTTCTTTGATAAAATTAAAAATGCATTTTTCTAAAATATCCATTGGTAATAAAATCCTTTCTGGAAATTAATCACAATTGATAAAAAGCCGGCATATTCTCCCATTCAAAGTATCATTTCCCGATAGTTCTTCATATGCACTACTTTTTTCACAATCCCCGCAAACATCAACGCCTGTTACATTTTTGTCATCCATAATTTTTTTTATTAAAAAAGAAAAGCCGTCAAACCTGATTTTTCCCTGATCCCAATTGACTATCACTTCTTCTTTTGAAAAAACATCTTTGTCAATTGAAAAATATATATTTTCACATTTTTCTTTTCGTATGTCTTTAATGATATTTTCCATTGTCACTTCATCATTTACAATATCTTCATTTACAAATACTATTTTTTTAAGGTAATCATTATCTTCTTCAAAGCATTGCTTCATCAAATCTTTTCTTACACCAATGATAAATACTTTTTTTATGAATTTGTTGCTTTGCAAAGCCACATCCAGCCATCCACCACAGGAAAGAATATCTCCAAAAGCCGGTTTTTGCATGTCCGGATGATGGTCAAAGACCACAAGAATTGTTTCCTTTTTTATCTTATCCAAAAATAATTTTGACATATAATGATAATTTCCGGAATCAAAAAACCTTATTGTTTCAGAAATATCTCCTAAAATATCTTCAATTTTTTCTTTGGCAGTCTGGTCAAGATAACAATTAGTTCCCTCTATTTCAGTAAAATCATAATATTTATAATTATACTTTTTATAAAAGTTTTGAAGCTTATACATTCCGTTAAAGTCAATAATTGATAATTCATTCATTACTTTTAATAATTCTTTCCAAAGTCTTTGCCCTTATGTCCCAACTGTCTCTGATTATAGTCTTCTCATAAGCAGTATAAGCTATTTCCTGTCTTTTATCATCATCTTTTAATAAATCATTTATCAAATCCGGAATTATTCCAATATTTTCTAGAGAATAAAACATTATATCTTTTTTATCCTCAAACTCTTTTCTTAAGAAAATACTGTCATCGCTTATACTTATGGCTCCATTTAACATAGAATTGTAAATTCTGTCATGAGCACCATTTTTAAACCAAGGCATTACATTTAACGATAACTTGCTGTCAGCAATCCTTAAAAGACAGGTAAAAGAGTTTTTAAAACCATGTTCAATAATATTTTCAGGATGTTTACAATGTATGGCATCAAAGCCTTTTCCGATTATATGTAACTTATACCCTGCATCAACTATGGCTGCCACAGCTTTTTCTCTTTCATAAAATCTTACATAGAGATCTATAAAAATCATATTTTTCATAACATCCCGCATCTCATCCATGGAAACCTCGCCTATTTCTCTAAGGACATGTTCTTCTATTACATCCTCTAAGACTTTTTGAGGATTAGATAAAAGGTCATCTATTATTCCATGATAAAATCTAGTGTAATCATCCCCATTTCTTTCTATATATTTATCAAAAGTATCCGGATGAGTAAAGTTACCTGTAAATATTATATCAGTATCTCTATCTTTTTGGGAAAGAAAAGGAAATTTTTTAGAATGTTCTTCATCATATCTGATGTCTGTACCTCCAAGGGGTAAAAAATAATCAGAATCTATATGAGGAAAATATTTTTTCATATATTTTTGATGGAAAAGATCTATATTAATGTGATGATAGTCTTTTGGGGCAATTTTCAGATAATCGTGATAATAAAAAGGATGGTCCACCACAATATTATAAACGGGAATTTTATTAATATCAAAAAAACTTCCGTCATTTTCGTCATAAAGAAACTCTTCTCCCGCTATACCATTAAAGTTAAAGCTTATGGCTATTGTTTCACCATTTTCGATAAATGATGTGAGTTTAGACATGGAACCTTGAATATTTTGTAAATTCACAAAAAAAGTGTCATATCCCATCAGCTCAAATGCTTTTGATAATTGTAACGAAAAAAACTCCTGTGATTCCACTGCCCCTCTAAAAAAAATAATCTTTTTCATAATCCTCCCATACTTGCAAAAAGCCGAGACCTTATCAGGCCTCGACATCAATCATTATTTTGTATCTTTTATTATTTCTTTATTGTGATAAATATAATCTACAAGAGATACAATAGTTAGAATCAATGACAAATATATTAAAACCTGTTCAAGATAATAATAATATACATTGCTAAAATCCAATATTAATACCAGTATCATAATCATCTGACATACAGTTTTAAGCTTTCCCCATATGCCTGCTGCAATAACAACTCCATTGTCAGCTGCAATAAGTCTGAATCCGCTTATTATAAACTCTCTGCTTACAATTATAATCAGAATCCATGAAGGAAATTTTCCCATATCCATAAGACAAATCATAGCAGAAATAACCAATAACTTATCCGCTAATGGATCCATAAATTTTCCAAAATCAGTAACCAGATTATATTTTCTTGCTATCTTACCATCTAACAAATCCGTTAAACTGGCTACAACAAATACTGCAAACGCTGCATACTTGCTATATTCTCCAAAGCAATTTGACAACATAAAAATCACAAAAAATGGTACGAGAACAACTCTGAAGGTTGTTAATTTATTGGGTAAATTCATTATAATATCTCTCCTGTTAAATCATATTCGCTAGAACCTGTTACTCTGGCTTTTACAAAGTCACCGGACAATAGTTCTCTGTCGTTATTTAAAAATATATACCCATCTACATCAGGAGCATCTTTATAGGTTCTTCCAACATAAACATTTTCATCCGGAAGTCTTCCTTCTATTAAAACTTTTAATTCTTCTCCTACACATCTGTCAGCATTGTCAAAAGCTATCTGTTGCTGTAAGCTCATAAGCTCATCAAGTCGTCTTTCCTTAATTTCATCAGATACCTGGTCTTTAAACTCTGCTGCAGGAGTATCTTCCTCTCTTGAGTAGGCAAAAACTCCCAGTCTGTCAAATTCCAATGTATCGATAAAATCCATAAGTCCCTTATGCTCTTCTTCTGTTTCTCCTGGAAATCCAGTGATAAGGGTGGTTCTGATACATATATCAGGTATTTCTTTTCTTAATTTTTCTACTACTTCTACCAAATCTTTTCTGGAAGTTCGTCTTCCCATTTTCTTTAAAATTCTGTCCTCTGAATGCTGAATTGGCATGTCAATATAATGACATACCTTAGGAAGGGTTTTTATCGCCTGAATAAGCTCATCTGTAATTTCCTCAGGATAACAATAAAGAAGTCTTATCCATTCTAAATCCTCAATTTTATTTAATTCTTCCAGTAATTTGGGAAGTAGTTTCTTCTGGTATAAATCTGTCCCATATAAAGTAGTTTCCTGAGCAACTAAAATAAGCTCTTTTACTCCGCTTTTAACAAGATCATTGGCTTCCCTTAAAATGTCTTCCATGGGAACACTTTTATATTTTCCTTTTATGGATGGAATGATGCAGTAGGTACAGTGCTTATCACATCCTTCTGCGATTTTTAAATAAGCATAATAACCACCTGTAGTAAGAATCCTTGATGAAGAAAAGTCTATTTCTTCATCCTCAGGATTTCTGAATATTTCAACATTTTTTCCTTTTAATGCATCTTTTACGGCATCTACTATAAGCTCAAATGAGCCCGTTCCCAGGCACACATCAACTTCTGGAATTTCTTTTCGTATTTCCTCACGGTATCTCTGGGCAAGACATCCCACAGCCGCAAGTATTTTACATTTTCCATTTTTATAGGCAGCCGCCTCTAAAATTCCATCTATGCTTTCGCTTTTTGCATCATCAATAAAGCAACAAGTATTTACCACTATTACTTCTGCATCCTCCGGACTCTGGCACAAGCTAAAGCCTTCCTTTGATAAAAGACCCAGCATTTTCTCAGAATCCACTAAATTTTTATCACATCCATAGGACATAAAAAATATGTTCATACTATTCTCCGTATTAGTTTTGTTCCTTATCTCTAGACGCTTCGTTTCCGATTATTTTGATAAGTCCACTGTTTAATTCTTCTACTGCTATGGAAAGCGGTTTTTTCCCAACCGGATCATCAACTAATGGGTCATCACCTGCAACAATCTGTCTGGCTCTCTTAGAAGTAGCCATAACAATAGAATAACGGCTGTTAACTAAAGGTGCCTCACCTTCTTCTGTTTGTGAATTAACCACTTTCATTAAATCTGCATATGATGGATGTAACATAATCTATTCTCCTTTCAAAAAGTCTTTTGTATTTAACTGTTCTTTTATATCTGAAATGAACTCTTTGTTATTTTGAATTCTTTTTTGTTCACTTCTGATGATTTCGTCAAATTCTTCTACGCATTTTTCAAGATTATCATTTATTAAAACATATTGATATTTGTCAATATATTCAGACTCCTCTATGGCTCTTTTAAGTCGAAGCTCTATGGTTTGTTTATCTTCTGTTCCTCTTCCAATGAGTCTTGATTTCAATTCATTTGCACTAGGTGGCAAAACAAATATCATAACTGTTTCCGGATATTTTTCTTTAATTTTTAAGGCCCCCTGAATTTCTATTTCAAGAATTACATTCTTTCCATGAGAAAGGCATTTTTCGACATATGGTCTAGGGGTTCCATAATGATTATTCACATAAGAAGCATGCTCTAAAAACTCATCATTTTCAATCATTTCTTCAAATTTTTCTTCAGAAATAAAGAAATAATTCACTCCGTCTACCTCACCTGGACGAGGTTGCCTGGTAGTTGCTGAAACAGATATTGCATAATTATCATATTTGTCAAGCACTTCTTTAACAATAGTTCCCTTACCGGTTCCGGCGAAACCTGAAAGAATTACCATGATTCCTCTTTTACTCATAGTTTATCACCTCTGTTTTCCATAACATCATCGTTAAATCGCCCTGCCAGTGTATCTGTAGCTAATGCAGAAAGGATAATTACTCCGGTGTCGGTAATTATGACGGATTTTGTTCTTCTTCCGGAAGAAGCATCAATAACACTTCCGTCATTTTTCCCATTTTGAACAAGCCTTTTAGCCGGAGCTGAATCAGGACTTATTATACAAACTATTTTATCCGTATTTACTACATTTCCAAAACCTATATTTAGTAATCTCGACATTTTTAACACCTGTACTTATTATTAAATTTTATTCAATATTCTGAATCTGTTCACGAACCTTTTCAATCTCTGTTTTTAAATTTATGGCGTGATTGGAAATATCTATATCTCCTGCCTTAGAAAGAATCGTATTAGCCTCTCTGTTCATTTCCTGGGCTATAAAATCCAGTTTTCTGCCAACGCTTCCCCCAAGATTTAAGGTCTGTTTCATATGTTCTATATGACTTCTAAGTCTGACTGTTTCCTCGTCAACACAAACCTTATCCGCATATATAACAACTTCAGCGGCAATCCTGTTTTCGTCAAGTTCTGTATCAGAAAGAACCTCATCTAGTTTTTCCTTTAATTTAGCCCTGTATGCTATAACTGTCTCAGGTGAACGTTTTTCTATGTAATCAACATCCGTAATCATTCCATCAAGTTTTTTCATAATATCTTCACAAAGCTTAGAACCCTCAGATTTACGGGTTTCAACCAGGCTCTCACAGGCATGTCTTACGGTATCAAAAATAATTTCACCTAAAGCTTCATCATCTTTCTTTTCGTCTCTGGTTTCTATTACTTCAGGATATCTTACAAGAATTTCAGCACTTAAATTGTTAGGAATTTCAAATTCTTTTGACATTTCGTCACAATATTCTACATATGCTTTAGCAATTTTGCGATTATAGACTATAACAGACTCCTTTTCGGTATAGTCTTCGTAGGTAACAAACAAATCTACCTTTCCTCGCACTAAATAGTCCTTTAAAATATTTCTTATGTCGGATTCAAACATGCTGAATTTTTTCGGCATTTTAATGCTGGCATCCAAATATCTGTGATTTACTGATTTTATCTCCACGGTAATCTTTTGTTCGTCGTTGGAAAATTCATATCTTCCAAACCCTGTCATACTTTTAATCATTGATTTATCAATTCCTTTTTTAATGTATTAGTTTTATAATCCACAAAAATTCACATTATTATAACACACCTCAATTTTATTGTAAAGATTGAGCCCTTTGTGATAAAATACAAGTGCTTAAAATAAAGGAGGGACAAACACATGTCTTTTGATGGATTTACAATAGCAAATGTAACACATGATTTAAATAAATACCTTATTGGAGGAAGAATATCAAAAATTGCCCAACCGGAAAAGGATGAGCTTCTTTTTACCATAAAATGTCCTGATAGAAGTCAATTGCGTTTAATTATTTCTGCCAATGCTTCTCTTCCTCTTATTTATATTACAGATGAAAAAAAGCAAAGTCCCCTTACTGCTCCTAATTTTTGCATGCTTCTAAGAAAGCATATCCAAAACGGTAAAATTTTAAAAATAACACAGCCTGATATGGAAAGAGTAATCATTTTTGAAATTGAACACCTGGATGAAATGGGGGATTTAAAAACAAAACAGCTTATTGTTGAAATAATGGGCAAACACTCTAATATTATTTTTGCAGACATGGATAATAATATTATTGATTCCATTAAGCATGTTTCAGCAAATATGAGTTCCGTAAGGGAGGTTTTACCGGGAAGAACATATTTCATTCCTAAAACCGTTGAAAAGTTCAATCCTCTTTTAGCCAAAAAAGAAGATTTTTTCAGAGAGATTTTTTCAAAAAATATGAAGCTTTCAAAGTGCCTTTACAGCACTTACACAGGTATCAGCCCTGTTGTCGCTGAGGAAATCCTCTATAGAAGTCTGATTGACCCGGATGCCTATCCGGAAATATTAAAGGATTATGAAAAAGAACAGTTTTACAATACATTTTGTCAGGTAATGGACATTGTTAAAGACAGTACCTTTACTCCTGTAATTGTATATGACGGAAAGAAACCTGTTGAATATGCGGCAATAAAACTTAATATGTACCACGACCTAAACATTGTTGAATATGATAATATATCAACTGTTTTAAAAGATTATTACAAGCAAAAGGAAGTTGTTACCAGAATCAGACAAAAATCCGTTGATTTAAGAAAAATCACTTCCACTGCCTATGACAGAGCAAGAAAAAAACTTTCACTACAGGAAAAGCAGCTTAAAGATACTGAAAAAAGAGATAAATACAGAATTTATGGTGAACTTATCAATACTTACGGATACGATGTCAAACCTCAAAGTACTAAGATGGAGGCTTTAAATTACTATACTAATGAAAATATTACTATCCCTCTTGATAAGGATTTGACGCCACATGAAAACTCTGTCAGATATTTTAATAAATACAATAAATTAAAAAGAACTTTCGAGGCTTTGTCCTTACAAATTGAAAATACCAGAACTGAAATTGAACATCTGGAATCCATTTCTATTTGTCTTGATATAGCTGAAAACGAAGAAGATTTGGTTGAAATCAAAGAAGAACTTACCGAATACGGCTATATTAATAAAAAAAGAGGAGAAAAAAAGGCAAAGATTAAAAGCAGCCCTTTTCATTACATTTCAAGTGACGGGTTTGATATTTTTATCGGGAAAAATAATTACCAAAATGACATTCTGACTTTTAAAAACGGAACCGGTAATGACTGGTGGTTTCATGCAAAAAAAATCCCCGGCTCCCATGTTCTTGTTAAGACAAGAGATGGTAACCTTCCTGATAAAACCTTTGAAGAAGCAGCTCGCTTAGCCGCTTATTATTCAAAAGCACGGGAAAATGCAAAAGTTGAAGTTGATTATCTTCAGATAAAAAATGTCAAAAAACCTAATGGAGCAAAGCCAGGCTTTGTAGTCTATTATACAAATTATTCAATGACTGCCGAACCTGATATTTCCGGAATAAAGCAAATTTAACCTAACAAAAAACCTGAAATTTTTTAAATTTCAGGTTTTTTGTTATAACCACGGTGTAAGCATATTGTATAATGCTTCATATTCTTTTGCTGATTTCTCCCATGAAAAATCTTTTTTCATGCCTCTTTCTATTATTTTATTCCAGTCACGCTTTTTTTCTATGTATATTGATCTGGCATAATAAATAACGCTTAACATGTCATTGGCATTATAATTCGTAAAACTAAAACCTGTACCGGTTTTTTCATACTCATTATAAGGTTCTACCGTATCCTTTAAACCTCCCGTTTCCCTGACTATTGGAACGCATCCGTATCTTAATGAAATAAGCTGACTAAGTCCACAGGGTTCAAAAAGGGAAGGCATTAAAAATGCATCACTTGCAGCATACATCTCTCTTGACAATTCTTCTGAAAAATAAATACATGCTTTTATCTGTTTTGGATATTTCCATTCGTAGTGCCTAAACATATTTTCATATTGCTCTTCTCCTGTTCCAAGAACAATCATCTGTAAATCCTGGTTAGAGCAAAGATCATCCATTACAGCGCCTATTAAGTCAAATCCCTTTTGTTCTGTAAGTCTTGAAACTATTCCAATTAGAAACTTATTCTTTCCAACATCAAGGCCAAGCTTTTCCTGAAGTTTTATCTTGTTTTTTACCCTGCTCCATTTAAAACTGCTGACTCCGTATTTATGAGGAATATACGGGTCGGTAAGTGGATTATAAGATTCGTAATCTATTCCGTTTATGATACCGTATAGACTTCCCTGTCTGGCTTTAATAAGTCCATCAAGTCCCTCCCCAAAATAAGGAGTTTTTATTTCTTCTGAATAAGTCTTACTTACGGTAGCTATTATGTCGGAATATGCAATTCCACCTTTAAGATAATTTGCATCTCCGTAAGCTTCCAATTTATCAGGTTTAAAAAAATCTGCAGAAAGGCCGGTAATATCTTTTGTTTTTTTGATGTCCCATCTTCCCTGAAACTTTAAATTATGTATAGATATTACAGTTTTAATACCTCTATAAAATTCATCATTGGAAAAACTGTCTTTCAAATATACAGGTATTAAAGCTGTCTCCCAGTCATTGCAATGAATTATATCCGGTCTAAAATCTATTACCTTAAGACATGATAAAACCGCCTTGGAATAAAAAGCAAATTTTTCTATATCTTCGTGAATATATCCATATGGTGAAAATCCTGCAAAATAGTATTCATTATCAATAAAATAATATGTAATGCCCTTATATCGTGTCTGTAATATTCCTACATACTGCTGTCTCCAGCTTAAATCCATGTAAAAATGGTTTACATATTCCATTTTATCTTTCCATCTTTGTTCAATGCACATATATTTGGGTACTATAACTCTTACATCAAATTCGTCCTTGTTAAAGTATCTTGGTAAAGAACCTGCAACATCAGCAAGACCACCTGTTTTTATAAATGGTACTGCTTCTGATGTAGCGAACAATACTTTTTTCATCTTTCATCACCCTTTTTCAATTTCCTTCTTTATTATATTCGCATTATCCTTCATTTCTATTGCACTACTTAATATAGCATCCGTAATATCTGTTCCACCAACTAATCTGGACAATTCTGTTATAATTGCGTCATTTGACAATTTTATTATAGAGGAAGTGGTGCCTTCATTTTTGTTTATCTTTTTTTCTATGAGGAAATGACTATCTGCCATAGAGGCTATCTGAGCGAGATGTGTAATACAAATAACCTGATGTCTTCTGGCGATATATGCCATTTTTTTCGCCACCATTGAAGCAGTTCTTCCACTGATACCTGTATCGATTTCATCAAAAATAAGGGTATCTATATTATCTGTATCAGCTAAAACTGTTTTTATCCCAAGCATTATTCTGGAAAGTTCACCACCTGAAGCTACCTTTCCCAATGGTTTTAAATTTTCCCCCGGATTAGTAGATATAATAAACTCTGCATCATCAAAGCCATTTGCCGAATAATCCAAAGTCTTTCTAAACTCCATATTAAAAGAAACCTGCAAAAAATTCAAGTCAAGTAACGCTTTGGTAATCTCTTTTACCAATTTAGTAGATATTTTTTTTCTACATTCTGACAATTTTAACGAAGCATCAACCAAGTCTTTTTCGGCATTTTTCAACTTTTTATTAATAGATTCCTTGTAGGTTTCAAAATTTACAAGTGTATCAAGTCTTTTTCTTTTTTCTTCCAGTGAAGCTAAAATATCAGAAATTGAATCACCATATTTACTTTTTAAATTATTGATTACGGTAAGTCTTTGATTTATCTCTTCAAACTCTTCCTCACTAAATTCGTTTTCCGAAATATAATCAGAAAGTTCTCTAGAGAAATCGTTTAAAAGTGAATCCACATTTGAAAGAGAATCCAATAAATTAGAAAGATTTACATCATATTCAGCCACCTTTGATATAAGTCTCATTCCTTCACCAATGCTATTAGCAGCGGAATTATTGCCTTCAGAGATAAGCTGATGACATTTATTAACAGAATTAATTATTTTTTTACCATTAGAAAGCTTTTTATAATCAGCTTCAAGATTATCATCTTCACCATTTATAAGTGTGGCTGATTCGATTTCATTTATCTCAAATTCAAGAAAATCTATTTCTCTTTTTCTACTTTCTTCATCAATAGAAAGTTTGTCTAATTCATTTTTTAGTTCTGAATATCTTTTATAACAATCTGATGTAATCTCTTTTAATTTGGAAATCTTTTCCTTTCCAAATTCATCCAGAATCTTCAAATGATTTCTTTTGTCATTTAAAGATTGATGTTCCTGCTGACCATGAACATCAATCAATAAACCGCTTATTTCTTTAAGAACGGATACTGAAACATTTTCTCCGTTAATCTTAGAAAGAACCCTGTTTTTTAATACTTTTCTCGACAATATTATCTGGCCGTCTTCAAAGCTTATTCCTAACTCTTTCATTTTTTCACAAACTGCCTTTGAATCGGTTTCAAAAACAGCTTCCACCAGGGAATAATCATCATTATCCCGCAACAGGCTTCTGTCAAGCTTTCCTCCCAATGCGAAATTGAGGGAATCAATAATTATTGATTTTCCTGCACCGGTTTCACCGGACAATATATTTAAGCCTTCATCAAAATATATATCACTTTCATCAATTAAAGCCAGATTCTTTACGTGAAAATTTAAAAGCATTTACATTTTCTCTCCTAGATTTTTTATACAGATGTAATATTTTGTATTTTTTCGATAGCCAGGGCTGCTTCTTCTCTTCCCTTTGTAGCGCACATAATAGTATCATCCCCTGCGATACAACCGGCAATTTCAGCAATATTTAAAGCATCAATAGCTGCTGCTACAGCCATAGCCATACCCGGAAATGTCTTTACAACGATCATGTTTGATGCCTGGGTAATTGATACAAATCCATCTTTTAAAGCTCTTGAATATTTTTCACCTAAATTTGGAAGATTATTCGATAAAAATACATATTTTTGTCTGATACCATCCGGCGAGGCCTTGGATAATTTAAGTTCTCTAATGTCTCTTGATACAGTAGCCTGAGTAACACTAAATCCCGCTTCATTAAGCAAGGATGCCAATTCTTCCTGAGTCTCAATATCATGTTCTGTTATTAATTCTATTATTTTATTATGTCTGTCCTGTTTCATTTAAACACCTCATTTTTTAAATATATTCCTGCATTTTTTTGTGCAGCGTTTTTAGAAAACTGATTTTACTCATTTTCAATATTCTGGTTACATTTTTAGCCCTTGAAACTGTAATTTTTTCTCCCGAACTGACTTTTATAGGTTTTTTTCCATCAAAAGAAACCATTGCTTCTTCTATCTTTTGGCGCCTTCCTTCACCAATTTCAACGGTAATACTTGACTGTGCACTGATAACTATACTTTTTGTGCTTATGGTATGTGAATTGATAGGTGTTAAAAGAATAATCTGCGCCCTTGGTTCTACAATAGGTCCCCCTGCTGACATGCTATAAGCTGTAGAACCGGTAGGTGTGGCAATAATTATCCCATCAGCACTATATGTACAAAGATGTACATCGTCCACATATATTATAAAATTTAAGAGCCTTAAATTTCCACCTCTGTGAATAACGACATCATTTAAGGCAAAATCAGAAGATTTCATTTTTTGGGAGTTATCGAAAATCTCCCCCTGAACCATCATTCTATCTTCCATATCATAGACATCATCTATCAGGTTATTTAATGCATTTTCTATATCGTTAAGCTCTAATTCACATAAATAACCCATATTTCCCATATTAACACCTATTAAAGGTTTATTCATTCCAAAAATCTTTCTTGCTGCAAATAAAAGTGTTCCATCCCCCCCTAATACGATTATACAATCACTTTCTATGAGCTCTTTTGAAAATCTGATATTTTCGCCTTTTAAATCTGTGAGCTCAAAGCTTGCAAAGCAACCTCTTTCCTTTAAATATTCGACAATATATTTAGTGTTTATTAGTTCCAAATCCTTATAGGAATTTGTAATTATATGAAATTTTTTCATTTCTTACATTCTCCCGATAATTAATTATCAGTCCAAGCTGTCGTGTGCTTTTTGAACTGTTTCATCAATATTAATATACACGTTTTCCGCACTTTTGTCATTGCATAAATATAAAAGATATTCAATATTTCCTTCTGGACCCTTTACAGGTGAAAAATCAAGATTTTTTACCTTGAAACCTATTGACAAAGCAAATTCAACTACTTTTTCTATTACCTCTTTATGAACTTTTTTATCTCTGACAACCCCTTTTTTACCAACCTTTTCCTTTCCGGCTTCAAATTGTGGCTTTATAAGACAAACCAGTTCTCCCTTTTCTTTTAAAAGATTTTTTGCAACATTTAAAACCATTGTCAGAGAAATAAATGAAACATCTATTGATATAAAATCAGCCTCTTCTCCTAAATCCTCCGGAACAACATATCTTATATTGGTCTTTTCCATACATACTACTCTTTCATCCTGCCTTAGTTTCCAGGCAAGCTGCCCTCTTCCTACATCTATGGCAAATACCTTTACAGCCCCGTTTTGTAACATGCAATCCGTAAATCCTCCAGTGGAAGCACCAATATCTACACAGGTAAATCCATCAAGCTTAAGATCAAATACATCCATTGCTTTTTCCAGTTTAAGACCACCGCGACTGACATATTTTAATGATTTTCCTCTTACTTCTATTTTTGATTTTTCTTCGTCAAAAGTTGAACCGGCCTTATCTTCTTTTTGACCATTAACATATACTTCTCCTGCCATAATAACGGCTTTTGCCTTTTCTCTTGATTCTGCCAGTCCCTGTTTTACCAGTAAAACATCCAAACGTTCTTTTTTCATATTATTTGTATATCCTTAAATGATTAATAATTCTATCAGCAACACTAACTGCATCTATATGACATTCCCTTTGAAGAACTTCAACGCTACCTTGTTCTATAAAAGTGTCTTCGATGCCTATATTTAAAACTTTTATGTCTATATTTTCCTGATTTATATAAGCCAATACCTGCTGTCCAAAACCTCCGGCAAGTACATTTTCTTCTAAAGTAACCAAAAGCCTGTGTTTTTCGCCCAGATTTTCAATCAGTTTTTTATCAAAAGGTTTAACAAACCTTGCATTAATCAAAGTTACATTATGTCCTTTTTCTTTAAGAAGCATCCTTACTTTCTCAGATATTTTGACCATATTTCCTACGGCCAATAACGCAATTTCATCTTCATCATATATTATTTCTGAGATGCCATATTGAATTTCTTTTCTAAAAGACTGTAAACCATCATAAGCTTCACCTCTTGGATAGCGTAAAGCAATAGGTCCATCGTACTTCAATGCAAATTTTAACATATCTGATAACTCCCACTTGTTTTTTGGAGCCATCACTGTCATATTAGGCATCATGGTAAGGTATGAAAGGTCAAATACTCCCTGATGTGTCTGTCCATCCTTTCCTACAAGACCAGCTCTGTCTATGGCAAATACTACATGAAGATTTTGCATACACACATCATGAATAACCTGATCATACGCCCTTTGTAAAAAAGATGAATACACTGCAAACACCGGTTTTAAACCTCCTACGGCAAGCCCTGCCGCAAAAGTTACACCGTGTTGTTCTGCTATACCTACATCAAAAAAACGATCCGGAAATTTTCTTGCAAATCTTTTTAATCCGGTTCCATCAGCCATAGCCGCAGTTATAGCTACTACCTTTTCATCTCTTTCGCCCATTTTTTTCATTACTGTGGAAAAAACATCTGTATATCCTGATTTTTTACTTGGAGATTCCGGAATACCGTTTTCTACCTTAAAGGCACCTGTACCATGAAATCTGGAAGGGTGTCTTTCTGCTGGAAGATAACCTTTTCCTTTTTTGGTTACAACATGGACAATGACAGGCCCGTTAACTTTTTTAGCATCATTAAATGCCTTAACAAGCTTTTCAATATCATAACCATCCAAAGGCCCCAAATACTTAATATCCATATTTTCAAAAAGCATCCCCGGTAAAATCAATTGTTTTATTCCGCTTTTTGTTTTTCTGATGGTATTTACTGCCATAGAGCCAATATTAGGAATCTTTTCCAATGTATTTATAACATTTGTCTTTAAATCCGTGTACTGTGATGATGTACGCAAATGTCCTAGATATTCTGACATTCCGCCAACATTTTTAGAAATAGACATTTCATTATCATTTAAAACTATTATTAAATTTGTCTTTAAAGCAGAAGCATTATTCAAAGCCTCAAATGCCATTCCTCCGGTAAGTGCGCCGTCACCTATAACACTTACCACATAAAAATTTTCAGCTGATAAATCTCTTGCATGAGCAATTCCGAGACCGGCTGAAATGGAAGTAGAACTATGTCCCGTATCAAAACTGTCGCAGGAACTTTCAGTTCTTTTAGGAAATCCGCTAAGGCCCTCGAATTCCCTTAAATTATCAAATTCATCTTTTCTGCCTGTCAACACCTTATGGGTATATGATTGATGTCCAACATCCCAGATTATCTTATCTTTAGGCAAATCAAAAGCCAAATGCAATGCCATAGTAAGTTCAATAACCCCAAGATTAGAAGCAAGATGTCCTCCCTTTACGCTTATCTTATTTATGAGAAATTGTCTGATTTCATTTGCAAGAAGAAATATTTCCTCTTTTTTCAGCTTTTTTATGTCATTAACCTGATTTATCTTTTCTAAAACCATTTAGTTCCACACCTTTTATTTATTTCTTCCAACAAGTTTCAAAATCAAAGATGTTAAAAATTCATCTTCAATATTTAAACTTTTCATAATATCAATAGCTTCAGACGATAATCTGTCTACATCTTTTTGAGATTGTTCAATGCCATAAAGGGTTACATAGGTTGATTTGTTATTTTTTTCATCACTTTTAACCGGCTTACCCAATTCGATTTCATCGCCTGTAACATCTAAAATATCATCACGAATTTGAAAAGCAACTCCCACTTTATTTCCGATTTTTTCAATTTGAGATACCGTATTATCATCTGCTCCTGCCAAAACAGCTCCTATCATCATAGAACTTTCAATCATGGCTGCAGTTTTTAATCTGAAAATAAAATCCAGCTGCTTATTATCTATCTTTTTACCAGTTAGTTCAACATCCAAAACCTGACCGCCTAGCATTCCATAAATACCTGATTTATTTAAAAGAATCTTCAAAGCTTTTGATAAATTTTTGTTTTCAAAATCAATATCAAAGGCTTTTAAAGCTGTTTCTACGGATAAATTAAGCAGGGCATCTCCAGCTAAAATACCCATGTCTTCACCATAAACCAGCCAGGTTGTTTTTTTACCCCTTCTGTATTTATCATTATCCATTGCAGGAAGATCATCATGAACCAGAGAATATGTGTGTATCATCTCAATAGCTGCCATAAAAGGCTCTACAACTTCACCTTTTCCATTAAAAATATCAAAAGTTTCTTTCATCAGTATAGGCCTTAGTCTTTTTCCTCCAGCCAAAATACTGTAATTAACCGCTTCTATAACCTTTTTTTGATATCCTTCTTCTTTTAAGAGATATTTATTGATTACAGAATTTGCATATTCTGTTCTTTCTTCCAATGCCTTTTTAAAATTCATCTGTCGCTCCATCTTCATTAAGCAATAAAACCTTTTTTTCTATCGTATCTACACTTTCCTGGCATTTTTTTATTAATTCAACACCTTCTTTGTAGAATTTAAAGGAATCTTCTAGACTAATTTCCTTATTTTCAAGCTTTTTAACTAGTTCATCTAATTTTCCAAAGGCCTCTTCCAGGCTAAAATTAAGATTTTCTTCCATGTTCATATCCTTTTAAAATCTTGCATCATCTATGTAAAGCGGACATTCGGAATCCGCTTTGCTACTTCCTCATGAACGCAGTGGCACTTTGTGCCACCTGTCAGAAGGGGCTTTAACCCCTTCTGACACTTGTAAGCTTATACCCCCGCTTAAAGCTTACGCTTTTGAAGCGGGAGATTGCTTACACTGCGTTCAAAACACATAAAAATCAATAGGTTTCCCTAATCTTATCAACTACTTTTGCTTTAATACTACCGTCTTTTACATTTATATTTATACAGTCACCTTTTTCAACATTATTTATGCTATTAATCATATTACCTTTTTCATCTGATACATAGGAAAATCCGGATGATAATTTTTCTAAAGGTGACAGTCCCTTCAAACGCTCAATATAGACTGAAAGCCTGCTTTTTTCGTTAGAAAGCTTGAGATTCATCAAATATTTCAATTTATCTTCAAAAGATAAAAGATACATTTTTTTATCATTGATTATATTTTCCGGATTTAAATGTCGAAAGGCATTTTTATAAGAATCTACCAATAACCTTTTGTCAGATATTATATTTTTTTCATAAATATCCAACTTGTCTTTATATACCTTTAAGGTGTTTAAAAATCCTTCATAACTGTAAACAGCAAGTTCTGCTGCTGCTGAAGGTGTTGGTGCTCTTAAATCAGCAACAAAATCAGCAATTGTAAAGTCTGTCTCATGACCAACTGCACTTATAACAGGAACTTTTGAGTCAAATATGGCTCTTGCAACAATTTCCTCGTTGAAAGCCCAGAGATCTTCAATAGAACCTCCACCTCGCCCGACAATTATGGTATCAACCCCCAGATTGTTTAAGGCTTGTATACCTTTTGTTATACTATATGCCGCTCCTTCTCCTTGCACTTTAGCAGGATATAGTATTATCTCCACGAAAGGATTTCTTCTTTTTGTAATATTTATAATATCTCTTATGGCAGCTCCTGTAGGTGCTGTTACTACGCCAAGCTTTTTTATAAATACCGGAATGGGCACTTTATACATTTCATCAAACATGCCCATTTCCAATAATTCAGCCTTTAATTGTTCAAATTTTTTATACAAATCCCCCTGACCATCAAGAGTAATCTCTCTGGCATAAATCTGATATTTTCCATCTCTGTCAAAAACCCTTATGCTTCCCCTTACAAGAACCTGTTGTCCTTCAGACATTCTAAAGTCAAGTCCACTTCTATAGGATGAAAACATAATGGCATTTATAGTAGATTTTTCATCTTTTAATGTAAAATAAATATGTCCGCTGGAGTGATATTTGCAGTTTGAAATCTCTCCCTTTACAACAGCATTTCCCAATATGAAATCCTGTTCAAAAAGACTTTTTATATAACCATTAATTTGTGAAACTGAATATGCTTTTTCCATTCTAATTAACCAACTGAGCTAATATACCATTAATAAAAGAAGCCTTTTCATCCTGTCCATACATCTTTCCAAGTTCAACAGCTTCGTTAATTGCGACTGAAACAGGTACATTATCGTCGTATCTTGCCTCGTATAATGCAAGTCTGATTATGTTTAAATCAGTCTTACAAATCCTTTTTATATCCCATTCTTTTGATATCTTTTCAATATCACTATCAAGTTCAGATATTTTTTCTACAACTTTTTCATATTTTTCTATTATCTCATCTTTATCCTCTTGCCTTATATTTTCAAGAGCAATGTCATCTTCTTCATCTTCACCCACTAAATTTTCAAAAAACAATTGAACCTGTTCATTCATTTCCTCATTTTCATAAAACTCTTTTCTATAAAGTAATCTAAAAATGTTTTCTCTCAATTGTCTACGGTTCATCTTTTCCTCCTGATTTTCAAATGTATGCTACACCTATCAAAGTGGGCATTAGTATTTCCCGAAAGTCTTTAAGCTGTCCGAAAAAAAACCACTTCGCTGTTTGTTCTGCCTATTAAGATTTATTTTGCAGATCCTATTCCAACGATTCTAATATTCACATTAGCAGTTTGTAAACCTGTCATATTTTCAATGGCAGTTTTTACTCTGTCTTGAACAGTCTCACAAACCTTAGGAATATTCTGACCAAAGTCAATATAAATCGCTATATCTGTTCTAACTATTCCATTTTCTAATTGAATCCTGACTCCTCTGGCAAGATTTTTTTTGGATACTCGTCCAACTATATCATTTGTTATATTCCCGGCAAGAGCATTAACTCCCTCCACCTCAGTAGCTGCAAAGCCTGCAATAACTGCAACTACCTGTTGAGCAATCTGCACTTCACCGTAGTCATCATCTTTTATTATATATACATTTTTATCATCTTTTGGCATAAAATAACCTCCTGTTTTATGCATTAAAATATGTTTTTATACAAAACTTATGAAAAAACAAACTATTTCAATTATATCATCATATAATGCATTTGCAAATAAAAGTTCGTTAACATTTTCTTAGAACTTAATTATCAAATTCTAATTTATCAAATCCTGCAAGAAGTTTTTTCACGCAGGCGAATATTCTGTCGCAATCACCTTGTCTGCTTCCCTCAATATTTAAAGGCATTTTCGGTTCGTGAAGGGACATTCTTAAAAGAGTCCATCCCATGGTATCTGCCTGCTTAAATGATATTCTAACACCTTCATAAGCGTTTTTTGCAACAAAATATCCACTGGATATGGCGCGTTTTTCAAACTCTTCTAAAACATTTTTCCCGTATTCCTTATAATCTTCACAGTTAATTTTTATACGGTACTCTCTTTCTTCAAAACCTTCTTTTAATTTATCTATGTATGAAGTAAGGTCTTTTCCGTTTTTCTTTGCCTTTGCAGCTGCAATTATTAATTTTACAGCCATATAAGCACCATCATCCAAAAAATAGTTTTCTTTAAATGCACCATGTCCCGATGTTTCTATGGCCAAAGGTGCTTCTATTCCTTCTTCATTAAGTCTGATGGCTTCATTTATTACATTTCTGTATCCTCTTTTAAATATATGGTGCTTCATATGGAGGTTTTCTTCTAAAAATTCGGTAAGTCTGTCTGAAACCACGGAGTCGGTAACTATGGTTCCATAAATATTATCTTTTGCAAGTATAGCAGCCATCATGGCTATATTGGCATCTTTATTAACTACTTCTCCATCCCCTAAAACTGCTGCCATTCTATCCACATCCGTGTCAAAAATAATTCCAAAATCTGCTTTAGCATTTAAAACCCCCTGCTTAATTGAATTAATGGCGTCCTTATCTTCAGGATTTGGAATATGATTGGGAAACATTCCATCAGGCTGTAGATAAAGGCTTCCTCTTGTATCTGCTCCCAGTTTGTCAATGACTTTTGAAACGAAAAATCCTCCTGCACCATTTCCTGCATCCACTACAATTTTCAAGCCCTTAAGAGGCTTATTTGGGTTATGACTTGCATTAACACCATCTCTAATCTTTTTAGCAAGAAACTCTGAATATACATCCATTAACTTAACCTGTGAAAATAAAGGATTTCCTTTTGTCAAATCCTCTTCTTTAAACTCTTCTTTATTTGCTATGGATACTATTTCTGTTATGTCTTCTTTTTCTACTCCGCCTTCTTTTGTAAAAAATTTCATTCCGTTTCTGTCATAAGGCAGGTGACTTGCTGTAACCATGATAGTTCCATCATATGAAAATTCATCAAATATAGTCGCCATAAACATGGCAGGTGTAGAAGAAAGTCCTGTGTCGTATATTTTCACTCCTAACTTTTCAGCTCCGGCAAATATACCGGATTTTAAACTGTCAGCACTTATTCTTGAATCATTTCCAACTGCTATAATAAGATTTCTAATATCTTTTCCTGTTTTTTTCGCCAAAAATTTTATAAATCCTATGGTTAAAAGATATGTCTCTTTGTTAGTAAGATTTACAATAGGATTTTCTTCGCTTTCGATACTTATTCCTCTAATGTCACTTCCATTTTGCAATTTTTCCAGCATACTTATTCTCCAATCTACTAAAATTATTAATTACTATCTGACATAACTTTATAAACAATCCCCTTTATTTTCTTTGATATCAAATATTAAAAATTTTAAATCCATCTCTTCTGGCCTGACATATAAGTGTCAGATTATATTCCTTGGCAAGTTCTATGGCTTTTGTTGTCGGTACTCCTTTGCTTACAAACATAGGTACACCGGCATAAATCATTTTAGTAACCATATCATGCGGAACTCTCCCGCTTGTATAAAATGAACATAACCTCAGATTGTATCCTTCAAGTAGTACTTTTCCAACAGCCTTATCAATAGCATTATGCCTTCCCACATCCTCACAGACAAACAAAAGCCTTTCTCCCTTAAAGGCAAAGCAGCTGTGAGCTCCTTTGGTTTTTTTGTAAAGCGGTTGTTCTGCGTCCAATAAATCAGCCATTTTAAAGACCCATTCTTTCTTCCAATCTATTGGAAAGAGTTTTCTAAGGGGAATTTCTTTTGTGATATCAGTTTTTTCATCTATTGTAACTATTGCTTTTGTATCTTTATCTGAAAAGCTTATATTTTTAATCTGCTTTAAATTATAAACATATCCGTTTGTATAAAGGTTACCTATTACAAGTTCCTTCAATTCTTTTTTCGAACAATAAACATGTTTTGTAACCTTATCATTAATAATTATATCCATTTCATGTTCTACTAAAAAATTTCCACTCTCAGAAGATGTTTCCCCTTCCCGTCTTACATTTATATATTCAACCTTTTCATATCTTCCTGACATTGCCTTACCACCTTTACAATTTGTATAGTCATATGTATTTTACCATATTATAAATAAAAAATGTTTATATTATCTGTTTTTCCTATTTTAGTCAATTAAAACATTATTTTGTAATTAGCCTTTTGTTATAAGTATTTCCCTGTTACAGGTAATAGATAAAATATAAATTTAAAATGTTTTATCAATTTTATTTTTATGTTATACTTTGCTATGTATATTTTTACAAATCTTAAGAATACAAGGTGATAACTTATGCCAATAAGAATTCAAAACGATCTTCCTGCAAAGGAAATATTAGAAAAAGAAAATATATTCGTCATGGACGAAGACAGAGCTTTTCATCAGGATATCCGTCCTATTGATATTGGTATCATAAATCTCATGCCAGTCAAGGAAAACACTGAATTACAGCTTCTTCGTTCACTATCAAATACCCCGTTACAGGTAAATGTAACTTTTTTAACAGTTTCAACACATGTTTCGAAAAATACACCGCCTAGTCACTTAAACCGTTTTTACACTACCATTGAAAAAATGGGACGCAAAAATCTGGATGGACTTATAATAACCGGTGCTCCCATAGAAACTTTGGAATTTGAAGAAGTTGACTATTGGGATGAGCTTTGCCACATAATGGATTGGACAAAGCATCATGTTACCTCAACTCTTCATATTTGCTGGGGTGCCCAGGCTGGTTTGTACCACCATTTCAATCTTAAAAAACATAGACTTGACAGTAAACTTTTTGGAGTTTTTCCTCATAGGGTTATGAATCGTAAAGAGCCCCTTGTACGCGGCTTTGACGATATATTTTATGCGCCTCATTCAAGACACACCTGTGTCAGCAAAGAAGATATTTATAATACCAAAGAACTGACAGTTATGGCTGATTCTGATGAAGCCGGAGTTTTCTTATGCATGTCTGATAAAGGAAGACAGATTTTTGTTATGGGACATCCTGAATATGACCGCTATACCCTTGATATAGAATACAAACGAGATCTCAATAAAGGATTAGCTATAGAATTGCCTAAGAATTATTATCCAAATGACAATCCTGAAGAAAGACCTCTTCTTTCCTGGAGATCTCATGCAAACAACCTTTATACAAACTGGCTTAACTATTATGTATATCAGGCTACTCCATATGACATAAATACAAATACTATTTAATTATTTCAGAGACCGTTATAAGGGTCTCTGATTTTTTTACATTTTAAGATATTCTTCCTCTGTAATGATAGGAATTCCTAATTCTTTAGCCTTTTTGTTTTTGGAAGAATTTGAAGTAATATCATTATTTATAAGATAATCTGTATTTTTTGTAACTGATCCTGTCACCTTTCCTCCCATTTTTTCTATCTCAGCCTTTAATTCATTTCTGTTAGCAAAATGATTGACACTTCCTGTAATTACAAAGGTTTTTCCGGCAAATTTTTGAGGCGTGTCATTTGTTTCCTTTACAAGTTTTATATTATTCAAAAGATTATTATAAAGTGACAGATTTTCCGGATTTTGGAAATACTGCGTAAAGGATTTTGCAAGGATATCGCCAATTCCAGATATTGATAGTAATTCTTCCTCTTTTGCGTAAATAACCTTTTCAGGGTCATCTTCAAAATTTTTACATATCAGTTTTGCCATGGATAAACCGATATTTGGAATTCCCAATGCATAAATAATCCTGTAAAGGTTTGTTTCTTTTTTATTTTCAATCTCTTTTACCAGATTTTCATAGGATTTTTCCCCGAATCCTTCCATTTCAACTATTCTTTCTTTGCTGTCACTTAAGCTAAAAAGATCTGTTACATTATGAATAATTCCCTGATTTATAAACTTTTCCAAGGTAGCTTCAGATAATCCTTCAATATTTAAAGCATCTCTGCTTACCATAAGACTTAACTGTTTAATCTTTTTTGCAATACACAAAGGATTTTTACAATATAAAAATTCTCCGTCATTAACTTTTTTAATCTCTGTGTTTCCCCCACATACAGGACATTTATCCGGAATACTGCAATTTCCGCTTTCTGTTTCATTTGAAGCTATTTGGGGAATAATCATATTCGCCTTGTAAACGCTTATTTCATCACCGATTCCCAACTTTAATTCTTTTAAAATACTCACATTATGAACGCTGGCTCTTGAAACAGTTGTACCTTCTAACTCCACAGGTTCAAAAACTGCCACCGGATTTAAAAGTCCTGTCCTGGAAGCGCTCCACTCTATATCCAATAAATGTGTCTTTGCTATCTCATCTTTCCATTTAAAAGCCATGGCATTTCTTGGAAATTTAGCAGTTGTGCCAAGACTTTCACCATAGGAAATATCTTCTAAAACTAAAACCAATCCATCAGAAGGAAAACTGTTATCTGCTATTTTGCTTTCAAAGTTTTTCACTGCGTCTTCTAAATTATCCGGATTAACCAACTGATGATATACAACTTCAAAGCCCTGATTTGAAAGCCATTCAAACTGATTCATTCTGGAATTCCCAAATTCTACATCTTCCGCACTTACAAGAGCAAAAACAATGGCATTAACATTTCTTTTTGCAGTTATGGATGAATCTAACTGTCTTACAGAACCGCTGCAAAGATTTCTGGGATTCTTAAACTTGTCTTTAGCTTCAAGACTTTCATTTATCTGTTCAAAATCCACATATTTAATAACAGCTTCTGCTCTGATAACCAGTTTTTTCTTAAATGGAATTTTTAAAGGAATATTTTTAAAGGTTCTGGCATTTTGAGTAATTACTTCCCCAATTTCTCCATTCCCCCTGGTAACCGCCTTCGCTAATTCACCGTTTTCGTAAGTAAGCACAACAGTAAGTCCATCTAATTTCCAAGATAAAACGGCTTCTTTTCCATTTAAAAAGCTTTTAAGTGATTCCACTTCCTTAGTTTTATCCAAAGATAACATAGGACTTTCATGTCTTTCTTTTTCAAGATTTGAAAGTACTTCATAACCTACATTTACTGTTGGCGAATTAGCAGGTACGATACCTGTCTCGTTTTGAAGTTTTTCTAATTCGTCATATAAAGCATCATATTCTAAATTGGTCATTATCTCCTTTTCTCCCTGATAATAAGCCTTAGATGCTTCATTTAAAATATTAATAAGCTCTTTGATTCTGTCTAATTTGTCCATTTTATCCCCTGCCTAATCTTTTTTTATAAGTTTTTTAAGTGTATTCCATTCTATGTCGGTAAGATTCCTGTATTGACCTTTTTTCAGGTTTTTCAACTCAATATTCATAATCCTTATTCTTTTTAATTTAACCACTTTAAATCCCAGACTTTCACACATTCTTCTTATTTGTCTGTTAAGTCCTTGAGTAAGTATTATGGAAAAAGTATTAGCATTTATCTTTTTAACTTTACATTTTTTTGTTACTTCATCCATTATTACCCTGCCCTTTTCTATTTTCTTTATTCTAACCCCTTCCTGCATTTTCTTAATAAATTCATCATCATAATTTTTGTTGAGGGTAACAATATATTCTTTCTCGTGGGAATTTCTGGATTTCATTATCTTATTTACTATGTCCCCCATATTTGTAAGAAGTATAAGTCCCTCTGAATCTTTATCAAGTCTGCCTATAGGGTATATTCTTTCAGGATAATTAATATATTCAATAATATTAGGATGTTCTTTAGCTGAAGAGGTACAAATCACTCCTTTGGGTTTATTAAAGGCCAGTAAAATTTCTTTAGCAGCTTTTTTTACAGCCTTACCATCTACTGCTACCACATCATCTGTCCCTACCTTTTCGCCTATTCCAGCTACTCTTCCGTTTATGGTAACTCTTCTTTCTTGTATAAGCACATCTGCCTGTCTTCTAGAGCAAAATCCTGATTCACTTATATATTTGTTTAATCTTATTCCATCCATAAATTATCCTTTTTCCCATCACATATCAACTGACTTAGGTTAAAATATCAAATACGGGTATAAATAACCCTTATAATCAAAAAAATCCGGTATTTAACATAAAATCTTTCACTGAAAATAAAAATTTCTAATTTTTTTATTATCTAATATATCAGATAAAACAATATTTATTTATAAGAATCTTATTTGGGAGATACCTTTAAGTAAGATAATATGCAAAATTATTTTTTGGCATATCAGAAATATATAGAAATAATTAAGCAGGACTATAAGCCGGGTTATGTTATCGATAATCATCTATCTACTACAGCTGTCGCCAGCTGTCTCTAGCGACCTACCTAAAGTGGGCGGGCAACCCTTAATCTTTGTTTTGGTCTTGCTTCGGATGGGGTTTACATGTGCCCTCATTGTTACCAATGAGGCGGTAGTCTCTTACACTGCCCTTCCACCCTTACCTTAATAATAAGGCGGTATATTTCTGTTGCACTGTCCTTGGAGTCACCTCCACCGGATGTTATCCGGCATCCTGCCCTATGAAGCCCGGACTTTCCTCAGCTAAAAGCCGCGATTATCCGTCCTACTTAATTAGTATCAAAATTTTAGCAAACAATTGTTCTTTTGTCAATAGGTTTTTTATATAATATTAAAAGGATTTACAAATTCCTCTCCATGAACCTCTAAATCTGTATTTTTTCTAAGATATTCAGTAATATATGAAACAAAAATATATTCTATTCCATAATGGCCTGCATCAATAATACATAAATCCTTGGCCACGGCATCTATTCCTTCATGATGATCGATATCACCTGTAATTAAAACTTCAACACCCTTTTTTACAGCTACATCACTCATGCCCTTACCTGAACCAGGACTGACTGCTGCATAACTGATATGTCTGCTTAAGTCTCCAAATATCTTTACACTATCTAGACCGAAGCAGTTTTTCACATACTCACCGCAATCTCTCAAGGTCATATCAAAGGGTAGTCGTCCACATACCCCAATACCTTTTTCTATTCCGTTTTCTTCTAAAGTCACTTCCAAAACATCTCTATGGCTTAGTCTTAAATAATCTGCTGCATATTCTCCCATTACGGTAATGTCAAAATTAGTATGCATTGCATAGTATGATATATCACTGCCTATAAGGTTTAATAGTCTTCTACCTATAAAATTAGTGGAATTTACATTATTGATTCCCTTAAAAATCAAAGGATGATGAGTAATAAGCATATCAGCCTG
Organism: Acetitomaculum ruminis DSM 5522; assembly: GCF_900112085.1. GTDB lineage: Bacteria > Bacillota > Clostridia > Lachnospirales > Lachnospiraceae > Acetitomaculum > Acetitomaculum ruminis. The sequence continues at coordinate 216,110 of NZ_FOJY01000002.1, forward strand.
ACAGTTTTTAGCTTCTTTTATAACCCTTTCTGTAGCATCTACTGCCACAAATACCCTTTCAACATCCTTATCTCTTCTTCCACACTGAAGCCCCGGATTATCCCAATCAAAGGCATATCTTTCAGGCGCAATTTTTCTCATAAATTCAATTACATTGTAACATTTCATTTTCATCCCCCTGACATAAAACCAGTTTCTCTAAACAAGCCTTTTAAGAGCTTTTTCTATAATCTCAAGCTCATTATTAATTTCCTTAATTCTGGTCGAATTTTCTGTAATAGATAAATTACTTTTTATATTTTCAAATTTATTTTTATTTTTTAACAAATACTCTTTTAAAGTATTATCTCTTTTATCCAGAAGTATCTTACCATAGGATAATTCTTCTTCGGTATAACTATCTGCATTATCTCTTTTATCTGGACGAAATTTTATGGAAAAATAGTACTTGCCTTCATCAATACATGCCTTTTCATCCATGATTTCATATCCGTTTTTCAGAAGATAGCTTCTAACCTCTTTTAAGTCTGACTGGGGCTGAATTATAATCTCCTTGTCAATTCCATTATTTATAACATCTTTGCCATTTTCCAATATAGATATTATTAATTCTCCGCCCATTCCACCAATAAGAATACAATCTGCTTCATCTTTTGAAAGTTTTTCCAGACCATTAGATAGCCTTGTTTCTATTTTTTCATCAAGTAAATATTTGTGAATATTTTCTTTTGCCTTTAAAAGAGGTCCCTTATTTATATCCATGGCATAAGCCTTATTACATATATTTTCCTTAACAACAAATATTGGAACATATGCATGATCTGTTCCAATATCCGCTAAAATGCTGCCTCTTTTTATCAAAGAGGCAGACATATTCATTCTTAATGATAATTTCATATACTTATTCCTAGTCTAAATAATCCTTAAGTTTTCTACTTCTGCTAGGATGACGAAGTTTTCTCAAGGCCTTGGCTTCAATCTGTCTAATACGCTCTCTTGTAACATTAAACTCTCTACCTACTTCTTCAAGAGTACGGGCTCTTCCATCTTCTAAGCCAAATCTTAATTTTAATACTTTTTGTTCCCTTTCTGTAAGGGTATCTAATACCTCTTTAAGCTGTTCTTTTAAAAGGGTAAAAGTAGCAGCCTCTGCCGGAACAGGAACATTATCATCCTGGATAAAATCTCCCAAATGGCTATCTTCTTCTTCACCTATAGGTGTTTCTAAAGAAACCGGTTCTTGAGAAATTTTAAGAATTTCCCTAACTCTATCCTCAGGAATATTCATTTCTTTAGCAATTTCTTCCGGTAATGGTTCTCTTCCAAGTTCCTGTAAAAGCTGTCTTGAAACTCTAACCAGTTTATTAATGGTTTCGACCATATGTACCGGAATACGTATTGTACGTGCCTGGTCTGCTATTGCCCTGGTAATGGCCTGTCTTATCCACCAGGTAGCATAGGTAGAAAACTTGTAACCTTTTCTATAATCAAATTTTTCTACAGCTTTTATAAGGCCTAAATTTCCCTCCTGTATAAGGTCAAGGAAAAGCATTCCCCTACCAACATATCTTTTTGCAATACTTACCACAAGACGAAGATTGGCTTCTGATAATCTCTTTTTGGCGTCTTCGTCTCCTTCTTCCATTCTTTTAGCAAGTTCAATTTCTTCTTCTGCACTTAAAAGGGGTACCTTTCCGATTTCTTTTAAATACATTCTAACGGGGTCTTCAATGCTGACTCCATCCGGAACGGAAAGATCTATTTTGGAAAGATCCACTTCCTCGTCTTTATCATCATCTATATCATCTATATCATCTTCTTCATCAACATCATCGCTCATTTTTAAAATATCAATGCCGTTGGTTTCAAGATAATCCAGAATTTTTTCAGTTTGGTCCGTACTTAGTTCATAGTCTTTAAAATGGTCATTAATTTCATCATATTCAAGAACACTTTTTTTCTTTTTTGCAATAGAAACAAGTTCTTTTAATTTTTCATCGAATTTTTCCATTTCTTCATTCATTGCTTTCTTTCCTTCCCTCATATATCCTTGATAGTAAAACATCTATTTGTAATATAATAGTATTATTATAATATTACCCTATATCTTTTATTGATATTCTGTTTTTCTTCAACTTCTCCAATATTTTCTTGGCATTCACAAATTCCTGTAAATTCTTGTTTTCTTTTTTTCTTTGTTTGACACTGTTTTCTTTAATTTTGTAAACAGTTTCATTTAAAGCTTTTTCAAAATCATCTCTTGTGGCTATGGCATCAATTTTTGCATTAAAAAGTGCTGCCACTTCCTTTTGTTGGTCATCATCAAAATAATTAATTATTATGGATGGTGAACATTTTCCCTCATCCAACTGCTTATATAACAATGTTGCAGCCTTTTCATAAACCGGATTTGTAAAATCCTCCGGTAAAATGTATTCTTTAACCTTATCGTATATTTCCCGACTTTCTATTATCCAGGTAAGCAAAAGTTTTTGGGAACCTTCAATTCCTGATGATTTATTTGCTTTATTTATTGGGGATTTATCTTCATACTTCTTTTCTTTTTCCACATATGAAAGTCCTAATCGGTTAACCAGATTTCTGAGACTTTCATATTCTATCATGAATTCCCTGGCTACAGCCTCAATATAGTTGTTTCTTTCAAGTTCTTCACTAAAGCCCACAAGCTTTTTTGCTATCTCATTGTAAAACAAAGTTTTTTCTGCTGGATCTTCTAGATTATATTCTTTTTTTAATTGGTCTATTTCAAAAAGGAAACCATTTCTGGCATTTTGAATGCGGTTTTCAAATTCCTCCAGACCTAGACCTTTTATAAATTCATCCGGATCCTTATATGGAGCCAGATTGATAACCTTTGGACTTAATCCGGCATTTCTAAGGATTGAAATAGCTCTAATTGTGGCCTTGATTCCGGCATTATCATTATCATAAGATATTAATACATCTTTTTTATATCTTTTAATGAGTTCTGCCTGGCCGGATGTAAATGCAGTTCCCAGGGAAGCAAGAGCATTGTCAACACCTGCCTGGTGAAGAGATATAACATCCATATAACCTTCGCATAATATAAAATAATTTTTTCTGCTGGTACGGGCTATGTTCAAACCGTATAGATTCCTGCTTTTATCAAATATTTCTGTTTCGGGAGAATTTAAGTACTTAGGTTCTCCCTGTCCCATTACTCTGCCTCCAAAACCGATTACTTTATTATTTACATTCATTATAGGAAAAATGACCCTGTTCCAGAATTTGTTATAAAAGCCATTTGTTTCACTATGATTAAATAATCCTGATTTTGAAAGATCTTCATCACTATAGGATTTTGATTTAAGATAATTGTAAAGTTCTTTACTGTTTTTGGGTGCAAAACCAAGTCCGAATTTTTTCAGGGTATCCTCAGAAAGATTCCTCTTTGATAAGTATTCCATTCCTGACGAATCATTTCCCTTTCTAAGGGCTACATAAAAATATCCGGCAGCTTCCTTGTTTATCTCAAACAATTTATCCCTTAAGTTTGAACGGCGTTTTTGATTTCCATCGTAATCCGTTTTCGGCACTTCCATTCCAACTCGCTCAGCTAGATATTCCATAGCTTCAGTGAAGGAATAATTTTCATATTCTTTTACAAAACTGATAATATTGCCTCCGGCACCACATCCAAAGCAATAATACATCTGTTTTGCGGGAGAAACGGAAAATGACCCTGTTTTTTCATTGTGAAAAGGACATAATCCAAAATATGAACTCCCTTTTTTTGTCAGTTTTACATGCTGGGAAATAACATCAACTATATCATTTCTGGCACATACCTCATTAATAAAATCATCTGAATAATAAGCCATTTCTTATCTCCCTTATTTTCAGTCAAGTAAACCTATATGATTTCTTTGCTAATTAAATTTCTAAATGTATTACACCCCTCCTGTTTAACCTGTTACAAACAATTTTAATCCCATTTATGACTTATCTTTAAACATTTATAAATTCCAGGATTTTGGAACAAATAAATCTTCAAATTTACTAATGGCATATTGGTCTGTCATACCAGCAATGTAGTCACAAACTATCCTTTCCCTGTTGTCAATCCCCCTAAGAACATGTTTTTCAAAATGTTCCGGCATAGAGCCTTCATTTTCAAGGTAAAATTCAAAAAGTTTGTGAAGCATATTTACTGCTTTTGGTTCTTCTATTTTAGCTATGGGGTTTGTATAGACATTTTCAAACATAAACTTCCTAAGATTTGAAATTGCCCACTCCACATCTTTCGGTATAAATATGCCATTTTTATCCTGACTGTTGATTATTATACTATGAATCATGGTGTCAAGCCTTTGTTTAAAGTTGTTTCCCAGTATTTCTTTATATTCTTTTGGAATATCGTCTTCTGAAATAACTCTGGCTCTTATGGCATCGTCAATATCATGATTAACATATGCGATTTTGTCAGAAAGCCTAACTACCATGCCTTCAAGGGTTGAAGGCATAGAGGATATCTGGTGATTCAAAATGCCGTCTCTGACTTCTTTTGTAAGATTCAGCCCCTTACCACTTTTTTCAATCTTTTCAACTATACGCACACTTTGTTCGTTGTGCTTAAAACCATCTTTACAAATCTCATTTAAGACGCTTTCACCACAATGTCCAAAAGGAGTATGTCCTAAATCATGTCCCAAAGCAATGGCTTCCGTAAGGTCTTCATTAAGTCTCAATGCCTTGGAAATAGTCCTGGCAATTTGTGAAACCTCCAATGTATGAGTAAGTCTGGTTCTGTAATGATCCCCTTTAGGAGATAAAAAAACCTGGGTTTTATTATTAAGTCTTCTAAAAGCTTTAGAATGTAATATTCTATCTCTGTCTCTTTGGTATGCAGGTCGAATATCACATTCTTCCTCTTCTCTGTCTCTTCCCCTTGAATTTTTACTCAAGGATGCATAGGGGCTTAAATGTTCTTCTTCCCAGTTTTCCAAACTTTCTCTGATTGTCATAAACTCCCTCCCTATATTTATATAATTCGACAGTAAAGCCAAAAAATCCTTTTTTTATTTATACTTCTTTATATCTTTTTTCAACTTTATAGTCATTCTTTGTTCCAATAATTGTAACAGAAAGATAATTTGGATCATTTCCCAAATCGATTGTATTTCCATCACTTCCCAAAAGAACAGGTCTTAAAGCATTGAGACTGCGATTTTTAACAACTCTGGCTTCCTGACCGTTTGAAAGTATTACTTCAGTTCCCACCGGATATACAACTACATTTTTAAGGAAAACATTAACAACATCCAAATCAAACATATTCCCGCAATTTCCCATTAAGTATTCTATGGCCTCAGCAGGGTCATAATCGTCTTTGTATGCTCTTTTTGATACCAAAGCATCATATACATCCGCAACATGAATAATTTTGGCAAATTTGAAAATCTTATCACCTTTATAATGTCCCGGATATCCTGAACCGTCTTCATTTTCGTGATGATGAAGTATAGATACTCTTACAACGGCAGGTATAAGTTCATTATCTTTTAACATCTCATAACCGATTTTAGGATGTTTTTCAATAATCGCCCTTTCTTCCGGTGTAAGTTTTGCAGGTTTATCCAAAATATCAAGACTTATGCCTCTTTTACCTATATCATGAAGCATAGCTGCTGCCCCAACATTTCTTATTTCGGCTATATTATACCCCATACTGATGGCACAGGCTATAGAATATGCCGCTACATTTATGCTATGTTGATAAGTCTGATTATGATAAGAACGAAGGTCATTAAATTCAAGACAAAATGAAGAGGATTCCAACATAGCATCCACCAGTTTATTGGTCAGTTCCAAAATCTTATCAACATTAAGGCTGTCAAGATTTTTAACCAGCTCCTGTCTGTCCTGTTCAGAAATAATCTCATCAAATTCTTCAAATGCCGAGTTTTCATCATGGATATAAAGACCGTTATATCCCATATTTCTTATCTGCTTAATAATAAATACCGTAATGGGCTTATTCACAGATAAGAGGCATACTCCATTTTCATTATAAATGTTTTTCGCCGAAAGCATGCCCGGTTTCAATTCATTTAATTTAACAAATCTCATTAATAAAATCTTACCTTTCCCTGAGCCGCCAAATGTTATTTCGGATATATTAAATCTGCTTTTAATAAAAACTGCCGTTATAATTTTTATTAAATATATATATTTCTAGCCGATATATCTCATATAACTTGAGAAGATATAGAAACATATTCATTTGGAGGCTAAAATATGACTGAAATAAAAAAAGTTGTACTAGTTGGTGCCGGAACCATTGGATCCTATTTTTCTCCCAGATTATATAACTGGATGGATGAGGGAGAATTTTATGTATTGTCCAGTGGTCAAAAAAAAGAACGCATAGAAAATCACGGATTAATGATAAACGGTCTTACTTATAAATTCCCTATCATCACTCCGGAGGATAAATCTTTCTATGCTGATTTGGTTATCATCGCAGTTAGAGGTACTAATTTCACTGTCGCTTTAAAAGAAATAGCAAACATTATAGGACCTGAAACCATAATACTCCCTGCTTTAAACGGAGTCGACATCGAAGAACGAGTGGGGAATGTCTATGGCTTCGAACATTTATTATATTCCTATATGGACATGTTTGTAAACATAAAAAATGGACATTATGATTTTGACCCATCAAAAAGTATGGTACATTTTGGTGAGGAAATCAACGAAAGTTACTCAGAAAAAGTACTTTTAGTTAAGAAACTTTTTGATAAATGTCATATTAAATATAAAATAGACAGGGATATGAAACACGGAATCTGGAAAAAATTTATAGAAACCATAGGCAGCAGTATGACAGGTGCTGTGGTAGGGGTTTCTACAGGTGCAATTTCAAGAAGCTCCCACGCAAACTTTATCAGGAAAAATATTATGCAGGAAACTCTTTTAATCGCCCAGGCTCTGAATGTGAATATTAACAAAAAGGATTTAGCTGACATAGAAACAGAGTTATCGAAGGTTTCAAATTATGATAACAGACCACTTACTTTACAGGATTTAGACAATCATCGCAATACTGACGTAGAATTATATGCCGGGGCAATTTTGAAACTGGGTAAAAAACTGAAGGTTTCCACTCCATACAATGAAATGGCCTACCATATAATTAAAGCTTTTGAAGAGAAAAATTCCGGAATTTTATAATATATGAATTGCCTGTATCGCACTCATCGGATACAGGCAATTTTTCTTCAAATTATTATTTATTTAGGCCGGCAAAAGGTTTTTCATGCCGTTTAAACTGATTAGGATTGTTGAAACATTGTGCAATAAGGCTGCGCTAGCCGGAGCTATGATTCCTAAAACACCCAGACCTATAAGTCCTGAATTAAATACAAGGATAAATCTGTAATTTCTATCTATTTTTTTCATAAGTGCATCGCTGATTCTCTTTAATATAACTATTTCCATAAGATTTTCTGCTCCAATGGTTACATCTGCGATTTCTTTTGCTATTTCAGCTCCATCACAAATGGCTATCCCGGCATCTGCTACCGACAATGCAGGAGAATCATTAATGCCATCACCTATCATTATAACTTTTTTACCGGATTCTTTTTCTTTTTCGACAAATAAAGCCTTGTTTTCCGGTAATACCTCAGCATAATATTCATCAAGACCAATGTTTTTTGCAATTACCTTAGCAATGTTTTTGCTGTCTCCTGTCATCATAACGCACTTTTCAATACCTTTTTGTCTTAAAGATTCTATTACTTCTTTAGCTTCGTCTCTGACAGGGTCCTCAATGCAAACCACTGCTGCCAGTTTTCCGTCTATTGCAAGATATAGTCTCGAATACTCTTCCGGTAATGTTTTGAATTTTTCCATATATTCTTCAGGAATTACGCATTTTTCATCTTCAAATACAAAATGATAACTTCCTATAAGAACTTTTTTATTATCAACTTTTGATACTATGCCGTGAGCAACTATATATTCAACCCTTGAATGCATTTCCTCATGCACAAGGCTTTTCTCTTTTGCTGCATTTACAACTGCCTTTGCCATAGAATGTGGAAAATGTTCTTCTAAGCAGGCTGCAAGTCTAAGCATTTCATCTTCATTATAACCATTAAAGGCCACAACCTTTGTAACGGTAGGCTCGGCTTTTGTCAAAGTTCCTGTTTTATCAAATACTATGGTCTTGGCATCTGCGATTGCCTCTAAGTATTTTCCACCTTTAACAGTAATGCTATATTCGCTGGCCTCGCGAATGGCTGATAAAACAGTAATAGGAATTGATAATTTTAAAGCACAGGAGAAATCCACCATTAAAACGGACAATGCCTTGGTAATGTTCCTCGTAAACAAATAAACCAAACCTGTTCCCACAAAGGTAAACGGAACCAGTTTATCTGCCAAGTGTCCTGCCCTTCCCTCAATTGAAGATTTCAATTTTTCTGACTCTTCAATCATTGTAACAATCTTATCATATTTGCTTGAGCCGTTTGTTTCATTGACTCTTATGGTTATTTCACCTTCTTCCACGACAGTTCCTGCATATGCATAGCCGTCAAGAGTTTTTCTTACCGGCATGGATTCTCCTGTCAGACTGGCCTGATTAACCATGGCATCACCATCTGCTATCTGTCCATCAAATGGAATAACATTACCCATATGAACTTTTACAAGGTCTCCCTCTTTTATACTTTCTGCCGGTACCAACAACTTGTTTCCATCATTTACAAGCCAAACCTTATCTACATTTAGTGACATGCTTCTAGCCAGATCATCTACGGATTTCTTGTGGGTCCATTCTTCAAGGATTTCACCTATGTCAAGCAGGAACATTACGGAAGTTGCAGTATTTATGTCATTTCTTATTAGTGAAACAAGTATAACCACCGCATCAAGTATTGATACTTCCATTTTTCTGTTTCTTATAGCATTTAAGCCTTTTAAAATATGTTTTACTGACTTAAGCACAGCATATATTTCCTTGAAGCTTAGAGGCATGAACACCTTGTTTACCATACGCCAAAAGATATTCATTATAAGTTTTTCCTTATAAACTTCATAGGTTTCCCTGCCTGAAGTAGAAAGGTATGTCTCAGATACTTCAACGCTATCATAGGAAAACTCTTTAAGCATCTTAATAAGAAGCTCCCTGTCTCCTGTATAATTTATAATACAATGATTTGTATTTTTATTAACTTTTGCAGAAACTATATTATTTTGATGATCAAAAAAATACTGCAAAGTATCCGCCTGTCGATAGGTCATTGATTTTTGTACAATTTCTATCCTTAGACGATTTTTAATTTCATGCTTAATAATAAATCTCATACTGTCTCCTTCTTCTAAAGTTGTAATCACTATTTTATGAGAAAAATCTTTTAAAAATAACAATAAACCTCCGATATAAGTCTTTTCTCGGAGGTTCATGCACATTTATTATTAATTATCTGAGGATTCTTCTTCCTCTTTTTCAGGAAAATCTTCCTCAAATTCTTCTTCTGCCAGTTCTTCGTTTATTTGTTGAGCTTCAGCATATATATCTTCTGCGTTTTCCTGAATATTTGTAGCTGTTTTCATGACAAATTTCTTAGCTCTTAAAACTGCTGCTGTGCATCCTGCATAAAATCTCTTAGCATCCTTACTGCCTAAAAGCTTAAAACCTGCTGAACCAAAAGCAACACCTGCCGCAAAAATACCACATTTTTTTGCATCAATTTTTTCAACCCAATTAAACATTACAATCCTCCTAAACTTTATTATTAATAGTTTATAAAAAATATATCTTTAAGTATTAAAATGCTTTCACGATTTTCACATACCTAATATACAATATCACAAAATTATTGATTATTACATTGTTTATTATATTTTTTAATATAATCTGTTTTATTTAATCAGGTTTGAGGAAAAAACCTTATATATCTTCTTTCCATAGGTTCCGTTTGAAGAAAGACCATATTCAATAAGTTTTTCCAACTCAGTACCCGATAATTTCATTTCAGTGCTGTCATCAAATCTGATAAGAAAATTATTATCAAAACTTAGCTCCTGAGAAACAGAAATCTTATACATATTCTTTCGGTTAATTGCTCCTATTTCTTCAAGAATATTTAACATTCTGTAAACTGTAGCCGTACCAATACTGCTATCTAGCTTGCTGGCTCTATAATATATTTCTTTACAACAGGAATAATCAGCACCTAAAATAACATCCAGCAACATAAGTCTTTGTTTTGTAATTCTAAAACCTTTTCCTTTCAGCTGTTCAATTATCTGATTTTTCTTATCCTTTGTAATATCATAACTTAAGGAAAACATATCTTCACACGTTTCTTTTTGCTTTCTTTTTTCCATTCTTATCCTCCCATCTATAGTTAGGTAACTCTAACCCTTTGTCAAATAAAAAGGCTCTTTGAAAGACCCTTTTTGATAAAATCAATCATAAACCTATGGTTAGTATATGCTAACCATAGGCAAATGTCAATATAAATATTAAAAAAATAAATTTTTCATAAACTCCAAAATTCGGATACCTCGTTTAATATCTCATCTGCCGGTAAAACTGTAGCTTTTTCTATTGCCATTTTCGTTTTTTCCAAATAATATTTTATCAAATAATAACCAAGGGCATACCCTGCACAATAAGGTAGACCTGTACTCTCTTATGTTTGAATATCCATAATATGGACATAAAATACTCGGAAAACTAAGGAAAAAGAACAAAAGCAAAGAATATAAAAACTGAATAATGCAAAATAATAGTATTTCCCACCTGGAAACAATTAGTATTAGCACCGAATATTCTACCAGTGTACAAACAAGCATGTTTATACACCATATTTTTAGTTTTTTTCTAAACAATAATGGCATTCTGTCCAGCCAGAAGCTAACTTTTTTGCCCTCTCCGTCTAATGCAAAAATATTAATATTTTTACTATAATTCGAATAAGCCAAAAATACTGTAACGTAAATTGAACAAGATGTTCCAAAAAAATATATCATCTTTGTATTTACTATATCCGTCATAAAACCAGAAAATAATCCAATTATTGTCCAAAATGCAACACTTTCTAAAAGATATCCCAAACCATAAATTCTGTTTTGATTTAAAAGTATGGTTTTTAAATATAAATCTCTTTTACATAATATCTCCACGGGTTTTGATAAACAGGATTTTTGATATTCTGTTTTTGTTTTTGAAAACATGAAAGTTTTTATTGATATTAAAAGAAATAGCGAAAACAATGAAATCAATAGTATTATCAACTTTGCAAAAAGCTGACTGTTGATATCTATTATATCTTGAAACCCCTTAAATAGATTTAAAAATAAATTAGCCCCATCATTAAACCAGACTTCAACTACATTCTCATCCACCTTTTGAGATATAATAGGAAATCTGTCAAACCATACTGAAAAATACTTTCCTAAAAATAATGCCACAAAAAAGAATATGGCATTTCTAATCATTAATAATATCGTTTTCAAAAATGTATTTTTAGAATCTTTTGACAATTTATATATGCATAAAACAATTGTTGTTACTGTTCTTATTTCTAATATCAAAAACAATAAAAGAACTGTTTCGAATATACTAGTACTGCTTATTTGTCCATAACTTTTTAAAAATGCAAGAATTACCGGAAGTAAAAATATAAGCATTTCTTTTGAATTATAAATAACATAATTAATAATGTTTATTATTTTCAGTTTGTTGAAGTCTAAATCATAGTTGGCACTAAGGCACTCTTCATCCCTGTCGGATAATACCAAATCACAAGTGTTGATGGATATCACAAGGGATGTTATGAAAACTAAAATCAACAAAACTGCTTTCATTAATTTTACATCGCCAAATATTTTTCTGGGACTAAAATCGTAAATAAGAAAATCTATATTTGAAATACCAAGTATATGATTAGTTATAAAATAACTTATAAAAAACTGCGAAATACAAAACATACACCACAAAACATTCATTACTGTCTGATCATATTTTTTTACAAGAAAAGTGTTCAAAAATCTTCTTTTATGAATACAAAACAAATTCCACTTGGCATATACCAAATATTTCAAAATATTCTCCCCCCTCATGTTAAGCCAATAGACACTGTGCTTTCGATAATTGCTGCGATAATTAGCAACATCGTAATTAATAATAACTCAAATAAAAAAATTTTCTGTTTTATTTCCCTTCTATCACGCTTTCCTTTCATTCCCAGAGAGCACGACATAACAATTGCAGGAATTTCAAAAACAGAATGTGGCAACAATATATATAAAAAGTAAATTAATTCTCCTGTTGATACCCAATTAAGCGCCAAAATAAACCCCAATACTAACGGATTTATTAAATATACTAAAAAAGCTGGAATTCTAAACAAAAATAATCCAGATATTGCAAAAACACACACTAAAATATTATTAGTAAATATTTTAAGAAAATAAACTTTTTGCATCTCAAAGTCTGATAAATTGCTTTGTATCACAAAAGGCATTAGTTGTTTTCTAAAGAACAATCATCGCAAAAATTTCTTTATAAGAAGTTCGCAAATAATAATATAAAATTTATTCCATTATTTCATATAACACTTCTGTGTCCCAAGTACTTTTAATTAACGCTTCCTCTACAATTCCAACAACATATAAATCACTTCCTGAAAGCCGCTTATTCTTGAATTAAAGCCCTTAGGATTTCGACCAAATTCTTTAAAACCAAGGCTTTCGTACAAAAAAAGAGCCCTTTTGTTATCTGCTACAAGATTTAGTTCTAACTGCTCATATCCTGCCTCTTTGGCGCACTTGATACAGGCATTTGCCAAAGCTTTTCCAAGACCAATTCCCCAAAACTCTTTTAGGATGCTTATTCCAAATTCTGCCCTGTGTTTTATCTTGTATTTTTTCCCTACAGCCTCAATACCTGCCGTACCGGCAATTTTTCCATCTATAATTGCAATAATTTCTATCTCATTTGAAGAGTTTGTTTTTTCTTCAAGAAAATCTGCCTCCTCTTTGGGATTAAAGCTATTCTCATCAGGATAGCTTAAAAGAAAGTCTGTTTCACCATGTGTAAGATTAAAATTTTCGTAAACATCACTTCCATCTTTTGCTTCACCGTTTCTTAATATGGCTTCTTTTCCATTTTTTAAAACTATATTTTCTTTGTATCGCATAATTATTTTTCTCCGGTTCAATTATTATTTTTCTTATTTTTTATATTTATTCGCTATTTTAAGATAAGCAACCACCAAAAGTAAGCATAGCAAAACTACACCTATAATTGAAAAAACGAAGCCCGCTGAATTTTGTTTTAAAAAAAGCAGAGGGAGCCCTAATAATTCCAATAATACTCCGTAAATTAACCATAAAATAGCAACTGAATGATTGTATTTAACGGTATCTATAACTTCCGGTGCCTCTACCCCGGTAAAAAATCCTACAGGTTCTTTTGCTTTCCAACTTACAAAAGCTATTCCTAAAAATATTAAACTCACAATAGTCCATATAATAAATCCAAAAATCATTTTTTCCTCCAATTTGTAAAATATCATTATTAAATCTTTATTTTTAACTCAGTTTCAATATTTCACATTATTATAACCAAATTGTATTTACAATTCAACCAAAAAGAAACCAGATCCTGGAAAAACAAGACCTGGTTTTCTTAATTTATCTATAATCTTATAATTACCAACATTATTCTAATCTTCTTCTTCACGATGTTTAGCTCTTCTTTCAACTTCTTTAGCCTGTACATCTGGAGGAACCTGCTCATAACGAGCTAACTCATAGGAAAATGTTCCAGCACCACTGGTCATTGAACGAAGATTTGCGTCATATCCGTACAGTTCTGCCAGTGAAACCTCTGCCATAACTTCCGTTTTTTGAAAATCTGTAGGATTCATACCAAGTACCCTTCCACGGCGCTTGTTTAAATCACTGATAACTGCTCCGGTATAGGAATCTGGCACTTCAATTCTTAAGCTTTCAATTGGTTCAAGAAGAATCGGTTTTGCCTCCATTATTCCCTTCTTAAACGCCTCTCTTGCTGCTGTTTTAAATGCAACTTCCGATGAGTCTACAGCATGATAGGAGCCATCATAAAGCTCTGCATGAATACCCATAACAGGATAACCTGCCAACGGGCCCGCTAAAACAGCCTCGGCAAGTCCCTTATCTACAGCAGGGAAATAATTTTTAGGGACCGCTCCACCTACAACACACTCTGTGAAATTGTAGCTGATTTCCTGGTTTTCATCCGGCGAAAAACGCATTTTAACATGTCCATACTGTCCATGTCCACCTGTTTGTTTTTTATATTTGTATTCAACATCGGAACTTCCAAGAATTGTTTCCCTAAACGGAATCTTAGGCTTGCTTAATTCTACCTCAACTTTATAGCGTTCCTTTAATTTTTCAATTATTATATCTATATGTCTGTCCCCTATTCCATAGATAAGAGATTGACTATTGGCAGTATCGTTTACCAATTTTACGGTTAAATCTTCTGCACATAATCTGGCAAGAGCCTGTGCAACTTTGTCTTCGTCTTTTTTTGCCAGGGTTTTATATCTTTTTGCAGTATATGGTTTTGAAATCGGCGCTCTAAGATATAATATTGGATTCTTTTTAGTAGATAAAGAATCTGTTGTCGCCAGATTATTTAATTTAGACAAGGCCCCTATATCGCCAGCGTGTAACTCTGAAACTTCCTCAGCTTTATTTCCTGTAAGAACATAAAGCTTTCCTATTTTTTCTTCGATTTCTTTATGTTTATTATAGAGAACATCATCTGTTTTCAGTACTCCTGAATTTACCTTAATCAGAGAATATTTTCCAACAAATGGATCCACTATTGTTTTAAAGCAATATGCACTTTTTGGCTTTGAAAAATCAAAATTTGCCTCGTAAACTTCGTTGGTATCGGCATTAATTCCGGAAATCTCTCTGTCTTCCGGCGATGGAAGATATTTTAAAATATCATACATCATGGTATACATGCCACGGTGAGTTAAATTTGATCCCATCATTACCGGCACAATATCACAAGAGGAGACATTCGCTCTTAATGCCTGGCGAATTTCATTTTCAGAAAATTCTTCACCACCAAAATATCTGTCCATAAATTCATCTGATGTCTCAGCTACGGATTCCATCAATAATTCACGATATTTTTCAAGATATTCAGTGGAATAGTCCGGAACAGGAACATGTTCTACACTTCCATCTGCTTTCCATTGTTTGCCGATTTGCTGAATGACATTGACATATCCGATAAATTCTTCATCTTTACGAATAGGGAAATGAAAAGGAGCTATCTTTTTACCATACAAATCCTGTAGCTCTTCCACAATTTCCCGGTAGCTTGCCTTATCATTATCCATTCCCGTAACAAAAAACATTCGTGGTAAATGAAATCTTTCACATGTTTCCCATGCTTTTTTCGTTCCGATTTCAACCCCGTTTTTACCGGAAATAACAATAATAGCGGCATCTGCGACAGAAACTGCCTCTTCCACTTCTCCAACAAATTCGGAATACCCCGGAGTATCCAAAAAATTCACTTTGGTATCATTCCAGATAATGGGAATTACAGATGTGTTAATTGAAAATTGATTGCTGATTTCTAATTTGTCATAATCAGAAACAGTATTTCCAGCTTCTACAGTGCCGGCCTTACTTATCATGCCTGATAAATAGGCAACTGATTCTACAAGGCTGGTTTTGCCGGCACCGCTATTCCCAAGTAAGACTACGTTTCTAATCTTATCGGTTGTAAAAACGTTCATAATATGACTCCTCCCTTCAAGTATTGCTATATATAATTATTACAAATATTTCGCAATATGTATAGCTTTTTTTGTAAAATTTAGCATATTTTTATAAAATTAACTGAAAAAGAGTTGTTATATCGTTTTGTGACGATTTATTTACTAACCAAACATAGTAAAGCGGACATTCTTAAATCCGCTTCGCTACTTCCTCATGAACGTTCCTTACTTTTTGGGGATTTTTTGCCTATTTTATGTATAATTTAGCTGATTACCTTATAGGTCAGCCTTACATAATTATCATTAAGCTGTTGGCATTTTTCAAGCTTTAGTACTCCCAGAGCTTTTAATTCATTTATTTTTGTTATTGAATCACCGTCTATTAGTGTTGAAGTATCTTTTCCACCAACTAAAACAGGGGCAATAACTATATCAATATAATCAAAGAGTTTTTTTCTAAGAAACAATCCGTTTATAGTGCCACCACTTTGAATAGTTATACGTTCACAGCCATATTTATTTTTTAATTCCTCTAATGCATCCTCTAAGGATAACTCTTTTTGGTAGATGATATGAAGGTTATCTTCTTTTACCTCAAAAGCAGGATGATTTTTATTGCCGGTAATTAAAACGAAATCTTTAGATTTTGCACAAAAATACTTTACTCCATGTGTCGTAAGATGACTATTGTCCAATAAAACAAAAGAAACTGGAGTTTTTTGGGGATATGACTTTTCATTTACCCCGATTTTTGCCTGTACCCGCCCGGTATTAAATGACCACAAATCTGTAGTCTGCTCAATCTCATAGTACTGTCCCAAGCCTTCTTTCAGTCCATCTATTTGAGGAAAGTCCTTGTCAACATCTAAATCATCCGATGCCCCGGTACTAATCTTTCCATCCACTGACATTAGCATAAAAAGGGTTGTTATTGGTCTGTTATTCATTTTCTACTCTCCTTTTTTCCGTCCTACTTTTTCCTTACAACAACAAAGCCACAGGCAGATGCCCGTGGCTTTATCATTTAATAATGCGGAAGATGGGACTTGAACCCACACGCAAGCAATATGCACAAGATCCTTAGTCTTGCTCGTCTGCCAGTTCCGACACTTCCGCAATTCATGCTCACTCATTTCATGAGCCGAAATATATAATATCACGGCATCATAATAATGTCAACAAGATTTTTAAATAAATTTAATATTTAATTCCTATTGACTTCTTATATTAAAAGATATACAATACTTTTTGTGACTTTTAAGAAGTCCTTTGCGGAAATGGCGGAATTGGCAGACGCGCACGGTTCAGGTCCGTGTGATAGCAATATCATGAGGGTTCAAGTCCCTTTTTCCGCATCATCTTATTATAAGACCAAAGATATACTCTTTAGGTCTTATTTTATTTCAAAGAGAAGAATTCGGTTCCACGAAAAAATGTTTAAGACGCTTTTCTCACTTTCCCCTTTTTCTTTTATCTTAATATTGTTAAGCTCGCTAATTTCTTTAACTCCACAAGTCGATATAGTAAGAAAGGACTATTTTTGTTATAAGTTATAAAGTTACATACCCTTACTTTCTACAAGCTTATACCGGCACAGGGAGGTGCTTAAAATGAAATTGGGAGAAGCAATTCCTATATTTAGAGATTATCGAAAGAAATTGGTGGATGAAACAAGAAATCTTGTTAAAAAACGAGATGCAGCTCAAAAAAATTTTGAAATCACAGGGGAACAGCACTTTGCTGATGAAGCTGCAAGTTTACAACTGTCTGTTGAGCAAACAGACGAAGAATTTAAGAAGAATCAGGAAATACTTGATAGTCTGGCCGAGCAACACTGCCTTGCCTGGAATGCAGAGGTTGCAAGACAGGTATCTGACCCTGAAACCGGTTATGCAGCTACTTTAGGCAAGATTTTAACTACTGTGGCAAGAATGTGCGCCGGAGACAAGGTTCCCTATTCAGATGAGAAAAAAGTTTTGGAGTATGATTCGGAAATGTATGCAAGAGCCAAACAGGCCCAAATGATTATGGCAGCACTTAAAGAAAAACAAAAAGAGTATGATTCATTATGGGATGATGAGGAAGAAACAAATAAATATGACCCTCAAAAAGCTGCTGATGAAGCAGAAGCAAATATTGATATTTCCTGTATTCCAGATACTGATATAGATTTATCTTCTGAGGCCGTAACAAGCGATTTACAGCTCTAAAAATTGATTATATATATAATCATACCCAGATAAAAAAGGTGGCCATTTCCTGTTAAATATAAGGAAAATGACCACTTTATTTATTAATTATTCTTAAAGCTTTCCTGTTTTAATCTGACTATTTTTTCAAGAACATCTACTGCCCCTTCAACGCCAAGCAGACTACTGTCAAGCATCACATTTTTAGTTTCTATCTGATCCCATTTATAATTTGAGAAATATTTATAATGATGACCTCTTTGCTTATCCATACTGTTTATAAGCTTTTTAGCCTGATTTTTCTGAAGATTGTATTTTTGAGAAATGGTTTCAATCCTTACTTCCAACGGTGCATAAATAAAGACTTTAATGCAATCTGGATTTTCCCTTAAAATATAATCTGCCATCCTTCCTACTATTATACAATTTTCTTTAGAGGCAATGTTTTGTATTATCTGTTCTTGTGATCTAAATAATATATCATTTATACTGCCTCTTAAGGAAAGATTATTAGCATAGGGATCAAGAAAACTGTTAATCAGCTTCTCATCCGCCTTATCAAGATATTCTACATCAACGCCACTTTCTTTTGCAGCCATTAAAATCAATTCTTTGTCGTAAAAAGAAAATCCTAATCTTTTGGAAAGTAATTCTCCAATTTCCCTGCCTTTACTGCCGTAATTTCTGCCAATGGTGATTGATATTAATCTATCCACTTATCATACCCCCATATTATTATCTTCTTCTTGAATACATTCGTCTTCGCCCGGGATACGCTCTTCAATATGACCTTCTTTAACTCTTACTTTATCAGGATTATATTTAACAAACTGCCTTTTTATTATACTACTAGCCAATTTTTGTTTATAATCTCTTTCCTCAATTAAGTCCTTCATGAAAAACGCTCCTCTCAGACAAGCAAATTATAGATAAAAAACCTGTTTCTCGAAATAGAAAAACAGGTTATTTAAATAATCACATCCTATTATTACTTTCTTGGCTGCTGTAAAAAATCGGGAATATCAAGTCCTCTTTGTTTTACTTTGCTTTCAATGACACCAGGATTCATATTCAGGTAGTCATTTTGAGGATAGTTATTTTTGCCATCTTGGTAATCAAAATTTGGATTATAATTTTGTGATCTATTTGTAAAATCATTATTTACTCTGGCATTACCCCTGCTTGTATTACCCATAGCCGACTTTTGCATAATAGGTCCGGCATTTGGATTTAATCTAGGCACATCCTTTAATCCTGTAGCAATTACAGTAATTGTGGTCTCATCTGTCCTACTCTCATCATAAAAAGCACCAAATATGATGTTAGTATCGTTTCCGGTAAGTTCTCTAACATGGTTAGCTGCCTCATCAGCATCAAATAAGCTGACATCACCGGAAATATTAATAATTACATCAGAAGCACCTCTTATATCTGTATCAAGAAGCGGACTTGAAATAGCCTGTGATACAGCATCCAATGCTTTTGAATCACCTGTTGCTGTACCAATACCAACATGAGCAATACCCTTATCGCTCATTACAGTCTTAACATCCGCAAAATCAAGATTGATAAGAGATGGACGATTAATAAGATCTGTAATTCCCTGAACAGCCTGCTTTAAAACTTCATCAGCCACTTTTAAAGCTTCCGGCATGGAAGTATTCCTGTCTACAATTTCTAATAATTTATCATTAGGTATGATAATAAGAGTATCGACATGCTGTTTTAAATTCTCAATACCTAAATTAGCATTTTCCATACGTACTCTTGCTTCAAATTTGAATGGTTTTGTTACTACACCAACTGTAAGTATACCCATTTCTTTAGCAATTTCCGCAATAACAGGTGCTGCACCTGTTCCTGTTCCACCGCCCATTCCGCAGGTAACGAAAATCATATCCGCTCCTTCAACGACTCTGGCAATGTCTTCTCTGTTTTCTTCTGCTGCCTTTGCTCCTATCTCAGGTTTTGCTCCGGCACCTAATCCCTTGGTAAGCTTCTCCCCTATTTGTATAAGTCTCTCAGCTTTGCAAAAATCCAATGCTTGTTTATCTGTATTAATTCCAACAAACTCCACACCGGTAATATTTCCGTCAACCATTCTGTTTACTGCATTATTCCCGGCTCCGCCAACACCAATTACAATAATTTTTGCTCCAGAGTCTGTCTCTTTCATTCTAAGTTCAAGCAAGTTTTTTCCTCCTAACTTAACTTCGTTACGATTTAATTTATGATATAAATACTTAATACTCTCATAACAATTTTAAGTATATCATATATTTTTTTCAAATAATATTCAACATTATTTTTCAAAATTTTATACTTTATTAATTCTTATTTTTAATTTCAAAAGAAATGCTATCATCATTTCCATCAAAATTTTCCATGTGCAAAATACCACTTTTTGAAGAAATTTCCTGGACTATGGCACTTAAGTTAGAGCATTTCTCTTTCAAATACTTATCAGCTCCAAGATATACCACTGCATCTTTAAATTTCAGTTTTATGTTTGATAATGATTTAAAATCTATTTTGTCAGGTGATAATTTATATTTATCAAGCATTTTTGTCACATCCAAAATGCAGTTAAATACATCCTCATCCTCCACAGGTATTTTTTCATCCATTAACACATGGTCAAAGACAAGGCCTGATATTTTAGGTGCTATATCTTTTGAAGCTGTGGTACTTTCCACTACTATTCCATCTGTGTCAAAATACATTTTAACCCCTAGACACTCCACATAGCCAAGTACTTTTTTTTCATAAACCGTAAATTCTATTTCGGAAGGTGAAATAATATTCATCTCCACTGCATCCATAAAAGGAATATTGATATTTTTTGCGATTTTGTATTTATACCAGACAAAAATTGTATTTTCAAGGGGAATATTTTTTAATAACAATTCTTTTATTTCCTCTTTGGAATACCTTTCGTTCCCCTTAATGGTTACTTTTTTTACATTAAATATCAATAATGCTGATAAAACCAATACTGTTAAGCTTAAAACGATAACCGCCAAAAAGACTATAGTTTTTTTGTTTCCTGTTTTCATAACTCAAAACCTAATTCAATCCAAGATTTACATTTAAAGAAACATTAAATACAACGCCAAATTCTGCCAGTAAAAACATCAGGCTGGTGCCTCCATAGCTGATAAAAGGCAGTGTAACACCTGTATTTGGCAATAAGTTAGTAACAACACAAACATTTAAAACAACCTGTAATCCAACATGAGCCATTACACCAATTACCAGTAATGAAGCAAAAAGGTCTGTTGTACTCATGGCTATTTCTCTCATTCTGTATAAAATCAGGGCAAAGAGCAATAAGACACAAATAGCACCGATTATTCCTAATTCTTCACATATTACTGAAAAAATCATGTCATTTTGTGCTTCCGGTATATAACCTAACTTTTGTGTACCATTTCCCAGGCCTTTACCAAATAATCCCCCTGAACCAATGGCATAAAGACCATGAAGGGTTTGATAGGCATCATCAGGATATTTTTCCGGATGAATCCATTGGGCAATTCTTTGCATCCTGTAGGAAGCCAGATTAATAAACAGCCATACTCCTGCCGCCCCAGCCAGTATCGGCAATAAAAATACGAATTTCTTTCTGCTTTCTATAAATAGCATTATAAAAGCAATTCCGGCTATTATTACCGCTGTACTTAAGTTTTCCAAAGCAATAGGTAATATTAAAATACCCAGCATAACTCCGACTTTTATGAGTGAATTAACCTTTTCCATTATCTTTGGTGCTTCGCTAATCATATATGCCAAAATCATTATGGTAGCCACTTTAGCGATTTCAGAAGGCTGAAATCTGATAGGTCCAAGCTTAATCCATCTTGTAGAACCATTTGCTCCTTTTCCGATAAATAAAACCAATACCGAAAGGAGAAATGAAACAATATATGCAGGAAAAGCCAGATATTTATATAATCTGTACGGGAAAACCAGTGCCATAAAAAATACAACCACTGCAATAGCCAGATTTTTTAACTGCTGTTTTAAATAAAAGGCATCATCATAGTTAGAAACAGAGGATAAACATGCCGTATAATAAGTAGCGCTATATAACATTACCATTCCAAAACATATTAAAAAAATCAATAAAAATAATAATTGATAATCAAAATATTTCTTTTTCTTTCCTCTCTTATCTTGCGCCATGCTTATTTCTCCCCTCGCAACATTATAATTTGCTTACAAGTTCTTTAAATAACCTGCCTCTTTCTTCGTAATTCGTAAACATACCCCAGCTTGCACAGGCAGGGGACAATAAAACCGCTTCGTCTTCCTTTGCATTTTCTACGCATATTTTAACTGCTTCTTCTAAGGAATCAGCAAAAACATAATCAGTAAAACCGTGTTCTTTCGCACATTGTGCAATTTTTTCCCTGGTCTGACCTATTAAAACCAGTAATTTTACCTTTCCATTGAAGCTTTCAATCCATTCATCATAAGAGGAATTTTTATCATATCCCCCTCCTATAAGGCAGGTTTTTCTACTCATGGCATTTATTCCTTTTATGGCTGCATCCGGATTTGTTCCTTTAGAATCATTATAAAAATAAACACCGTTCTTTTTGCCGCAAAATTCTATCCTGTGTTCTACGGCTTTAAAACTTTTTACAACTTCTGAAATAACATCTAACGGTACATTTATTGCAATGGCCATTCCACAGGCAGCCATAACATTTTCGTGATTATGGGTACCCAGTATATTTAATTCATCAAATTTACAAATTTCATTTTCTTTATTCCCATCATTATAAATAATGGAGTCATGTGATGTATATAATCCTTTGTCCAATTTTCTTTTACTTGAGAAAAATATAACGGAAGCCTTTATTTCATCTGCAATTTTTCTAACATTTTCATCTTCGTAGTTTAATATGCAAAAATCAGCTTCTGTTTGATTTTTGGTAATATTTTTCTTGGCATTAATGTAATTTTCAAAGGTGTGATGCCTGTCTAAATGATCCGGTGTAAGGTTTAATATAGCAGATACCACCGGATGATAATTTTCTATTGTTTCAAGCTGGAAACTGCTGTTTTCAAGAACACTTATTGAATCTTTATCTGTGTCCATAACAGTTTTGGTATAGGCAATTCCAATATTTCCTGCCACAAATGTCTTTTCATTATATTTTTTCATTATCTCGCCTAATAAAGATGTGGTAGTAGTTTTTCCGTTTGTACCTGTTATCGCCATTACTTTTCCCTTTTCAAAGGCGAAAGCAAGCTCAACTTCACCCCACACTACTGCACCGGCTTTTTTGAATTTTAATACATCTTCGTTATCTGT
Source organism: Acetitomaculum ruminis DSM 5522 (assembly GCF_900112085.1). Taxonomy (GTDB): domain Bacteria; phylum Bacillota; class Clostridia; order Lachnospirales; family Lachnospiraceae; genus Acetitomaculum; species Acetitomaculum ruminis. Next base: position 239,422 of record NZ_FOJY01000002.1, read on the forward strand.
AGGCACTCCGGGACTTAAAACTAAAATATCTGTTTCGTTAATAATCTCATCTGTAAGTTCCCCTAAAATAAGCTTGAAATTATTGCTTTCCGGTAGTTTGTTTAATATTTCGCTTTTATCTTTATTTATATTGGAATCATATAAAACAGTATCAGCATTATTCATTAATAGAAGTCTGCATGACCCTATTCCACTTATTCCGGCTCCAAAAACTAAAAATTTCTTATTGTCTATGTCCATGATTTAAGATTTCCTCCTGATGTTTATAAAACTATTTTATACAAAGATAAAAGACAAAGTAAAAAAGTCACAATGGTAAAAATAGCAACCACTCTGGTTTCTGACCATCCACTTAACTCAAAATGATGATGAATAGGTGCCATTTTAAAGATTCTTTTTCCATGAGTTGCCTTGAAATATCCCACCTGCATAATTACTGATACTACTTCAACAAGATAAATAAAGCCAATTATTGGTATAAATAAAGGCATTTTAAGCATATATGCACTTCCGGCAATAAATCCACCTAAGGCCAATGAACCGGTATCACCCATAAACACTTTTGCCGGATAAGCATTAAATACCAAAAATCCTAATAAAGCCCCCATTACTGCGGCAGCGATAGGCTCTATACCACCTGACATAACTTTTGAAGCAATAAGGAAAAAACCTGCTGTTACAATGGTAACGCTGGTTGCAAGACCATCCACTCCATCTGTAAAATTGGTTCCATTTACCGTACCCAAAACCACAAAAAACAAAAGAGGAATGGCAATGTATGGTGATATTGCAATAGAATCAGCCGGAACAAAAGGTATAATCATATCCAGTGACATTCCCTGTTTTTTTATCATTACATAACAAAATATAGCAGTTATTATAAATTGTAACAACAGTTTTTGCCATGCAATCAGCCCGTCAGAACGCCTTAAGACAACTTTTAAATAATCATCTAAAAAGCCAATAATTCCAAAGCCTATGGTAAGTACCAAAACCGGTAAAATCCTTTGGAAATCTTTAGCAAAAAATAATGATACTATAAGAATACTTACCAGCATCATTATTCCCCCCATAGTTGGAGTTCCTGCTTTTTTTAGATGAGATTTAAGCTCTTCTCTTTCTGTTTGCCCTACCTTTAATCTGATTAAAAAAGGAATCATAAAGGGTCCTTGTATAACTGTAATAATAAAAGCCGCAATCAATGGCAAAATAACTGTTTTTTCCATGATAAAAATCCTTCCTTTTGATTAATTCTCGGTAAAATATTATAGTCCGTCTTATTTTCCATGTAAAGTATTTTTCTTGCGAAAACACCTTGATAAGTATATTTATTCATCCGGATAAATATTCATATATGGTAATATTTCTGTGAGAATATCCCTTGCCAGACCGGAAGAATATTTACCCTGAGTCTGATCTGCATCATTTAATTCATCAACTACCACATATATAACCACCTGCGGATTGGTCTGAGGTGCATAACCTATGAAAGACAATACATACTTTTTATTCCCTCTTGGAAGTTTTTCTGCCGTTCCGGTTTTTCCACCCATTGAATAGCCTTCCACCTTAGCAGCCTTTGCGGTACCTGAAATTGTAGCTGTATACATATAACTTTTCAACAAATCACTGGTTTCTTTGGTAATAGTCTGTTTTACTAAAGTTCCCTCATTTGCCTTTACTGTATTTCCGTCTGAGTCTGTTATCCTTTTTACAACATGAGGCTGATAGTAATATCCCCCATTAATGACAGAGCAAAATGCCGCCCCGTTTTGAATCATTGTAATATTATAACCCTGTCCAAATGAGTTCGTAGCCAAATCAATCTCTTTCATGGTTTCTGCCGTATACATTAAACTGGCTGTAGAAGCTTCTCCCGGAAGATCTATCTGGGTTTTTAATCCAAAACCAAAAATGTTTTGCCAGTTTGTAAAGCTTTCAATACCGATTTTTCCACCGATTTGCATCAAAACATCGTTACAGGAATTTGAAAGGGCATCTTCTAATGTTTCAGCTCCATGACCTGATCTTTTTCCACAATGAATAACATTACTTCCTATTTTTTCCGAGCCGTCACAATAAAATGTATCACTTGGTTTTATAACTCCATCTTCTAATGCTGCTGCTATGGTAAAAGGTTTAACCGTAGAGCCCGGTTCAAAAGTCGCTGTCAGGCAATAATTATTCCATATTTCATTTAAAGCGTTTGTCTTATCTTCATCGCTCATTGCCGCAATCTGTTCTTGTGTATAATAAACTGACAGATTACTTGGATCATTTAAGTCAAACTGTGGATATTGAGCCATGGCAAGTATTTCCCCATTATTAGGATTCATAACCATAACTGCGGTCTTTTTGCTTCCTGCTCCTTCCCTTGCCACATTTGCATGTTCATCATTAAATTGATTAATTTTATCTTCTACAATTTTTTGAATATTTGAATCTATAGTTGTTACTATAGAGTTTCCATCTTCTGCTTCTTTTATATTCTCAACTTTTTCATTCTCGGAACCAATATAACTGTATATTTTTCCTTCTGTTCCGTTTAATTCCTCGTCATATTCCAGTTCAAGACCTATATTTCCCTTGTTTCCTGATGAAGTATAACCAATTACACTAGATGCCAAAGATTTAAAAGGATATTTTCTTGTGTATATTTTTTCAAGCCATATACCTCCAAGATAGGTATTTTTTTTATCATCCTCCAAAATTCCCATTAATGATTTTACCTGGTCATAGGAATATTTATTATCTTTATTTAATACAACATAATGGCTGTTTGGTGATTTTTCCAAGGCAGCGGTAATGGTTTTTTCGTCCAAACCTTCTATATTAGTCGTAATAGCCTCTATAGTGCTTTTTTTGTATATATCACGACTGTCATCATTTTCCTTTAAACGAGAATTTCTACTCTCATCACCGGTGGTAATTACATAACAATCCAACACAAGGTTATAGGAATCCTCACTTATAGCCAAAATATTTCCGTTTGTGTCATAAATAGTTCCTCTTTTATATGCAAGGGTTTTTGTTGTAGATTTGCTTTTTAACTGTGAAAGAGCAATTTTTTGATAGTCAGCACCATTGGTAGCATTAATATATACTATTCTAATAGCGACAACTAAAAATATAATGATAAAAAAAGAGAATGTAAGCCTAAGCCTTTTTTTCATATGTTTAGCAAGCTGATATAAACTAAAGTCTCTGGTTTTATTCCCATGGGAATTGCTTTTTATGTTATCTCTATGATTTTTATGCTTTTTTTTGCTGTTTTTTCTATGTATACTACGCCTGTCTTCTGTCATTTTTTCTCCTGCCAAATAATTTTCTTATTTACTTTGTGGGGATATCTTCATATTGATTCATACAATCATCTTCCTCAACATTATAATTATAAATCTGATCCTTATTAGGATAAACCATGCCATATTCATCTATGGCAATCCTTTTTATTTCATTATAATCAATAGATGATAATATTCTATCATAATGTGTGTCATTGTCATCCTTTAATTCAATAATTGCCTGTTTTGTGGAAGATATTTCGTCTTTAAGATTAATCTGGTCGGATTTTAACTTCAAAAGTACCAAAAAAGAACAACAAACCATTAATGCACAGATAGATAGAAAAACAACATACCCTGCACTAAAGTTAAGTTCCCTGTTTCTTTTATTTACAATACGCGGATCAATTCTTTTGACCGGCCTTTTATTTTTTCGTCTTTTGGGAAATCTTTCAGGCTCAATTTGCGGAGCCAGGCTTCCATACATATATCTTTTATCTTGTCTTGTTGCCAATAATAACACTCCCTTTACAAAACACGCTCAAAAACTCTAAGTTTTGAACTTTTGGATCTGCTGTTATTTTCCTGTTCTTCTTTAGAAGGAATTATAGGCTTTCTTGTAATAATTTTCCCTTTTGAGACCCTTCCGCATACACAAACCGGAAAATTATCCGGGCAAATGCAAGGATCCATAGCTGTTTTAAAAATATTTTTTACAATTCGATCTTCCAAAGAATGAAAAGTAATAATGCAAATCCTTCCCCCATCATCAAGCATGTCAATCATATCATCCAATGAATCCTTTAAAACACCTAATTCATTGTTTAATTCAATTCTAAGTGCCTGAAATGTCCTTTTAGCAGGGTGTCCGGAATTTTTTTGAACTTTCATGGGAATTGCGGCACTGATTACCTCGCACAATTCCTTAGTCGTAGTAATATCGGACTTTTCCCTTCTGTTTACAATATGTTTAGCAATGTTTTTCGCAAACTTGTCTTCCCCATAATCTCTAATTATTCTAAATAAATCTTTTTCTGAATAATTATTTATAATATCTTTAGCTGTAATCTCTTTATCTGTATCCATGCGCATATCCAAAGGAGCATCATGCATATAGCTAAATCCTCTGGAAGGCTCATCCAACTGATAAGAAGAAACACCTAAATCTAATACTATTCCATTTACCTTTTCCACGCCTTCTTTTTGTAAGGCTTTTTTCATATTACAATAGTTGTCATGAATAAGAGTAATCTTGTCTGAAAACTCTTCAAGTCGTTTTGATGCAGCCTTAAGTGCAGCTGTATCCTGATCTATTCCATAAAAATGTCCTTTATCCGACAGTCTTTTACAAACTTCGTAAGCATGTCCACCACCGCCTAATGTTCCATCAACATATATTCCATCCGGTTGTATGTTAAGATTTTCTATTGTTTCTTCCAGCAATACGGACTTATGCTTAAATTCCATTTTTCAAAACTCCTCTACCTCTATAATGTAATATCAAATTCTTCCATCTGTTCTGCAATAACATCCATGTCTTCATATTCTTCATTGGATTCTTTCCAGGTTTGCTGATTCCAGATTTCAATTTTATTAATTACACCCACAATTACAATATCTTTATCAATATTAGCATATTCTCTAAGATTTACAGGTATTAAAACTCTGCCTTGTTTATCAACATCGCATTCACAAGCTCCAGCCATGAAAAATCTAACGAACTGACGGGAACTTTTCTTGGTAAGTGGTAATTTTTTAAGTTTTTCCTCAAAAACCTTCCATTCGTTTTTCTGGTAAATGTAGAGACAACCATCTAACCCTCTGGTAATAATCATACCTTCGGTCATATCTTCCCTGAATTTCGCAGGTAGGATAAATCTGCCTTTTGAATCAATTGTGTGATTGTACTCTCCCATAAACATATTAATATGTCCTCCACTTACCATCCATTATCAACCACAATCTTACCACTGCGTTACCACTATATCGACAATTTTAAACTAATTTTTAACTCTTTTCAAGGTAGAATAAATTTATTTTAAGTTTTTATAAACTTTTTATAAAAAATAAACAGAATTGTCGCTAAACTCACCATTACTTTTTGTGTAATAGTACTTAAGTCCTAACAACAATTCTGTTTGAATATTTTCACTTATTTAATGTAAAGCGGACATTCTTAAATCCGCTTCGCTACTTCCTCATGAACGCAGTGGCACTTTGTGCCACCTGTCAGAAGGGGCTTTAACCCCTTCTGACACTAGTAAGCTTATATCCCCGCTTAAAGCTTACGCTTTTGAAGCGGGGGATTGCTTACACTGGTAAAGCGGACATTCGGAATCCGCTTCGCTACTTCCTCATGAACGCAGTGGCACTTTGTGCCACCTGTCAGAAGGGGCTTTAACCCCTTCTGACACTAGTAAGCTTATATCCCCGCTTAAAGCTTACGCTTTTGAAGCGGGGGATTGCTTACACTGCGTTCAAATTTTTATTTTCTTAGGCTGCTGTAAACAACTCCCTTAGAAATACCGCCACGGCAGGCAGCAAGCTCGCTTACCGTAACTAACTGATAGCCCTGTCTTATTAAAGTAGGAATAATCGTCTGGGATGCCATAGCCGTTTGTGTATAAAGATCATGCATTAATACTATGTCTCCGTCTTTTATTCTGCTTAATACAGCTGAAATCGTACTTCCTGCATCCCTTGTTTTCCAGTCAAGGGTATCAAGTGACCACAAGATTATAGGCATTCCTACTGTTGATTGTACGGTGGAATTATAGCTTCCTCCCGGTGGTCTCATTATAGTAGGGGCTACTCCCGTAACAGACAAAACTGCGCTGTTTGTCTGACTTATCTGGCTACTGATGGTAGCTGCCCCGGTTGAGGTAAGGATGGTATGACTAAATGTATGATTTCCAATTTCGCATCCTAAAGAGTAGGCTCTTTTTACCGTAGAAGCATAACTCCCCACTCTGTTTCCCACCACAAAGAATGTGGCTGCCGCATGGTTTTGTTCCAATGTATTTAATATGGTAGAAGTGGCAGGTGAAGGCCCGTCATCATAGGTCAACGCCACCATCTTTGCGTTTGTATCTATCTTTCTATAGAGGATTCCCTGACTGTTAAAATAACACAGGAAATTCCCAACTACTCTAAAGGAGTCCACACACATTATTCCAAGATTATCAAAATAATACTGATTTCCATTAATGATTTGGAATCCTGTTACCGCTCTTGCGTCATTTCCAAAATAATATGTAGCTGAATTTACAGTTTTAAACTGATTTTGAACAGCCTTACCATCATTTTCAAAAAACATTATGTAATTGGTATTTGAAATGTTTACACTTAAAAGCCCACCGGTATATGCCCATCCGTTATTCTTGAAATAATAATAATAATGTCCGCCATTTACCGTGACATTTTTTAATCCACCAGTATAAGCTTTTCCTGATGAAGTAAAGAAAAATATGGCATTTTTTCCACCTATCTTTAAGGATTTAAGTCCATTAGTAAAGGCTCTGCCGTTTGTTAAAAAGTAATAATAATCCGTATTTTTAGAATTTTTTACAGATTTATAACCACCACAAAAGGCTCTGCCGTTTTTCTGAAAGAAGTAATAATAGTATCGACCCTTTACTTTTACCTTCTTTATCCCAGATGTAAAAGCTCTTGCATTTTGCGTGAAATAGTAATAGCAGTATTTTTTACCTACTTTTATTTTTTTAAAGGTATTTTTAACTGCTTTAGCGTATTTTCCAAAATAATAATAACAATTCTTTTTACCGATTTTTATTTTTTTAATGGTATTTACCACTGCTCTAGCCCTGGAGGCAAAATAATAATAATTCGTGTTTTTTCCGCTTTTGATTTTCTTAAATTTATTAATTAAGGCTTTCCCGTTAGACCCGAAATAGTAATAATATCCTTTAATTTTCTTAAGGGTATTTTTTATGGCTTTTCCCGTTGAATCAAAATAAAAATAGGTTCTTTTGCCCTTTAATTTAAAATACTTAAAAGTATTGGTAATAGCTTTTGCCCTACTTCCAAAGTAATAATAATACTTATGCTTTCCTACCTTTAAATATTTCAAAGTGTTTGTGACGGCTTTTCCTGTGCTTCCAAAGTAATAATAGTATCTGTTACCATCTCTGACTATTGTTTTAAAGGTATTGGTAATAGACTTTCCATCACCTTTAAAATAAAAATAACATTTTTTCCCGCTGACAGTTACAGCTTTAAAGCTGTTTACGAGAGCTTTTCCGTCACTTTTAAAATAATAATAATATTTTTTGTTTTTTATCTTTATCTGTTTTAGAGTATTTACAAGAGCCTTTCCGTCTTTTCCAAAATAATAATAGTATTTTTTCCCGGAAATGCTTATGGCTTTTAAAGTATTTGTAAGTGCTTTCCCCGAATTTGTAAAATAGAAATAATAATTTTTACTTCCTATCTTTACAGTTTTAAAGACATTTTTTACTGCCTTTCCATTTTGGTAAAAATAATAATATCCATCGATTTTTACCAGTCCATCATATTTTTCATCCGGTGTCTGAGTTTGCATTGCAGCATCCGGTGGCATTTGGACCTCATTGGCATATACATGACCTGAAAATACCATAAGTAAAAATACAACAATCAACGAGACACTTATTTTTTTCTTCATTAATACCTCTCCCCTCTAGTTAAAATTATTGTTTAGAAAGCTTTTTTATTTTGATTCTTTTATATGTAATAAATAATGAGGAAAAAACACATATTGCAAAAGCCAATACTCTTGAAACAGGCAAATTAGTGTTCCAAATTAAAAGCTGATCCGTTCTTAAAGCTTCAATAAAGAATCTTCCTAATCCATAAAACATAAGATAAAGCATAAATATTTCTCCCTGAAACGCCTTATGTTTACGATAAACAAGTAAAAATATCAAAACACATAAATTCCAGACAGATTCATACAAAAATGTCGGATGAACCTGTATATATTGAATACCATTTATACTTTCAATATGTTTTTCCATAACCGCCGTAATCTCATTTGCTCTTACTGCTGAAACCGGAAGCTGCATGGCAAACAAATTATTGGTATAATCTCCAAAGGCCTCTCTGTTAAAAAAGTTCCCCCATCTTCCTAATATCTGCCCGGTCAATAATCCCAAAACCACCGAATCAGCAGTCATAAAGAAGCTTATTTTTTTAATCTTTGTATAAAAAAATAAAGTCAAAGCACCTGCTATTACTCCTCCAAATATAGCAAGTCCACCTTCTCTGATATTAAAAATGCTAAAAAGATCATCTTTATAATTGTCCCATGAGAAAATGACATAATATAGTCTCGCTCCGATTATTGAAATAGCCAACAAATAAATGGATAAATCCCATATCATTTCATTTTTAGCACCGTTTTTTCTGGCATCATAATCTGCCAAAAATATACCAAGTATCATACCAAGACCTATGATAATTCCATAAAAGGCAATATCAAAGCCATTAATACTTATGGTTTTGGGAACATAAGAAAGAAAAATGTTTAAATTCGGAAACCCGATACCCATATCCATGATTTTCTTATCCTCCTCCTTTTCTACTCTTTTTAAACTTTTCTTTTATCCTATAGTAATTAAACTTTAAAATAGCAAAAAATTCCCTTGTCATATAATTAGGTAAAAGTATCCTTACCGAACCGGCTGAAATCCCGTAACAATCCTCTATTCCCGCCAGTTTTGCAATTTTTAAGGCCCTATATATATGAAAATTACTGGTACAAATCCCGATTTTCATAAGTTTTTTTCCAGTATATAAAATTTTTTTGGAATTGACTAAATTTTCATAAGTATTATAGGAATTATCTTCCATTAGAATTCTGTACGCATCTATGCCATTTTCTGTTAAAAAATCCTTCATGGCTTTCGCTTCTGTTATTTCCTCTCCCGGCCCCATCCCACCGGATACAACTATCAAAGCAGTGGAATTGATTTTGCCGGCATCAAGGGCACATATAAGTCTTTTTTTCAAAGTTCTTGTTATTTTAGTCTTTTTTACCCTTGCTCCTAAAACAATAATTCCATCTAAATCAGCCGGATATGGCTTTAGCATATGAATAATAATCTGAATCTCTATATAAACAAAATATGTAATGAATGTGAAAATAACTCCCAGAAATAAAACTTTAAAAGGAACAGGAACATAAAGAAAACAATCTGACTTTATGCCTATTCCCAATATAAATAAAGCCAAACTCAGCAGGGGCCAAAACCAGATAAAAGAACAATTAAATCTGGCATATGAACCCGCTGCCAAAAAATAGAGCATAAAAATCCCTGATAATACTATCAAGAAAATATACATATGGAATTACCTGCCACAGCAGTATTTATATTTTTTACCGCTTCCACATGGACATGGTTCATTTCTGCCGACTTTTTTACCCACAATTACTGTATGGGATTTTTTCTGCTTCAGATATAATTCTTTTTTCTTTTTTTCATCGAAAATATTATTCCAAGCAGGAAGATTATAAAGCCAGTCAGCCTTTGCATCTACCATATTCATGTATAATAATTCCTTGTCAAAGCCTAAATTTACAACTGTATCCTCTACCATTTCATCGATAGGATTTGCAACCTTTAAGCTGTCATTAATTCCATCTAAAAATCCCACCATCTCCATAAGTGTGATTCCATATTTATCAGCAAGTTCCTTAACGGTACCTGATACTGTCTCATCAGGATTTGCTAAAAGAATCTCGTATATTTTTTTTTCTTTTTCAAAATAACTGTTCCAGAATCTTTCTATTTCCCTTTTGTCCTTCTTATTTGAGTAGGCATCATCACGCCATTGTTCCAATAAACTCATAATTACAAAACCTTTCTAAATTGTCATAATTTTTTTATACAATGCCATAAGTATATAACATGCTTAAGGGTTTTTCAAACTTTTTTTCGGCCATTTTCTTTACTCAGAATACTTTTTTTGTTATAGTGGAATATGTATTTTATTGTTAAGGATTTTTGCGGTTCTTTGATATATTAGTTATTTTTACCGCAATCTTCTTTTTTGAAAAGAGGTCAAAATGAAAAAAGTAAAGCGTATAGGAGCTATATCCCTTATAGTAGTGCTTTTAGCACTGTATGTTTCTTGTATAATATTCGCACTTATCGGTTCAGAGCTTGCTATTAATCTTTTAAAAATCAGCATATACTCTACCATAGTTTTACCTGTTTTATTATACCTCTGTATGATGTTTATAAAAATGGGTAAAAACAGAAATAACCTGTTAAATGACGCAATAAAAACGAATTCACAATCAAATGAAAAATCTGACAAAAAAAATAACAATGGTGAATGAATCTCCATTGTTATTTTTTATAAGTAAAAGAGTAGATACTATGCTTTTAAACTATTTTACTTTTCTATAAATTATATCATTTCTACCAGGTCCGTTTGAAACCATGGTAATGGGATAACCGATTTTTTCTTCTATAAATTCTACATATTTTCTGCAATTTTCCGGAAGTTCTTCGTAATTTTTAATACCTCCTATATCACATTTCCAACCAGGAAGGTACTCATATACCGGCTTTGCATGTTTTAATTTGGTAGTTGTAGGAAAATCTGTGGTAATTTCTCCGTTAATATCGTAAGCAACACAAACAGGAATTTCATCTAAATATCCAAGTACATCAAGAACTGTGAAAGCCACGTCTGTTGTTCCCTGAAGTCTGCAACCATATTTACTTGCTACAATATCATACCAGCCCATTCTTCTTGGTCTTCCTGTGGTAGCACCGTATTCTCCACCGTCTCCACCACGCTTTCTAAGCTCATCTGCTACCTCTTCATCTAATATTTCTGAAACAAACTCTCCTGCTCCTACTGCACTTGAATAAGCCTTTGTAACAGTGACTATTTTTTTAATCTCATAAGGTGCAAGTCCTGCTCCCACTGCACCGTAACCTGCAAGAGTAGATGATGAAGTAACCATAGGATAAATACCGTGGTCAGGATCTTTCATTGAGCCAAGCTGACCTTCTAAGAGAATATTTTTTCCTTCTTTTAATGACTCATTAAGGAAAAGAGACGTATCACATACAAATGGAGCGATTATTTCTTTATATTTCATTAACTCATCATAAATCTCAGTGGCAACAAGCTTTGGTTTGTGATATAAATGCTCTAATACAACATTTTTTAATTCACAAACTCTGTTTACCTTATCCATTAATTCTTCTTTTTCTTCAAATAACTCACTTACCTGAAAACCTATTTTTGCAAATTTATCTGAATAAAATGGTGCAATACCTGATTTTGTAGAACCAAAAGACTTTCCTGCCAGTCTTTCTTCCTCATATGAATCAAGTAAAACATGATATGACATTACAAGCTGTGCTCTATCGGAAATCTTGATATTTGGCATAGGAACATTTCTTTCCACAATAGAATCAACCTCTTTTTTTAATGTTGGAACATTTAATGCAACACCATTTCCAATAACACTTGTAACATGAGAATAGAAAACTCCTGACGGAAGTGTGTGAAGAGCAAATTTTCCATAATCATTTACTATGGTGTGTCCTGCATTTGCTCCACCTTGAAATCTGACAACTATATCTGCATTTTCTGCAAGAGTATCTGTAATTTTTCCCTTTCCTTCATCGCCCCAATTAGCACCTACAACAGCTGTAACCATTTATTTTCCTCCTTGACGCATTGTATTTATTTTCTGTCTAAAATAATGTTTAATAATATAAATCACAATAACATTATTATCTGATATTATATTTTTTGTAGAATTATTATCTTTACAATGCATTTTTTCTTGTTTTACTTTTTTATTATAGCAATTAATCTTCATAATTAAAATTAATATTTATTTATATTTAATATAAGCTGTACTTATGTTAAAATTTTATAAAAGTGTATCTGATATTGGGGATAATTATTTTATAATAACTTTCCAAGGTATTTCTACTTTGGACTTTACAGGCATAGAAAAGAGGTTTATATGGATATTAATTATGAATATTACAAGGTTTTTTATTATGTGGGAAAGACAAAAAGTATCACTTTAGCATCTGAAATACTGGCTATTACTCAACCTGCAGTCAGTCAGTCTATAAAAAATCTCGAAAAACAGCTGGGTATAAAACTATTTTCCAGGCGTTCAAAGGGAATGCACTTAACTCCAGACGGGGAGATTTTATTTTCCTATGTAGAACAGGGAGTTGAACATATTAAAAAGGGTGAATCCAAGCTTAGAGAAATCCTAAACGGGGAGTACGGAGAAATTCAAATAGGTGCCAGCGATATGACTTTGCAGTTTTATCTTTTGCCTTATCTTGAAAAATTTTATGAATTGCATCCCAAGATAAAAATAAATGTTACAAATGCTCCTACACCTTTAACCATAAAAAATTTAAGGGAGGGAAGCATTGATTTTGGTATTGTTTCTTCACCTTTTGCCAATGTTTCCGGGCTGGATATTACAACAGTGAGAGAAATTCAGGATGTTTTTGTTGCCGGAAAAAGATTTGAATTTTTAAAAGATAAAATTTTATCCTATGATGAATTAAAAAAATATCCACTTATCTGTTTAGAAGGCAATACCAGCAGTAGATCTTATATAGACTCATTTTTAAGGGAAAGAGATGTCATTTTAAATCCTGAATTTGAGCTTGCCACCAGCTATATCATAGTACAATTCGCCTTAAGAAATGTAGGTATTTGTTCAATTGTTGAAGATTTCGCAAAGCAGCTTTTAGATTCCGGTGACATATTTAAACTAAAATTTAATGAAGAAATTCCAAAAAGAAAGATGTGCATTGTTACCAATAAAAAAACTGCCATGTCCTTTGCAGCTTCAAAACTTTTAGATATGCTTTTAGAACCTGACACAGGACTTTAAAAAAGCTTTTATAAAAATCGCACCGGGCCTTAACTCCCGATGCGATAATTTGTTTTCTTAAGGGTATTTCTTATTTTTTAATTTTAACGGTTTTTGCCCGTCCCTTATTTTTCATAAGTTTTGTGTAGTCAACCAGTTGTAAATCCGGTTATTTTCCATTCATTTACAATTAATTTGACAGTTACATACAGGTATGTACTAGTATCAGGATAAAGTGCTGAATCCTCTACCGTTTCTACATCTAGATTTACACCAATCCAGTATTCATCATAATCTTTATCATAAATTACTGCATCTTCACCTTTGTCATAACTATTTATCTTGGCAGTAGCCATTCCAAATACATCGTTTTCATGAAAGTATTCTTTTTCAAGCATGCTGTCACTACAATATTTTTTCATACCTTCATAGTCTTTTACTTCAAAGCATTTAAAAAATGCATCAATTACTTCTTTTTGTTCTTTAGTTGCCTCAGTAATCAACTTTTCATCCGCATTATTATCTGCTATTTTATCCGTTTTTTCATTTTCTGTTACTGTAGATACGCTCTTTTTCTCTGCGTTAGAACTATTTCCGCATGAAACTATCGAAAAAGAAAGTGCTATTGCACATATTGCAATTATGAATTTATTTTTCATATTTCTCCTCCTTGTGTGAATATTAGTTTATTATATTAGATAAAACTAATAAAAGCTACCTACAATATGTATATATTTCACCTGTTTGCCCGAATATTTTGTTTTTAACGGAACATTCCACAACCTACCTGATACTCCAGTTGAATTCTGAGCTATTAATACATCTGTTTTTTGGATCCAATCTCCATTTGTTCCAATATTGTTTACACATCCACATATAAACATTGTGTGAGTTGCTTTTCCGTTTTTAACTCTTTGAACAAGATCTCCTAATCTTGTTGTAGAAAGTCGACATCCACCTGCTCTTAATCCTTTAATATCGTGTGATCCGACGTTGTTTCTAAAATATTGTCTAAATAATTCAGCACTACTCCACGCACCTGCCCTATTATTAGCATTATTATAATACCATGTATAGTTACCAACATTATCTTGAACAATTCCTCCAGCTTTTAGGCATTGGGATGTAAAATTAGTACAATTTCCTCCCATTTGTTCAAAATTTACATAAGCTGGATTTGGATTACGATAGTATTTAAAAGCGTATTGATATGCAGCGTTTCTATTATATTTATGATAAGAAAAGCTTGCCGCACCAACACAAGGAACTTCTCCTCCCCCAATTATTTCTATATCTTCATCATCTGAAATATTATTATTATCAGAATTCAAATAGTTTCGTTTAATACTTTGTTCCTCTCTTGTAATTTCTTTCTTTTCTTTTTTCAATGCATCATCAACTTTTTTGCTTACTTGCTCAACAGTTGAATTATCAGTAATGCCAAGTTCTTCTCTAAGTTCGTCATAATCATTATCTACAACTATTTTAAACGACTCTTTTTGTGATTTTAAAATGATATAATGATATACAAGTTCTTCTGATTCTTGATTTTTTACGCATCCATATTTCATTTTTGTATAATCTTCCAAAGAAACATAATACAAATCATTTTTTTCTTCTACACTTTTTATATCTACTGAATGATTTGTAATTTTATAACTAAGATCATCAATTTGTGCAAGTCTTCTTTTAATTGTGTAATCCAGATAGATGTACTCAACTGACTTATCTTTTTCATAATACTTCTCTGCTTCTTTATCATCGATAGACAAATTCCCTTTAGAACTACATATAAAATCCATATATGAATTCAAAAAGTCGGTGAGACGATTATAATTTTTAAAACTGTGTATATCTCTCAAATAACCAAAAGAATTCGATTTTTCTTTTGTATCAATTACATTATTTGTCTGTCCACTAGCAGCCGCCACAGGCAAATAAAACATAAAGGTCAAAATGAATCCCAAAATCATTACAAATATTCTTTTCGAATTTTTAAAATTCAATTTAATCATAAATTATTCTCCTTTTTCATGTTGTTTTTCTTAACGTATTATATTTTTGTTTAACAAGTCTTAGCAGACTTTTTGTTATTTATTTTTATCATCTCCCTACCATAAAACAGACAAGTATTCTGTTTTATCAAAATTTAAATGCCAAAAAGTCTAAAACTTGTCATTTGTGACTTCTAAACACTTATAAAGTGGACATTTTTAAATCCGCTTTACAACTTTCTCATAAACGCAGTGGCACTATGTGCCAGTTGCCATAAGGAACTTTGTCTACATTATGACTCAAATAAGCTTTATACCGTCACTTAAAGCTTACGCTTTTGAAGCGGGGGATTACTTACACTGCGTTCAAAAATAAATAAGGCTTTTTAGAAGTGTTTTTGATTCGACTTTTACCTGCATTATTTAAACAAGGGTTTACTTTTTATCTTGCACTTTATTTGGGGGAACTTGAAAGTAGTGTACGAAGAGTACTCACTTTCATAAGAATTTAGCAAAGGGTTTTAAAAATATCCCTTTACATTAGAATGCTCATAATCGTGATTTTATTTATCCAAAGTATGAATTTACAATCACCTAAGCATAAATAATAACTATGTCTCTTCCCAAAACAAAGTTTAAGATATTTTGTATCCTGACTTAGCTTCATCCTAATAACAGCACCTTCCCGGATTTTCACCCAGTGGTTTATTAAATATATTTGCAATTCATATCGCGATTTGCCTATATCAAAGATATACATTTCCGATTTACAAATAATATCGCTGCTTTCGTCTGCCTTACAGTACGGATAAGCGTGTTTCGGATTTGCACCGGATTCCTTGTTTTTAACTATTTTATAAAATTAATAAAAACGTTTTTTAACATTATTATATCTCTTTAAATATATTATACAATAATTTTATTTTAAAAATTATAGTTTATTTCAGTGATTATTTTTGTTTTTCTCAGTGTTATACCTGATAGATTTAAAAATATCCACTTCAATAAAAAACAATTTTAGGTAAAAAATACAATAAGAAATGCAAACGCTCTTTTATCACATAAACTCTTTACCAAAGTACAAGCTTATATATAGTAGGCGCATAACTCTTTACGATTTCCAGTATATAATTACTGTATTTAAGGGATTAATCCGACTTATCACTTAAAAAACTCCCGTGGACTTAAAAAGAAAATAATTTAGTACAAAATTACTATACATCCTTAGGAATTATATCACTATTTTTTATAATGTAAATATTTTTCTTGCTCCAAGTACTTTTTATTGATAAACTAATGTTTTTTAGCGTTTATTTTTAAAGCATACTAAATATATTAAAAAAGACTATGAAATACTCTGTAAAAAACTGACAAAAAATCGCACCGGGGTTTGAACCCCGATGCGATAGTTTTTTTACTTAACAGTATTCCTTATTTTTTAATTTTAACGGTTTTTGCCTGTCCCTTATTTTTCATAAGCTTTGTATAGCTTTTTACCTTGTTTTTAGGTACTTTGATTACTGCTTTTTTATAAATTCCCTTAAAGGCTTTTGAGTTACTTTATTAGGATAACTTTCTAAAATCTTATTTAACACTCTCAATGGCTATTTAGTAAAGATTCCGGAGACAAAGTTATAACCATCATTTAATAAATCATGGGAACAAATTAAATCAAGCTTATCTCCATCCATTTTATATTTATACACCACATTATTATCGTCATATAAATAAAGATAATCGTCTTGTACTACAAATTCTGTGATTAAAAGATCTAACTTATAAGTATGTAAAACTGTATCATTTTCCATATCCACTTCGATAATTTTTCCGTCTTCTGTTAAGTTTTCTTCATCAACTATACCTACATATAATTTATCATT
>NZ_FOJY01000024.1 GCF_900112085.1 Acetitomaculum ruminis DSM 5522
GCATTGATTATACAGCAGTCGTGTTTGTACTTTGAAATGTCTATTCCAACAAAGTACGTGGACATAATGGTACCTCCTTAGATATAAGATTTGGCGCTGTTGTCTTCCACAGAGAATCCGGCTGTGTAATCACGTAAATAGAAACGTCAGAGCGTTAACAAACTGATTAACAGTAATAGACGAAAAGCTGTGGTCTGAGTCACCTCGTACCAGTCAGAGCTGTAATAAAATAGACACAGATCCACAGCGCCTTAATAAATATATCAGATAGAGATTAGATTACCCAGTAGAACCTGGGAGAAAGGAAAAAATCCAATCATCAAAACTGATAATTGGATTATACGTGACAAAATTATGAATAAGAAAGTGATTTTTATGGATGTTGATGGAACTTTGGTAAATTATGAAACTGTACTGCCGGAGTCTGCTGTAGTGGCAGTTAGAAAGGCCAGAGAAAATGGACACAAGGTGTATATTTGTACGGGACGCTCTGAGTCAGAAGTTTATGATGACGTTCGAAGTATTGGTTTTGACGGTATGATAGGTGGAAATGGTACATATGTAAAAGACAATGATGAAGTGATATTTCATAAAGTGCTTTCAAAAGAGGATACAAGGCATATTGTTGACTGGCTTGGTGAGAGAAAACTTGAGTTTTATCTGGAATGCAATTCAGGTCTTTTTGCATCTGAAAAATTTGAAGATGCAGGTACTAAAGCTATTAAAGAATATTCAAAAATACTGGGACAAGATTCAGATAAAACAACCATTAGAAGTGTTTTTCCTAATATGGTTTTTGGTGGGAATCTCTATAGAGATGATGTAAACAAGATTTCGTTTGTTCTAAACTCTTATCAGGACTATCTTGACTCAGTAAAAGAATTTCCAAATCTAAATCCCGGAACCTGGGGTGGTGAAGGAGACAAAGCCCTTTTTGGAGACATTGGGGTAAATGATATAGATAAAGGAAAGTCAGTAGAACTTCTTTTAAATCACATCGGGGCAGATATTGCGGATACTTTCGCTTTTGGTGATGCAAAGGTAGATATACCAATGCTAAAAAAATGTGCTGTAGGCGTGGCAGTTGCTAGCGGATGCGATGAAATCAAAGCTGTAGCAGACTATGTCACAGATGCAGTTGACGAGGATGGCATTTATAATGCTTTTAAACATTTTGGGTTAATATGATAGCTTAGTAGGGCATCATTAGAAAAAGCAAATTCAGAGAAAATAAAAAAAGATAGAGATTGTGTCCCTTAAATTGTGCAGCTATGCTATAATTAAAATATGTATTTTGGAAAGTAAAATAGGATATAAGAGTGTCCATTTTACAAAAAACATGAAAAATTAACAATTTAGGAGGAGTAGAATGTCTAGGGGAAAAAATCAAAAATTTAAACTTGTTTATCTGATGGAGCTTATGAAAGAAAATACAGATGATGAACATGGACTTACAATGCCTGAGATAGTGGAGAAACTTGAAAGAGATTATGATGTCACAGCAGAAAGAAAAAGTATTTATGCAGACTTTACCGATATGACTGATAAGCTTGATATTGAAATTATCAAGGAACAAGAAGGCCGTAAGACTAAGTATCATGTTGGAAGCAGAGAGTTTGAACTGGCTGAGGTAAAGCTTTTGGTTGATGCAATCCAATCTTCAAAATTTATTACAAAAAATAAGTCAACTGAGCTGATTAATAAATTAAAAAAATTTGTAAGTAAGTATCAGGCAAGTGCTTTACAAAGTCAGGCATTTATAAATGTTCCTGTAAAATCCATGAATAAAAGCGTTCTTTTCAATGTGGATGAAATCTACACCGCAATAAAAGAAAATAAGCAAATTATGTTTAAGTATTACAAGTGGGATATTAATAAAAAACTCATTCCCCGCAGGGACGGAAAATGGTTTGAAGTTAGTCCATGGGGACTTACCTGGATGGATGAAAACTACTACATGATAGCTTTTGATGCCTGGGATTGCAAAGTAAAAAGCTATCGTGTCGATAAAATTAAAGATATTTCCCTCAAAGATGAAAAACGCATTGGAGAAAAAGAGTTTAAAAAATATGATATGTCTAATCTTTCAAAATCCACATTCGCAATGTATGGTGGCACCAAGACACGAGTGAGAATTCAGTTTGAAAACAGTATGTGCGGCGTTTTTTTGGATCGTTTTGGAGAAAAAGATATAAATTTCTTACCAATAGGTGATAATTGGAGTGAATTTAGTGTTGAAGTAAATGTCAGCCAGCACTTTTATGGATGGCTTTTTGGATTAGGCACTAAGGTAAGACTTGTAAGCCCGAATTCTGTGGTAGAGGAATTGAAAGAGTACGGAAAAGCTTTTATGGAGAATATAGGTGCAGTGTAATCAAGCTCAAACTTAAAGGCTTATTCTTCAGATTATTAACAGGGAGGAAGAAAGAAGAAAACCCCCACTTTCAAAACTTTAAAAAAATTGTAGTTTTGAAAGTGGGGCTTCTTAATGAATATTTTTATCTTATTTTTTCTTTTTTACTTCACCTTTACCTTAATTACAAAGGCTACCCCGTTTACCTTTATGGTGACATTAGAAGTTCCGACTTTTAAGCCTTTGATTTTAACAGTTGTTTGATTGCGAGCTGAGGTCACCTTGGCAATTGATTTTTTGCTGCTGGCATAGGTATTATTTACCCCTTTGGCCTTTCCACTTACTTTTACGGTGAGGTATTTACCCTTCTTTATGGTATAGGTGGTCTTTTTGTTAAAAGTTTTTCCGTTTATCTTAATTGAAGGATTATTTTTAACGGTAACCTTGCAGGTAAGCTTAGTGCCATGAGCAAGGGTTACAGTGATAGTTGTTGTTCCTTTTTTAAGAGCAGTGATACAACCGTTTTTTACTGTAGCAACTGCCTTGTTGGAAGAAGTCCAGTTTTTAACACTGCCTCTTGTTACCTTTAATGTTTTAGCGCTACCGGCAGTTAAGGAAACACTGGTGGAGGACAGAGACGGAGCAGAAAAATGTATTTTTATAAAATGGTTATGCTCGTCAAGGCTTTGAAGGACTTCTGGAAGTTTTGCCTTGTTTGTTATAATTGAAACCTGATATTGGTCAGTTTGTTTTGCCTCAATTTTTTTATAAGTGTCTAAGAAATACCTATAATTTTGAGGTTTTAGTTTTTTGACAGCTTCAAGAATTGACTTATAGGCAAGATCTGTTAATCCCCCATGTTCTGCGATATAAATATCAGATGAATATATATCTCCACTATAGTAAAGGGAAATCTTTCCTATGCGGGCTGTTCCGGAATTATTACTTTTAGTGAATTTAGTAACAATACTCAGGGCATTTGAATCAAGATAGAAAGTATCAAGCTCTTTCATTTCATAGGTAGAACCAAGATATAGTTTTAATGTTTTAGCATCAGTATTCTCATCTGTTTCAACCATGAAGTATTCATTATTAATATCATTTTCAATAAGACCGTTGATATAGCCATTTACAAGCTCACTATCCATGCCAAGATAATCAGAAACGGCACTTTCTAAATAATAAAAGAAAACGGCTCCCGTGATATCATTAGAATCTTTTATGGTGGCTTTAAGGTAATTACCATCTAAGGTGAAATCCCAACTTCCGCTAAATTCTTCATAGTCTCCTTTGGCAACTGTGGTAATGGTAATAGTATTATCCTTTAATTCTTCACTAAGTACAAACTGACTTTGTGAAGCTTCGGCTATCTGGGCTTTGTATTGGCTGTAATCAGAATCTTCTCTGGTAAGAAAAGCAAAGATTTGTTCCATACAATCAGCAGGAAGACTTTCCTGGGCATTTCCCTTCATTGCCGGGAATAATGTGAATATTAAAGCTAATATCCATAGAAGTGATAAAAATTTTTTGGAATAGTTTTTCATAATCTGCTTTCTCCTTTCAAAGTTGTAATATTATTATTCTAAAAAGAAAATATGAGAAAACTAAAAGATATTACATGAAAAAAATATAAAAATAAAAGTGAATAACTCGATAAAATAATTAGAAAATTATAATTAATATTAAATGATTACGGAATTTATTATACCGACGAGGATAATAAAGGAGCTTATCTTTCAAACCTTGATGACAAGGCCTATGTTCTTATAATCACAAATAATCCGGAGGATATAGAAGATATAGTTTCTCGATTTGATATGGCTTTGGAATAAATAAAGAAGGAAAAGAAAGATAAAAAAGAAAGTAAATATAATTAATAAAAAATGTACGTCCATGTGATAAATGTCACATAAAAGATTAACGCTATGAGTTACTGTATATGTAGACACAGCGTTTTATTATAGTTAATTGTTTTAAAATTCACAAACACAGGCGAAAGGAGATTAGTATGGGTTACAGGTTTTCAAAAGAAAAAATGGATGAGATTTTTTCAAAACTGTCTGAAGATTTCGATGTATTCGCACCGGTTGTAAAAAAAGGAGACGGAACATTTTCCGATGAAGATGTTGTGCGATATGACAAGGTTCATTCATTAGATGAGATTGAATTTGAAAAGAAATCTGATTATTCGTTTAAAGAAATTTTATTACCGATAAACGAAACTGTTTTTTATTTTACGGAGGATGAAACCATTGTTCCAAAAAAACCGGAAAAGGAAAGGCTTGTATTTTTACGCTCATGTGATATTCATGCAGTAAAACGCCTTGATGAAATTTATTTAAAAAATGGTTTTGAGGACTTTTATTATGACAGAATCCGAAAAATGACAAAATTTGTTCTTATGGGATGCAGTAATTCCTGCGAAACAGGCTTTTGCGCAAGTCTTGGAACAAATAAATGCGATAATTATGATTTATACCTAAAGTGTACTGAAGGCGAAGTATTTGTTGATGTTAAAGATGAAGAGTTAAAAAAAGCCTTTGAAAGTGGAGAAAAAAAGGATGTAAATCCGGATTTTGTTTCAGAAAATCCTACAAAAGTTACCCTTCCAAAGAATATCACAAAAGATACAATGCAGTCAGGACTTTTTAAAGAATATGGCAGCAGGTGTATCAAATGTGGTCGTTGTAATTTTGTCTGTCCTACCTGTACCTGTTTTTCAATGCAGGACATTTTTTACAAGGACAATGAAAAAAATGGTGAAAGAAGAAGAGTATGGGCAAGCTGCCAGGTAGACGGATATTCTCAGATTGCCGGAGGCCATGAGTTTAGACAGGATAATTCTGACAGGATGCGCTTTAAGGTAATGCATAAAATCTATGACTTTGAAAAGCGTTTTGGCTACACCATGTGTGTAGGCTGCGGACGCTGTGATGATGTCTGTCCGGAATATATTTCATATTCTACACTTATTAATAAATTGTCAAAGGAGGGTGAGTAACATGAAAAACGAATACATTCCTCAGCTTTCTGAGATTAAAGAAGTAATTAAACATACAGAACTTGAATATACTTTTAGAATGGTTTATGAAGGCCCTGTTAAACCGGGGCAGTTTTTTGAAATATCTATTCCAAAATTTGGTGAAGCTCCTATATCTGTCAGCGGAATTGGAGACGGACTTATTGACTTTACAATTCGTCGTGTGGGAAAGGTTACAGATGAAGTTTTTGAAAATTATGTAGGAGACAGCCTTTTCATTAGAGGACCTTACGGAAACGGCTTTGAAATTGATAATTTTAAAGGGAAAGAACTGGTTATAATAGGCGGTGGTACCGGTGTATCACCAATGAGAGGTGTAATTGAGCACTTTGCAAAAAATCCTTCTGATGCGGTAAGCACCACCCTTATTGCCGGGTTTAAATCTCCACAGGATGTTCTTTTTAAAGATGATTTTAAAGAGTGGGAGAAAACCATTAATGTTATAAAAACCGTTGACAATGCACCGGATGGATATGAAGGGCATACGGGAATGGTTACAAAATATATTCCTGATTTAAAATTTAAGGATATTAAAAATGCAGTATTTATCTGCGTTGGACCTCCGGTAATGATTAAATTTTCAATTATGGAAATTGAAAAACTTGGGGTTTTAGATGAGCAAATCTGGACAAGTTATGAGCGTAAAATGTGCTGTGGACTTGGAAAATGTGGTCATTGTAAGATGGATGATAAATATGTCTGCCTTGATGGACCGGTGTTTAATTATACAGATGCCAAAGAACTTTTTGATTAACGGTAAGGAGGTAAACTATGGGACTGGATATTAATACAAAAAAAGCAAAGAAAAATGCCTGGAGAATATCTAAAAAAAGAGGCTTTGGTGCTTCAAGAGTTCGTGTTCCGGGAGGATACTGTGATGCTAAAGTACTTGGCATGGTTCAGGAAATATCTCAAAAATATGGCAACGGATATGTTCATTTAACAACAAGACAGGGATTTGAGATTGAGGGAATACACCTTGAGGATATGGAAGAGGTTAATAAGCTTCTTCAACCGGTTATTGAAAAGGTAGGAATTAATCAGAATGCTGAGGATAAGGATAAGGGATACAGTGCTTCAGGTACCAGAAATATAAGTGCCTGCATAGGAAATAATGTCTGTCCTTTTGCCAATTATGACACTGCAACACTGGCAAGACGCATTGATAAAGAAATATTTCCAAATGATTTACATTTCAAGGTGGCATGTACCGGATGCTCTAACGATTGCGCAAAGGCAAGAATGCATGATTTTGGAATTATAGGTATGACTATGCCACAATACGACCCAAATCGTTGTGTAAGCTGTAATGCCTGTGTTAAGGGATGCCAGTCTCTTTCTGTGGGAGCACTTCGCATGGATAATTATAAAATAGTAAGAGATGAGGAAAAATGTATCGGCTGCGGAGTCTGCATTACCAAATGTCCTACAAGAGCCTGGACCCGTTCCCAAAAGAAATACTATAAGCTTACCATTATGGGGCGTACAGGAAAGAAAAATCCTCGTCTTGGCAAAGATTTCCTGATTTGGGCTGATGAAGAAAATATTGTTAAAATTATAAAAAATACCTACAATTTTGTAGAAGATAATATTTCACCAAATGCACCTGCAAGAAAAGAGCATATTGGATATATCATTGACAGAGTCGGTTTTGAAAAATTTAAGGAGTATGCTCTTAAAGATGTAGAGCTTTTGCCGGAAACCATTATGAATAAGACTGTTTATTGGGATGGTATCCACTTCGATAATCAGCATTAATATTAGAAAAATAGAATATCAGGTAGATATATAGTTCATTTCGCAAGTTTTTAAATTGTTTAAAATTGCGAAATGGACTATAATTTTTTTGGCGATTAATTAGTATGAAAACAATATAAGATAAAATTCTTGCATTTCACCTTTTATATTTTGCTACTTGCCTTAAATTTTAAGACAGGCTTTTTTATTTATTGTATCATTGCATCATCAAAGAGAAAGGAGGCCAGAAAGTGAAGGTAAGCGTTGACATTTCGGCTGAATTCAAAGAACCCTACGCGGTAATACATACCGATAAAATCACAGAGGAAATACAGAAAATGTTAGACATATTCAGCACGAATGAAAGTCCATTAACTGCATTTAAAAATGAAGAAGACCTTGTGGTTTTAAAGGCTAATGAAATATACATGGTCAGAGTCGAAAACGGGGAAACGATAATTTACGGAGAAAAACAAAGATACCGTTCCAAAAAAAGACTTTATGAATTGGGAATGCAGTTAGGAAAACAGTTTATGCAGATATCAAAATCCACATTAATCAACTTATCATATATGGACAGTATTGAACCTGGTTTTTCAGGAACATTATTATTAAAATTAAAAAACGGGTGCAAGGATTATGTGTCAAGAACATATCTGCCGGAATTTAAAAAATATCTTGGATTATAGGAGGAGAAAGCAATGAGAGATTTATTAAAAAGTTCAATAATGGGAATAGGAATGGCAATGGCAATATTTTGCATAGTGGGAATAGGCTTTGATATTGGTTTTAAAGGAAATTTTACCTTGGAAAACTACCGCTTTACAAAAATGATTTTAGGATGTGTATTAATCGGACTGGGATTTGGAGTTCCAACCATGGTTTATAAAAAAGATAATCTTCCAATGCCAATAAGAATTCTTATTCACATGGGCACAGGATGTATTGTTTACACAATAGTAGCTTTTTTTGTGGGCTGGCTTGGAAATAAAACAACAATTACTCAGGGAATAATAATTGCATTAATTCAGCTGGGAGTGGCATTTATTATCTGGTTTATCTTTATGATGCATTATCGTGCCGAGGCAAAAAAGATAAATGAAAAAATACAGAATATGAAGTAGTTATGAATGAAAGGTAATTGAACAAAAATCTTAAGGTCGAAGGCTTACTTCGGCCTTTATTGTTTAAATTTTAGTTCTTGCTTAAAAAAGCTAAGATACAAATGAAAATTATTAACAAACTCTACTTTGCAATCACAAAGCATTTTAATAAAAAAACATAAATTTGGAGAAAAATTTATAAAACTGACTCTTCTTTTTATGGGAAAATGTGTCGATGGCAATAGTGATGAAGTTTTTATTGTAAGAATTGTTTTTAGTAATGCAGAATAATATAAACAATCTAGTGGGGGTGTAAAAAATGTCAAATACTAAAAAAAATTCATCCAAACAAATAAAAGTTAAAAAGAGTATCAGTAAGACACTTCTTTTGTTACTACTTCCAATAATTATAATTGGTGTAGTTTCAATTATTGCTTTTTTAACACTCAATGCTCGTTCAACTATTGAAGAAACATCGCTTATGGATCTTAAGGCAGAAACATCTTCCAATGCCTACCAGTTAGGTACAGGATTTAGAATGATGACTGCAAAATTTGGCGAATATTGTGACACCATGGAACAGGTTTATTTTAAGGATCATGAGGCACTTCAAAAATATATAGAACCATCTGCCAAATACGATGCTGTGGAAAACACCGGTATTTATATTGGTTTTTCAGATGATACCTGTATTTTTGCAGACGGTACTACGGTAGATTCTTCCTTTAAACCTACCGAAAGAGAATGGTACAAAGCAGCAAAGGGTCATGAAACCTTCGTAGAAACTGACCCTTATACGGATACCACCACAGGAGAACTTTGTGTTACTTTTGTAAGGGAAAATGATTTTTATAATGGTGAAAAAGGAGTATGTGGAGTGGATGTATATCTTACAGACCTTCAAGAGGAGGTAAGCCAGCTTACGCCAATGAAAACAGGTGGTTCAATGGTTCTTGCAGGAGATTATATTCTTTCATATTTTGATAGTGAATTAAACGGAAAAACAGTTTCAGAGGCTGGAAGTGATTATGTAACAGAAGTAAAATCATTTGTAGAAAGTGCAACTGAGGGAGATGTTAAGGTAATTCATCAGCCATCAAATGGTCTTGATTATTATGTTACATTTTATCCTATTCAGGGTACCTCTTGGACATTAGTATCTTCTGTTGCAGTTAATGATGTAATGGCATCCTCAAATAAGTTTATGATATTTGCAGCGATAGCAATGTCTGTTTTGATTGTATTAATAGTTCTTGTAATAGTAATTACAATCAATCGTGTAATTACAAAACCGGTTAATGGTCTTTCAAACAGTATTCTTAAAATATCTGAAGGAGATTTTACAACATCTATGCCTAGGGACAAAGGGGATGAAATCGGTCTTATCAGTAAGGAAATGGAAAACTATGTTCATACCATGAATCAGACCATTAATGTTATCCAAAGCAAGGCAGAGCAGCTAAAGGTGGATTCCTCCACTTCTAAAGATGCTTCCGCCAAGATGACAGATGGAGCTAATGAGCAATCTACTTCCATGAGACAGATTCAAACCACAATGGATAATATCGCTGATGCAGTAAGTGAGCTTGCAAATAACGCAACACAGCTTGCCGGGGCAGTGGCAGATCTTACTGATAATGGTAACAGAACCAATCAGACAATGATAGAATTACTTGAGCAGGCCAACATAGGCCAAAAGGATATGACAACTGTTGAAAGCAATATGGAGGCAATTACCTTATCCATGAATGAGATGAATGATGTAGTTTCCAATGTTGGTGAATCAGCAGACAAGATTACTGAAATTGTTGAAATGATTGATTCAATTTCCCAGCAGACAAACCTTCTTTCACTTAATGCCAGTATAGAGGCGGCAAGAGCAGGTGAAGCCGGAAAAGGTTTCGCAGTTGTAGCTGATGAAATTGGAAAACTTGCTCAAAACAGCCAGGATGCTGCCAAGGAAATCAGTACTATTATTTCTGAAATAACTGAACTTATAAGAAACCTTGCCGAAAAATCCCAGTCAAATATGGATTCAATAAATGAAAACAGCCAAGCCGTTGTAAAGGCAGGGGAAAGCTTTAATAAGATATATATGGATCTTAACAATACAGCCCAGATAATGAAGGAAATGATTGATATGATGGGTGATGTAAATGATATTGCCACCAGCGTTGCTGCAATATCCGAGGAGCAGTCAGCTAGTTCACAGGAGGTTACCTCTACTGTTGCAAACCTTACTCAGATGTCCGCTGACATTGCAAGTGAGTCCAAAGGGGTTGAGGAAGCTGCTAATTCGGTTTCAGATTCAGCATACTCCATTAATGATGAACTTAGCAAATTTATAATTCAATAATGCATTACCATATACTATATAGGCTTGTAGCTAAAAAAAGTGCAGCTGATTCGGACTTGATTCCGGGTTAGCTGCATTTTTGGTTAGTTTAATGAAAAAATATGCATTATGAAAACGAAGTATAGCTAAATGATTGTTAATAGCAGACAAAGTCCGTAAAGTAATGGTTGATGAATCATATAGATAATAAGGGAATTTTTCCCAAGTATGCTAAACAGGGGAATTTCTTTTTTTAGTAATGAAAATTTTTTTCCATTACCCATTTCTTTTTTTATTTGGATTGATACAAAAAATCCAAGTAAAAATATAAAAATCCAGGGTATGATTGGAAAATAATCTCTGGAGAAAAAATCTGAATGAGGAAAGCCTAAATATGAGCTAAAATAGTTTTGGTACAAAAATCCGGGAAGATTTATTAACTTTCTTCCCAAAAAGACAATTGATTTTTGTTCTACATTTACGGTTAATAAAAACAATAAAAGAAAACTGACAATTCCCACTATTGGTGGGATTTTCATCAGCCATTTTTTACATAATCCCACAAAGATAAGACAGCTTCCAATGAGTGTTAATATCCCGAAAACAATTAAATTTTTGGGCATTACAAGATAGGTTATTGTTGTTATTAATCCCCCTAATAAAAAAAGCAAAACCCCTCGTTTTATGGGATTTTTTGAATAAACCAGACAAAAACCGGAGATAAAAATAAAGCTTATGCATATTAAACGCTCCCAAATCAGGGCTTCCATGCCATGAAACCATTTCCATTTCATATCAAAGATAAATACCATATCCCAACAAAAATGGTATATTATCATACTTACAATTGTTATTCCCCGAAGGGTATCAATAGCCCCCAGGCGTTTATCTTTCGTTTTTTCCATCTTCTTTTTACCTGATAATAAAAGTATCCTTATCAAAATCAATAATTCCTTCATCCCGCATCTTTGAAAGCTCACGGCTCATGGCACTTCGATTAACATTAAGGTAGTCTGCCAGAGAAAGACGGGAGAGAGGGGAGTGAACATATCTGGAATTTTGTTCCTGGGAAAGCTGGGAAATGTAAGCCAAAAGCTTTTCTCTAATGCTTGCCTTGGAGAGAATTTCTATTTTATCTAAAAACTTCTGGTTTTTAATTCCCAATAAATTAAAAAGATTTGTTGAAATCTGGGCATGGAAAGCACAGGCATTTGGACAGGTATGGATTATGTTGGTGGCTGCAAGAAAGAGAACTTTAGTATCCTGGGAAGCTTTAAAAATAACAGAAGAGGAAATATTTTTTTGTACTGCAAAGCTTTCCCCGAATAATTCACCCGGTCCGAAAAAGGTAAACAACGAACTGTTTCCCCATATATCACTTTTAAGCATATGTACACTTCCGGATATAATAATTCCCAAATAATAAATTTTATCCTCTTCTAAGTAGATAGTTTCCCCTTTTTTGTATTCCTTTTTAAAGGATTTAATACAGCCAAGAAGGGTGTCAACATCATTATTTTTTATATTTTCAAATAATTCATTCTTATAAAACTGGATTTCGTTTTTCATAAGTTTACCTGCCTTTTTGGTTTTGATTCTTTATGTTTGGAATTTTTATTAGCTTATGCCGCTTTTAAAAAATGTTTAAAAGTGTCATTAGCTACTGAGAAAGAAGTAATATTTACTCTTAAAATGTAATCATAATTATAAGATAAAAAAGTTGCATTTGCAACCTGCTGTTTTGTTTCTATGGATTATAGTAATTACATCAAGCAAATAGTTAAAAAGCAATTTAAAGGAGTCAAAAGCCATGGAAAATAAAATGTTTTGTTATCAATGTCAGGAAACAGCTGGATGCAGTGGATGCACAAAATCTGGTGTATGTGGAAAAACACCTCAGCTTGCAAATTTACAGGATTTACTTGTTTATGTTACAAAAGGCCTTTGTGGAGTAACCACAGCCCTTAGAAAAGAAGGAAAAACAGTTTCAAAAAATGTAAATCATTTAATTTCCACAAATTTATTTTCAACCATTACAAATGTAAACTTTGACAAAGAATCCATTAAGGACAGAATCAAAGATACTCTTTTAATTAAATCAAAATTACTAGAAGAAGTTTCAGAAACAGACAAACTTCCAAAAGCTTCTCTTTGGAATGGAAAAGAGGAAGAATTTGAAGAAAAAGGAAAGACAGTAGGAGTTCTTTCAACAAAAGATGAAGATATACGATCTCTTCGTGAGCTTATTACCTACGGCTTAAAGGGTCTTGCAGCCTATTCAAAACATGCAAACGCTCTTCTTAAAGATGATGAAAAAGTGGATGCATTTTTACAGGAAGCCCTTGCTAAAACTTTAGATGACAGTTTATCAGTAAATGACCTTGTAAGCCTTACATTAGAATGTGGTAAGTATGGTGTTGAGGAAATGGCGATTTTAGATGAAGCAAACACCTCTATGTATGGAAATCCAGAGATAACCTCAGTAAATATTGGTGTTAGAAACAATCCGGCTATTCTTATTTCAGGTCATGATTTAAAGGATCTTGAAATGCTTTTGGAGCAGACAAAAAATACCGGAGTGGATGTTTATACTCATTCTGAAATGCTTCCGGCTCATTATTATCCATTCTTTAAAAAGTATGATAATTTTGTGGGAAATTATGGAAATGCCTGGTGGAAACAAAAGGAAGAATTTGAAAAATTTAATGGTCCAATTCTTATGACAACAAACTGTATCGTGCCACCATCAGATTCTTATAAAGACAGATTATTTACCACAGGAGAAGCAGGATATCCGGGATGTAGGCACATTGATGCCCCTTACGGACAAAAGAAGGACTTTGCACAAATAATTGAACTGGCAAAAAAATGCCAGGCTCCAACACAGCTTGAATCCGGTACAATCACAGGTGGATTTGCCCATGAGCAGGTATTTGCTCTGGCAGATAAAGTAGTAGATGCAGTTAAGTCCGGTGCCATAAAAAAATTCGTTGTAATGGCAGGTTGCGATGGAAGAGCAAAAAGCAGAAATTATTATAGTGATTTTGCAAAGGCACTTCCAAAAGATACAGTTATCCTTACCGCAGGTTGTGCAAAATATAAATACAACAAGCTGGATTTAGGAGATATCGGAGGAATTCCAAGACTTCTTGACGCAGGACAGTGCAATGATTCCTATTCACTTGCCCTTATTGCATTAAGACTTAAAGAAATATTCGGACTTGAGGATGTAAACGAACTTCCAATAGTATACAATATCTCCTGGTACGAGCAAAAAGCAGTAATTGTATTACTTGCCCTTCTTTACCTGGGGGTTAAAAATATTCACCTTGGTCCAACTCTTCCGGCATTTATTTCAGAAAATGTATTAAAAGTGCTGGTGGAAAATTTTGGAATTTCAGGTATTTCAAATGTAGAAGATGATATAAAGAAAATGATTGGATAAAAGTTTGTAGGTTTCCTTTTTTCCTCCTTGTGATTTAATGGGAAAAATCATATAATAAATCTGGATATATAAAAACTATCATAATGAACTGTTTTTATATTCCAGATTAGGAGGGGAAAAATGATAACCTACAATTTTGATGATGCAAAAGAACCTTTATATGTTTTTCTATATAAATCAATTAAAAAAGACATTTTATCAGGAAAATTAAAGCCTGGAGAGAAACTTCCATCAAAAAGAACCTTTGCAAGAAACAATGGAATTAGCACCATTACCATACAAAATGCTTATGATCAGTTAATAAGTGAAGGATATGTTTATACCTTGCAAAAAAAAGGCTATTATGTGGCTAAAATTGAAAAAATGATAAATGTCACAATGGATTCTAAAGTTAATTATGATATAAAAATTCCCAATCAAAGAGATTATAAATATGATTTTTCCAGTAATAGCATTAATCCTGACAATTTTCCTTTCTCTATTTGGAACAGAATCTCCCGTGAGGTAATGAGTAATAAAAAAGAGGAATTAATGGAGATTTCTCCTACAGCCGGAATATTGGAATTAAGGGAGGCCATAGCCTTACATATGAAATCTTTTAGAGGTATGTTAGTAGATCCAAACCAGATTATTATTGGCTCTGGAACGGAATATTTTTATGGTCTTATTGTTCAGCTTTTAGGAAGGGATAAAATTTATGTTATAGAAAATCCGGGCTATAAAAAGCTTGAAAAAGTCTACGAAAAGCAGGATATAGTTTGTAAATATGCATCTATGGATGATAAAGGGGTAACAGCTTTAGAACTTGAAAAAAGTGAAGCTTCAATAGCACATATTTGCCCTAATCATCATTATCCCACAGGAATTTCCATGCCTGCAAGCCGCAGATATGAAGTACTTTCCTGGGTCAATGCAAAAGAGGGCAGATATATAATTGAAGATGATTATGATAGTGAGTTTAGGGTTTCAGGAAAACCTATTCCACCGCTTTTTTCTATAGATGGTTGTGAGAAAGTAATATATATGAATACTTTTTCAAAATCACTGGCGCCTACTATTCGAATCAGCTATATGATTTTACCGGTGCATTTAGCCAATTTGTTTTATAAAAATATGTCTTTTTATTCATGTACAGTTTCAAATTTTGAGCAATATACTCTGGCTAAGTTTATTTCTGAAGGGTATCTTGAAAAGCACATTAACAGAATGAGATTGTATTATACAAAACAAAGAAAAAAATTTATGGATATCATTAATGAAAGTGAAGTAGGGGAAAAATGTAAGATTTTGGAAAATGATTCAGGACTTCATTTTGTTGTAAATGTTGATACAGATAAATCAGATAAATTCATAGAAAAAAAGTTAAGGGATATAGGAATAAAAGTGAAAGCCTTATCTGACTATTATTTTACAAATACGCCAAAACAGCATTGTTTTATTATTAATTATTCTAACCTTGATGAAAATAATTTTAGGTCGGCCTTTAAAGAAATTGAAAAAATAAATTGGAAATGATTGTAAATAAAATTGCCCAAACCGGCATAAAATAAGGAAAAATCATTGTTATAAATAAAAGTGATAATTAGTTATCATTAATAGCATTAACCGGGTTTATTGACCCGGTTTTAATGTTCTGTTATTATCCTACCTAACCGATGGGGAAAGTTAAAAAAGACAAAAGAGGTGATACAGGTGGGATTTAATACAGACCTTTTACATATAGGAGTGTCTGAAAAAAAACAGGGAGCTACATTGCCGCCTATATATCAAAACAGTGCATTTTTTCAGGAGGTTGCTGAGGATTTGGAAGGAATCTTTGCTGGAAAAAAGATGGGATATTGCTATAGCAGAGTAGCAAATCCTACAGTGACTTTTTTTGAAGAAAGAATTGCAAAATTAGAAGGAGGAATAGGGGCAGTTGCCTGTGCTTCCGGTATGGCTGCACTTTCAATGGCTCTTTTAAATATTCTTGAGGCAGGTGATGAAATTATTTCAAGTGCCAGTATTTACGGCGGAACAATTGATTTATTCAGAGATTTAGAAGCTTTTGGGATAAAGACAAAATATGTTAAAAACAACGATTGGGATGAGATAGAAAATGCATTTACAGATAAAACAAAGCTGGTTTTTGCTGAGACTATTGGAAATCCCTGTTTAGATGTAACAGACATTAAAAAACTTTCTGAAATTGCTCATTCTCACGGAGTTGTTCTTATAATTGACAATACTACGGCGACTCCATATTTAATAAAGGCAATTAAACACGGTGCAGATGTGGTAATTAATTCTTCATCAAAATATATAAATGGAAGCAGTAATTCTATTAGCGGAATACTGGTGGATGGAGGACATTTTAAATGGACAAAAGAAAAATATTCAGTTTTGGGTCAGCATTTAAAATTTGGACCTTTTGCCTATATCAGTAAATTGAGGGCAGGTTTATATAGGAATATTGGAGTCTGCCTTTCTCCACTTAATGCATATTTAAACATTATTGGATTAGAGACTTTGGGACTTAGAATGAAAAAGCAATGTGAAAATGCCTCTATTTTAGCCAACTGGCTTGAAGGTAATTATCCTGATATAAAGGTAAATTATCCGGGGCTTAAATCAAGTTTCTGGCATGAAATAGCAAAAAGCCAGTTAGAGGGCGGATATGGC
This sequence comes from Acetitomaculum ruminis DSM 5522, assembly GCF_900112085.1. Classification (GTDB taxonomy): domain Bacteria; phylum Bacillota; class Clostridia; order Lachnospirales; family Lachnospiraceae; genus Acetitomaculum; species Acetitomaculum ruminis. The sequence continues at coordinate 16,675 of NZ_FOJY01000024.1, forward strand.
GGAATTATTACCATTCGGGTAGGGTCTAAAGAGAAAGCTTTTTCGGTTATTAACAATTTGAAAATTCCTTATATAGTTTCAAATATAGGTGATACAAAGACTTTAGTGGTACATCCGGCTTCTACGATTTCTCTTCATTCCAGCCCAAAAGAGCTTGAAGATGCAGGAGTATATGATGATTTAATCCGTATTTCTGTGGGGATAGAAGATGTGGAGGATATAATTGAAGATTTTAAGCAGGCAATAGAAAATAGTAATAAATAAAAGGAGTTATTATGGCAGAAAATATTAATTACAAAGAATTAAAAGCAGGCGGATTTATGTCCCAGGTTCAAAAGGGCTACGGGTCATTAAGACTTGCGGTAATAGGGGGAAATCTTGATACAAAAGCATTAAAAGTTGTAGCAGAGGTAGCTGATAAATATGGAAATGGATATGTTCATATGACATCCCGTCAGGGAATAGAGATACCTTTTATAAATGTAAATGATCTTGCAGAAGTTAAAAAAGAACTGGAAAAAGGTGGAGTATCTGCCGGAGTATGTGGTCCAAGAGTAAGAACTATTACTGCATGTCAGGGTATAAAGGTATGTCCGTCAGGTTGTATAGATACCTATACTTTGGCTAAAGAGTTAAATGACAGATATTTTGGAAGGGAACTTCCTCACAAATTTAAATTTGGGGTAACAGGTTGCCAAAACAATTGCCTTAAGGCAGAGGAAAATGATGTTGGAATTAAAGGTGGCATGACAGTTACATATAAGGAAGATGATTGTATTTCATGTGGAGTATGTATAAAGGCATGTCGTGAAAATGCTCTTAAAATGGTGGATGACAAGGTGGAAATAGACCGGGATTTATGCACATATTGTGCAAGGTGCGTAAAGAGCTGCCCTACAGATGCCTGGGAAGGAGAAGCCGGATATATTGTATCTTTTGGAGGAACCTTTGGAAATAAAATTCATAAGGCAAAGGAATATCTTCCAATTATTCGCGATAAAGAAACTCTTTTTAAAGTAACAGATGCGGCAATTGATTATTTTGAGGCCAATGCAAATAAAAGTGAGCGTTTTCGTGCTACTTTAGAAAGAATTGGAGAAGAGGGCCTTAAAGAAGCACTTAATAAAGCCTATCAGGGATAAAAATAAAAGAAACACAGGAGGTTATTATTATGGAATTTGATGAAAGCGTAGATATTACGGATAAGGTGTGTCCATTAACTTTCGTCACAGCAAAAGTTGCAATTGAAGAGCTTGACGAAGGTCAGGTATTAGCAGTGCGTATGAATGATGGTGAACCTGTGCAAAATGTTCCCCGTTCTTTTAAAGAGGACGGACACCGTATTCTTAAGCTTCTTGATAATGAAGACGGTACCTATACATTATTTGTAAGAAAGGTGGAGTAAGCTATGGCTATCAGAATAAATGTTGATAATTTTAATGAAAAAGTTTTGGAAAACAATCTTCTTGTATTAGTTGATTTTTATACAGACTCTTGCGTGGCATGCAAAAAAATTGCCCCTGAACTTAGTGAAATTGAGGATAGTTATGAAGGTAAAATAAATGTTTTTAAAGTTAATACAAATTTTGATATTGAATTGGCAAGAAAATATAAGGTTTTATCAAATCCTACCTTGATTTTATTTAAAAACGGACAGGATATAGGAAAACAAATTGGATATAAAAAATATAATGAAATATCAGACTGGATTGAAGAAAATATATAGTATGGAGGAAGAAAGAAATGACAATAACAGTAGCTGGAGAAAAAAAAGAATATAAAGATGATTTAAAACTGACAGAATTAATTGAAATAGAAGAGGTTGAAACCCCACAGTATGTGACAGTTTCCATTAATGATGAGTTTATTTCTTTTGATGATAGAGAAACAACAGTATTAAAAGAAGGTGATTCGGTAGAATTTCTTTATTTCATGGGAGGCGGATGCTAATGGCAATGACAGATGAACAAATTGAGCGTTATAGCCGTCATATTATTCTTAAAGAAGTAGGTGCAAAAGGACAAAAGAAGTTATTAAATGCCAAAGTGCTTATTATTGGAGCAGGAGGATTAGGAGCACCGGCGGCAATGTATCTTGCAGCCGCAGGAGTTGGAACCATAGGTATAGCAGATGCGGATGAAGTAGATCTTTCAAACCTTCAAAGGCAGATTATACATGCCACATCTGATATAGGAAAGGCAAAAGTTAAATCAGCAAAAGAAACAATGAATGCCATGAATCCGGATGTAAATGTAAAAACTTATCATTGCTTTGTTGATTCTACAAATATTAGAGAACTTATAAGAGAATATGATTTTATACTTGATGGAACGGATAATTTCCCGGCAAAATTTTTGATAAATGACGCCTGCGTAATGGAAAAAAAGGCTTTTTGTCATGCGGGAATTATCAGATTTAAGGGTCAGCTTATGACTTATGTGCCAAATGAAGGTCCGTGCTATAGATGTGTATTTAAAAATCCACCCCCAAAGGATGCAGTGCCTACTTGTAAACAGGCAGGTGTAATCGGTGCTATGGGAGGAGTCATTGGCTCTCTTATGGCTATGGAAGCTATTAAATATATTCTTGGTGTGGGAAAACTTCTTACAGGTTATCTTTTAACCTATGATGCCATTGAGCAGGAGTTTAGGAAGGTAAAACTTCCAAAAGATAATTCTTCTTGCAAAGTATGCGGAAAAAATCCTACAATTACACAACTTATAGATTATGAACAGGAAGTTTGCGAAGAAACAGCAGGCAGATTTGAGGTGAAAATTGAGAATTATTAGGATGGACTATAATTTATATGATGACCTTATAAATTATGCAAAAGAACATCTTCCTGAGGAAGCCTGTGGTTTGTTGGCAGGAGAAGAAGAAAAGGATGGAACAAGGTTTATAAAAAAGATTTATTATCTTGAAAATATAGATCATGCTTCTGACCATTTTTCTCTTGATGCAAAAGACCAGATGGAGGCTGTTAAAGACATGCGAAAGCTTGGATTAAAGCCTCTTGGAAATTGGCATTCCCATCCCGAATCACCTTCTAGGCCATCGTTAGAAGATATAAAACTGGCTTATGACTCAAAGGCAAGTTATTTTATTCTTTCATTAATGGCCAAAAATCCGGTGCTTAACAGCTACCATGTGGAAAATGAAATTTATGAAAAGGAAGATTTAAGAATTGTTTCCGGAGATTATTATTATTAATAATCTCCGGATTTTTACTTGCTGTTTTTATTATAGAATCTTGGAATGGAATTTTACTGTATTATATAAAAATATTAATGTCAACTACAAAATTTTTAGAAATTTAATGATAATTTTAAGGAGGGTACTCCATTTTTCTTTTGGTGGAATTGACGGGCAAAAAAGGTTTATTTCAAAATTTTAGTGTAAATAGTAGAAAAGGAGATTTGGAATATTATTTGTCCAATATTTTTAGAATAAAAGAAATATAATATGAGTTATTTGTGTCAAATATTACAATATGTGTGGTCAAATATCGCAAATTGTTGTGTTATTCAGAAAAATATAGTAATCTTAGTATAGTTTAAACGCAAGTAAAAAGTGGAGTGAGAATGTCCGCTTTGAGTTACTATTAATTATTTACACAGGAGGATGTCAGAAATGGTGAAGTATATTGTGATAGGAGTAGTTGTACTTATCTTGTTATGGGTAATTGCATCTTATAACAAAATGGTGCGAAGCAAAAACAAGGTTGAAGAAGCTTTTTCAACCATGGATGTGTATCTAAAAAAGAGATTTGATTTGATTCCCAATTTGGTTGAAACAGTCAAAGGCTATGCAAAACATGAAAGTGAGACTTTAGAAAAGGTTATTGCTGCCAGAAATGCAGCGAAAAATTCGCAAAATGTCCAGGAGCGTATCCAAAATGAAGCTGCATTAAGTGGGGCACTTCATAACATTTTTGCCTTAGCTGAAAGCTATCCTGATTTAAAGGCAAATACAAACTTTTTAGATTTACAGGGACAGCTTTTGAAGGTGGAAGAAGATATTGCAAATTCCAGAAAATTTTATAATGCTGTTGTACGAAATTTCAATAATGTAGTAATGAGCTTTCCAAGCAACATTATTGCAGGAATTTTCCATTTTGAAAAACAGCCGATGTTTGAAGTAGCAGATGCAGCAGAAAGAGAAAATGTGAAGGTGAGCTTCTAATGAAAAAACAAAATAAACTTTTATTGATGATGGGACTGATTATATGTCTTATCATGATTCCATTGGGGACATCCTATGCAGAAGAATATGATGATTCTAATCCGGATGATTATGTGACAAAAGAATTTAATGTGTCTGCTGTTTTTGATAAAGGACATACAGCCTCTATTACAGAGGAAATCAAGGTGGATTTTCGACAGTCCCACCATGGTATTACTAGAAATATTCCAAAAGCAACAGATAATACTTATGAAATAAAAAATATTTCAGTAGATGGTTTTAAATATAAAATAGAAGAATCCGGCAACAATAAAGTGGTAAGAATTGGTGATGGCGATGTTTATCTAACCGGTGATCAGACCTTTGTTTTACATTATCAGATTGAATATTATAAGGATGAAGAGGCCGAAGCAGATTTTCTTGCACAAAATATGCTTCCAACAGAATGGGAAACATCTATAAGATATTCAAGCTTATCATTAACCTTACCGGAGGATATTAACTGGTCTGATATGTATGTTTATGCCGGAAGCTACGGTGAGAGTGATACCGCAAGCTGGGGAGAGTATTTTGAGTCATGGGCTGATGATAAAACCATATATCTTGAAGGAGAAAATCTCCCTAAAGGTTATGGGGTTACTCTTAGAGATACTACACTTCCGGATGGATATTGGTCAGATGCCAGAAGTATGGCAGAAGCCCATAAGGGAAGCATATTAATAATATCCATAGTGGCAGTTCTTACAGCTTTACTGACCTTGATTTTGTGGGTATTATATGGACGAGATGAAAAAATAATAGAAACTGTGGAATTTTACCCACCGGACAACTTAACTCCTGCTGAAGTCGGATATGCATTAGATGAAGCAATTGACGATTCAGAAATGATGAACATGATTTTTTATCTGGCCAACAAAGGTTATTTATCCATTGAGCAAGATAAGAAAAACTTCATTATAAAAAAGGAAAAAAATATCCAGGAAAGTGAGCCTAAATATGCCAAGACATTTATGAATGGCTTGTTTAAGAAAAAAAATACCGTAAATACCAAAAATGTTTCTTCATCTTTTAGAACATCTCTTGATAATGCAAAAAAAGAAGTGAAAGAGGTTTATAATGAAAAATACGGAGAAGTATTTACGACATCATCTTCTTTAAGTCGTTTTGTATGTATTTTACTTGCTGCAATAAACATGTTGGTACTTACTATAGCGAATGATGGATTTGATGGAATATTTATGTGTATATTGCCTGCCATACCTGCATTATTTGGATTCATATTTGCCTGGGATGGCTTTGACAACAGCATAAAAGGCGGAAAAGGCAAAGCAAAAGTAATTCTTGGTGTTTTAATGTATTTGTTTGGAATACTGGTATTAGCAGCTTTTTATTTCATATATCCGAATAATATACATGTTTACCTTTATATGATTGCTCAGGTAATAGTATTCTTTTTCTCAATTATTATGCAAAAAAGATCCAGCACAAATGTTGAATTAATGGGAAAAATTCAGGGATTTCGCCGATTTATCAAAGAAGCGGAATATGACAAAATTGTGGAATTAAGCAATGAAGAACCGGAATATTTCTATCATATATTACCTTATGCAGCTATATTAGGATTAGATACTACATGGACAAAACATTTTGAAAGAATAAATGTGCCACAGCCAAGCTGGTATCGTTCAGACGGTAGGGAATTTGTATATTCAACTGTCTGGTGCCATAGCATGATTCATTCCTGTACCAAATCGGCGGTTCCACCGACTCCATCTTCAGGAAGTTCAGGTGGTTACTCCGGTGGCTCATCCGGTGGAGGATTCTCCGGCGGTGGCGGAGGCGGAGGTGGCGGCGGAGCTTGGTAAGCCGCAGCCAATTCCATAATTGGTACTGAAAAATCAAGGCAGATACAGTTGCTTTACTCTGCCTTGAAATTCCCCAGTGTGTTTTGTTTTGCTACGGGGATTATTGGAATGATTATTATGTTTATCTGTGCATTTATAATTGATAAGCATGATGTAAAGGGAAGTTAAGTGATTTTTCATGAGTATTCACAAAGAAGAGATAGAATTGTATAATATTTTTTGAAGTTTAAGATATTTTGTTAAACTTTAAAAAATACATTTAGGATAATAAAGAGGAAAATATTATGGGAATGAAATTATGTAACATGAATATTTATAATCCGGACAAAAAGGAATACAAGGTTCCGGCAGGATATTCAATATATAATATTGCTGATGGATGGGATACTATTTTAGAAGACGAAGCCGAATTTGATTTTGATGCCATGGCGAAGATTGGAAAAAAACTTTCAAAAGAATTAGCCTTACCTGTTGTTACGGTAATGTATTTTGATGATGATATTTTTGAATTATATGTAACTAAAGAGGGAAAAAAAGTCGCATATCACGATGTTAGAATTGGAAATCATTTCACAAAGAAAATAGCAGTTCTTGTAGAAACATTAAGGCTTGATGAAAAGGATGCAAAGGCTTTTAGATATATATTAAAAAGTGATTTGGACCCGGAAGAATCAATTTTTAAGCTAAGTGCAATCTGCCAGTTACCTTTTTATATTGACAGTTTTATCTATCAGCATTCTAATGGAAACATTATTCCGGACAAGGAAGAAGTTCTAGAAGAAATTAAAAAGGAAAAAAAGAGAAATAAAATAACCGCCACTAAGCCGGAGTTATTGGAGGAATTTCCGGGGGATGTAGTAGAATATTATACTTCTAAATCTAAAAGTGATGACTATCCTGGAATTATAAGAACTGTTGAGCCTTTAAAAGACGGCATTGATTATGGAAAAGTAAATTGCTATCAGGTGGCAGAGGGGAATAATCCTTATTTAAGAAAGGTGTATGAATATTATATTCCAATTTCAAAGCTTACAGGACAACCAAAGGATACAAATATTTGTATATATCAATTTCGAGAAGATCAACTGGATTTTATGGAACCGCCTTGTATGTGTTATTACTCTACTAATGACCTGGAAGAAATCAAGAAAATCGGTGATTTAGGCATAATACCAGAGGAAAGACTAAAAAGACTTCCCTTTGATTTTAACAACCTTGACACAGTATCAGTAAAAGATTTTCCTCAAGAGCCAAATTTTGAGCTGGAAAAGGAGAGTGAGTCTTGTGAAAATACACATTTTTTTACTCTTCCCAGAAACCTTGAAATAAATGAAGGCTTTATTTTAAGGGTGAGTGAATATACACAATACAAAAAACAGGATATTTGCAAATTCCTTCGTTTTGACTTTTGGAATGAAAATAAAGAATACTTAAGAACTGTATTGATTCCGGTAGATTTCAATTATTATTTTACATTTGCGGAAGCAGAGTACACATATTTACCAGAAAGGGATGTGGTAGTTTATGGTGAATATATATTCGATTTAAAAAATCTAACAATTACTCAAAATGATAAATTACCAAAGACAAGCTCTTTTATAAGAAAGCGTATTGTTAATGGAAAAAAACTTTTGATAATTGGAACCAGCAGATATATTCACATTTATGATTATAATTTTAAACGCTTGCGTTCATATAGCGTAACCGGATGTTATATTGATTTCTTTTTTGACGATAAGGACAATATGTATGTAATTACCAGTTCAATTCTTCATGGTGCCAATGACCGGGGAATGATTGCAAAGGACAGGGTAAGGTTGTATAAATTAGCACTGGCAGATATATAAAAAGGTCAGCGAAAGGAAAAAAATGAGAATAATTAATCTTATTGAGAATACACCAGGAAAATCAGAATGCAAATATGAGCATGGATTATCCTTTTATATTAAAACCCCAAATCATAAGGTATTGGTTGATTTTGGACAAAGCGATAAATTCATTGAAAATGCAAGAGTTTTGGGAATAGATTTGAAATCAATAGATACAGCAGTTCTAAGTCATGGACATTATGACCATTCGACAGGTCTTAAGTCTTTTGTGAAAATTAATAATTCGTCTGATATTTATATGCAGAAGTCCGTAGAGGGAAAATTTTATGCAGACGATGGAGAAATGCTTTTGAGCGATCGTTATAGATACATTGGCATTGACAAAGAGATTCTAAAATTACCTCAGGTTAAGCTTTTACAAAAAGACTATGTAATTGATAATGAGCTGGAGATATTTACAATAAAAAAAAGAACCCATCCACTGCCATTTACAAATAATCGTCTTTTAATCAAAACTGAAAAAGGTTATATTCAGGATGATTTTGAGCATGAGCATTATCTGCTCATAAGAGAAAACAATATGACGGTGCTTATTTCCGGTTGTGCTCACAATGGGATTTTGAGCATTCTGGATGCTTATAAAGAAAAATACGCAAGTTTACCGGATTTTGTGATAAGTGGCTTTCATTTAATGGTAAAGGGTGATTACAAAGAAAATGAGCTTAGCCAGGTAAGAGATATTGCCAAAAAACTAAGCCAATATAAAACAAAATTTTTTACCTGTCACTGTACCGGAATTTTTGCATATGAAGAAATGAAAAAAATTATGGGAGATAAGTTAGAATATATCCATTCCGGTGAAGAAGTGGAACAAAGTGCCACTGCGTTCATGAGAAAGTAGCGAAGCGGATTCCGAATGTCCGCTTTACTACACCTAAGGTCTTCTATTTTGTAACATATGGTGCTATTATGGCACTTTATCTTGTAATTAATAGAATACTTATGATAAAATCGGATAAATATACACCGGCACAGATACTTAAAAATAGAGAGTAGTATGTGATTTTTTACTTATGAAGAAATAAAAAAAATATGGGAGATATGTGAGGTGACAAGTTATGGCATTTTTTATAGTAATGTTTATATGCAATATGCTTATACCCTTAATAATGATTCTTTGTGGCTATTTTATGTGGAAACATCCCCCTAAAAAAATAAATTGGGCTATTGGTTATAGAACAAAGATGTCTATGAAGAGTAAGGATACCTGGAAGTTTGCCCATGATTACTGTGGCAGGTTATGGTTTAAAATCGGCCTGATACTATTAATACCTACTGGGATTGTACAGATACCTTTTATCCATTCTTCGGATGATGTAATAGGAATAATGACTCTTGTGATAGAAACTGTCCAGATTGTTTTTTTATTTGTCAGCCTTATTCCGGTAGAAATAAAACTTAGAAAGATATTTGACGGGAACGGTAATAGAAAATAATTCATAAAATATTCTCCGATTTTTTGATTATGTGATTTTAGCAACATATTTGTGTGAGAGATTATATTAAAATGAAATCACAAAATCAAGTAATAGGAGGTTAATAGATTTATGATACGCAAGATAATAAATATAGATGAAGAAAAGTGCACAGGTTGTGGGATATGTGCCGGGGCATGTCACGAAGGTGCCATAGAAATGATTGATGGAAAGGCTAAACTTGTTAGAGAAAACTTTTGTGATGGATTTGGTGATTGCCTTCCATCTTGCCCTACAGGCGCAATTACCTTTGAGGAAAGGGAAGCTGCCGAATATGATGAAGCTGCTGTTAATAAAGCAAAAGAGTTAAAAAATTATCAGAATGGCTCTCATGAGGGACTGGTAAGTGGCTGTCCGGGGTCAAAATTTATGAAATTTGAGAAAAAAGAAGATTCAAAGAATGATATAAGCCTGGACAGATTTGCTTCACATCCTTCAAGGCTTGAACAGTGGCCTTGTCAGATAAAGCTTCTTCCAACAACAGGAGATTTTTACAATAATGCAAAGCTGCTTATCGCAGCAGACTGCACAGCTTATGCATATGCCAATATGCACGAGGATTTTATGAAAGGAAAGGTCACAATGATAGGCTGTCCAAAGCTGGATGAGGGAGATTATACTGAGAAATTGACAGAAATAATCAGCAACAATGACATTGCAAGTGTTACAATAGTAAGAATGGAAGTACCTTGTTGTGGAGGACTTCAAAAAGCAGCCCAAAATGCCATAAAAAACAGTGGAAAGTTTTTTCCTTGGCATGTTGTGACAATTTCAAGAAACGGTGAAATAATTGAATAACTAAGCAGTAAAATGATAAAAAAAGGAATGTGGCAAATACGCTATATTCCTTTTTGCTTTATTGTAATCTTATGAATTAACTAAATCAGAAAGCTTTTTTCCGTAAAAGAAATCTTTCTCAAGTGTGTAGAACTCTGTCCACATAAATAAAGTTTTACATACTTCTTCACGGGGGCAATCAGTGGCACCATCAGCAAGACAAGAAACAGGAGCGAGGCTTCCTTCAAGCAATTCTATAATTTCGCCAACAGAATATTCTTCCGGTTTTCTGGTGAGTTTGTAACCGCCGCCTTTACCGCTGACACCTACTACAAGTCCCCCATGTACCAATTCTTTAACAATAATTTCCAGATATTTTTTTGAAATATCCTGTCTATTAGCAATATCCTTTAATGGAATATAAGTATCAGGATCTTGTTGTGACAAATCTATCATGACGCGGAGTGCGTATCTTCCTTTTGTTCCAAACATATTATTTATTCCTCCTATCCACCTATTATAACCTAGGTAAATAGGTGAATGCAAATAATTTTACAGACTTAACTATCAATATAATTTATAGCAGGCAATAGTTTTTGCATATAGTAAAACCCATTGACATAGTAGGTAATAGTATTTATATTAAAATCAATATTTAAAATCAAGCAGCAAAGGAGAATGAAGAAATGAAGAAGATATTGATACCATTTTTATTTTTAACATTAACACTATCACTGGTATTAACAGGGTGCGGTAATAAGACTAGTGAGGCTAAAAGCGAAAAAGAGGTTGTTAAAATTGCATATCTGCCAATCACCCACTCATTGGCAGCACTTGAAGAAGCAAAGGAACTTGAGGCTGGTGAAAATGGAAATATTGAAGTTGAGTTAGTAAAGTATGGTTCCTGGCCGGAACTTTTAGATGCTTTAAACTCAGGGCAGGTTGATGGTGCATCAGTTCTCATTGAACTTGCAATGAAATCAAAGTCAGAGGGGGTAGGAATTAAGGCGGTAGCTCTTGGACATAAGGATGGAAATGTTATCGTTGTATCAAATGATGTAAAAGATGGAGCAGACTTAAAGGGTAGAACAATTGCGATTCCACACAGACAATCGAGCCATAACATCTTAGTGAACCTTGCATTAGAAAAAAATGGTTTAACAATTAACGACATTAACGTAGTTGAACTTGCACCAACTGAAATGCCTTCAGCACTTGCAGCCGGAACAGTAGATGGCTATTGCGTGGCAGAGCCATTTGGAGCTGTGGGAGTTTCAAATGGAACTGGTAAGGTTTTATATGAATCTAATGAACTTTGGGAAGACAGTGCATGCTGTGCACTTGTTCTTACTGATAAATTTATCGATGAAAGAACGGATGTTGCAAAGGAATATGTTGCACAATATAAGGAGGCAGGAAACAGTCTTACAGATGACGAGGCAGAAGCAGTAGCAAAAGAATACCTGAATCAAAAAGATGATGTTCTTGATATTTCTCTTCAGTGGATTTCATATGATGATTTGGAGTTGACAAAAGATGTTTATAACTCACTTGTTGAAAAGGTAAAGAAGTATGGATTGAGTGATAATCCACCTGTCTATGAAGATTTTGTACTTAGTGATTTTGATTAATAATGATATAGCAAAGGGAAAATAGCATGAAAAAAATTCTATCTTTTAGATATGTAGTTGTATCAATTTTAATTTTAATAGGAATATGGGAAATCTTGTTTTTAGTAAACGATTATAGCGAGGCTTTATTTCCATCACCATTTATGGCTTTTAAAGCTTTAATAGAGATGATTGTTTCCGGACAGTTATTGGAATCCATAATTACAAGTATGGGGCGCTTTGTAATCGGTTATGGACTATCAGTAATCGTAGCTGTAATACTGGGACTTATACTTGGAAGTTTGCCAGGGGCTTTTAAATATATTAATCCAACATTACAGTTACTTAGACCAATTTCCCCAACAGCCTGGATGCCATTTGTAGTATTGTTGTTTGGAATAGGAGATTTACCAGCGATAGTGATTATTTTCATAGCAGCATTTTTCCCTGTGCTACTTTCTACGGTTTCCGCCGTAATGAAAATAGATGATATCTATTTTAGAGTATCTGAAAATTTTGGAATAAAGCAGCCACAGCTTATATGGAAGGTAATCCTTCCTGCTGCTTTTCCGGGAATAGCCAATTCTATTCATTTAGCTTTAGGAAGTGCCTGGATTTTTTTGGTAGCAGGTGAAATGGTAGGAGCTCAATCGGGACTTGGTTATCAGATTATCGATGCAAGAAATAATGTTAGAGCAGATATTTTATTGGCAACCATTCTTGTGATTGGCTTGATAGGATTGCTTCTTGATTTCTTAATAGGCGCTCTTGAAAAGAAGATTTTAAAAGCTTGGGGAGGTGAACAATGATGTCTTATATTCATATAGAAAATGCAGGAAAAACATTTAAAGAAAATGGACAGGAGTTTACTGCCCTTTTGGATGTAAATCTTGATATAGAAAAAGGAGAGTTTATTTGTCTTCTTGGCCCGTCAGGATGCGGTAAGAGCACACTTCTAAATGCTATTGCAGGTTTTGATCTTGTAAACAAAGGAAGTATCAAAATAGATGGTAAAGAAGTTGCGGCACCAAGTGATAGAAATGTAACGATATTTCAAAATTATGGATTGTTACCATGGCGAACGGTTATAAAAAATGTGGAACTTGGACTTGAAGCAAAAAAAATAGATAAGGCTAAAAGGAGAGAAATAGCAAAAAAATATTTGGGACTGGTCAAACTTGAGAAATTTGAAAATAGTTTTCCAAGGCAACTTTCCGGTGGAATGAAGCAGCGTGTTGCCATAGCCAGGGCATTGGCCGTGGAGCCGGATATTGTTTTTATGGATGAACCATTCGGCGCTCTTGATGCAATAACAAGAATGAAACTTCAAGATGATATTTTGGAAATTTGTAAAAACGAAAAGAAAACAATCATATTTGTTACACATGATATAGAAGAGGCAGTTTATCTTGCAGATAGGATTGTTATTATGACACCAAATCCTGGTAAAGTGAAAAGTGTTATTACAGTTCCACTTCATCACCTAAGAGATAGAACCAGTGGAGATTTCTTACTGGTAAGGGATAAGATTTTTGATTTATTGAACATGAAAACAGAAGAATTAATCGAATATACGATATAAAGGAGAAAAATAATGAGTCATACACATGAGCATAATCACGAGCATTCTCAAAGCAGCAAGGGATTGTCCCATATTCACTCTCATAGAAATCTTATAGGATTTGATGAACATGGAATTCCAACAGTTACATTAAAAGCCAGTGATCATGGTGGAGAATCCAGCTTGGAGGATTTTACAAAGGATTATATGAATGCTGTGCAAGAATACAGGAAAACATTTCCATCAAAGCAGAATGTTATTGAAAATACCCCGGACCCTGCTGTTCGAGATATGCTTCTTAGAATGGAACAATTAGGAATAGATACTACTTTTGATAGATTTGATGCTCAAAAGCCTCAATGTAATTATGGATTAAGTGGTACATGTTGTAAGAATTGCAATATGGGACCATGTAGAATTACTTCTAAGGCACCAAAGGGCGTCTGTGGTGCAGATGCAGATTTGATTGTGGCAAGAAATCTTCTTCGTTCTGCAGCAGCCGGGGCTGCTCAACACGGAATGCATGCACGAGAGGTTATGCTTGCTTTAAAAAAGGCGGCGGAAGGTGAACTTGATGTTCCGATTTTAGGCGAACAAAAAATCCGGGCTACAGCTGAGGCTTTTGGAATTAAACAAAAAAACAGACAGCTTAAAAATGTGGCAAAGGATTTAGCTGATGCACTGTTAGAAGATTTATCCAGAACTGTTCCGGCAGAATATAAGACAATTTCGGCATGTGCTCTTCCTGAGCGCCAAAAAGTATGGGAGAAACTTGATATTCTTCCAATCAGTGTCTATCATGAGGTCTTTGAGGCTTATCATAAAACAAGCTGTGGAACTGATGGTGATTGGAAAAGCGTAATGCAGCAGTTTCTTAGAGTTGGTCTGGCATTTACATTTTCCGGTGTTGTGGGTGCATCTATAGCTACTGATTCATTGTTTGGTGTAGGGGACAGAGTTACATCAAAAGTAAACATTGGAGCATTAGAAAAGGGATATGTAAATATAGCAGTTCATGGACATTTACCACTTCTTGTTAGTGAAATTGTAAAGGCAGGAAAAAGAGAAGATTTAATTGAACTTGCAAAATCAAAAGGGGCAAAAGGAATTCGTTTTTACGGAATTTGTTGTTCCGGACTTTCTGCCATGTACAGAGATAGTGGAGTTATACCACTTTCCAATGCTGTATCGGCAGAGCTGGTTATTGGAACAGGGGCACTTGACCTTTGGGTAGCTGATGTACAGGATGTTTTCCCTGCAATTATGGATGTAGCTAACTGTTTTAAAACAACTGTTGTTACAACAAGTGAATCTGCAAGGCTACCGGGGGCAGAAAGATTTGAATATGACCATCATCATAGTAATCTTAACGAAACAAAAAAACTGGCGGAAAAAATTGTAAGAAGAGCTATAGAAAGTTTCGAAAACAGAAAAGGAATGCAGGTATATATTCCACCATACGAGGTTGAGGCGGAAGTTGGTTTTTCCGTTGAATACATTCACAAAAGATTTGGCAGCATGAAGCCTCTTGCAGATGCAATTAAAGAAGGAAAAATTCTTGGCATAGTTAACATGGTTGGATGTAATAATCCTAAAGTTCTATATGAAAAGTGTATTGTGGATGTAGCAGACGAACTAATAAAAAATAATGTACTTATTATCACAAATGGATGTGCATCATTTCCACTTATGAAATTGGGATATTGTGCTGTTTCAGGAAAAGAAAAAGCCGGTGACTTACTTAGAGAATTCCTTGAACCTGATTTACCTCCTGTATGGCATGTTGGCGAGTGTATTGATAACACCCGCTCAAGTGGTATATTTGCAGGTATAGCAAATGAACTTGGAAAAGATATGTATGAACTTCCATATGCATTTTGCTCACCGGAGTGGGGCAACGAGAAAGGCATAGATGCTGCTCTTGGATTTAGATTAAATGGTTTAAATTCATATCACTGTGTTGAAGCACCTATACATGGTTCAAAAAATGTAATTGAGTTTTTGAAATATGGAACAAAAGAATTATTAGGTTCCACAATGAATGTAGATACCAATCCGGTTAATCTTGCCAAGAAGATAGTTGCTGATATGAAGGAAAAGAGAAAACAACTTGGCTGGGATTAGTAAATAACCAATCATCTAAAAATCAATAACATATAGCAGTTTATAACCAATAGGACATAGATGATTATATCCCCAGTCAAAGTACTGGGGATTTTTAATTTAATGGATTGACAATCAAAATATATTTGATACAATATAATTGTGCTAGTTGATACACGGATACATATGCTTTGGCCATCATTGATGCCTTAGTTAAAGATAATGTAAAAGGAGATGAAAAGGGATGAGTAAAAAGGCTATTATCATTTGTGCATCTACACATCATGGTAATACCAGAAAACTGGCTAATGCTATTGCAGACAAATATGGTGTTGAGATTGTTGATGCTACCAAAACAAAGGAGAAGGATTTATCCGAATATGATCTGATAGGATTCGCGTCCGGCATTTACGCAGGTAAACTTCATCAGGCGGTAATTAATTTTGCAAAAAACAATCTGTCGAAGAATAAAGATGTCTTTTATATTATTACCAGTGCCATGGGAAAAGATCAGTATAAATCTATAGAAACTGCGATTGAAGGGAAGAATGCAAATGTAGTAGGAACCTTTGCTTGCAAGGGATATAATACTTTCGGACCGTTTAAGTTAGTAGGAGGAACCGCAAAGGGTCATCCGGACACAGATGATATAAATAATGCGTTAAGATTCTATGAGGGTTTAATCGGTGCATAAATGCATTGTAAAAAAAGATAGTAGTGCTTTGTAATAAGCGGCATGAATGAAAGGAGAAGTATAAATGGAATTTAAAGAAGTAATTAAGAATCGCTATTCATGTAAGAAGTATTCAGAGCGTCAGGTAGAGAAAGAAAAGATAGAGGCTATATTAAACGCCGGTCGTCTTGCACCTACTGCTAAGAATCTTCAGGAACAGAGGATTTATGTGATTCAAAGTGAAGAAGCTCTCGCAAAGATTGATGCAGTAACACCATGCAGATATGGGGCGCCTACTGTAATTGTAGTGGCATTTGACAAGAATAATGTATTTACTTACCCTGGTGAAAAGAGAGATTCAGGAGTGGAGGATGCAACAATTGTAGCTACGCACATGATACTTGCTGCGGCAGATGAAGGCGTAGACAGTTGCTGGATTAATTTCTTTGACCCAGAGAAGGCTGAAAAAGAGCTTGGTCTACCAGTAAACGAGGCAGTACTTATGCTGCTTGATCTTGGGTATGCCTCAGAAGGAGCGGGTCCTCTTGAGAACCATAATAGAAGGAAAGATCTGTCTGAGACTGTAACATACTTGTAAAAAGGAGAACAAAACAGATAGTCATCAAAGAAATTGATAAATAAGAATGCTTGAATCAAAAAATTTGCTCCTGGATGAAAAACTAACTATAACATAGATATCAAATATGTGTGGATATTCTAATGCAAGTAAATTTACTGCAGCTTTTAAAAAATACTTTGGCATAACTCCCAAAATGTGGCGACAAAATATATGCGATACATGTAGTTTTGATAAGGAGGATGAGCAAACCCCTATGCTATAGCATAGGGGTGTTTTATTTAAAAAGTTAAGGAATGATAATATTGCTATTTCTCAAAAAATTGTCGAAATCTAAAATATGTATGTTAGGAGTATAAAATCTTGATGTATAGATTTAATATTTTTCACAAAGGATGAGAAAGGAGCTGGAATTAGTATGGATATCCAATACCTATTATTATTGCAGGAACTTAGAAATGCATCGGGAGGAATTTTTGATGAATTCAGTTATGTGATTTTTACATCAAAACTGAGTTTATTATCAAAATTAAAATGATAAAGGAGGATAAAAATGAGTATTACAGTGAATCTAAGATATACAGGAACTAATGGCTTGGCAAGGAAATTTGCAGAGGTGATGATAAAATCCGGAACAGTTGAAAAAATCCGTAATGAGGCAGGAAATCTCAGATATGAATACTATGAGTCTTTGGATAATCCTGAGACAATCCTGCTTATAGACAGTTGGAAAGATCAGGAGTCAATTGATGTACACCACGCATCCCCTATGATGAAAACAATCATAGAACTTCGGGAAAAATACGATCTTCATATGACGGTGGAAAGATATATTTCAGATGATTCCATGCCGGATAAGGATGCAGATTTTATCAGAAAGTAAAAGAAATAATGGTGTTTGAAAAAGTGTTGTAAATATTGGCCTGGGAAGGTGAAGACGTATTCTTGGACTAAGCAATTAATCCAAGAATACGTCTATTTTGTTCACACCATTAGTGGGGCAATTTTACTTGGTAATCACTAGGCATCAAACAAAATAATTAATCATCTCATTAATTTGTTTAATTTAGTCAAAAAGATTTATAATGACCAAATTGAACGCAGTGTAAGCAATCCCCCGCTTCAAAAGCGTAAGCTTTAAGCGGGGGATTGCTTACACTGCGTTCATGAGGAAGTAGCGAAGCGGATTCCGAATG
>NZ_FOJY01000026.1 GCF_900112085.1 Acetitomaculum ruminis DSM 5522
GGCTCTGTCACAACAAATGGTTGGTTTTTGACGAGAAATAGCGTATAATAATAGTAAGAAACAGTACCACCGAAGGAGGTAATTGGATATGCCTACTATCAAAGACGCATTAGATATTATCGGTAAGTTGACTGTCGCAGAGCAGGAAAGCCTTAAAACAATGCTTTTAAGTCCTGCCTTTGTAAAGTCTTTGAATATTGAAGATTTCGTAGCAAAGGAACGCTTTGCAAATGGTCGTGTATGCCCTCTTTGTGGCTGTATCCATGTGGTTCGCAATGGTCATCGTAAAGATGGCACACAGCGATATGTATGTAAGGATTGTGGCAAGTCCTTCGTGATTGCTACGAACTCCATTGTGTCTGGTACAAGAAAAGACTTGTCCGTGTGGGAGCAGTACATTGATTGTATGATGAATGGCTTATCCATTCGTAAGACTGCTGTTGCTTGTGGGATTCACAGAAACACCGCATTCCTTTGGAGACACAAGATTTTGGATGCACTTCAGAATATGGCAGACGATGTTACCCTTGACGGTATTATTGAGGCTGACGAAACTTTTTTCGCCATCTCGTACAAGGGCAATCATAGCAAGAGTAAGACATTTGCTATGCCACGCAAGGCTCATAAGCGTGGTCATTCTACACATATCAGAGGCTTGTCCCAAGAAAAGGTATGTGTTCCTTGTGCGGTTAATAGGAATGGCTTGTCTATCTCCAAGATTACGAATACTGGTAGAGTTTCTACAAGAGATTTACATCATATTTATGATGGTAGGATTAAGACCAATTCCACTCTTGTTACGGACAAGATGAACTCCTATGTGAGATTTACAAATGCCAATGGCATTGACCTTGTGCAGTTAAAGACTGGCAAAGCCAAGAAAGGCATTTATAATATCCAACATATCAATAGCTACCATAGCCAGCTAAAGAGGTTTATGCGTGGCTTTAACGGTGTTTCTACCAAGTATCTGAACAACTATCTTGTGTGGAATAACCTTGTAAATTACGCCAAAGAAAGCGACATGGAGAAAAGGAACATCTTCTTAACTTTCGTTTTGGCAACATTGAAAACTGCTAAATGCAGAGATTTATCAAACAGACCAGCAGTTCCTCTGGTCGCCTAATTAGAATTTGTGGAGATGATAAGATGGTCAATATAACAGATGTAAAACAGATTCTTCAATTTGCAATAGATGCGGAGATTAAAGTCTTTCTTGATGGTGGCTGGGGTGTAGATGCTCTTCTTGGATATCAGTCAAGAGCCCATAATGATATTGACATTTTTGTAGAAAAGAACGATTATCAGAACTTTATAGAAATAATGAAAGCTAATGGCTTTTATGAGATTAAGATGGAATATACAACATTGAACCATACTGTATGGGAAGATTTGAAAAACAGAATTATTGATTTGCATTGTTTTGAATATACGGACGAAGGTGAAATTCTTTATGATGGGGATTGTTTTCCGGTAGAAACTTTTTCGGGTAAAGGAAGAATTGAGGAAATAGAGGTTTCCTGTATTGAACCATATAGTCAAGTAATGTTCCATCTGGGATACGAGTTTGATGAAAATGATGCACATGATGTGAAGTTATTGTGTGAGACACTTCATATCGAAATTCCAAATGAGTATAGATAACTGCAAATAACAGTTTGTAGGGGAGTTCTGATACTCCCCTATAAAAATGGCTATTTATCAACTGTTTGTTGTGACATAGCCAACATTTAAAAATCCAACTTACGTTATCCCTGCATGCCACGAATCAGCATGTAAGGGACTATATCATGCCGCATATGAAAGGGTATGATATAAATGAAGTAGTTCAATCAGTACTCTCATATTCAGAAAGACATAATCGTAGCGTTACTATAGCATATTTGCTTATACCGGGTGTAAATGATCGTGCGAATGATGTAAAACAGTTGGGAAGATGGTTTCGTGACAAAAATGTATTGATTAATCTTTTACAATACAATGAAACGGATTGTAAAGCAGTTCGAAGACCAAACAAACAGGAACTCGTTGCATTTCGTGATAAGTTAAATAAGGTGGGACTTACTGTGAAAATCAGAGAATCCCGAGGTGGCAATATAAAAGCCGCATGTGGTCAATTGGTAAGTAGATTAAATAACCGCAATATGAGTGCACCCAAGAAAAAAGGAGCTTCGGAATTGGATACAGGTTCGTCGAACAATGCTGGATCTTCGAGTAGATTGAAGCCAAGTAAGAGACGTTATGTAAACAATAAAAGCAAGAATGGAAAAAAGGGTTCATCGCATAAATAAGAGCATGTCGGAGTGTGATCTAGTATTTGCGTTCACTGATCTGCATGAACTTCACAAATGGAGGCTCGATTATGAATGAATTTGTTGATATGCATGTCCATTCAAAATTCTCAATTGATGGAATGTCTACGATGGAGGATTATTGTCTGATTGCCGGCAAAACGGGTACAAGAGTTATTTGTTTTACTGAACATGTGGATTTTAATTCAGCGGAAAAGAATCTTTCAATTGTTAAGGATAACAGAAAACAGAACTTTGTTGTTGATGATTATTTCCGTGAAATAAACCGCTTGCGAAAAAAATACGGTTCGTTAACTTTGCTAAGTGGAATTGAGTTTTCGGAACCCAGCTTGTTTCCAGAAGAGTTTGCCTTATATAGTTCATATCCTTTCGACTGTATAACGGCCGGGATACATCACTGCTATAATTCAGTCTTTCCAGGAGCGGGAAATTTGTCTGTATCAAAAGCAATATATGAGTACTATCAAATAATGCAAAAAACAGTCGAGCTCGGGGGCTTTCAAGTGCTGGCCCACTTGGATTTCCCCAAATTATTTTTTGACAAATGGGTTATTGACGACGATGTACTGGATATGATTCTTTCAACAATGATTGATAAGAATATTTTGTTGGAAGTAAATACTTCTTCTCTTAATGATTCATGCGATGAACCAATGCCATCATACTCTGTTATAAACAGATATGTTCAGCTTGGTGGCAATAAAATTGTTATTGGTTCTGATGCTCATAGTTCAGATAGGTTGTCCGGTCATTTTAGAGATGTTGTACCGCGTTTGCCTAATAGAATTCAAATAGGCTATTTTAGGGAAAGGAAGTTTATCCCGGTGTTAATGGATTGATGTGCTAGGCTTCAATAAGCACATCCGAATATGGGTGTTTGCTTAAGCCTGAAAAGCATTAAATTCAATGTAAAAGAGGAATCATCGATAATGAAAGCAGACGAAACTAAAAGAAAAAGAGAAATATTATTGGGAATTAACCCGTGTATATACGGGTTAAACTACCATGATCCTGCTGTTGTCGTGTTGATTGATGGTAGGGTAGTTTTTGGAGTTGAAGAAGAACGTTGTAATAGGGTGAAACACTCTAAAGGTGTGTTTCCTTCTTTAGCTTTAGCTGAATGTCTAACTTATTGCAACCTAACTTGGGATGACATAGATGCCGTTGTTATTGGGTACGAACCTGCCCTTTGGATGAATCGTCTAAATCTTGAGCTCCTTGATATTATAAATCCATTTGTGAGCTGTGTATCTAATTCGATTCAAATCCGTGGAAGCGAAATAGTGGAAAAAATAATTAGGACAAATATTGTTGATAGATATACTTTTTTTCGCTCTCAAGAAAATGTTCGAAAACTCATTATAGAAAAATGTTCGGCTCTTGAGACCACAAAAGTAATGTTCTGTGAACATCACTTGGCCCACATTGCGTCAAGCTATGAAGTTTCTGGGTTTAGTGAGGCGGTTGGAATTGTAGTAGATGGTATTGGCGAAACGGCGGTTACAACTTTATGGCGAATTCAAAATCATCAATACGAAAAAATATTGCAGATAGATTATCCTAATTCGTTAGGCTATTTTTATGCCATTGCAACTAAGTTCCTAGGTTTCGAGCCGTGGGGTGGTGAGGGCAAGACAATGGCTCTGGCTGCATATGGAAAGAAAAACAAGGAAATTGCAGACAGATTAAAATCTGCTTTCACGTTAAACGGAGCCTTCTATGATGTATCACATTTTATGCATAATCATAATGCTGGTTTTCTTATGATGAATGAAGATGAACTGATTCATGAGTTGGAAGCTTTATTAGGATTTTCAGCGCGAGAAAAAGATGCTTCCATTACCGATGAACACATTGATTTTGCGTGGTTTGTTCAAGATTACTTAGAAAGAAGCGTTATCCGATTAATAAATTATGCGGTTCAAAAGACAGGAATAGTTAATGTCTGTGCTGCAGGCGGAGTTTTCATGAACTGCAAAATGAATATGGTTATAAGAGAGACATCTGAGGCAACTAATTTTTATGTTCAACCATTATCTAGTGATATAGGATTGACCGTGGGAGCAGGCTTATATCATACATCTCAAAAGCATCGCTTCTGTATGAATAGTTTGGACTTAGGACCCGAGTATAGTGACAATGAAATTGAGGAGGCACTCATAAGATCTAGCTTTAAATCAATCGTTCCGATTGACTTAGCTTCAACAGTGGCAGAATTCATTGCTGAAGGGAAAATCGTTTGTTGGTTTGAGGGAAAAATGGAGATGGGGGCAAGAGCATTGGGTAGCAGATAGATGAATTGGATCCATATGATATTACCGTAGCAAACATTATTCTTCAAAACTTTGAAGAACTGATTGATGCTGGTGGTACTGCCGGAGGCAAACGCATAAAGAAATTTGCTGAGTTGGTATCAGCAAAAAAAGAAAAATGCGATTCATCGTTGCTGGATATTTCTATAGGTGGAAGGGCAATTCAGAACAGGATAAAGCGTATAGTATCCTTGGATGTGAATTCATTTAGAGGGTTTGCGACAAGTAGAACCTTTAATCTTGAAAAACAGTATGTCCTTTTATATGGACCAAATGGATCGGGAAAGACAAGCTTTAGTGAGGCTTTGGAATATGGTCTTCTTGGAAGTATCGAAGAGGCTGAGGCAGATCATATTAAATTATCAACATATATCAAGAATACCTCAACCAATAAGGGAATAGCTCCGGTAATCCGTTGTTTGTTTGAAGATGGAACTGAAGCCGATGCCAGCGATGATTATGAGGCATATAGATTTGCTTTCATAGAGAAAAACCGTATAACAGATTTTTCACATATAAGTGGCCTTAATGCTAAAAATCAGAGCGAGCGCATGGCTGCTTTGTTTGGTCTGTCAGAGTTTTCTGGCTTTGTGCAAGATTTTACAAAGAATTTTGATGAAAGATATCTTTCAATAAAATCGTCCACGGAAGAGTCGTTTAGGGAACAGCAGGCTGTTAGAGATGGGAAAAATAATGAATTATCTGAGCAGGAAAAGGGACTGAAACAGATAAAGGATGAGATTAAAAAAGCGATTGATGGTTTGGCCAAGGAACATGATGAGATAAAAACGATTCAACAGGCTATAGACTTCTATGATGACGCTGAAAGTGGAATCTTGACTAAAAAAATACAAAGAAAGGATGCTGAAACTGTTAAGCCTATTGAGAAGGAAAACTTCAACTCAATTAAAAATAATTGCAATGAAATAATAAACTGTCTCAACTTGATAATTGAGAAGAGAAACGAGTTGGCAAATAAGGCAATGGAGCTGAATTATAAACAACTATATGAATCCATTGCGCAACTGGACGAGACAGACGCATGTCCTGTTTGTGGGACTCCAGTGAGTAAGGCCGAAAGGAATCCGTATTCTTATGCAAAGGAAAAGATAGAAGAATACAAGGAAATTGACAATATTAAGCAACTTATAAAGGATAAATCCGCCGAATGTAAAACAAGTATTGATGAATTGGATTTATTGTTTAAGGCTAACACAGAACTAATGGATTTGTTGGGTGTTACGATTTCAGATCTTGTTACAGTAGCAGCTTCTGATATTGAGAAATATGAACAGTCTGTAGAACGGTGGTTTGATATTTGCATGATTTTCAAGGCTCTCAATGATGAAGATGTAGAAACCAAGATTAAAGACTATAACAACGCAGCAGAAAAGAAGAATGCTGCATATTCGAAGGAAGTAGAAAAGCTGCAAGGCAAGGAAAAAGAGCTGGTTACATTATCCACTCAACTATCGGAGAAAGAGAAGCTAGTTGAAGATAATAAGGCTTTTATTGCGGAGTTTGATAAAAAAAGCGACGCAACCTTAAAGAAGATTCAAGCAGAAAAAAAGCAAGCCGAATATAACGGTAAAATTATGGAGGCATATCAAAAGATAGTGGCGAATCTTTATGAATATGCTGATAAACTACCGGAATTGATTGCTCAGGATTTGGAAAGCAAGATTGTTGATTACTACAACGTTATAAACAAAGGGGATGCCGACTTTGAAATGCTGTCGAGTCTTAACCTTCCGTTTGGTGATTCAAACAAATTGACTATAACTTTTATGGATGGAAGCACTTCTGATGCTTTACAGGTTTTAAGTGAGGGTCATATAAAAATACTTGGCTTATCTATTTTGTTAGCGAAGGCAGTTAAAGACAATCTCAACTTTATCATTTTTGATGACATTGTAAATGCCATTGATGACGAGCATAGGAATGGAGTTGCAAACCTCATTATGGTTCACGAGGATTTTAAGGATAAGCAAATAATACTATCTACTCATGGCGAACAGTTTGTTCTGAAATTGAAAGATAGACTTGGATCATCAAGAACGAGTAGGGACGCCATTATATATAAATTCCTTCCGGCAGATACATTACAAGAAAGAGGAGTTGTGGTTGAGTATTCTGATGCTAAAACTCCAATTGAAGCTGCAAAAAAGAAGTATGAAGAGAGTGAGTTGAAGGATGCAGCATCAAAATGCCGACAGGCTATGGAAAGTGTTTCTTATAATTTATGGAACAAGATTTCCAATACTTCAAATGGAGAGATATCAGTTGCTATGAGATCGCCAAAGTCTCAACCGGATCTGTTTTCAATTGTTAATGCTCTTATAAAGAAAACCAAAAAGATACAAGGTATGGAGAGTATTACGGAAAAGCTGGAAGCAATAAAAGAGCAAGATAACTGGCGAGTTCTTAACAAGGGAACACATTTTGAAGACGAACAGTCAGAATTTGAAAGGGCAGATGTGAAAAATGTTTTGGATATTCTGACAGCTTTAGATGATAGCGTCAGAGAATTAAAAATACAAGAAACGGCTGTGGTGTAAAGGAGCAGTGGAAAATGGTTGGTGGATATAACGTAATAACCTTATGTGGAAGCACAAGATTCAAGGATGAATTCTATGAGGTACAAAAGCGACTGACACTTGAAGGCAACATAGTTATATCCGTCGGATTATTCGGGCATTCCGGCGACTCCGAAGTATGGGACGGAATGGATGAAGGAACTTTATCTAAGACCAAAGAAATGCTTGATGATATGCATAAACGCAAGATTGATTTGGCTGACGGCATATATGTGATAAATGTCGGTGGTTACATCGGCGATAGTACAAGGTCAGAAATAGCATATGCCAAAGCTCATGGTAAAAAGGTGGAGTATCTCGAAAAGTAGGTGTAGATATGGGACTTTTTTCGCATAGCAGCAATAATAATGGAGATATAGATTTCAAGAGGCTTAGGTCAGATCTTATGGATGAGTATGGTGCACAAATGGCAGCATATTCCGGTGGCTTTGGCTTCCTTGAGATGTGTGACGCACAGGATGCTACAGAAGATCAGCTTCTTGAAATGGCAAGAAGAGAGGGAATCAATCTCAATAAATACAGAAAATGATACATGAGCAATATGGGAGAGGGAGTTGAAAAACTCCCTCTCTGGTTATGTTCTGCCTGTATTATGCTCTGTACTTATCTGCTGTTGATCGCGATCGTGGGAATTATCCTTTCCGACATACTGCTCAACATTTGCCATTTTTTGTTGAAGAGCCTTTGCATTTTTTTCGGCAGATTTATATGTTCTTTCAAGGGTTGCCTTGCGAGTCTGCATAGCCTCATAGTCAGCACGGATTTCAGATGCGTCAACGGATTTTGGATCAAGCCCCATTTTGCGGAGCATACGCTCAGCACCGTCATACAGGATAAGCTGTGTTTCGTGCATACGGAGATATCTGTCCGGATCCTTGGATTTCTTATACTTTTCTTGAAAGGGTTTATTGTCTCTGTACTGTTCCGCATAGAGGAGCAGTTCGGAGACTTTTTTCATTTGATGCTCCAGCTCTACAAGCTCGGTACGGGCGGACTTTGCCTCGGTTGTTTTTTTATCAATATGCTTCTGAAGCTCAGAAAGATTATCTGCGGCCGCATAGCTGGTAGCGGCAGTCTTGAGGTTTTTGACAGAAGCCCAGTGTTGCAGACCAGGGCTGTTCTGAAATCTTTCTCCGGTAGTGTCTATAAGTGTTCTGTTTGCGCCGGTACGGGTGAGGATATCTTTTTTTGGTATCTTGATTCGTGTTTTTTGCTTGGGGGCTTCTGTGACTTTTTGCTCCTGTGACGTTTTTTCTTGATTCTTCCATTTCTCTGGATTTTCAATCCTGTCTTTGATTTCTTCTTTTGTATAACCTGCTCCAAAATTGCGGGAGCTGCCACGCACAGGTCGCTCCTGGCCGGGGGCTGTGAACTTTATGTATTTTGCGTGAGTGTCTCCGATTTTATCGCCAGTGACAGTATAGCCTTTTTCTTTGATTAGGCGCAAAAAATCTTCGTAGGATTTGGAGATTTTAATGCATTCGTCAATATCCTCTTGAAGCCGCTTTTTCCAAGATGTGCCTTCCTGCTCAGCTTTCCACTGAACATATTTTTTGCCTTTTCTGCCACTTGGTTCGATGATGGAAAGACCATGTTCTTTGCATAGTTCATCACTAAGCTGCCTGATGTGATAATAGCTTTTCTTGCAGGAATTGTATTTTTTGTGATCTATGTTATCGGCGGCGCAAAATATAATGTGATTATGAGGGTGGCCTTTATCGGTATGGGTTGCGACAACATAGGAGTATTTGCCACCGAGCAGTTTGTCAGCAAGTTCGATCCCGATACGATGTGCTTCTTCATGAGAAACCTCGCCTTTTGCAAAAGACTGGATCAGATGATAAGCCTGATTTTTGTCAGATTGCTTTGTTCGGGAAAGAGCATAGTCAAAGTCATGTCTGGCTGTTTCGGGACTACAGCCAAATGAATCAACGAGCAGTTGCTGCTCGGTCTTATCCGGATTGCAAATATAAGCTACAGCTTTTGTAACGGTACTTTTGATAGCATGGATTCGTGTGTATGCCATATCTTATCCATCAACTCCTTTATCTCATTTAGATCTTCTTCGTAAGCGTTTCCTGTTTTCATAATCCGCTCTCTGATCATGTTTATGTTTCTGCCAAGGGCGGCTATCTGGTAGTTGTATTCCTTCAGTCCGTTATAGTCGATGTCATAGACATAACCGTATAGGATCATGTGACGAATATACTCGGATTTGTTCCTCATGTGAGAGGTTTTGACCTTTTCATCAAGCACATATTGCTCATTGTCGCTGAGGAATACTTTTAGCTCATTGGTGCGGTCTCGCTTGCCGCTCATATATACCACTTCCTTTCAAAATTGCCGTTTCCGGCGTGAGTGTTTTTGAAGCAAAACTGTTCATATTGCGGTAGGAGAATATGAAGCGGTTTTGCATTAACGGGGGTCAGGGGGCGTAGCCCCTTGCAAGCTCATTTGCTGCCATTTTGCCGGTAGGGAAAATGGTCAGTAAATGTGGATGTGTGGGAACACATCCAATGCTTGGTATTCTTCTTGCAAATCGGTTACGATTTGCGGGTTCAGACTGCCATAGGGCAGGCGGCTTTGAACCCATAACGCCGTATCCGGCGATTGTTCTTATGCATTTGTACTGTGGGGATATAAAGGGAAATAAAAAACTGCCACAGTACGGGCGCACGGATGCACCGGTAATAGTAGCAGTTTAGGTGTCTTATAAAATCTGAACTGAGGTCATGTTAGCAGAGCGGGAGCATGACGTCAATTATTTTCCGGAATGTTCTCAAGATATTTTCCGACTACAACAGCATTATCGACCACTTCATCAAATGAGAGCCTGGCTGCATATGTCTCATCAGCGATGTAATTGCTCCAGTCATTTGCAAGAGATTCTTCTGCTTTTACATCAGCGCAGATGGACTCATATTTTTTCAAAAGATCAAAGGATCCTCTTTTCTTGGCAGTATGCTCTACAGCTAATTTAAAATGTGCCGGATTGATGGAATCCCTGTAAAGATGGAAGAGAACATACAGATCATAGAAGTCCCTTGATCTGGTATTTCCGATGCCTCTGCGGATAACTGTTTCATATTTTTCTGCAAGGATCGTTTCCAAAGTATAGGCATATACATCAATGTCCTTTTCATCGAACATGGTATGAAAAGAATACTCGATAGCTGCAGGTGTGATCTCATCCCCGGTGGTGATGTCAATCTTCATTTTGTTCTTTATCTTGCCGTACTCTGCAACAAAGTGAACTCGGAAATTGTTGTAATCATCATCTTCACGGATAGGCTCGATCTTCTCAAACCGGAAGATGATTCCGTCTCCGGTATTAATGTCAAAGATCTCTTTTACGATCTTTTCAATGTTTTCTTCGTCCATATCTATTCCACGGACGGTTGTATCCATGTCCATGGTGGTCCTTTCAGAAATGCCGATCATGGAAGAAATCAACAGACCGCCCTTAAGGACAAAGTTCTTTTTATATGGAGAGAGGGATAATCTCTCCAGAATACGCTCGAACATAAAAATCTGTAATACTTCCTGAGCGTGAAGATCTTTCTCTTTGGCTATATTGCGGATTGCGCCTTTAAGCTGCTCCGGTGTTTTCATCTGTGGTGCTCCTTTCAGCCTGTCAGTATATCCATGTAGTCTCTGACAGGTCTTTCTATATGGAAGATCTTAGCATATCTGATAAGCTGCGCATGGTCGTTAGTTCGGTCATTAAAGTATTCGCGCAGAGCCTGCAGATATAGCTGTTTATCAATCTTGTCTTTTTTCTTGATCAGGTCAATTATACATCTTTCCTTATCATATAGACGGACTTTGTTTCCGTCCGGTGTCAAGGTCTCTGTAATGCCAACACTCCATTTATCGGCATTTATATAATGTAATCTGATATTCTTATTGTCCTTTTTTAACCGGGTTGCATTAAATCCCTGTGGCACGGAGACATCCCATACGTGGGGAGTACGGTCGGACATATCCCAAAGGTAAAGGGCAGTGCCATAGGAATAAACTACTCTTGGGTTGTTCGCCTGTATGATCTGGAGATCATCCGGGAACTCATCTGCATAATAATATATTCCACGAGCTTCTTTTACAAGAATGCCTTCATCAATAAAGGTGGGTATCAGTACACGACTGATACCTGCTTTTTCTATCTGGGATGTTGTGATCATGCCGCCGGTCTTCTCGGCCATTTCTTTTAGCATTTCAATTCTTTGTTCTCGAAGTTTTGACATTTTATATCACCTCCTCGAAACTAACGCGCTTTAATTATATAATAGTAAAGTCTAAATGTAAAGTTTTGAAAGAAAAATAATTTTTTTCAAAATTTATACCCACATTTGGACCTCGAAAATACTTCTCTGTAATGAAGGACGGAATCAGGAGCCATTCGTAGAAAGGATAACTATGAGCGGCTATGAATTCGATCCAAAAGATAAAGATGGGAGTCTAAGGGACAGGTTTGACTGTTACTGCAAGGAGGTGATCGGTAGAGCAGCACACAACCTGGTATTCAAACAGGCACAGTACCTGATCCTTCATTTTGGCGGCGGTGAGATAGATCCGTCGATGATGATGCATGAAGATGAGCATGACAACCTGTACGCAGTAAAAATGACAGTACGGGGCAAGGATGTCTTCATTGGAGATGAGCGCCTTGCAAAATTGCTCCCCAAATTACAGAAACGAAAGCGTGAGATTTTACTTATGTATTACCTGCTGGATATGACGCTTGAGGAAATCGCTAACGAGCTGGGCATTGAGTACGAGACAGTAAAATCTACAAAATCGAAGGCGATTAAAGAATTGAGGAAAGGAGCGGCAAGTGAAAGTGAAGAGGCGTAAATATACTCCGCCGGAGGCTGATCTCATCAGGCCAGCTATTACCGGCAATATTGTTGCGCTGTTTGATGTGAGAGCGCACTATGACAGGCTTATGCGTTATAAGTTGAACAAAGAGATAATGGCCTTGTCAGAGGCTATAGGCTTCAGCCCCGATATGTTTGACTTTGACAATCTCCTCGGGGATGTTGGCGTTATCCTCGATAACGCAGTAATGAACTTTAAGGAATAATCAACTATAACGATAACTCCTGATTCCTATCGCCTTCATTATTTATTATTTGTCATTCTCATAAGGTGCATAAGCCTAAAAGCGGTGTAGCAGCTGCAGGTGTCACTTATGTACCTTTCGGGCTGACAAGTCCGGCGTTAGGAATTACCACCGTAACGGTGGCACTGAACTTTGAAAACTGAATATTGTTGTACTTTGCAGAACAACCGGAGCGTTAAGCCAAACAGCAAGTACGCCATGATGCGGCTCTTATATTTAGGAAGAAAAGCGAATTTCTCTATGAGCTGTGGAGCGTCGTATATGTTGCTGAGAATGGGATTGGGGATCCTATGGCGATGATGCGTTCCTTAGTTAAAGTTACTTCCCCGAAGAATGGGGGCTGAAGAAGCTGGTGGAATTCCAATGTGATCTGTACCCAGGATCACTGCAAAGTATTTTTTTAAGAAAAAGGTTTATCGGTCAATAAAAGCGCATTTGCGAAAGAGAATTTGAGTTTTAGGGGATAAGTGCGCCTTTATTGGCTGATTAGCCATGAAATATTATAGCGAGAGGAGCATAAGCCTATGGCGAAAGAGAAAGATGAAGAGAGCCTC
Organism: Acetitomaculum ruminis DSM 5522; assembly: GCF_900112085.1. Lineage (GTDB taxonomy): Bacteria > Bacillota > Clostridia > Lachnospirales > Lachnospiraceae > Acetitomaculum > Acetitomaculum ruminis. Next base: position 12,898 of record NZ_FOJY01000026.1, read on the forward strand.
GTTAAGTGCATCTATAACGATATGGTCTTTTATGTGCCGAGTGATGTCTTTTCTATTGTTCTCCTGCGGACGCAAAGATACTCAACAAAGAAATATGTTAGGTATAAAGAAGGCGCAGAACTGTATAGCATGAGCGAGAGGAAGTTTACTGATCTGGCAAACAATTCCGATGCGGTTGTACATGTTGATAAGATAGCGCTTGTGGATCTTGAAAAGGTTGAAGAGTACATAAAACTCAACAATTCATAAGATTCGGTTAGGAGATTTTGCAGGACAAAAACCTTGACATGTTGTAGGACAAAAAGTATAATGAGGATGGTTGAAGGGAGGTACGCTGATTTGGCAAAGATGGGAAGACCGAAGGCAGAAAAGCCTAAGTCGAGTAAAATATCCATCCGCTTTACCGATGAAGAATTTGAGCAGTTAAAGCAGCGTGCAGACCAAAACGACCAGACCATAACAGAAACCATACGTGAAGGTGTCAGGCTACTGTTTGAAACCAAGCACAAGTAATTTTGCAAAATCTCTTTCCTGAATAGAAAGGGATGAACTATGGCAAAAATACGGAAAGACACTAAGGGCAAGGTACTACATAAGGGCGAGGACTACAAGAAGGAGAAGAAGCTTTACCGATACTCCTATACGGATCCCCTTGGAAAAAGGAGATGTATCTACTCCAAGGACTTAGGGGAACTTAGGGAGAAGGAAAAGCAGCTTCAGCGGGATCAGCTTGATGGACTTGATATGTATGTCCAGGGCAAAGCAGATGTGAACTTCGCATTTGACCGCTACATAGCTACTAAGACTGAACTTCGTAGTTCGACACGAACCAATTACCTGTATACCTATGACCGCTACGTAAGAAACGGATTCGGAAAGAAGAAACTTTCAAGTGTCAGGTATTCTGATGTGGTGCTGTTTTACAATGCTTTGCTTGGCAAGGGATTATCCGTAAGCACGGTGGATTCTGTTCATACGGTGCTACGCCCCACCTTCCAGCTCGCAGTCAGGGATAATGTCATTCGTAATAATCCTGCGGATGGAGCAATGGCTGAGGTAAATAAGAAGTGGGACGGCGAGACCGGGGTAAGACATGCACTCACAATAGAGGAAGAAAGGGCTTTCCTTGATTGTCTTAATCTTCAGAAGAATCTGAAATGGAAGCCACTGTTTACCGTGATGTTCGGTACTGGATGCCGTATAGGAGAGGTTATCGGTCTGCGCTGGGATGATGCCGATATGGATAATGGGATTATAACCATTGATCATGATGTTACCTATTATCCGAGATCTGACAAGAACTACAAATGTGAATATGAGCTTGCACTTCCAAAGACAGAGGCGGGTATCAGAACTATTCCGATGCTCAAGAAGGTCAAGGAAGCTCTGGAGCTTGAAAAAGAGAACCAGGAAAAGTACGGCTATCATTGTGTTGTAGAGCTTGGAGGAATGAAGAACTTCATCTTTTGTAATCGTTTTGGCGGGCTGCTCAATCCGGCTGGCGTGAATAAGGTAATAAAGCGCATAGTATCGGATCATAACGCAAAGGAAATAGTGGATGCAAAGAAAGAAGGCAGAGAGCCGGTAATAATACCGGATTTCAGCTGCCACATCACAAGGCATACGTTCTGTACGAGGCTTTGTGAGAATGAAACCAATGTTAAGGTAATACAATCCGTTATGGGGCATAAGGATATTCAGACAACCCTGGACATCTACGCCGAAGTATCGGAGAAGAAAAAGAAGGATATATTTGATCAGTTAAATGATCATGATGTCATTTAGGAAGAGTCCTTGATGGACTCCCAAGTACCACAAAAAAATGCTGAGTACCACATCTGTGCCACAGATATTCCAATGTATGGTGCAGTACGGTGCAGTGTAACGGCAAGTGAGAAGCTTGATAACATGTTGGGACTGCAGGATGATGCAGGGTAACGACAGTATAGTGAGCAGTCGTCCCGACTTTAAAAAACAACAGCAAAACCGCTACAGAAGCTCATACTGTGGCTAATGACAAAACAGGTTTCTTCACACCTAATAGTCAGATTAATTTCAGCAATGTTAAGATAGAGCCTCTTTTTGAGGAGACAGTTGATTTTGAAACCTTTTCAAAGTCCGATTTCAGAGCTGTAAAGGTTAAGGATTGTGTTGCGGTACCTAAGTCAAAGAAACTTCTTCAGTTTACTTTGGATGATGGAACAGGCACAGACAGGACTATCCTTTCAGGAATTCATGCTTATTATGAGCCGGAAGAACTGATTGGAAAGACTTTAGTTGCAATTACAAATCTTCCACCTAGAGCAATGATGGGAATAGAATCCTGTGGAATGTTACTTAGTGCAGTAAATAATCTTAAGGATTCAGAGGAGGAGGAACTTCACCTTCTCATGGTTGATAACCACATCCCGGCAGGAGCTAAATTGTATTAATAGAACACGAGGTTTATTTAACCAAATTGCATGAGTCGCTTTTCTTAAAAGAAATTTTAAGAAGGGCGGCTTTTTGGTTTTGGAGTGTATGTTTTACAAAAAATATACACACGCTTAATGGAAGGTGTGACAATAACCGTGGTCATTGAAACAAGAATCCCGTTAGTTTTAGCTGATGGGAGTGTCAATGTAAATGATTTCCATAAAAGATGAAAAAAAGGGATAATTATGCCGATAATAAGATTAGGATAACTATAATTGTCACATTTTGCGCCCGACAGGGAAGTGGGTACTTCAAATATTCTACAAGGAGGTAGATAAATATGGCAGGATTTAGCGGTATAGCTGCCTATCAGCAGACTAATCAAACGTATTATGCCAAGAATAAGGCGACAGAGCGTACCAAAACCCCGGCTTCTAAATCAGATAAGACTGATTCTACTAGTGGAAACAGCGATTCCAAAGTGGAAATTAAAAGCTGGTCTCCAATTGACACCGAAAGCCTACTTGTGCCAAGACAAACAGATTATGGCAATACCATAGGAGATGTGAAACTGTCTGATAAAGCAGCAGATTATCTTAATAAGCTAAAATCAAAGTTTCACAATATGGAATTTATTACTGTAAGTGAGGACATGAAAGCTCAGGTACAGCAAAATGCCGCTGCTTATGGTAATTCCAGTAAAATGGTGGTTCTTATTAACGAGGAAAAATTAGAACGTATGGCCACAGACGAGTCTTTTCGTAAGAAATATGAGGGAATTATCGCCATGTCTCAAAGTAAGATGGAAACGGCAAAAAATTCTCTTACAAGTTCCGGAGCAAGTATAAAAAACTTTGGAATGTCAGTAGATTCAGATGGCAATGAAAGCTTTTTTGCAACTGTGGAAAAATCCCAGGATTTACAAAAAGAGCGTATAGAAAAAAAAGCAGCCCAAAAGAAGGAAGAAAAGGCTAAGGAAAAGAAAAAAGCCGAGAAAAAGGCTAGGGAAGAGCGTATAGAAAAGGCTAAAGACAAAAAAGCCAAATCAGAAGATATTAAAGATACTAAGGAAACTGAAAAGATAGATGACAAGGAATATCTATCTTTTGAGGCGGATTCTTTAGATGATTTACTTTCAAAGGTAAGAGAATACTCCTATGATATTTCAGCATCCAAGGTAATGACGGATACTGAGAAAATGCTGGGGGGAAGGGTGGATTACATGGGATAATCCCCAAAAAGTTATGGAAAAGTGTTTTGGAAAAGATAGCTTAAAAGTTTGTGATAAGCTTATAACAGGATTTTATATGTAGCTAAGAATGGTTATGATTAATTAAAAGGCGAAGCAAAACAGGAAGAAGATAAATGTACGCTGTTTTGCCTAGCCTTTTTTGATGTAGCTAGAAGGATTTGTTTAGCGGCTTTTATGGCTAATATTAAATGTCAGGGGAAGGATTTGGTCAACTCAAATTTTGTTTAGTTGACTTTTTTCAAAGAACTTTGGGTAATATCGAATAGATATAAAGATTTTTTCTGGTAGATGTTTATTGAGCTTATTTTTTTTAAAATGTTATAATAATATTAGTGAAAATTAGATTTTTGTGGGGAAAAAATTGGGGAAGTTCTCAGATTTTGCAAGATAGATTAAACAGCATAAAACATAGAATTATAGCGGAGAGTAGATTAACTGAACATACAGATATTTGGCACAAAAAAGTGTAATGATACTAAGAAGGCAGAACGTTTCTTTAAGGAGCGTGGCATAAAATATCAATTTATTGACGTGAAAGAAAAGGGCATGAGCAAAGGAGAGTTTACCTCAGTTGCCCAGGCAAATGGTGGAATAGAAAATATGATTAATCCGAACGCCAAGGATAAAGATACTTTAGCACTGATAAAATATATTGCTGATGAAGATAAGTTGGAAAAGATTCTTGAAAATCAGCAAGTGATAAAGACACCGGTTGTTAGAAATGGAAAGCAGTCTACCCTTGGTTACCAGCCGGATGTGTGGAAGAAGTGGGAGTAAAAAACTGGCAAATGACTAAGAATCGCTATAGGGTGGGGCAAAACAGGTCTGAATCTAATATATGACAAAAAAGGTGTCTTAACAATAGATCTTTTTGATTTTTATTGGATGAAAGTGTTATATAAAAAATGCGTTGATTGATAATAAGGACGAGGTATCTTATAGTCAAAAATTTTTTTAAAAACCCCTATTGACTCTCACATTATGGTAGGGATTAAGGTAATAGTGAGCTCAAGAAAAACATCCATGGAGGTAGAAAATATGCTAAAAATAGGAAATTTTTCAAAATTATCCAGAGTAAGTATCAGAATGCTTCGTCATTACGATGATATCGGTTTGCTTAAACCGGCACAAATTGATGATTTTACCGGATATCGCTATTATCGTGAGGATCAGTTATTTGTTGTTGCAAGAATCACAGCACTAAAGGATATGGGATTTGCCCTGGCTGATATTGTACGAATCCTTGAAGTCTATGACGATAAGGAAAAAATAGATAGCTTTTTAATGGCAAGACAAAGGGAACTTGAACAGCAAGCTAAGGAAATGGAGTATAAACTGATGCTTCTGGATACAGCCCGAAAGAGGCTGAGAAAGGAGCCAAAAATGAGTTTTGATGTAACCGTAAAGACAATACCCGAGAGATATGCAGCTACAGTACATATGGTGGTGCCTCACTATGAGGATGAGGGAGTGGCATGGAATATGATGGGAGAATGTAAAGAACCCCTTATTCCTGCAGATCCATGTTATGCCATTGCGGAATTTCTTGACGATGAGTTCAAAGAAGAAAATGTAGAGATTATTGTATCCATGGCAGTTAAGGGTAAGTATCAGGATACGGAGCATGTTAAGTTTATGACCCTGCCTGAAGTTAAGGTGGCAAGTTGTATTGTCAAAGGTAGTTATGATCAGATGGGAGAGGCTTATGCAACAGTGGTTTCCTGGATTAAATCAAACGGATATAAAATGAACGGTCCAATGTTTAATATATACCATGTAAGCCCTGGCCAGACCCAAAATCCTGAAGAGTATGTTACAGAAGCTTGCTTTCCTGTGGAGTAATGAATATCTGGTGCCGGGAAGTTTTATAGTCTTCCCGGCGATCTTTGACAGGAGGTTTCGTATGGAATATATCAAGGTGACAAAAGAGAATCTTGAAGAGGAGCATATCTGTTGTGCCATATCAAACAATAAAGACGTGCAGGTGTCATCGAAGAAGGCATGGCTTTCGGTGCGCTTTAATGAGGGGCTAGTGTTCCTTAAAAGCGTGGAACGGGGAAAGTGCTTTATCGAGTATATTCCTGCAGAGAATGCATGGAACCCTGTTGATGCGACCGGGTATATGCTCTGTTCTGTGATGGTGAGTATGTTACGAACGAGCAAATGAATGATAAGAAGTTCTTGAAGTTGGTAGAAAGGTAACTCGGAATATATACGTATTAGCTAAAAGCCTTTTTTATATGTTCAAGGAATCTTTCGGCTATAGGAGTAAATGCCTGATAGCGGTTCCAGACAATGTATATTCTGTTTTCAAGCTTTGGTGAAAGTGGTCTGAATACAAGGCCGCTTTCCTTAGAGGTATCAATAAGATGCTCGTAGGTCAGAAGGTATCCAAGACCTTCACGGGTAAAGATTGAACCATTGTAGGAAAGCCTGAAAGAAGTTGATACTTGCAGATTTGACGGACCTGCAGATGGAGAAAGTATTCTTAAGGAAAGCAGGAATATTGAAGTAAGGAATAGCTTTTTTAATTTGAGATATCCATTCTGGCATGATGATACTCTTAAGATCTCGGGAAGTGAGATGACAGAAAACTGCAGAGCAGCACTGTGGTATACGAGCAATGCTGTAATAAGGGATACAAAGCTCCATGGGATAAAAGCTCTTCGTGAGTGTGCTGATATAAGGATAGAAAACAGCGATATCATATCACAGGAGTTTGGCTGGTCCGTAAGAGGCATCGTTATGAAGGATACCAGGGCTGTAAGTGAATATTTTATGATGAGATCAGAGAGGCTTGAGTTTGATAATGTTACGCTTGATGGAAAATATTCTTTCCAATACATTACAGATTCTGTGTTTGAAAATATGAATTACTAAAAAATGCGTTAAAATGCAAAAAATAGTAATAACAGTATTGACAACGATTAAGATAACGATTATTTTATTACTAGAAAATGCGATAATACGCAAAAAGAGGTAATGAGATGATAATTAAGAGAGATGCATATATGAATCAGTTAATTGAACGTCAAAACAATGGCATGATAAAGGTTATAACCGGGATAAGACGTTGTGGGAAGTCTTTTCTTTTGTTCAGGCTATATAAGGAGTATTTGGTAAATAGCGGGGTAGATCCGGAACATATTATTGAGATTGTGCTAGATGGAATTGAATCAGAGGAACTACGTAATCCTAAGGTTTGTTATACCTACATAAAGGGAAGAATAACTGATAATGAAAAATATTATATTTTATTGGATGAAGTGCAGTTTCTTGAAAGGTTTGAAGAAGTATTAAATTCCCTTCTTCGAATTGAAAATGTGGATGTGTACGTAACAGGCAGTAATTCAAAATTTTTGTCAAAAGATATTATTACTGAGTTTAGAGGCAGAGGAGATGAAATACATATTTATCCACTTACTTTTTCGGAATTTTATGCTGCTTTTGGCGGAGAATATGACGATGCATGGGATGAATATTTAAATTATGGAGGGTTGCCGGCTCTTCTTGATATGAACAGTCCCAAGCAAAAGATGAATTACTTAAAGAGTATTTTTGATAATGTATATATGAAGGATGTCATAGATCGAAACAGGATAAAAAACATAGATGAAATCAATACACTTGTGGATATTCTTGCGTCGTCGATTGGATCACTTACCAATCCGACAAAAATATCAAATACATTTGCAACAAAGAGACATAGTAGTTATACAAATAAGACAATTTCCGCACATATAGAATTCTTGGAAGAAGCCTACCTTATCTCAAAAGCAAACAGATACGACATTAAGGGAAGAAAGTATATTGCAGCAAATCTGAAATATTATTTTACTGATGTAGGGCTTAGAAATGCACGACTCAGTTTTAGACAACAGGAGCCAAAACATTTAATGGAGAATATTGTTTATAACGAGTTGTTGGTAAGAGGATATCAGGTAGATGTAGGAATAGTGGAGGTTAATCAGAAAAATAGCGAAGGAAAAAGTATAAGAAAACAGCTAGAAGTTGATTTTGTTACAAACATGGGAAGTCAACGTTATTATATTCAGGTGGCTTATGATTTTTCAGCCAAAGAAAAGCAAAAGCAGGAATACAATTCATTTAGAAATATACCTGATTCCTTCAAGAAAATTGTTTTGGTAAATGGCTCATCTAAGCCGTGGCGTAATGAAGACGGTTTTGTAATTATGGGCATGAAATTTTTTTTGATAAATGAGGACAGTTTGGATTTTTGAGAGCTGATTTATACATGATAAAGCGATTTAACGTTAACGTCCATTTAACTAAAATTTAAAAGTCTCTTACAGAAATATTTTTGTAGGAGGCTTGATGGGTGAGTTTGTATAGTAATTATAAAGTTCAGTGGAAAGAAATGATCGATACTGTTGCAGCAAAAGAGCATCGCACAACACAAATATAAGTTATTAAAGAACATGCTTCGGGGTGAAATAATTTCAAAGTCTGAATATGATAGGTTGCTTAGTTTTTCAGAGGGATATGCCAAGCCTTTAAATGTGTGTCCGGAGTTTGGGGTTTATTGTGATTGGACATTTGAACGCAGTGTAAGCAATCCCCCGCTTCAAAAGCGTAAGCTTTAAGCGGGGTATAAGCTTACTAGTGTCAGAAGGGGTTAAAGCCCCTTCTGACAGGTGGCACAAAGTGCCACTGCGTTCATGAGGAAGTAGCGAAGCGGATTTAAGAATGTCCGCTTTACAGATTATTAAAGGAGTGATTGTGATGGTAAAACAAATAGTTAGAGATCCGCTGTTTTTGCAGCAAAAATCCCAACCGGCAACAAAAGCGGATAAGCAAGTTATTGAGGATTTATTAGATACATTAAAAGCAAACAGCGATAGATGTGTTGGTATAGCTGCAAATATGATTGGTGTAAAAAAACAGATTATTGTTGTGGCTGCAGGCCCCTTTATCTTTCCTATGGTAAATCCTGTAATTACAAAGAAATCCGGGAAATACGAAACAGAGGAAAGTTGTCTGTCTTTGGATGGAGTAAGACCTTGTATCAGATATAAGGAAATTGAGGTGGATTATCTTGATCAAAATTTCAAACCACAACACGGAAAGTACTCTGATTTCACGGCACAGATTATACAGCATGAAATACAGCATTTTAGCGGAGAGCTGATTTAATTTTAAAAAGAAATACTTGACGAAAAATAAACGACTGTTTACAATTTAGTAAACGGTCGTTTATTTTAGAGTTACAGTTCCACACCAAAATGGTGGAATCAAGAGGAAGAAAAAATGAAAACTAATAAAGAAGAAATAATGCTAACTGCATTAAAGATGTTTGCAAAGTGTGGTTTTGAGGCGGTTTCCACAAGTATGATAGCAGGTGAACTTGGGATTACAAAGGGAGCCTTATACCGCCATTATAAGAGTAAACAGGAAATTTTTGACAGTATCATAAAGAAGATGTTTGAACTAGATGAAAAGCAGGCCAATGAAACAAATGTGCCGGCAAAAGAATATGAAGAGGATGCCGAAAGCTACGAGAAAACCTCCCTAGAGGATCTTTGTGAGTTTGTTAATATCCAGTTTGAATATTGGACTGAAAATGAATTTGCCTTGTACTTTAGAAGAATGATTACATTGGAACAGTATAAGAATGAGGAGATGAAAAAACTTTATCGGGATATGCTTGTTGATGGACCGGTGAAGTATTCTGAAGATTTGTTTCGGGAGATGCTAAATAATGGACAGCTAAACAATAAGGCTAAAAAAACTAGTGCACGAAGTCTTGCCATAGGGCTGTATGCTCCCTTATTTCTGGCCCTTAAACTTTATGATACTAAGGAAAGTGACAGCGAAAAGATAAAAAGTGATTTAAGAACAATCACAAGAGATTTTTATGAAAGGTGGAAGAAATGAGTATTATTTTCAGAAGAGAAGAAGAAAAAGATTATAGAACAGTAGAAAATCTTATAAGAGAATCCTTTTGGGATGTTTACCGCCCGGGATGTCTGGAACATTACGTAATGCACAGATTCAGAAATAATCCGGTATTTGTGAAAGAACTGGATATTCTCATGGAAAAGGACGGAGAACTTATAGGTCAGAATATATTTGTAAAAGCAATTATTAAAGCAGATGATGGCAGGGATATTCCGATTTTGGCCATGGGTCCCATATGTATAGCTCCAAAGTATAAGAGACAGGGATATGGGAAAAAGCTACTTGATTATTGTCTTGACCAGGCAGCCGCACTTGGATATGGAGCGGTATTTTTTGAAGGAAATATTGATTTTTATGGAAAAAGCGGCTTTGTAACGGCAAAAAACTTTAGCATCCGCTATCATGATCTTCCTGAAGGAGAGGATTCTTCTTTCTTTTTAGGAAAAGAACTGATTTCTGGATATTTAAAGGGCATTACAGGAGAGTATACTCCCCCAAAAGGATATATGGTTGCTCTAACTGAAGGGGAAGAATTTGAAAAATTTGATGCTTTGTTTCCTGAAAAAGAAAAACACATCCTTGAGGGACAGTTGTTTGATGCCTGAGTTAAATTAGGAAAAGTTCATAAAATCAGTGTATAAACAGGCTAAATGTGTGATTTATATTAGCCTGTTTATATTAATAAGTTATCGTTGTGTCAAAGAAATGTAACGATGAAATTTGCAAGGAGGAGATGAAATAGTGAACATTAATTATGTAACAATTACGGCAGCAGTTATATTTGCTTTTGTTATGCCTATTGGCGTGGTTATCTGGTGGAAGAAAAAGACAGGTGCAAAAATTTGGACCTGTCTTTTTCTTCATCCTCTCCCTCTACAAAGTATTGGATATAACTTCCTAGTTTGTTCATATTTAGTCCTCCTACATTTCACCAATTTCAAAAATCAAATCTGTAGAAGGAGCTACAGAAAGCAAATCGTTTTCCACTGTCTTACGAACGGAATCCGTATTTCTCTTAAGAAAGGCAGATGCGCTGACACAGGTAACGGGATGCTCGGGATTATTCACATCTTTTTTCATAAAAAGAAAGGAATGCTTAGGAAGAGGAAGATCCAGCATACCGTATTTACATATTTAAAAGCCTGCAATTAGTTCCGCTGGATAAAAATGCCCTGTTGGTTAATTCTCCATCCTTTAGAATGAAGGAACGTTTCCTCATTCTGATTACAAAAGAATTATCGACTTCCTTAAGTGGTTCCACTTTATCAATTACCGGATCGAGTGTTTTTAACATCTTCTCCATAATTGTACTGTAAACATTTGGTTTCTTTATAGTATGAAGGCTATACTCTCCATCGGCATCCACTGGATATTGGAAGCAATAAGTCAGTTTCTCAATTTCATCAAGTATCTGTGCGTAATTTCCAATGGCTTGGGCAGGAACTTCTAGGAGCTTTTTTCTACAACTTTCATAACTGTCCCTGCTTCCGATACCGGCTTTTGAATGCCAGTAAATTATTGACTTTAAGGTTCATTATAATCATAAAATTGCCCTCCTCATTATATAAAAATATTTCAATAAATACGAACTAATCTACATATATAATAGCCTTTTAACCCAGAAAATTTAACATCCCGTTATTTTCCAGACAATTTTTGGCAACATGTTAGACTTTGGGAAAACAAACAAATCAGCATTTGGGGAGGATTGTCATAAGGTTAAATATTAGAGTCTACCTTCTACGGAAAGCTAAAAAAACAAAACAGAAGGTGAAGAGACAAAAAATTCTCAAGAAGTGTGACTTTGCGTGGTCTTTAGCTTAAAAGGTATTTATTATTTTAGAGATTTAGATTATTCACTCTTGCCATCTCAACAATCGTAAGATAAAGATAATATGCTTTATTGTAAATTTTTTCCAAAAAGATGAAAAAAAGGGATAATTATGCCGATAATAAGATTAGGATAACTATAATTGTCACATTTTGCGCCCGACAGGGAAGTGGGTACTTCAAATATTCTACAAGGAGGTAGATAAATATGGCAGGAAGTGGGGGAGAGGCTAATGTGGCGATTCTTTCCGATGGAAATCAAGAACCTCGGTGGCAGTTATAGTACAGCTTTCAGAAATAGGTGATGGAGTCGGAGTAGGGATGGATTAATAATTGATATGATTTAGTAAAAGCATCTTGCCTTAGTTGGGTCAAGACGCTTTTTTTAGATTACAGTTTCATGTACCACATTGTATTAGAACTATCCCTTTCCAATTTGATTACAATATCACTTTTTTGTTATTAACATTTCTGAAAAAAATTCTTTCTAATGTTTAATTTAGTGCCCGTTTCCATTGCCCATTCAACCCCAAAAAGATTTTTGATGGTATATTTTGTACCACTAGGTAAATTGTTAACTTTTTGAATCAGTTTTTCATAATAATTTAAAAAATCATTTTTTCACTTCGTATTTTTAATTATATGCTTTATATAATATAAAACTCATGAATATATCATAAATAGGAATTCGATTTTGTTAATTTTTTTATTTACTAAAATGAAGTATTCAAACTTTCGTGAGAAAGTAGAAAAGCTAATTTGAAAACTTTTACTTTATAAGGAGAAAAAAATGAGTAAAACATGGGGATATGTGCGAGTTTCAAGTTTTGACCAAAATGAGGAAAGGCAATTAAGAGCTCTGCATGAAAAGTCTATTTTGGATAATCATATATTTATAGACAAGCATTCGTAATGATGGAACAATGTGTTACTATCACCACGATGAACCTGCAGTAGCAAAATGTGTACGATGTGGAAAATATCTCTGCCAGGATTGTTTTGATTCATATGGAGTAAGCAAAGGTAAGTGTGCTGGGCAGGCACTCTGCTATGATTTCACGCAGCAATTAATATCTGACGATTTGGCAGAACTTGAGGCAAATAAGAACATAATCAAGATTCAATTTATTCTTTCGCTAGTAGGCATCGGAATTGGTTTCATTTTAGGATTAATAATCGGTATAGGGGAGGGAAACTTTATAAGTGCATTGGTATCAGCAATTTTTATGGCAGGAATTGGCGGTGTGTTCCTTACATTTCTCAAGGCGTATCTCGTAGTAGCATGGGCATTAATTAATATCAACTTTAGTGATTGGGATAGTATTTTTTATGATGCAATAGTTGCCAATGCAATTCTTGATAGAATCCTTCATCATTCAAAGGTCATAACCATAAATGGAAGATCATATAGAATTAAGGATTATGTAAAATCATCTGAGTAATTGTGCATTATTATATAAGATTTTTTGTACAAAAAAACTTGACACTTTATACATCATGCACCCCCTATGCACCCCCTACGGTAAGGGTGTGCATTACTGGATTTAGAAAGCACGAATTGGAACTATATAAACGGTAGTCAGAACCCCTATTTTGACTACGATTTGACTACGTTTGAGAGATGTAATATGCACTGATTTGCCCTATCTTGCGTAGTGTGTAACATTAACCGTATACCAGATATTGTGGAGAAGTCCACAATATCTGGTATACGGTTAATGAGGGCATATTTAGGAGGAAAAATTATGATTCGCGTACTTTTCATCTGCCACGGCAATATATTGGCAGGATTGGATGAGTTTAGGACATTCTACCAGTCTGTAATGAAACCGGCATATGATACGATGTATCCAGCTGTGATGGCTCCGGATGCTTTGGCTTCCGTAGATAGGGATATGGAAGAGATGACTAAAATGGTGGATTTTGCAAGACGATGGATGAACAATAACCAGTAGGCGGGTGTTTTGAGAAAGATCATAAAAAGCCAGTATCTTGAAGGGATAGATCCTTCTGGATGCTGGCTTTTTTATATTACAAGTACAATGACAAGCCGGTGATATCTGGGATTAATCTGAATATGACGTGAATATGACGGACAATAAAGCATTGCTTTGTTTAGATGTGGTACGTTATTGACATTAAAGATGGTAAAAAAATACGCAAAATCAACTTGACAAAGTGGCTCCTTAGTGATAAGTTAAGAATATGTACGAGAATAACATAAAACAGGGTAAATAGCGACAAATAATTAACATAATGGAGCGAGAATATGAATTTATATTATGAACTGCTACAGTATCCGGTTTTTTCCATGAAAGAAGTAAATGCACTGTATTCTAGCGAACGCACAGCAAGAGCGGCGCTGGGAAAGCTTCTGAAGGAGAATATGGTATTAAAAATCCGAAACGGCTTATACACGTGCGTGAGTGGGGAAAATGGCGGACCGGTGGCGAACAGATTTCAGGTTGCCAGTGCTATCACGCCGTCTTCTTATGTATCCCATCATACTGCCTTTGAGTATTATGGAACTGTAGATCAGGTTTTCTATGAGGTTTATGTTGGCTCCGAGACACGTTTCCACGACTTTGAATTTGATGGGTACACTTATCATTATGTCAAAGAACAGATGAAGGAAGGTATAGTTTCTCCGGAGTTTAGCGGTGGCGTGAGGGTTACGGATAAGGAGCGGACGATAGTAGATTCCATAAAGGATATCAATCTTATCGCCGGGCTGGAAGAGGTGCTTTCGTGTGTAGTGTCCGTGAACAGTATTGATGAGGCAAAAATGTTAAACTATCTGGCCGGATATGACAGTGCCTTTTTATATCAGAAGACCGGTTTTATTTTTAGTGAATATCAGACAGAGCTTGGCATAAGTAATGATTTTATAAAGATATGCAATAATAGAAGCGGAAATTCAAAGCGATATCTGACAAACGGTATAAGTGAGCCAGGTTATTCGGGTGAATGGAAACTGGTATACCCAAAGAATATTAAACAAATGAAGAACGGAGGGATAGAGGATGCCGCAATATAACAGAAGAGAGCTTGATGCAAGGGCACGGGAATATGGATTTAATCGCGATACATTTGAGAAGGTTCTTCGTTTGAGAACAATTCTTGAATTTCTGAATACGCAGGAATATATGCGTGAACACCTGTTACTTAAGGGTGGAACGGCCATAAATCTGACTGTTTTCAAACTACCGAGATTGTCTGTTGATATAGATTTGGATTTTATCCCGAATCTGACAAGAGAAGAGACGGCAAACGAAAGGGAGCGATTGACGGAGATTCTGAAGGGATATATGTCGGAGCAGGGATATTCTCTTTCCGATGCTTCAAGATTTAGTTATAGTCTAGACGCATTCCACTATAACTATGTGAATGCAGCCGGCAATAAGGATATGATAAAAATAGAGATTAACTATTCTCTGAGAACACACGTGCTTCCGTCAGAAGACAGAGTCTTTGTAACAGATGCTTTCGGAGAGCCTATAAAGGTCAGAACGGTAGCGACTATGGAAATTTTCGCGGCAAAAACCAATGCTCTGATAAGCAGGGCTGCCGCAAGGGATCTGTATGACTTCTGTAATATGGCAGATACGAAGCTGTTATCAGGTGAAGAGGATATATTTAGAAAATGCATCATTTTCTATGCGACGATCTCTGCAAAAGAAGTGAACAAAAACTTCGATACATCAGCCATAGACAGTCTTACCTTTTCAAAGATAAAATCTGATTTGTTCCCGGTTCTGGCTGTGAAGGATAAGTTTGATCTGGAAGGGAAGAAACAGCAGGCGAAGGAGTACATAGCATCGCTTATGAAGCCGACAGAAGCAGAAATGGAGTACATGGAAAGGTTTATAGAAAAGGAATATAAACCGGAGTTGCTTTTTGAGGATGCTGAGATCATTGAGCGATTGAGAGATCATCCGATGGCGTTATGGAAATGTGATACTGTATCATAATTGTTGACACTTTATACTCGTATATGATGATATATAGTACGAGGAAAAGGAGGTGCTTTTAATGGCACGAAATCAGAAACACTATGATACAGATTATAAGGTTCAGTTTGTAAATTTAGCTAAGGAAATTGCAATGCTACGTGAACAAAACAAGAAACTTAGCAGAGAAAATAAACGTCTCAAAGAAGAAAATGAATTTCTTGAAGAGGCAAGTGCTTTTTTCGCAGCGAGCCGTCGGAAGTCAGCAAGGACCTCAGATTAAGATTCCTAGCCGGGAAAACTGATGACGGCAAAATCAAAGGTAAGCTGAGTCTCTATTCTAGGGTCTTAAATGTATCAAGGCAGGCTTTTTATAAATACCTTGAGCGTA
>NZ_FOJY01000029.1 GCF_900112085.1 Acetitomaculum ruminis DSM 5522
CATTCCTATCTGCTTTTGTAATGCCCTTAGGATTGCGTTTAGGGCGATGTACAAGCCCTACAGCCTCCATTATACGCTAGATAGTTCTCTCGCCAGGTATATAGAAATCTGGATCATCCTGATGTTTGAGATCTAAAGCTGCAAACATTCGATATCTGCCATAGGTATCATTGTATTGGTCCTCATTAAGGATTTCATACATGGAATCTACTATATAATCATATTTCCAAGGAAGGTCTTTACGCTCAAGGTATTTATAAAAAGCCTGCCTTGATACATTTAAGACCCTAGAATAGAGACTCTGCTTACTGATGTTAAATTATAATAATTGCAATAGCAGTGAATTGAAAAACGTAATTCGGACTGAGATAAGAGGATTACGAGATTTATCCCAAAAAGTGATTTTGAATTATAATAAATCCCCGTTAGAATCCGAGTTGTTAGAAACATTAAAAGAAAAGATTGTTAATGTTATAAGTGTTGATTTGAGAAAGTATGATGAATCATGTTCAATGGTTGATGATTTGTATTATGCTTTGTTAGACAAACAAATGATTTCACCAGTTAAGGAGAACTGATTATGATTTGAAGATGACTTCTGGTCCAATGGACCAGAAGCTGTTCTTTTAGAATAAATCTTTTGTAAAGTCTTGTATGAATGTTTTAACTTCATTGTATGAAATGTCATCGCTTATAAGATTCTTAGTAGTTTTTTCATAATCATCTGCATAGAAATCTTTTTCGCAGAATTTTTTTATTAATGCTGGTATTTCTACACTATTATCTGCGGCAGGAGATATATCATTTTTCATGCTTTGTCTGTGAGCACGAACTTCTGTAATTAACTTTCTGAAGTCATTAGTGACTGTAATTTCGTTGGCAATTTTATAGATATCATATAGGTGCCTAGAGTTACGGGCTGGTTTATCTTGAAGATAATAATCACAGAGAGCAAATACCTTATCAATTAAAGTACGTTCTAATGCTTGTACCTGCATTGTAAATGGAGTGAGTCCATATTCTTCAAGTAAATCGGGCTCTTCCTCTTTAAGAGCCTGATAAATATAGTTGCTGATTTCGCGTTCGACAGTAGGAAAAGCATACGACATTAACGCAGTTTCCAGTTTTACATAAGTATCAAGGAAAGGATCACCAACAATTGAATCGTAAGCCATATCGTAATGATTATATTCTTTATCGCTCTCGATTGAGTCCCAGTTTGTAATTTCTAAACCTATGTTATCAGCTATAGGCTTTAGAATGTTATATTTCAGTTTTTTACGTCTGTTTTCACCGAGATGCTCTGTAAAAGTGATATCAATATCTTCGGAGAAACGGTCTATAACACTATATGCTTTTGAAAGAGAAGTACCACCCTTGAAACAAACAGGATATTCACATGCGGAGAGCTTTCTTAATATCATAGTTACATAGTAGTCTTTTTCTACAATATCCTGAGCCTGACCGATACGCTCTGCTGTGAGGGCAACGATATCATTAAATAATTCTTTATCATTATGCAAGTACATTGTCTAACCTCAATTCATAATAAAATCTAAATGCAGTTAAGGGGAAGCATCTAATATACTGATCCACGTCATTCCTGGTAATTTTGTGAGCCTCAATATATTTCAGAAAGCATTTTCTGGCATCTTCATAATCATAGTCTGAATAGGTGTCAAGATTTGATAACAAATCCAGCATCTGAAGTATGTAGACATTTTCATTCGTGATAGAAATCAGAGGCTTTCTAATATTGAATCTTCTGTTACCTATTTTAACATCTCTTGGAGCGGAATTTGTATTATTACTCACAATCTCAATTACATGGGGAACCTGAGTGGAAATACCAATCTGATTTGCAAATGTGTTGCCGGAGTAATATCCATCCGTTTTTCCATTTTTTGAGATGTATTTATATTTTGCGATTGTATCTGCTGTAGGACCGACGGAAGATTTTAAACGAGTCTTCTTCGGCAGATAGTAGATACCATTGTCGTACTTAGCTAGCAATCCTTTTTTACATAATGTGCTTAACTGCTGTGTAAGAGCAGATTTTGAAATCTCTCCGTTGTAAATATCGGAGAAGAATATCGGTTCGCCTTCTTTGTATTTTTCAGTTAGCATTTCATAAATCATATTATCACCACCTAAACAAAATGTAATCTATAATATAATTTGTTAAGTTAATTCTATCAAATACATCGTAAATGTCAAGCCAGCGGTTTTTTATTATCTGAGAAGGCTTTATTTTTTTACCCAAATTTCTGCAGATTCATATTGAATCTGTCCCATATGTTTTTTGACCGGGTGGAAATAAATATTTTCACCCTGATTTAGTAATGGGCGATTTTCCAACCCAAATGTAATACGAGAAGAAAAACACGGAGGATTAATTCATGAATGTAGAAGAAACAATAAAGCACCTTGGGAATCACTGGGAGCTGTATAAGTTGGCTGCATATGAAGAGTGTAGTTTTGATTATGCAAGTGTGTGGTTGCAATGAGGACAGCGTAAAACATGAGTTTTACTGAAACGAGATTCAGATTTGGGATTGAATCTAGAGTGACACACTTTGCATATAAGCTGTGATCGTTTTTTGTCGTCATTCCACGAAAGATACTGAAATGGCGCGTTGCAAGAGAAACAGCGGCAGCTTTCCGGAACGGTACATTCGCCACGACGAAAGACAGGTTTAATAGTTTTGTGATACCGTTTCTCGTAGTAAGCGATGAGATCCTTCCAATCCCAATCCTGTTTGTGGGATATGATTTTTGGAAGCTGATCGATTTTAAACTTTTGGTACTTTGGAGAATGTGAATCATCAAAGTTTCACTGCTTGAGTGGAATATATCTACAGATAAAGTTAATTAGCCAGCAGATTTGTTTATGTTGGTATTGAATAAATTGAAGTAAATAGAGTATAATGTCCATGAGCAATGAAATCCTTTCGTATTTTGTTTGGTGTGGTAACTACATTATACTTCAAAAAAGGGGGGCATTGCTCATTTTATTGCAAATACCCTAAAAATCAAGGATTAAACAATAAAAAAGGTAGTAAAATTTGACACTACCAAAATGGAGAAGGAGTTAAGAAAATGACAGCAGAGCAATTATGGCAAAAAGCAGGATTAGCAGGAGAATATGAAGCTTGGGCATTTACAGATGTCCCGGATAAACTTGCAGCACTTGTGTGTGAAGGGATAAAAACAGCAACATGTTCATCCTACGACGTGAGTATCGTAGAAAATGAACCAATTCCTAAGGTTGGAGACTATAGCGTTATTCTCGATTCTAAGGGCGATGCAGTTTGTATCGTACGCACATCAAAAATTACAATTTGCCCCTTTAAGGATGTAACTGAGGAGCATGCATATAAAGAGGGCGAAGGCGATAGAAGCCTGGATTATTGGCGGCAAGTCCATAAAGAATTCTTGGAGAGCGAACTTGGAAGAATAGGTATGGCTTTTAGTGAAAAAGCGAAGGTTATTTGCGAAGAGTTCGAACTGATAGAATTGTAATTGCAAAAAATAGGAAGAAATTTGAAAAGTAGTGTTAATCACATACTAATAATCCATAAAAAGAACACGATAATTATAGTACAAAGTAAGTAACACGAATAAGAGGAGGCAATGGTGGGAATGAAAAAAGCGAAACGAAGGGGTTCTATAAAATTCAATCTTTTAGTTATTATTATTCCAATAGTTGCTTTTATGATGATTGCCTTAGTAGCAATATCGTATCAGATTTCTTCAAAAAGTTTAAGAAAAGAAGCAGAAGAATTATTAAAAACATCTATCAGAAGCCAAAAGAGCGATATTGAAGCATGGATGAAGGATAATCTGGATTCCTTCAAAATTGTGAAAAATACAATCGAATGCTCAAATTCTGATGAAGAGACTTTGAAGGCTATTTTAGATGGAACAGTTGGGTATAGCAGTACATTTGCGGATGGATTTTACGTTGGAAAAAGTGATGGAAGATTAATTACCGGCAAGGGCTCAGCAAAATCAGAAAGTGATGTTTTGGCATCAAACTGGTTTAAAGAAGGCTCTACCAGGATTAATATGGCATACGGTGAACCATATGAAAATGCAGATGGACAAAAAGTTATAAGTGCAACGGGAATGCTTAATAATGGCGATGACGGAATAAGCGTTATCGGTGTCGATGTTACACTTGATAAAATAAGCGTTATCGTAAATTCTAACGTTGAGATGGAGAACGCAGAGACGTTTCTCGTACAATCCACAACAGGAACGATTATTAGTAATCGAGATGCTTCAAAGGTGGGCGCTAATATAGCGGATTATAGTACCGATAATTTTTACAAAGGCGTTAAGGCGGCTATAGATTCATCTGATTTTTCAACCAAAGAATTAAGTGGAAAAATGACCGCGTTTTGTGAAGTTGATGGAACCGATTGGATATTGGTATCGTTTATTCCTTCCAGTGTTATTTTGAACGATGTTCAAGCACTTGGAAAAGTAATGGTAATTCTTGTGATTGTTGGAATACTAATTTTAATAGTATTAATTGAAAGAACAGTTCACATATTAATCAATCCTGTTAACAAGCTGTCGGGTGTAATTAATACCATGACAAATGGTGACTTCACGATGGAGGTAAAGGTAAAAGGTAATAACGAAATCTCTTTCATGTCAGAAGGAATCAGAGAGTTTGCGGGTACAATGCAAAGACTGATTAGTCAGATAGGAAAAATTGCAGTCAATTTAAATAACCAGGCGGATGAAAGTAATAAAGTATCCAGAGAGTTGTATGATGCTTCAAAATTGCAAGAGACGTCAATGCAAGGGTTGAATCAAACCGTAGATGGATTGGCAACTTCAATAAATGAAATTGCTAATAGTGCAACGACATTAGCCATGGTTGTAACCGATACAAGAACGAATGGTGAGAGTGTAAGCCAGCAGATGTCAGAAACGGTAAATGTTGCCAATAAGGGACAGAAGGAGATGGAAAAAGTAAGTGATGCGATGGGTGTCATTATTGCTTCCATTAACGAACTTCAGACAGCAATAAACGATGTAGGCGTTGCGTCCAATGAGATTACGGAGATTGTAAAATTAATTGGTAGTATTGCAGAAGAAACAAATTTATTATCACTTAACGCATCAATTGAGGCGGCCAGAGCCGGAGAAACCGGAAAAGGTTTTGCTGTTGTAGCAAATGAGATTGGTAAATTAGCACAAACAAGTACAAATTCGGTTCAGCAGATAACAGAACTTGTTGTAGGTATTGATAATTTAGTAAAGGATGCTGAAAAGAAAGCAAAAGAGAGTGTTAAAAGCATTGATGAAAGTAGTGGATATATCAACAATGCGGTTGAGACATTTAGTCTAATCTATCAAAATATTCAACAGACGAATGGTCTGGTTGCTGATATGATTGAAAAAGTAGGAGAAGTAGATGAGGTTGCAACGGATGTGGCGGCTATTTCTGAGGAACAGGCGGCAAGTGCAGAACTTATTTTATCAACTTCGGAAGAAATGGTTAAGCAGTCAACAATGTTAACAAATAATAGTGAACAGGTTGCGAAAGAATCGGAAATGCTTGCGTCAACTTCAACGGAACTAGACAAGCAAGTGCATCAATTTAAGATTTAAAGGAGTCATCAAGATGAAAAAAACAATACTATCGATAATTCTATTATTAACAGTTTGTATTTCCGGTTGTGGATTTTCTTCTTCAAAAAAGTCTTCCTCAGCTAGTGATGGCGTAAAAATTATGTTCACCTATTCACAGGAAGAAGGCAATGCTTTTAGAGATACGCTGGCGGAAGGCGCGCAGGAATATGCATCAAGTGTTGGTGCAGTTGTAGAGTGTGCATATGCAGAGCATTCTCTGGAAAAACAAATTGAGCAAATAAAAACCGCACAGAGCAATGGGTATGGCGCAGTTATGTGTATTCCGGAGGATGCATCGACTGCGAGACAGTTAGAAGCTGCCGCGGGAGACTTGCCAATCATTTTTTGCAACAATGCGCCGGATGATGCAACATTGAAAGAGGATAAATATATTTATTGCGCATCGGATGAAGGCGTAGCCGGAGAATTGCAGGCTGAATATATTTTGAACCAATTCGCTTCGAAAGAAGAAATTAACGTGTTGCTATTAAAGGGGCTGGATGGACATGCAGCTACGGTAGGTAGGACCAGAACATTGAAAGAAGGCTTAAATGGCAGTGGCAAAAAGATAAATTATGTGTTTGAAGATTTTGCAGATTTTGATACAGATAAAGCAAGAGAGGAAGTAAATTTTGCCATAAGTAAAGGAATTAAATTTGATTTGATTGCATGCAATAATGATTCTATGGCAAGGGGTGCAATACTGGCATGTCAGGATAATCATATCGATCTTAAGAAGGTTCCAATTTTAGGTGTGGATGCGACTAAGGATGGATGTGAAGCAATTTTGGCAGGTGAAATGGTATTTACCGTATATCAGCCGGCGGCACCGCAGGGGGCTGAAGCAGCAAAAGCGGCGATTGAATTAGCCAAGGGCGGAACAATTACTAATTTTAAATCAATATCGAAAGATAAATTACATTTATGGGTTCCGTTCGAAAGGGTAGATGCTTCCAATGCAAAGAATTATTTAAACTAATTACATATTGCATCAATCATCAATTTATCAATTATTGAATAGTTGTTTTGCTTTAAATCCAGGTGTTTATCTACACCTGGAAATTTTTTTGAAAAATTTTAGATGTAACTATTGACATTACATCAAAACGGTGTTATATTAACACTATCAGATGAAACAGTCATGGTTACATCAATGAACTTTTTAACATTCGAGGATAATTACCTCGCAGGGCAGAGCCCAGAAAGGAAAATAATCATGACAAATAAGGAAAAAGCATTAGCACTCATCGGAACATTCGTATCAGGAGATACAGCAAAGGCAAAGGAGCTTCTTGCAACAAGTTATATTCAGCATAACCTTGCATTTGGTACAGGAGCAGATGCATTTGTAGCAGCAGTTGAAGGACTTGCACAGGCACCTGTAAAAACAACGGTTAATAACATTCGTGCATTCGAGGATGGAGATAAGGTTTTCCTTCAGACAGTATATAATTTTGCAGGAGCAGGAGAGCAGGTCGGATTCGATGTATTCCGCTTTGATGCAGATGGTAAGATTGCAGAGCACTGGGATAATCTGGCAGACAAGGCAGCTCCTAATCCTTCAGGACATACTCAGATTGATGGAACTCTTGAGAAGAAAGATGTAGATAAGGAAGAGACACGTAAGGTTGTAGCCGGATTTGTAGGCGATGTGCTTCGTGGGGAGAATCCTGACAAGCTCACTTCTTACTACGATGGAGATAAATATATCCAGCATAATACTTCAATTGCAGATGGTCTTTCAGGTCTTGGAGCTGCACTTGAAGCTATGGCTAAGCAGGGAATCTCAATGGTTTATAACAAGACTCATATGGTTCTTGCAGATGGAGATTATGCTCTTGCCTGCTCAGAAGGAACCTTTGGCGGTGTACCTACAACCTACTATGATCTGTTCCGTGTTGAGAACGGATTTATCGCAGAGCACTGGGATGTAATGGAGACATTAGCTGATAAGTCTACATGGGCTAATGAAAACGGAAAGTTTTAATGTAACCATTGCAACTACATTTGTCACGAAGTAAAATAGTGGCAGGAGGAACAAAAAATGCAGATATCAAGCAGGTTTACGGTTGCACTTCATATTTTTACATGTGTGGATACATTTAAAGAAGAACACAAGGTAACGAGCGATTTTCTTGCAGCCAGTATAAATACGAATCCTGTCATCATTAGAAAGATACTTACTCAGCTTAAAAACGCAGGGTTAATAAATGTTATCAGAGGAACAGGCGGAATAGAGCTTACAAGAGATCTTAAAGATATAACTTTTTATGATGTGTATCAGGCAATTGAGCCTTTGGAGGATGGAGAACTATTCAGATTTCATGAATCACCAAATCCAGAGTGCCCTGTTGGTAGGAATATCCATTTACTTTTGGATGATAAGTTGAAAAGCATCCAGGAAGCGATGGAATCAGAGATGAAAAAATACACTCTTAATGATTTAAGATCCGGAATGCAGGAACTGTTGGCAAAAGAAGCTTAACAATGAGACTCTGAGGTGTTTACTTCAAAGTCTTTTTTTAGAAGGATATGGAATATGGAAACTAAGGAATATCTGAAATACATAGTGGAAGAAATCCATACAACTATTGTGGCAACGGTAGATGATGAAGGACTACCTGTTACAGCTGCTATAGATATGATGGATTATGATAATGACAGTTTATATTTCCTTACAGCGAAAGGAAAAGGATTCTATGACAGACTGACAAAAAGACAGTTTCTTGCGCTTACGGCAATGAAGGGTGAGGATACTATGTCAAGTATTGCGGTATCAATCCGAGGTAAGGTGAGAGACCTTGGATATGGGAAGATACCGGAGCTGTTTAAGAAAAATCCATACATGCATCAGATATATCCGACGGAAGAATCCATGAAAGCACTAACAGTATTTCAGATATATGAAGGAACCGGCGAGTGGTTCGATCTGTCAAAGAAACCTATAGAAAGGGAATCCTTTACCATTGGAAAAGTAGAAATAAGGCATGAAGGATATTTTATTAAAGATGATTGTATAGGTTGTGGGAGCTGCTTATCAGTTTGTCCCCAGAGTTGTATTGTCACAGCCAGGATTCCGTATGTCATAGAGCAGGAACATTGTCTGCACTGTGGTAATTGTATGAGCGCCTGTCCCACCGGGGCAGTGGTTAGGAGATGAAAGCTATGTCAAAGAATACAAAACAGGACGAACGTCTTGATTATCTCGTAGAAGCGTTTAAGGCAGATTCAGATGAATATAAGGATTTAAAGACTCCAAATAGTACGGAAGATAAAAGACGAATCCTAAGGTCACTTATGAATATCCGTATGCCGAAAGAATTATCCTCTTATGTAATGAAAGTACAGGATGAATATTTATTAGAGAGAGCAGCTGAAAAGGGTGTGGTGAATCTATCAGAAATCCCAGTTATCAGAGATGGACTTTCTATCTGGCAAGGAGATATTACAAGACTTTCGGTGGATGCTATTGTTAATGCCGCTAATTCGCAGATGCTCGGTTGTTTTGTCCCGATGCATACTTGCATAGATAACTGTATCCATACTTTTGCAGGAGTGCAATTAAGAGCTGAGTGCAACAGGCAGATGAATGAACTTCGAATCAGATATGGAAGAGATTATGAGCAGCCTACTGCCGTTCCAATGCTCACGGAAGCGTATAATCTTCCGGCAAAGAAAGTTATTCATATAGTAGGACCAATTGTCCAATACAAACTTACTCCGGAATTGGAAAAGGATTTGGAGAACTGCTATAGAAACACTTTGGATATGTGTGCTGAAAATGGCCTGAAGAGCGTTGCTTTTTGCTGTATTTCGACAGGGGTATTTCATTTTCCTAACAAAAAAGCGGCTGAGATTGCGGTTAAGACTGTATCAGAATGGCTTCGTGATAATCCTGGTAAGGTAGAAAGGGTGATATTCAATGTTTTTAAAGACGAAGATAAGGCCATTTATGAAAAACTTATATGATGATATGCCTAATGGTTATCAGGAAACTATAGAGAAAGGAATGAATGCTGTGAGATACTTTACTACAAGCATGTCCTATGGTAAAGGAAGCAAAGAAGAACAGATAAGCAGACTTAAAACAGAAATCAAGGAAGCAGATGCCATAGTTATAGGTGCGGGTGCAGGATTATCAACATCAGCAGGGTTTACTTACAGTGGCGAACGTTTTGAAAAATACTTCTATGACTTTGCCAAAAGATTTGGAATAAGAGATATGTATTCAGGTGGTTTCTATCCGTTTCCAAGTGAAGAAATCCGCTGGGCTTGGTGGGCGAGACATATTTATTTTAACAGATATATTGATGCTCCAAAGCCAGTGTATAGGGATCTTCTTAAGATGGTTTCCGATAAGGACTATTTTGTGATTACCACAAATGTAGATCACCAGTTTCAAAGAGCGGGTTTTGACAAGAAAAGACTGTTCTATACTCAGGGTGATTATGGTTTGTTTCAGAGTGTGAATCCTGATATTCAGAAAACCTTTGATAATGAAGAGTGGGTAATGAAAGCTATGGAAGCACAAGGTTTTGTAAGAGATGATCAGGGAGTATTTCAGGTACCGGCTGATGGTAAGTTAATAATGGAAATTCCTTCTGAGCTGATTCCAAAGTGTCCTGATGATGGCTCTGATATGACTATGAATTTGAGAGCGGATGATTCTTTTGTTGAAGATGAAGGATGGCATAGGGCATCTGCAGCATATTCTGATTTTATTCGTAGACATGAGAATCTTCATGTTCTTTATCTTGAGCTGGGAGTAGGAGCTAATACGCCTGTAATAATAAAGTATCCGTTCTGGCAGATGACGCTGGCAAATGAAAAAGCGGTATATGCCTGCTTAAATTATGGTGAATCATTCTGCCCAGAGGAAATTGCAGATAGAAGTATATGTATTGATGGTGATATTGCAACCATATTACAAAAGCCCCTCACTTGTTTTACTATTGGAAAGAATCTTTGAGATGAGCTAGAAATCTTTCAGCGATAGGTGTAAACGCCTGATATCTATTCCATGCTATAAATATTCTATTTTCAAGCTTCGGAGACAGTGGTCTGAATACAAGGCCGCTGCCTTTTGACGTATTTACAAGATGTTCATAGGTGAGAAGATATCCTAAGCCTTCCATGGCAAAAATTGATCCATTGTAAGAAAGGCGGAAGGAACCTTCTAACTGAAGCTCTGAAAATCTGCTTCCAGCCCAGTTTCTAATATCTCCATTCCATGCCTGATCAGAACAGAATAATGGCAAGCCTACAAGGTCATCCAAACGGATGGCTTTTTTCTTTGCTAGGGAATCGGTATTTGGAATGATAAGTCCCCAGGTGTCTGTTTGAGGGAATTCGATATATTCGTATTTGCGGATATCCGGTTGTTCTACCAGTACTACAAAATCAAGTAAGCCTTTATCGACTTTTTCAGAGAGCTGCTCTGTATCACCGCTTGTGATGTGATAATGAAGGTTCGGATAGTGTTGTTTAAAATCTTTTATAGATCTTGCCAGGTATCGAAGCTGGTAGGATTCAGCAAGACCAAGATAGAGTTCTCCACCAGCTATATCATCCAGAGAAACAAATTCCTGCTCGATTTTATCAGCCATGCTGACAAGATCTTCGGCACGATTGCGTAGCAGAATTCCTTCATCAGTAAGCTTGATACTAAAAGCATGTCTTGTGAAAAGCTTTTTCCCAAGTTCGTCCTCCAGCGATTTAAGCTGTTTTGACAGGGTAGGCTGAGTTACATGCAGAAGTTTTGCAGCTCTACTCATATTTTCTTCTCTTGCCACTGCTAAAAAATATCTTAAAGTTCTAATTTCCATAGAACACCTCCATTATTAATGATATGCCAAAAAGGAATAATATGATATTCATTATAACCATTAGCAAGAGTATTTACAAGCTCGTATAATAAAGATGTCAAGTAAACAGTACGATTGAGCGAGGAAATCTCATGGATAAAGAAAAACTGAAACAGTGCCTTATGGATACAGGATGTCACGAAGATGCATCAGAAAATATCCTTAAGCAATATGAATCTGGAAGCATGGAAAATATGTTTCGACTTTTGAAAAAAGAGCGTTGCCGCATAATGGATGAATATCATGAATGTGGAAGAAAAATTGATTGTATGGATTTTATGCTTAGAAAAATCGAAAGCGAAATGAACAAGAATAACGGAGGTATCAAGTGATGAAGAAAACAGAAGAACTTAATTTAGTAACAGAATGGGATAAGGTATTTCCAAAGAGTGAAAAAGTAGATCACAAGAAGGTAACATTTGCAAATCATTTTGGAATCACCCTGGCAGCTGATATGTACATACCAAAGAATGTTACGGGAAAACTTCCTGCGATTGCAGTGTCAGGTCCTTATGGTGCTGTTAAGGAGCAGTCATCAGGTCTTTATGCACAGACCATGGCAGAAAGAGGTTTTCTGACGATTGCC
Organism: Acetitomaculum ruminis DSM 5522; assembly: GCF_900112085.1. Classification (GTDB taxonomy): domain Bacteria; phylum Bacillota; class Clostridia; order Lachnospirales; family Lachnospiraceae; genus Acetitomaculum; species Acetitomaculum ruminis. Next base: position 12,100 of record NZ_FOJY01000029.1, read on the forward strand.
TTTGATCCTTCTTTTACTGGAGAGTCAGGTGGTTTTCCAAGATATATGACCTCACCGGATTTAAACGTTGAGGATTTTCAGGCAGCGGTAGATTTCTTGTCTGTTCAGGATAATGTTGACCCTGAGCGAATCGGAATCATAGGTATCTGTGGCTGGGGAGGTGTAGCCCTTCAGACCGCCTGCCTTGATACAAGGATTAAGGCTACGGTTACATCAACAATGTATGATATGACAAGAGTTGCAGCGAATGGATACTTTGATGCTGATGATAATAAAGAGGCAAGAGTGAAGGCCAGAAAGGCTGTAAATGCTCAAAGAACTGAGGATTTTAGAAACGGTACATACGCTTTGGCAGGAGGAGTTGTGGATCCATTGCCTTCGGACGCTCCGTTCTTTGTAAAGGATTACTATGATTATTACAAGACTAACAGAGGTTATCATAAGAGAAGTCTTAACTCAAATGATGGCTGGGCAATTACCGGAATGATATCACTTTCCAATATGCGCCAGTTCCATTATGCAGGAGAGATTGATAATGCAGTTCTTATGATCCATGGCGAAAAGGCTCATTCCTGCTATATGAGTAAGGATGCTTTCAAGTTGCTTAATGGAGATAATAAAGAGCTTTATATCATTCCTGATGCAGTACATACAGATCTCTATGATGGTGGAGATAAGGATTATATTCCATTTGATAAGTTAGAGAGTTTCTTACATGAGTATTTAAAGTAAAAATCGGGAGGCGAATTCACCATTATAAAGAATTTTAATGCTCAGTATCCAAAGCTTGAAGTAAAAATGCTTGCGGATGAGGATTTGACTATTTCAGTATCAAATTACGGGGGTTTTGAGAAGGTCTGTCAGTTGGAAAAACTCTACCACGTAACGACAATCAGATTACAACTGAGGCTGGGGATGTAATGTTATACAGTGGAAATCAGATAGTATTCTTTTATGGCGCTAATTCATGGTCATATACGAAAATAGGTAAAGTGGAAGCGTCGAGTATCGAAGAACTTGAAAGTGTGTTAAGCGGATCAGAGACAGAAGTCATATTAAGCATAAAATAAGGAGATGAGTAACTCTTAAATAGGATTTAAAAAATTTCTTACAGTGGAAACGCAACAGTTTCGCTGTACAGCTTCTGCAACACTTTAATAAAAGCTTCAAGGCTATGTCGCCTGTCTGATTTATGAGTGCAGAGAACGCATGAAAAGGTATCATTGCAGTCATAAGGAATCCAGGCAAACTGTCCGCTGTGGTCATTAAGAAAACCGGGAGCCAGACAGATTCCTTTGCCTGAAGCAACGTTAGTAAGTGTGGTGTCATGATCTGGACTATTAAAATATTCAATTTTACCTGATGAAATAAGCTTTTGCTGAACGGAGCGGAGAAGTGCCGGTGAGCCACCACCTACCATAAGAGTGTGACCATAAATGTCTTCATCTGTAATAAGATTTTTAGTTGCAAGAGGATCATTCTTATCACAAATTAAATAAATATGGCTTTGAAACAGCTTGTGGACGGAAGTGCCTGCAAGCTGTTTTGTCTGTTCTTCCAGCGCAAATACAACATCAGATTCATTTTTTAGAAAGCTATCCATACTGTTACCGTACTGGAAACGTGGTGTAATCTGAGTTCCTTGGGATTCCTTTTCAAATTCCTTAATTGCTTCTGGAAGGAAATAGAGAGCCTGCCGTACTGACATACTTATAGTGATGTTTTCTTTGTATTTTGCACTGAAGTTCTGGCCCTGTTCGATAGCTCTTTTCATCTCTTCGCGCATATTTGAAAGGTAGGTTACAAACTGCTGACCGGCAGGAGTAAGAGTAGCCCCTTTTCCATTTCTAACAAAAATCTCAAATCCAACTTCCTCTTCAAGAAGTTTTATCTGATAGGAAAAAGTAGGCTGGCTTACAAACATATTCTCAGCGCCCCTGGAAAAACTCTCTGTACGAGCCAGTTCTATACAATAATCTATCTGCTTTGTTGTCATAGCACACTCCTGATATTTAAAAATTAAATCAACTATCTAATGTTTCTATTGGATATTATAAAGCCTATGTGAGATAATGTAAACAACAAAGGACAAAACCAATTGGGAATAACAGATATTGATAGAAATTATAAATGGAGGAAACAAAGATGGCAAAAACATTAATAGCGTTCTTTTCAAGAGCAGATGAAAATTATTTTGGTGGAGCAATGAGATATGTAAAGATTGGTAACACAGAAATTGTTGTTAACCAGATGAAAGAACTGATTGATGCAGATGCATTTAAGATTGAGATGTTAAATCCTTATTCACCGGTGTACATGACCTGCATTGATGAAGCCAAGAAAGATTTAAGAGAAAATGCTCGCCCTGAGCTTACCAACTATTTAGATAGCATAGATGAATACAACACCATTGTACTAGCTTATCCAAATTATTGGGGAACATTTCCAATGGCGGTAGCAACATTTCTTGAAAGATATGATTTTACAGGAAAGACCGTACTTCCGCTTTGTACCAATGAAGGAAGTGGAATGGGTTCTAGTGAACGTGATGTAAAAAAGTATGCTAAGGGCGCAGATGTAGTAAAAGGTCTTGCAATTACAGGAAGTCAGGCTGCAAATGCCAAGCCGTCTGTTGAAAAGTGGTTTGCTGCAAACGGATTGATGTAAAGAAATAGAAATGGAGGAAAGATTAGTGGATTACAAAAAAGGATATGTTTTTGAATTAATGGCCCAGGGTGGACCTACAGATAATAGAGAGCCATATTTTAAGGATGCAGTTGATGAAATGATGAGAGCCAGAACTCTTTGTGCAAAGGCGAATGCCTGCATGCCAGATGATCCATCTTATGTGGGGTACCTGGAAGAGCTTTTTGGTAGAAAGCTTGATGATGTAAGAATCCTTACACCATTTACCTGTGACTTTGGAAATACGGTAAAGTTCGGTAAGGATGTGTTTATCAATCATTCTGCAATTCTTTCAGCATCAGGTGGAATAGAATTTGAGGATGGTGTAATGGCTGCACCTGGACTTAAAATTGCAACGATTAATCATGATGTGAACGAGCGTCACACGAAATATACCTATGGAAAAGTCACTGTAAAGAAAAATGCATGGCTTGGACTTAATGTAACTATCTGTCCAGGCGTAACAATTGGCGAGTATGCAGTCGTTGGAGCTGGAGCTGTTGTCACAAAAGATGTACCGGCTTATGCAGTTGTAGGCGGTGTGCCGGCTAAGGTAATTAAGATGTTGGATCCAGCGGAACAGAAGGAATAATGTTATGGGTGAAGAAGAAAAAATTTCAGAACTATATAAAGACTACTGGGATTATATGATAGAGAAAAACATAGAAGGTCTCAGAAGTCTTATGTCTGCAGATTACTGTCTTTATCATATGACAGGAGTAAGGCAGTCTGCTGATGAATTTCTTAAGGGATTAGATAATGGTACCTTCAATTATTATTCAGCACAGCATGATGACATTGTAGTAGGTGTACATGGTGATGAGGCAAGCTTGACAGGTAAAAGTAGAGTTGTTGCAGCAGTTTATGGCGGAGGAAATGGAAGCTGGAGATTGCAGGGTGACTTTACACTTAGAAAAGAAAATGAAAACTGGAAGTTTACAAGTTCCAGAGCATCAACATATTAAGGAGGATTTTACAATGGAAAATATCGTATTAAACAATAAATTAGAGTGCCCAGTTGTGGGAATTGGAACATTTATGCTATCACCTGCGGATGCGGAAGTAAGTGTACGAGAAGCACTTAAGATGGGATACAGACTGGTAGATACAGCGAATGCTTATGTTAATGAGCGTGCGGTAGGTCGTGGAATCAAGGAAAGTGGAGTGGATAGAAAAGATGTATTTTTATCAACTAAGCTTTGGCCATCAGAATATGAGAATGAGAATGCTGTAGATGAGACATTAGAGCGTCTTGGCGTGGATTATGTGGACCTTCTTTATATTCACCAGCCTGCTGGAAATTGGCTTGCAGGATATAGACAGCTTGAAAAGGCGTATAAAGAAGGCAAGGCGAAGTCTATCGGAATCTCTAATTTCGAAGGTAAGTATATGGAGGAACTTCAGACGAAATGGGAAATTGTTCCGCAGTTTATTCAGGTAGAAGCGCATCCATATTTTACACAGACAGAGCTTCGTAAGACTTTGGAAAAGTATGATATGAAGCTGATGAGTTGGTATCCACTTGGTCATGGTGATAAGTCTCTTATCAATGAGCCTGTATTTGCAGAGCTTGGCAAGAAATATGGCAAGTCTCCAGCACAGATTATTCTTCGATGGCATACACAGATGGGATTTGTTGTTATCCCGGGAAGTAAAAATGTGGATCATATTAGGGATAATCTGGATATTCTCGATTTTAAACTTACCGAGGAAGAGATGGCAGAAATCGCCAAGCTAGACAAGAATGAGAGATATTATCATAGAACAGATGAACAGCTTATTCAGTTTGCTGGTTGGAAACCGGATTTTGAAAAATAAAAAGAGCCGAATGGCTCTACGAAGCCCACTTCCTTTAGGTGGTGGGTAGTTCACGGGTGCGACTAGCAGCGCACGTTTTTAATGGGTGAAAGTCCCTAATCCGCCCTGGTAGTGGGAAGGATATAGCTAAGACCAAGGGGTTCATCGTGAGGTGGAATCATTCAAATGTTTCCTTCAAAATAATCATTTCACTTTAAAATAAGAGCAAAAAACATCATCTTACTAATAAAAATATTCATTGAGAAAATCATTATTTACATTATAATAATACAGTGTTATAATTCCTATGGATGTATAGTGAATTTGTACTAAAATTACATCTTTTTTATTTCATGGGAGTTATTTTTTAAGTTATAAGTCGGATTAATCCCCAATATACAGATATTTTATACAGATAAGCTGTTGAAAAGATAGCTTGGATTGTGGATTATCTATAAATGAGTTATGGATATGTATTAGTTTCAAATGAAGGCGTTGTAAAGTGTTACGGCCGCTTTTATATGAGACGGTAGTAAAACAAATTGAGATTTTTGTATACGAAAAGGGTGTCTGCATTTTCTGATAATTGAAAATAATAGATGTTTTATAAATGACTGAATTATATTAGTGTAGATTATTATTTTTACTTGATTAATAATGCAAAGAAAGTTTATGCCTTTTCTGACATGAGTAAATATTATTTTCTGCTTAGTAAAAACACTTTTAAAGTGAATGTTTACTTACACTGGGTTTGTTCTGGAAAATAAATAATTTTTACCCTATATGTAAGATACAGACAAATATAAAACACCTTCCTTTGTTAATGGAGAAAAAGCAGGGAATGTTTTACACTATAGACTTTGTAGAATCATACCTATATGTAAGATACGGATAAATATCAAGATATTTACCCCGTCAATTAGGAAAAAAGCAGGGGTATTTTTACAATGAAGTCTTTGAAGAATTATTCCTATACTTGATAAACGGATAAATAATAAGGTATCTGCCCCGTCAATTTGGAAAATGCGGGAATTTTAAATAATGTATGAAAAAAATACTATTTAAAAGTCCGAATAAAATTAAATTTAAAATAAAAATATCTTGTATAGTATCTAAAAAGTGATATAATAGTAGAGAATTAAGACATTTCTATTAAAAATATAAAATAGTTAAAAACAAGGAATCCGGTGCAAATCCGGAACACGCTTGCCCGTACTGTAAGGCGGACGAAAGCAGCAATAT
>NZ_FOJY01000030.1 GCF_900112085.1 Acetitomaculum ruminis DSM 5522
AACGGAATCACATAAGGGAAGGATGGTCAAGCACGGCTCGTCTCAGCTTAGATATACGCTCATGAATTGCGCCCTGCCACTTATCCGGTTTGATATGACTTTCGCAACCTATTATGCCAAGAAGCGATCTGAGGGAAAGCCACATCGCGTTGCCATTTCACATGTCACGAAGAAATTAGTCAGAGTCATTTTTGCATTGGAGAGGCAGAACACTGACTTTGTATCTACCTCACTTCGCTGACATAAATAACTATTTCTACTGCACCATCTGAAATACGGTGTATTCAGATGGTTTATTTGTCATGCAATTTTTACTTAATTAAAATTTATTCAAAAATCACTTGACTATTTATAGTTTGTCACCTCGCTTAATCTATTATATCATTGTTCACAATTATTTATCGCCATTTATAGTGTTTTTGACTATAATTCTATGTCATTTTACTATGGTTTATTCCGTCATAAATCATTGACCAAATAAGAGTCTTCGATTTAAAATATACATGAAACTTAATTATAGGGTTAGAGTTTTTTCAATTCAAAAAATTTTTTATGGAGGTTAAGTTTATGAAGAGAAAAACAAAAAAAATAATTGCTTTATCCATTTTAGCTGCATTACTTACATTGCAGTTTGCTCCAATTAATTCAGTTGCAAAAAGTAATAAAACATCAGTTTATGTACTGACAAAAATTGCCACCAAAAATAGCAAGGCCTGCTCAAAGTTTTCCTATGACAAAAGCGGGATGATAAAAAGTGTAAAATCTTATGACTGGCAAAATAAATTGTGGCGTACCATGAATTATAATTATGATAAATACAGTAAATTAACATCCAGTACTAATTCTTATGCGGGAAGCGGTAAAACTACCTACAAATATGACAAAAAGAACAGATTAATCCAGGATAAGTTAGTTTGGCATTCAGATGATGCCAAAACCACTATTACTTATGTCAATAAATACACCTATAACAAAAGTAATAAAATTTCTAAAATTGCTGTTAGTTATCAATATGGTAAAAACAAAGGAAACAGTACAATGACCCTTTCTTATAATAAATCCGGTTATGTAAAAACCATAACAGATACAGAGGGAAAAGAGAAATTTGTCAACAAACTCTCTTATGATAAATACAATAATTTAATAAAGTTAGACAGTTATAAAATTAAAAATACCTACAATTCAAAAAAATTATTAGTTAAGCAAAATAATGAAGTACTTACCTATAAAAAAATAAGTGTACCAAAAAATTTAGCTAATAAAATTAAAAAACAACAATGGGTTTACAAAAATTGCTATAATAATTTTCCTCAGCAATCTCCTATTGATTTAGCAAATTCAAACTATATACTACCATAAATAATATAAGGGAAATTTTGTAAGGGGACGTGTTAAACGTCCCCTCTTTTATACATTTTCACTGCTCTCAATTATTTTGCCGTAAAAGTTATTGGATCAGTATTCTTTATAGTTTCAAAGGTTTTCAAATCATAAATATTAAACTTTAATTCCACATTATCAATAGAAGTAATTCCATTATCTTCTAAATCACTGGATAAAATAGTAATATCATTTATAGCTTTCTTTCCATCATATATTGAAGTTGAGAAAATCGGATTCATCATAAAACCGTTAATTGACATATCATCTACAGAAATCCCTATATTTTTACCTGAAGTATTCTCTATGTATAACAATATTGCACTTCCCCAGAATGAATTTTCATCCACTGTCTTACCTACTATTTTTATACCGTCCATGTTGAATAATTCTTTTCCTGCATCATTTGGTGTAGTATCCATGTTTTCAAATTCAGAAGTTTGAATCAATGCGTATTCATTTTGAAACAGATAATCCACATTAGAATCAAATGCATGAAAATACATTTCAACTTTTCCTACGGAATCAATGCCTGCTGCCTGTAAGGCTGATGAGTATAAATACATGGTCTCATTTGCACTTTTACCTGCTGCAATTTCAGATGCGAATAAATCAGTAATCATATAATCATTTACAATAAGTGCATCACAACCTATGGTATAATCCTTGTCTGTGTTGTTTTCTATCATGAGTTTTATACCATCTCCCCAGATACTGTCGGTAATATACTCTTCAGCTGTTATTTTTATTCCGTTATTATCAATCAATACCTGTTCATCAATAGTAGCTAAATCTGTTTTATTATTCTCGCTGGCAGTTTCCTCATTTTCTTTTTTACTGCCTGATTCTACGTTGTCTGAGGTTGCTATTTCCTTTTTGTCCTTTGACCCGTTAGAAGCACTCCCAAAAGCAACTCCTGCAAATAATAACAACAATAATACTCCCATTATCCATTTTAACTTTTTCTTCATAATGTTTGTTCCTCCTTAAATTTAAAAATATATAAATAATAGCCCGAGGGCATGAATTAACTCCTTTTTATTAATTTAGCTAATACTAAACAAGGAATTATTAAAATGCAGCATAATATAGGCATTTGATCGCCTTCTAAACTTAACTTTTTGCTTATCCTTCCTGTTATCTGATACAACTATCCTCATCAAGTATGCATATAACCCCTTTTGGCAATACATAAAGCACCTTTCCCTTTGCTTTATCTCCGATTTTGTCATAAATACGACCTGCGCTCATGCTATCACCAAGGACAGTATAAGGACTATTTGCTACATAACCTATCTGACCAATCCCCGGCATTTCAACTTTAATTGCCTCAGAATCCACTTCGTTATCCTCTTCCTTAACAAGCTTAACCACCATGTCCTTTTCAATAAAATCACTACCGTGCCAATGTTGAGTTCCTGCAATAGTAAAATAAATTTCTGACATAAAAAATACCTCCTAATGTGTGTTAATAAGTTATATTTAAGCTAGTTTTGTTTCTTTCTGATAATAGATTACTCCCCCATGTGTCCAATAAGAACCCCTGAAACGAAATAGCCAGTCCATTAAAGCGTACAGCTTGAACGCAGTGTGAGCAATCCCCCGTTTCAAAAGCGTAAGCTTTAAGCGGGGGTATAAGATTACTAATGTCAGAAGGGGTTAAAGCCCATTCTGACAGGTGGCACAAAGTGCCACTGCGTTCATGAGGAAGTAGCGAAGCGGATTCCGAATGTCCGCTTTACAAGCAAAAAAACAGTTACAAATCCCTAAGGAAATGTAACTGTTTTAATTCCACTACTTCATATTTTATTTTTATTTTACTATTACCACTTTGTTATCGTACATATCCATTACCAAAGCATCAACTCCATATATGCTTTTTATCGCCTTCTCGGTAATTATTTTATCATCACCATAATCATAGACTTCTCCATATCCGTTGACATTGTCCTTTCAGGTGTTTCTGAAATGGTAAGTTCCTATAAACCTTCAGGTTCCGGTTCCAGTATATGTTTTGACGGTTCTATGATTCTTGGTTCAGTAGAAGAAGAATATATTGGTACAGATGTTTCAGAACACACGGATGATGAATTCTTACAAAGAATATTTAAAAAAGTAAACAATGGCGAAATGGGCACTTATAACATGAAAGGCAATAATGGTTCAAACTATTATGTAGTGCTTCAACAAGTGGATGGAACAAACTGGACATTAGTTTCATATGTTAAAGAAAGCTTTGTTCTAGCCCAGTTAAGAACTTTTGAAATTATATCTTTTGTTGTATCTTTGATTACCGTCATAATAATTGTTGTAGTTATTCGAACTGTTATTACAAGAATTATTGCCCGTCCTATCAAACAACTTACAGATAGTATTACAAAGATTGCAGGTGGAGATTTTACGGTAGAAATACCGGAAGGCGGTAGAAATGAAATCGGACTTATGAATAATAGCATGCACGATTACGTTTTGAAAATGAAAGATACCATAACTGAGATAAAAAACATGTCTGATACATTATCGAAAGAAGCCGAAAACAGTAAAAATGTTTCCGGAGGCTTAAATTTACAGGCAGATGCCCAGGCATCATCTATGGAAAAAATTCAGCATACAATGGATGATATGTCATCAGCAGTTGGAGAATTGGCAGAAAATGCCACTACTCTTGCACAGCAGGTTTCTGATTTGACAGCTCAAAGTGAAACTACTAAAAATACCATGGAGGATTTAGTTAAGACAGCAAGATATGGTCAAAGAGACATGGAAGCAGTTCAATCATGTATGACAATTGTTTCAGAATCCATGAATGAAATGAATGAGGTTGTAAATGTGGTTGATGATTCAGCTAAGCAAATTGAATCAATTGTAGATATGATTAACTCAATTTCAAGTCAGACAAATCTTTTATCCCTTAATGCTTCAATAGAAGCTGCAAGAGCAGGGGATGCCGGAAAAGGTTTTGCAGTAGTGGCTGATGAAATTGGTGCTCTGGCTCAGAATTCTGCTGATAGTACCCGTCAGTTTCAAGAAATTATAAAACAAATTACAAGCCAAATTACTGACCTGGCTGAAAAAGCTGAAAATAACGTAAGCCAGATTAGTAGCAGTATGGAATCTGTAAATACAGCAGGTGAAACCTTTGAAAAGATTTTCAAGAGTTTGGATGATACCAGTACTACAGTTGAAGATATGATAAGCAAAATTGATGTTGTAGATGAAATTGCAAGTTCAATGGCAGCTATTTCAGAGGAACAGTCAGCAAATACTCAAGAAGTAAGTGATATGGCAACTGATTTGGCATCCGGAGCAAAACAGGTTGCAGATAGTTCACAAAATGTAGACAGCAGTGCTAATGCAGTTTCGGATTCATCTACACGAATTGATGAAATAATTAATATATTTAAAGTTTAACTTATACCTAACAAAACAATCGGTGCAGGTTGATTTTGCACCGATTGTTTTGTTGATACTATATTTGGAAATAATCTGTTAATTGTCCAAGATTTATAGCCAGATTATTCAATTCATCTGACATATTATTTATTTCTCCCACTGTTTCATTCATCTGTGTAATCCCAGCTGACGTCTCCTGGGCTGAAGCAGCATTTTCTTCGGATATAGTAGATAAACTGTTTATTGAATCATTTAAATTCTTACATAAATCCTGAACTTTATCAGAACCCTCTTTTACAGCATTGACATTTTGATTTGTTAATTCTATGGCTTTAACCAATATTTCTAAAGCATGTCGTGATTGTTCACTGTTTTCTACCTGTTTTGACATAGTCTCGCTCATTTCAACAATGAGATTTGCAGCATCTTTAGTTTCTATGCTTAAAGTATCCATAATAGTTCGTATTTCTTCTGCAGAGGAGTTTGATTCCGTTGATAGATTACTAATTTCACTTGCCACAACCGCAAATCCTTTTCCTGCTTCTCCTGCTCTTGCTGCTTCAATTGAAGCATTTAAAGATAAGAGGTTTGTCTGATCAGCTATATTATTTATCTGTTGAGCAGCTTTAACAACAGTTTCAACTGCTCCATAAACTTTTTTCATTTTTTCATTGATGGTAAAAAGTTCATCTTTAGAATTCATTATAGAATCTATCAGCTTATCAAATTCTCTTATAACGATATCTGACTGCCTGTGCATTTCCTCAGTCTGAATATTGGTTGCCTGTATACTCATACCTATATTTTCAATATTTAGAAGCATATTCGACAGGGAAGATGCAGAAGAAGAAACCTCTTCAGCCTGTATACCTGCCCCGTTGGCAATTTCATTTGCAGCACCATCAAGATCACTTATGGTAACTTTAGCCACATTAGATGAATCATTTAGCTTACCGGCACTTTCTGTTAAAACGAAAACTTTTTCTTTAACTCCTGAGATTGTTTCATTTAAGGTTCTTCCAAGAGAATTTATAGCTTCTAAAATGTCTTGTGTTTCAACAATAATTGTCTTTTTATTTACCTTTACATCCGTTTCGCCATTGGATATTTTTTGTATTTCAATGGCAGCTTGTTTTAAAGGATCAGACACTAATTTTGCCAATACAATTGCTAAAATTGTAAATACAAAAGCCAAAATTAAACTTGCTATTAAAACATTAACAACAATATGCTGTTTTGCTGATTTAATCATAGTAGCAGGTTTTCCTGCAAAAGCCATTCCCTTTACAGTGTCATTATCCAAAAGCGGTGTGTAATAAACATAGTAGTCTATCCCATTTACAGAAACATTTTGTGCATAATAGTCCTGTTGTTTCTTTCCCACAATTTCCCATATATCATCAGAGACATTAGTTCCTTCTATTCTTTTTCCTGATGAATCTTTAATGGTAGTCATAAACCTGACTTTTTCTTTGAAAATAGTAAAGTCGATTCCAATATCTGATAATTCATCTATGTATGAAGTATCATATTCAAGAAAACCGTCCTTTAAATCATAAGAATTAATCAGTTCATAGGCATAATACTCTCTCAAGGATTTAACAGCCAGTTTTAATTCCTCTTTTGTATTTTCCTCTAAGTTTTTTACCATGATATTGTAGCTTGATACAGCCAGAATGATAATTGCACTAAATAATGGAATTAGAGCAAACAATATAAACATATTTTTTATCTTCAAGCCCTTTTTCCTGGAATTCATAACAAATCCCCTCCGTCCTTTTATTTTTCTTCTTAAAGAAGTATAAACCCCTAAAATTTCTTTGTCAATATTACATAATTATTGCTCTATATTTTTTATTATATTGTTGTTATTGAACAAATTCACAACTAAAGGACTAAGATAACTATGATGTACTTTTTTTGTATATTATTACTAATTATTTTTTCTTTTACATACTCTAAAAGCCCCGCCGGAAAATTCAACCGGCAGGGCTTTTTATATAATTTCTTTATTATCCTCTAAAATCTATAACCTGTCCTACATAAGTTTCTTCTTTTGTTAAGACTGCATCACTTTTAACTTCAAAATAATAATCTTTGATTTTACTCATCAATTCTTCAATGGAGTCAGCATATAATGTTATTGTATTTTCATCTTCCTTCTCCATCTTTTCAGTCTTAATATCATCATCACGCCGGGCTTGTTCAAGCCTTTCCTTCTCTTTTTCTTTCTTTGCCTCTTTAGCTTTGGCTTTCGCCTGTTCTTTTTTCTCTAAAGCCTTTTCTTCAATCCTTGCCTTTTGATCTGCACCGGATTTTTCAAGGACTGCAAAGAAACGAGAAGCCCCGTTATCATCAACGGTTATTCCCAAACCTTTAACGTTTTCCCACTCTCCTGACTCCTGTAAGGAAGTCTTTAAAGTTTCCAGTCCGTTTTTGGCTTCTTCTATAATTCCTTCATACTTGTTTCTGATGTCCTCATTGGTGGCCATCTCTTCTATCTTATTCTCGCTTATTAATACGACTGTTTTTACACTATCGGCATACCTTGACGGGTTTGCCTTTACATTGGCCATTTCATCGTTACTTACAAGTATAAATTCCATATCGGAATATTTTGCTTTTAATTGCTCGTAATATGATGCTGCTTCTTCTGATAGCCTGGCATTTCCTAAAACCTTTCCATAGGCTTCGGATTTCGTAACTGCCGTTGCCTTTGCGGTCTTTAATTTAGAGGAAATCTCTTCCTTCTGATCAACATCACCTGTTGATTTGGAAGATTTGGCATTATAAGCACTTTGTATATTTGAAAATAATGAATTTGTTGTTAATGACATATCTTTCTTATCACCTCCTAAACAGCCGGGGTTTCTATAAAATATTCATCCCTACAGTTTAAGTAATATTCGGATGTTAGCTTAACACTAATCTAATAAATAAATCACACCTACGCCAGTTTCATTTATGGTATAAATGTTGTTTTACATCCAAAATCCACCAACGTTTTCGTCAATCCACCTACTCTCTCATAATCTTAAGCTTTTTTAAATCTATCCTTACTACTTTGCTTCCCACTTCTTTTTAATAAGGCGGGTTAATTATTATCTTTTCATAGTTTAGGGAATGAATAATTATCTTAGAATAAAATAGATGAGTATAAAATTTTTTAATATTGATATAAATTACTAAAAAGCTAATATTTTCCGATCCACATTTCTTACTTCATACATATTACTTCAACTGATCTAAAAATAATAGCTCAAAGTAATTTATATATCATCCATGATAATATTTTCAAATCCCTTTGCTTTCTTACTATATATATCGGTGCCCCCATAGGTAAAATTAACTAAGTCAATTATGCGAAATGTGAATAAAGCTTTACTTTTAAACCTGGGATAAAATGTAAAATTTAAAGCCAAAAGGCAGAAAATTACACTAGTCCTTTTTTCCTATAAAAATTTCAAGTATAATTTCTTTATAATTTAATGCAATAATTATATACTGAATAAAATGTCCTGTATTTTCCACTTTTGTTGTCATTTCCTTAAAAAAATCTTATGTTTAGATTAATATTTTCTATTAATATTCTTCAGTTGAAATACACAAAAATTCTCAATAAATACATATAAAGGACAAATTTTAAACAAACTTTCCGGTTATTATATACATATCTTAGTTGAGCGACATAAACTAAGATAGCTAAAACTTAACTTTTTTTCATAATACTCCCTATTTTTTTCAGACGCTACACCATCTAGCGTCTGTTTTTTTGTTTTTCTTTTTTGGAAATAAAAAATCCCCCGAAACACTTTCCTTAATAGAAATGCCTCAGGGAATAATATAGACTATCATATTTTCCAAATCTTATATCTCACATACAGCTATTGCTTCTTTAGCTGTTCTTTTCTTATTTATTATATTTATCATTCCTTTTGCGTATTTCTTAAAACTCTCCACCGGTGCAAAAATATATATCTTAAGCATTTCATCTGTAGGAAGATTTTCTCCCTTGCAGTTGGCAAAGGCCTTAAAAAATATATTTCCATTATCCAGGTCAAATTCAAAGTTTCCAATACGCATTCCATAATTTATTCTGCAAATAAACTCGGACATGGATGCCTTTAACTCACAATCATCGGTATCCACCTTCAAATTTGAATATGCATATACGGAAAATGCCCCCTCATGCACCAGTATTAAAAAATCCAGACCTTCTATTTCGCTGTCAAAACCACTTATAATAAACTCAAAGCTACCCATTTTTTCATTGAAGCGATATTCAAATCCATTAAATCTCAATAATTTTTCTATTTTATAAGAAATATCTTTTGAGTACCTGCTCATTTTTTTCACCATCCCGGGAATATAAAAAGTCCTATACTGCTGCTTTATACCATTGTTTCATACATACTTCAAAAGCAGACTTTGCATCCATTAAATAATCAATAATCAAATCCATTCCCATGAAAAATTTCTCAAACATAAATTCCGGAGCTATTATACTGTCTTTAAACATTTTTTTAGTTGGAAGATTGTCTCCTAAACATTTAACATGGTATTTGTAGCGGATATAACCCTTTTGCCAGTTTAATTCAAAGCATCCGTCAATGGCTTTTTTATTGGCTCTGCATATAAATTCCGACATTCTAAGCATCAAATCCGTATCTGAAACCGGCAACCTGAACTTTACATAGGCATATACCGTATACTCATTTTCCCTTACATAAATGTCCATATCCAGTTCTTTATATCTGCCTTCATTTTTCGTTTTCAAATCAAAAGAAAACATATTAAAATCCGGCTTGTAACTGAAGGCTCTTCCATCCTCTATTAAAAAGTTTTCAATTTTTTTTGCTACAGGTAATATTTTCTTTGGATAAGTCTTAATCATACAGCTCACTCCTTATCAAAATCTATCCAATTAACCTAAAAATCCCAAAAATCATCCTCTTTCTTTTTCGCCTTTTTTTCTTTAGCAAAAAACTCGTCCACACTTCGAATAATCTCATCTGAAGTCATGGTTTTTAAAAGATAGCCATCAGGTTTTGATGAAATTCCCGTCATTACGGAATCCTTATCGCTTTTGGCTGTTAAAAACATAACCGGTATATTTTGTGTTGAAGGTTCAGAACGAATCATTTTTAATATCTGAGGACCGTCTGTTACAGGCATCTCAAAATCAAGCAATATCAGATCCGGTGTATTGGTTGCCAGATATTTAATTGCATTAACTCCTGAGCTTACCACTGAAACAGAATATTTTGAAGACAGCCAGTCATGAACAGTTCTCAAAAAAACTCCATCATCGTCTACCACAAGAATCTTTTTCTTTACATAAAAGGAACTCATTTGAGAAGAAACCTTTTGGAGATATGCAATAATATCCTTAGCATTTAAAGGTCTTAACAATTCTTTAGCCAGAACCTGAAGGGTAGGAACTAGACTATAGATTAAGGAAAGTTCATTTTTAAATCCTATAATTACTAATTCCTTTTCTTTTTGTGAAACCACTTCAGCTATATAGCTAAGTGCCTCCTGGCTTGATGCAATATGTTCTCCAAGGTAAACCACGATAATATTAGACACATGAACATTTGCTCTTACTTCATCCAAAATCGGTCTTATGGATACAACATCAAAATTTGCTTCTTTCATGGCATCTTTTATAATACTTGACATAAAAGTAGCGCCTTCACTTACAAGAATAGCTTTCTTTTTTATTTTTCCTGATAAAAAATCTTCCATAACTGACTCCTTTTAATCAAAATCCCTGCTTAACAACTGAAGAATTGTATCATAATCTACATTCAGTACTCCCTGTTTTATCTTTTCAAACCGTTCTTTCTCACCATCCGGCAATCTGTATTCTTCAAGATTGGCAATAATTTTATCAACACTGTCTATGTCAAATACACCAGCAAATTCATAGATTGCTCCATATGCCTCCCTCAAACCGGCTTCGTCTATCATTTCCTTTTTCTCATCATTTTCCTTTGGAAAAATGTCAATTATTTGTTGAATTATTTCAAGAAACCATTCCATTACAAAAGGAAAATGACTGTCTATATAAGCAATATCCCTATTATTTCCTGCTTCCTCCAAACGCCTGCACATATCAGATAAGTCATAGGCTCCAATAAGTCTGGTTGAAGTTTTTAAGGCATGGATTTTAATAGTAAAATCTTCAATATTATTATCGGATAGATATTTATTAAGTTCATCATTTTTTGCCTTTGCCCCCATGACAAAATCTTTAAGAATTTTTATGTAAGCCTCTGCATCTCCACAGTTTTCTATGGCTTTATTAACAGATAACTGATTTATTTCATCATCAAGCATTTTTATAAGCTCTCTTAATGAATCATCTTCTATATAACCCCATTTATCTAACCTTTGTGGCAGGGATTTTTCTTCCCTTTTAACTGTGGCTATTATCTTTTCCTCAGGTAAAAATCTTCTTATTGTTTCCTCTAATTCCTTTGAATTTACGGGTTTTGAAAGATATTCATCAAACCCATCCATTAATAATTTTTCCTTCATTCCGGCTATGGCATTAGCAGTTAAAACTATCACCGGTGTATGGGCATTTAGAGAATCTTCCGGCATTTCTTTAATTTTTTTAAGGGTTTCACTTCCATCCATCTTAGGCATTCTATGATCCATAAAAATAATGTCATATTTCTTTTTTTTCACCGCCTCAAGAGCAGCAAAACCGCTTTCTTCTGTATCTACCTTAACTTCAAGCCTTTTAAGAAGATTTCTTATGACTACAAGATTCATGGAAGTGTCATCCACCACTAAAATGTCAGCATCCGGAGCCCTAAAGTCTTCCAATGTTTCAGATGCAAGGTTTTTATTTCGATCTTTTGCCTTTTCTTTAAAATCACCTATAGGTGTCCAATTCACCACCTCTTGTCTTAGTGTAAAGTGAAAATCCGAACCTTCACCATAAACACTTTCCACTTCAAGAAAGCTTCCCATCATGTTTAAAAGGTTTTTGGTAATAGTCATACCAAGACCTGTTCCTTCAATCGTCCTGTTTCTTTTTTCTTCAATTCTCTCGAAAGGTGAAAAAAGCTTGCTTAAATCCTCTTCTTTTATTCCTATTCCCGTATCTTTTACATGAAAAATAAAATCTACATATTTATCATCCACCTTATTAAAACTCACGCTTAATGTTACGCTTCCCTTATTGGTATATTTAATTGCATTATTTAGAATATTTAAGATAACCTGTCTGATACGCATTTCATCTCCTAAACATTCATCCGGTAATTGTTTATCCACCTCAATATTAAGCTTAAGCTGTTTGTTTTCCAATCTGGAATGAGTCATAATTATAAGATCATATAGAACAGAGGATAGGCTGTAATCTGCCTGAATTATCTCCATTTTCCCCGCTTCTATTTTTGAAAAATCCAATATGTCATTTATTAAATATAAAAGCGTATTCCCGGCATTTCTGATATGCTCTGCATATTCTTTTATATTTTCTTCCCTGGATTCCCTTAAAATCATTTCATCCATACCAAGAACAGAGTTAATAGGGGTTCTTATCTCATGGGACATATTTGATAAAAAAGCTGATTTTGCTTCATTTGCCGCTTTTTCAGCTTCAATTTCCTGCTTTAAAAGCATTTCTTTTTCCCGTTCCTGCATAAGTATAAACTCACTGGTAGACACCTTCATAAAATGAGAAATCTTGTCCATTAAAGGAATGTGATTATTTTTTTCATCATCATTTTCATCCGGAAGTGGTGGATAATTAACCTTATCTTTTTCCTTAACTTCTCCTTCTCTTAAAACCAGAGCAACCACTGAACAGTTAAGCCAGAATAGTTTATTATCAATTTTAGCTATTTCACCACTACAAGAGCACCCTGCCAAAGAAGGGGCTATAGCCAGATAAAAATTTAGTTCTTTTTGCTGTTCTTCTCTTAAATAATAGCTTCTGCTTAGACATATGGTTAAAAACATGGCTTCCGGTTGAAAATCCACAAGGGTTGCCGCATTTTGTCTGGCTTTTTTTAGCATATCCGAAACTATTCCAATGGATAATCTTACCTTATCATTTACCTTAATATCCGAAGTTACCCATAATCCTCCATCTTCATCCATACCTATTATTCCCCTGGCAATGTCATAGTTTCCCCTTCTTACCATAAGAGGAAATTCAATAATCTGCATTGGTAAATACTCATTTACCTCTATTCCCAGGTATTTTTCAAAAAGACTTGTAACCGGTAAATTATCTACCTCTAAAAGTTTGTTTTTGCCACTCATCTTAGTTACAACATGTTCAATTCCAGACGGCTCCCACCCCTGGTCAAAAATAGTCTTTGCATAAAGATCTTTTCCTTTAAAAACCACTGCCACAACGCCAGAGTCCATTACTCCTTCATTAGATACCAGAAAAATTTCTTCCTCATAGCTAAAAAGAGCACCGGAAGCTATACATCCTGCAAATACAATTTCCGGATTGTCAATAACAAAAGCATCAAAAAAATCGCTATTATCATCTATATTAGATGAATTAATATACAGTTTTACACAGGATACATCTTCTATCCTTTTTAAATCCTCCCGTAATTTTCGGGCGCCTTCCTCTTGCTTATATAAATTTCCATCATAAACCAAAACCTCTACATCACTTTTTTCCAGCAATAAAAAGGATATTATAATTATTCCGGAAGTCTGCTTACTTTGGTCATACTGCATTGTAGTGGTACTTCCTGCTATTTTAATATTTGGTATTCGGGTTTTAAGTAATTCAACAATTATTCCTATCTTTTTTTTATTTCTGTCACCTATTATTATGTCTGCAAAAATACTTGTAGCCCTATAGAACTTAGGAATAGTTCTTAATTCTAACAGCATTTTATTATAATCATTAAAATCCTTCATGGTAAAAGTTATCTGTAGCATAGGCATACCCCTTCTAATTACAATACAAATTACCTTTGTTTAAATTCCGGCTTTTTTATAGTATTCCCTGGCTTTATCTGCATAAATGTCCCCGATTCTTGCATAATCCACTTCAAATCCAAGTTTCTCAGCTCTTAGATACCAGTTTAAGGCCTTATCAAAATCCGGCTCAAAAAATTCTCCCTGATAATAAATATCTCCAAGATTATTTGCACTTAAAGCAAAATCCATATCAGCACTTTTTTCAAAATATTCAATGGCTTTTTCTATATTTTCCTGGCATCCGTTACCTAACTGATACATAGTAGCAAGATTATTTATGGCTCCTGCATCACCCTCTAAAGCCTTTTTTTCATAACATTCAAAAGCCTTTTCATAGTCTTGTTCAACTCCCTGGCCATATTCATACATAAAACCTATTCTGGTTAAATCTATTTTATAGCCTAATTCATTTGCCTTCATATACCATTTAAAACTGGCATCATAATTAGCATCACATTCACCGGCTTCATAGTAAACATCCCCAAGCTTTGCCGCTGCCATACCATATCCTAAAGAAGCTGATTTTTCATAATAATCAATGGCAGTTATTAAATCAGGCTCTACACCTTCTCCATATTGGTACATAATCCCCATATTGTAATATGAAATTGCACTTTTTGCCGAAGCACCTTTTTTATAATATTCAAGAGCTTTTTCATAATCCTTTTTTTCTGAATAAATAAATCCTATTCTGTTGGCATCCACTTCTTCTCCCAGGCTCTCAGCTTCCATATACCATTTTAGTGCTATAGAATAATCCTTTTCCACCCCTGCACCGTCATAGTAAATATCAGCCAGACTGGCAGCACTTGCACCAAAGCCTGATTGTGCCGCCGTTGTCAGATATTGGATGGCAAGTTTAGTGTTTTTCTCACAACCTAAGCCATATTGATACATAATTCCTATATTGTTTACAGCCAAAACATCTCCTGCCTTTGCCCCCTTAAAATAATATTCCAGGGCCTTTTCATAATCCACTTGTGTTCCTTCTCCAAACTGGTATATATATGCAATGTGAGTGTAATTTACTTCAGGAAAATCCAATTTTTCTGCCCTTAAATACCATTTTAGAGCCATAGAATAATTTTGTAGCTTTTCATAATAAATATCTCCAAGAGCATTTGCTCCCATACCATCTTCAAGATTAGCCGCTTTTTCATAATACTCCACTGCCTTATCAATATTACTTTCTATACCTCCAAGGCCGAATTCATAAATACCTCCTAAGGTATTAAATGCCTCTCCATTTCCTTCTTCCCCTGATTTTATTAATGCTTCAAGATTTATTTGTGTCATTATATTCCCCTTCTTTTTCATATTATTATTAAAACTTTCATATATATATTTCGTACATAATTTGTTTTTTAAAAGCCGAACTTGTATGACAATAGAATTGTTTAACTTATATAGATTATGAATTGCCTGTTTTTTTAATTTTTAACCGGTAAAAAAGTAAAAAATCGCACCGGGGCTTAACCCGATGCGATAGTTTTTTACTTAACAATATTTCTTATTTTTTAATTTTAACAGTTTTTGCCTGTCCCTTATTTTTCATAAGTTTTGTATAACTTTTCACCTTGTTTTTAGGTACTTTGATTACTGCTTTTTTATAAATTCCCTTAAAGGCTTTTGCTCCCACTTTCTTAAGTGAAGATGTTTTAAGGGTGATGGTTTTTAATTTTGAATCTCCATAAAATGCGTTTTTTCCGATTACTTGGACATTCTTTCCTACTACTAAAGAAGTAGCTTTCTTTTGGTATTTGAAAGCATTATTTCCGATGGCTGTTACTTTGAATTTTACTTTCATGTAAGTAACTGTTTCCGGAACGGAGATTTTCTTAAGGTTCTTATTCTTGTAACCTGTAATGGTAACTGTAGGATTTTTTTGTGAAGCTGTGGTTATTGTATATTTATAACCTTTTAAGCTAAACTTCTTACCCTTCTTTGTAGCTTCTTTTCTCTTACG
>NZ_FOJY01000042.1 GCF_900112085.1 Acetitomaculum ruminis DSM 5522
TAATAGGTCGAGGGTCTGACCAAGAAAAAGATGTTGACATAGAAAGATATATAAGTTAAGATATGTATGCGGTTTTCAGGGTATGAAAACGATAAGGCCTAGTGGCTCAGTTGGTTAGAGCGCCGCCCTGTCACGGCGGAGGTCATGGGTTCAAGTCCCATCTAGGTCGTTAATGGGATCTTAGCTCAGCTGGGAGAGCATCTGCCTTACAAGCAGGGGGTCACAGGTTCGAGCCCTGTAGGTCCCATTGAAAATAATATTATGGATGGATTCCCGAGTGGCCAAAGGGGACAGACTGTAAATCTGCTGGCAACGCCTTCGAAGGTTCGAATCCTTCTCCATCCATTTTTTCGCGGGATGGAGCAGTTTGGAAGCTCGTCGGGCTCATAACCCGAAGGTCATAGGTTCAAATCCTATTCCCGCAACTCTTGCCCAGATAGCTCAGTTGGTAGAGCAGAGGACTGAAAATCCTCGTGTCGTTGGTTCGATTCCGACTCTGGGCATTGATGGGATATTAGCTCAGTTGGTAGAGCACTTGACTTTTAATCAAGTTGTCCGGGGTTCGAATCCCCGATGTCTCATTGGTATAAGAACATCTAAATTAGATGTTCTTTTTTTGTGTTTGCAAATAATAAATACCATTTAAATTTTTTGCTCTATTATATTTAAAGTTTTGATATATGTTGTAAGTATTGTAATTTGTCAAAATAAGATGCTGTATCATAATAATTGAAAATTTTTTATCGTATATGTTGTTATAAATATATTATTCAAAGGAGTTTTTTATGTTTGGAAATAAAGAGATAATTTGGTACAGAAAATAAGATCTAATTAGTAAATTTAGCTAAAGAGAGTGGACAAAACAAAATATCCAAGGAATGTGAGAATGCATCAAGCAATTTAAATGAATGAGAAAATCTTAGAATGTTTTTAAATACGATTGGAATCGTGATAGTACCTTAAATATTTGTAGAAAAGTTGTTCGCAAAGTGTGTCTTATTATAATGAGAGGTTTAAAAATTGCAATGGAGTAATTTATTTTAAAGATAAGCCGGATAAGAGAAATATGCTTCGATACTATCTCTTAAAGTTGATGGCAGTTTATAATCATTCTTTCAATTTTAAGCCTTATATAAACGCTTAATACTAATATTTTTAGAATAACAGATTGTCTACGGTATGTTTAAATAAGGAAAGATATAAATTCTTAGCTTGGTATGTTTACAAAAATTGAGATAAACATTGATTTAATCCAGAGATTAAAGAATTAGTGATAAATTTAAAATATGTAGAATGATAACAAAAATAAAATGAAAAATAAGTAAAAATTTTACTTGTATTATTTATCTAATGGTAATATAATATCAACGTTGCATGAAATTCAGTTTTAAGTGTTACCAAGAAACGATAGCATAAAGGATTCCAAGTGACATCTAAAAAGTCGATTGAATTACTTCTGATTCGTAAAAATCCTTTAGTATTAACAGAATAAGTATTTAGTTTTAATCAGTGATTTTGTGACATAAATATAAACATGTTTGCTTACAAAATAATTTTAGGTTAGAACTATAAATAAATTCAAATGTTGTAAAATAAATTTGAAGTTAAACCTTATATTTTCTCTTATGTAAAAAATATTATGAATAAGATATTAGTAAAATATTTTAGGAGTTAACGTATGAAATTATGTACTAAAATCATTATTTTGTTTAACAGGATACACTATTTGCATTTTGATAATAAGTAAAAGGTTCCTATCAAACTTTAAGAGATAGATGGTGTAAAAAATACCAATTTTCATCATAGTGTAATACATCTTACTTATAATTTGTATATAAAAATCCCTTGTAAAAACGAATTAAAGAAGTATCACTTTACAATGGTAAAATGTGATAATATTTAGAAAAAATAGTGTAGAAAAAAGTCCTTAAAACAGATGATTATTTGTATAAAATTATACTTGCGTTTTAAATGAAATGGTAATATAATATCATTGTTGCAGGAAGCTCAAAAAAGTATGTTACCATAACACGGTGAGATACGAAACGCCAGATTGCATATAATTAGTCTAATGAATTATTGGTAATTCGCTAATCCTTTTGCACATTATTATATTTAATTCATATTAAATATAATAATGTGCAGTTTAAAGGGTTTAAAATGAGGCTTTTAGATGAAATAGGGAAATATTTTTGAAAAGTTTCTTTAAATATAAATGTATATTGTCTATGTGAGAAATCGCTAAAATTTGCATTTATTTGATAAAGAAATGTGGAACGCAGCGTCTATAAAACACAATAATTCAATTCTGACATTCATAAGAAAAACGATAGCCAATCTATCCTGATTCAGAGAAATTATCAAAAGTCTTTTCTTGTTATAGTTATTGTGTATCTAAATATTTGGAAGTAAGATTTCATTCTGAAAATTCACTTCCAAATATTCTGTGTTAATTCTTATACAATTAAAGACTAAGTCGCTCCTCTGAAAAATGTTCAGAGGAGTTTTTCTTTTGAAAAATAACTTACTGCAGAATAATATAAATTAGGAGATATATATGTAAAATCAACATTGCGAGGGCAATAGTACATTGAAGTTTTCGAAGGGATAAAGACTTTGTTCTGAATATCTGTATAGAAAAGTTTTAACGAGAATATTGAAGTTTTCAAAGGGATAAAGACTTTGTTCTGAATATCCGTATAGAAAAGTTTTGACGAGAATATTGAAGTTTTCAAAG
>NZ_FOJY01000031.1 GCF_900112085.1 Acetitomaculum ruminis DSM 5522
TATTACCCTGAGATTGTATGTATTGTTTGATAATATCTACCGTAGCTTTGCCTGTGGTCAACAGACAAAAACTCTGTGACCAGAACATCTCTTTCAGGCGATTAGAGATATTATCATCTATCACCTTATTACGATATTTTACGCACATGATTAGATGATAATGTAGCATGAACACTGAATGATTATTTGTATCTAATTGCATTATATTATAGCATTTCTCGCAAATACGACTGATTTATAATTAGATTATAATGCTATAAGATACAAAAGTCAAGAAAACGCCGTGTTTATCGCAATTCATCCCACCACTTGTAGAAGTGGGGGATTTCTTGCTCACGGCGTGTTAAAAGGCAAAAAACTTACTTCCACTTCTTGGCCACAATGAATATATTCCAACTTATCTCCCATGATTTTTTTCATTTCTTCATATGCAGATATTCCCGTGCAGTGGCAGGTAAAAAATTTTGTTTTATACTGGCTTAGTTTTTTTGCAATGTCTCTTACTTTGCTAAGTTCATTTTCTTTATATTCACCCTTTATCATTAAATGGAATCCACTTATAACAAAATCCGGTAAATCAGAGTATTTTTCCCTATAAGCATCCAAGATGCTCAAAATCCCATTATGAGCACAGCCGGAAATAAGTACCGTTATCCCGTTTTCTTTTATAATAAAATAATGCTCATGCTCAAAATCATCCGGACTATAACCTCTTTCAGTTTTGATTAAAAGTCGGGCATTAGTAAAAGGAAGTGGATGAGTCCTTGTTTTTAGTTTAAAAATCTCCAACTCATTATCAATTACATAATCTCCCTGCAATAGTCTAACCTGAGATAGTTTTAAAATCTTTCTGTCAATACCTATATATCTGTAACGTTCACCCTCAGATACTTCTCCATCTTCTGCATAAAAATCCCCCTCTGCTTTCTTTTGCATATAAATATCAGCCGAATCATTAATTTTTGCAAATGACCTAAGTCCTCCTGAATGGTCATAATGACCATGGCTTAAAACTGCTATATCTATTGATTTTAAATCAATCCCCAGCGATTTCGAATTCTCAATAAATTTATCACTTTGTCCGAAATCCACTAGTATATTATGATTTTTCGTTTCGATATAGAAAGATAAGCCATGCTCATATTCACATCCTGATTTTCCTTGTGTATTTTCAATAAGATTTATTATTCTCATTTTTTTCCTTTCGCAAGCAGGATTTTGTTTTTTTACGGGCATCTTAACAAAATACTTTTATATGTTAGCTGATGGTAATTTATACATTCTAACCCTGTCCTTGGCATTCATTCCCCGATCATCAGCCCCATGAAGAATTGAACTTGTAATTACATACATATTGTCCTTATCATCATAAAAGCTATCAATAAAACGCCCAGTGATGCTGTATGAGCACAAGCGCTTAAAATTATAATCATAAATGTGGACATATTTGCTGGTTCCGATTATCAATAGTTTTTTCCCATTGACCGTACGTTTTTTTATAAAAGATATATCCAGATATTTGTGTCCTTTGGCCTTCCAGTAAGCTTTGAAATCGGAATATTGTATTCATACACTTTTCTTAAATAAGGATTATCTGCCTCTGTGACCTGATAACAATTAACTTTTCCGTAATCAACACCATCTTTTGAAGGCTCAACGCATCTTAAAATTCCCGGATAATCATCACTTGGAGATTTAGAAGTATAATAATTAACTACATCTCCTGGAAATTCTACCAATAACTCCGGCTTAATAGATGTTATTTTATTTCTCTTTTTTCCTTTTTTATATCTTCTAATACTTCTTCCTTGTCTGGAATAATATTCCAATTGGAATTATGATAAATAAAACTATCAATGTAAAATGGCAACTGGCAGATTGCACTTAACTTTAAAATAGAATCTTCCGGGTCTAAATCACTTTTTAATATATATCTAAAAGCCTTCGCATCATTTTCGTTAAGTCTTAGGGCTTCCACAAATACCGCTATTTTCTTGGTAAAGTGATTTCCCACTCTCACATCATGATATGCAGCTTTCTTACCATCCAAAGTTACAAAAAGTTCAAAATAATCATCATCAAAATAAAACACAGTGATTATTGATTGCCCCAATTCTTTAGAAAGCTTTCTGCTAGTCTTTTCCATCTTTTTAAAATCAAGTTCGGATTCATCTTCCAAAATCGTATCCCAGTCTTTAACAATATTTACCTTTGAATATCCCGCCGGAACTTCATACTCCCTTTTGTCCGGATTATAAATATTCATGTTACAAAATTTCATTCCCATAATATTTTCCTCTTTATTATCCTAAAAGTATTTTTTTATAATTCTGACAAAATGCCAAAACTGTATAAATATTATATAATTCTATTTAATTTTTGTGAAGACTAATAAAATAGCCATTGCTTTCATCCATTTTTTAAGCATATTTATTAACCATTTATTCCAAAAAAGGTGAAGCTATAATCTAGCTCCACCTTTGGGATTGTTTTTTTTGCTATTATCTTACTGTAATCTTACAGTATGCTTTTTTTCCTGACTTTAAAATTACTGTAATAGTTGTCTTACCTTTCTTTTTTGCGCTGATTATGTATCTTGTCTTGTTCTTTTTATCAACTTTTACTGTAGCAACTATTTTATTTGATGATTTTACGTTCTTGATTAAATCTCCTTTTGATAGTTTAGAAACAGTAAGTGTAAAAGATTGTTTTGTTTTTATTGTTTTATTTGTTGCTGAAAGCTTTATTGTCGGTTTAAGTTTAGGTATGATTTTCTGTGGAAGAATTACAGTTTTACATACCAAGCAATGTTTTCCCTTAGTTTTTCCTTTTGAAATACATGTTGCTTTTACAGCTTTATCTACAACTATTTTTCCATGTGAAAGGTTAATCTTTACATTTTTTGAAAATAATCCCTTAAATTTACAAGGACAGAAAACGCTTGTTAATCTTGTGCATCCACTAAATGCGCCATTATCAATTTCGATTACACTTTCTGGGATTGTTAAATTAGTTAATCTTTTACAGCCACTAAAAGCATAATCTCCTATTTTCGTTACACCTTCCGAGATTACTATACTTGTTAGGCCCATACAATTATCAAATGCATATTCTCCTATTTGGGTTACACTTTCTGGGATTACTATACTTGTTAATCCTTTACATCCAGCAAAAGCACATTCACCTATTTGGGTTACACCTTCTGGGATTACTATACTTGTTAGCCCGCTATTTTTCCCAAACGCATAATCTCCTATTTGAGTGATTCCATCTTTTATAGTAACGCTGTAATCTTCAATCTCTATTTCTGGGACAGATTCTGAAGCTAATATACCACTTCCTGTAAATATTATGCTTTTTATTCCATCACAATCCAAAAACGCAGATCTATTAATATTGCTTACACTATTTGGAATTGTTATGCTTGTTAATCCTTTACATTCTTCAAAAGAACACGTTCCTATTTCAGTTACACCTTCTGGAATTGTTATACTTGTCAATCCTTTACATTTAGCAAAAGAACACATTCCTATTTCAGTTACACCTTCTGGAATTGTTATACTTGTTAATCCTTTACATCCATAAAAAGCATTATCTCCTATTTTCGTTACACCTTCTGGAATTGTTATGCTTGTTAATCTTTCACATCCATAAAAAGCATTATCTCCTATTTTCGTTACACCTTCTGAAATTGTTATACTTGTTAATCTTTCACATCCATAAAAAGCATAATCTCCTATTTGAGTTACACCTTTTGGAATTGTTATACTTGTTAAACCTTCACATCTATAAAAAGCATAATCTCCTATTTTTGTGATTACGTCTTTAAAAACTACACTATAGCCTTGGATATCACAATACTCCTCTGGGATTATATTTTCTTCCAATTCACCACTTAATTTTATTGTAAAAACACCATTCTTTAATGACCAGGAGTATGAACCATTTGTACCCTCATCTGGAATATTATTCATTTTCCATGGAGTTGCATAAAAAACATTTGAACAATCGATTGATTTCTTTAAGGAATCAGGTAATACTAGATTCTTAAGCTTTTTGCAGTCTGCAAAAGCTGAGTCTCCAATGTAGGTTACACTTTCTGGAATATTTATATTCGTTAGCCCTACACAGCCGCGAAATGCTTCGTAATATATTTTTGTTACACTTCCTGGAATTGTTATATCTGTTAGTCCTATACAGCCATAAAACGCTTTCACATCTATTGTGTTGATTCCATTTTTGATAATTACACTGTAACCTGAGATTTTTCTATATTCCTCTGGAATTATCCCACCTTCTATGTTCTCGCTTCCACTTATTGTAAAAACTCCATTATTTAATGACCAAGTGCATGAACCAATCGAACCTTCATCTGGAATATTATTCATTTTCCATGGAGTTGCATAAAAGGCATTTGAATAATCAATTGATTTCTTTAAAGAATTCGGTATTGTTACAGTTGATAAATTACTGCAATATCCAAATGCATTATCACCAATTTTTTCCATACTCTGTGGAATTGTCAGGCTTATTATGTTTTTACAATTTTCAAATGCAAAATCACAAATTTCTGTGATTCCCTCCTGAATAATTACACTGTATTCATTTGCAAAAGAAAATAGTGAAACAACTTCTGAAGTTAGTGTTCCATTCCCAGTATATACTATTTTTTTAATATTATCACAATACCAAAACACATCATTTTGATACTTAGTATTAATAGGGATTGTTATGCTTGTTAATTTATCACAAGAACTAAAAGCCTGGGATCCTATTTCAATTACACTTTCCGGGATTGTTATACTTGTTAATCCTTTACATCCACTAAAAGCATACTCTCCTATTTCAGTTACTCCTTCTGAAATTACTATACTTGTTAATCCTTTACATCCATAAAAGGCAGACTCTCCTATGCAGGTAACACTTTCTGGAATCGTTATGCTTGTCAATTTAGTGCATCCATAAAAAGTAGACTCTCCTATGCAAGTTACACTTTCTGGAATCGTTATGCTTGTCAATTCTGTGCATCCAGAAAAAGCAGACTCTCCTATACAGATTACGCTTTTTGGAATTGTTATACTTTTTAAATCTTCGCAATATCTAAAAGCAGCATCTTTTATAGAGGTTACCCCTTCAGTAATAACCACTTTTTCTATATACAAATTGTACGAATCCCATGGATTATATTGATAAGTCATATCTCCACTACCTGAAATTGTCATTGTTCCATCAGATGTTAAAACGTACGTTAAATTTTCACCGCAAGAGCCACTTACGATTTCATATATATCATTACCTGCCGCACATACCTCCTTTTCTATTAAACCACCTGTTACCACATGACCTAACGCAATAGCAAGTAAGCCCACTATTGCTAAAGATAATAATCTTTTAAAAAATTTCATCTCTAACTCCTATCTAGTATAAACACATTATTTTCATATATATCTGCCAATAGATTTAACTACGGCAAATAAATATCCCTTAAAGTTATTTTTTTTAATAGTAAAGCGGACATTCTTAAATCCGCTTTGCTACTTCCTCACGAACGCAAAGCGTATCTTTTTGTGCAACTTTGTTATTATATTACCTTTCTTACTTAAAAAGCAAGGATTTTCTGAGTCTATAAAAGCGAATATTTACTGCAATAAAAAAAGTTATGCCGAAGCATAACTTTGTAGTATCATCCAAGTAAAGCGAATTACATATTTTAAGAAAAATATCTTTACAATAACAAAATTCCCATCATAAAAAATGCCTGAGCGATGGTATTAATGCTTTGCTCTAGCCAGTTTCCTTTAACATCATGCTTATCAATTTTAAATGCACAAATAAACATAACAATCATTCCCATAATTCCCATGGCAAAGCAAAAAACACTTGGGAATTTAAAAGCTTCCTGAAACAACTGTATCCGCAAGGATTCTTTCGTAAACAGTACAGCAATTATAAGAGTAAAAAAGCCTATTGGCATTAGAAAACGAAACTGATAGTATAAAAAGGAAATTTCTTTTTCCTTTGATGCAATAAAAATCTTCCAAAAAACTTTTCCAAGTCCGGCCAAAGTACAAATTACGCTTCCAAAAACGAACAAAAGGCTTTCTAATTTCATTCCAAGAATCCCGAATGCGACTCCGAAAATAATAACCGGAACCATGTCAAAATATGCCAGTTTCATAGTAAATTTTTCTTCCATAAATATTCTCCTCAACATTATCCAAAATTTAACAAATTCTATTATTTATGAGATTTTTTCCGTCATTTCATCCCCTGCTCCTCTTTTCTCAACCAGCTTAGTTGAATAAACACAAATCAATGATATTATAAAAAATCCTCCAAGAATCATCATAGCATGCCTTATTCCAAAGGCATCAGCCATAATTCCTGTAAGGGCAGTAAATACCACACCGCCAATTCCGGTAGAAACAGTAATCATAGCTGTTGCAGTAGCTTTTCTTTCCCCGGAATAATTCATAAGGGTTGTGAGCACACTTGGATATATTGCACCACTTGCAAATCCAAGGGGTATGCATAGTGCCATTACAATATTTCCGCTAGTCATATTTGCAGTGACTAAAGTAAGTACAGGAATAGCGATGACAGATGCGTACAAAATCTTTTTGGCATGTCGTGAAAACAAGCCCACAATTATTCTTGATGGTATCATAACTGCCCAGAATATAGACAGGGCATATTTTCCTGAAGAGGAATTAAGCTCCTTTGTGAACATTGTATCTATAAAAAATGCAAATCCATTTTCAAAGCCTACATAAATACACATTACAACACATAAAAGCAATACCCCGACAACCATGAATCCACCTGATATCTCACCGTCATCTGCATCTACATCTGCCGTCTCACTTAAATTCTTTCCGGTAAGCAAGGTTCCTGCAATGGCAAGGGCACTTCCTATTGCCAATGTCAAAAATAACATCTTCCAGCTTATATTTCTCTTTAAATAAAAATCAACAAAAAGCGGTGATAAAAGTGCTCCAAGAGCGTACATAGATGTCAAAAATCCAATTTTTTTCTTACCAGTTAGAGGATATAATTCTACAAGCGCCGCTATTGCGATAAATTGAAGGGCACTTGTGGTCAGTCCTAAAAAGAAAATTCCTCCAATAAACATAGCTTCTAAGTCTATTGAAAAAATAGCCACAGAAAAGCACATTTGTATTCCAAGTAAAATCAGGATACATTTGATTTTATCGGATTTGTCTGCCCAGTTTCCCAAAATAAGGGGTGCAAGCATAGTAGCAAAAAGCTCCACAGATGCAAAAAGCCCCATATTGGCAACAGACAAATCATAGGTCTGTCCAATCACATACAAACTAGCCTGATAACCACCGGCTTCAAAGCCATTAATGAAAACAATTAAAAACAGGAAAATCCACATCATATCTCTTTTTTTCATAGTATTTGTCTCCTTATTATTCCCCAATGTTTTTTATGTTCACAATATACTATCGATTAAAAAAAGATAAAGCAATACTCCCCTTTTTAATATTTCCACTGAAACTGCTTCAAATCCACCTTTCCATCAACCACCTCTACACCTTCTTCAATAAGATGCTCAGCCTGCTTCCAGGCTCCTCCAAAGGCATATTCACCTGCCAGCTCTCCCTTAGAATTAACCACACGATGGCATGGAATACTAAAGGGATCCGGATTCTTATGCAGGGCATTTCCAACAGCTCTTGCCATCTTCCGATTACCTGCCAGCTCAGCTACCTGTGCGTAAGTCGCAACGCATCCTCTGGGTATTTGCTTAACCGCTTCGTAAATCCTTTTTGTCGGGCAGTCCGAAACCAAATCATAGCTTTCTCCTATCATAGTTTTAATATCCTTATCCGGGATACTTCCATCTAAAATAATGGTATTCCAATGTTCCTTATTCTGGTGATATCCCGGCACAACGGAAAGGTAAATATCACGCCAAAAAAACGCCTTTTCCGGTTCAACCTTAACGTTTAAATTTATATATCCATTTCTCTCGTATGTCCACAAAAAGGCTTTCTTGTTTCCCTTATATCTAACCAATTGCCAATTATCATCGTGAAAAGGTGCATCTTGATAGGTATCCGGAAACGATAATCCAAATTGTAATATCTCTTGCCGTGTTTTTAACATAATTTGATATCCCCCACAAACTATTGCAATAATATCAGTCAAGTTGTCCTACATTTTACATTCCAAACTCCACGCACAACTTTTCAAACCTTTGCTGCTCTTTTTCCTTTACCGCCTTTGACATATCATTCATACAATGATGAATATCATCTATAAAGAAAAAGGATTTTTCTTCTAATAATCCAGACTGTCTTCATTCAGTAAGAAATCAAATAATCCCATTATTGTTACACCTTGGTCGTTTCTCCACACCGGAGTGTTTCCACTAGTAACAATTATTTTCTTAAATGAATCAGGTATTTTAATAAGCGATGCTTGTTCCTGTTCTACTTTTTCCTGATTTGGGAGCGCATAGGCAGACTGGATATAATATCGCTTACTGCCTTGATTAACCACAAAATCAACTTCTAATTGTTTACGAACTTTTTTTCCATCTTCATCAATTCGAATTTCAACAACACCAACATCTACTTTGTAACCCCTATATATCAATTCATTGTATATGGCATTCTCCATTAAATGAGTCTCTTCAAATTGACGGAAATTTAAAAAAGCATTCCTCAATCCCAAATCTGTGTAATAATATTTGGATGGCGTTCCTATATATTTGCGTCCTTTAATATCATACCTTTCAACTTTTTGTATAACAAAACTTTCAATAAGATACTTTAAATAATTCGATATTGTAGGCATTGAAATTGACTTATTACCTTTGCTATTAAATGTATCAGATATTTTTTGAGCATTTGTCAAAGAACCAATAGCAGAGGCAATAACTTTCATTAGTGTTTCCATGCCAATAGCATCTCTAATATCATACCTTTCAACTATATCTCTAATATATATTTCAGAATTTAATCTTTCCAGATATGCTTCTTTTGATTCATTGTCCGGTTCTGCCAAAATATGTGGCAATCCACCATAAAACAAATACTCCTGCCATGCATCATATTTGTCCTTCCCAGCTGCAAAGAAATACTCTGAAAAAGACAAAGGTGAAATATGTATTTCATCACCACGACCTCTGAATTCTGTTAAAATATCAGAAGATAAAAACTTAGAATTGCTTCCTGTAACGTATACATCAACATTCTTCTTTCTAATCAATCCATTTAAAACACTGTAAAGTCTGATTGGAACATCCGGGTTTTTCATCTCTTCCTTAGTGATTGCATATTGTGCTTCATCTATAAATACATAGTATTGCTTGTTTGAATCAGTTATTCTACTTTTGATATACTTCGATAACTTTTTAGGTTCACAGTATTCTATATACTCATCATCATCTAATGGAACAGATATAATACAATCATCAGAAACCCCTTCTTTAGTAAGATAATCATAGTACAAATTAAATATTAAATAAGACTTACCACATCTTCTGATTCCAGTAATAACCTTAATCAATCCATTATTTCTTTTACTTATAAGCTTTTTTAAATATTTATCCCTTTTTATCTCCATAGAAAACTCCTATTTTAGATTTTTGGTCCTATTACCGTTTTTCTAAAGTATATCACTCTTAAGTTTTCTTGGTAAATGGTATTTTAGAAAAACGGTAATTGTGCCATTTTTCAAAAATAGGAAACTGAAAATGCAGTTTTTGCTTCTTGTACTCATCCACCCTTAATGTCATCAAGGCCGTCCTTTAAGGAACTTTTTAAAACTTTAATCATAAAAGTTCCCTAAAACCATCAATGCCCCACATTTTCTTTACATCCCAAACTCCATACACAACTTTTCAAACCTTTGTTTTTCTTTTTCCTTTACCGCCTTTGACATATCATTCATACAGTGATGAATAACATCTGCATCCTTAAGTACTTCATCCATTGAACCATCTATATCAAACTTATCATCATGATGGTATATAGCAGAACAGATTATCTCCGTCTCTGCTTCATCCGTAAGCCCCAGTTCCTTCAATATCTTCCTGGCCAGTTCTGCCCCCAGATGCGCATGATCGTCATAAGAGCTAGTCTTATATGCATGAAGGTCATGAAGCATTGCCGCCATAGATGCTATCTCCGGATTAAGCCCACGCTTTTTTGCAATCATAGTTGCTGCAAGGGATACACCATATAAATGGGCAATAGCACTTGTGCGTTTGGACGCATCCTCCATTTTGTTCAGTTCCTCATCCACATAATTACGAAGTTCCTTTAATCTGCTCATAAAATCCTCCTCCTTTAAAATTTGGGTATGGCTGGTTCATCTTATTAACGAATGCATATACATGTGCTAAAACAATAATCTGTAATCTTTCAACTTCTTTGGGACTTCTTAATTCCGAAGATGAATTGAAAATTTGAATTTAGGAAATCCGTTATTCTTCTTACGAGATTTGCTAAACGTATTACGGAAGGCTGCCTGCAAATCCATCTGCTTGTTAGCAAGAGCAAGACTATCAACTTCTTTAAGATATGGATAATCTTTTTTGTATTTAGCAGGTGTAACAATAGGGAACTTACCAGTCACTTTATAACCTTCAATCTTATCAGCGAGCATAAGATTATAAACCTTACGGCAACAGCCAAAGGTCTTTGCAAACATAATGCTTTGTTCAGTTGTAGGATATATTCTATACTTAATTGCTTTGTTTGCCATCTTTATTACCCTGAGATTGTATGTATTGTTTGATAATATCTACCGTAGCTTTGCCTGTGGTCAACAGACAAAAACTCTGTGACCAGAACATCTCTTTC
>NZ_FOJY01000032.1 GCF_900112085.1 Acetitomaculum ruminis DSM 5522
CAGAGCATTTCACGCAGACCTCCCTAGGTACCACACGTTTCTTCCTCTCCATCCATCTGCCTCATTTATCATGCATGATTCCGTGTAGTTATGGGGCTTCGACTTGTACCGCAGCCTTACCCTCATGCATAACCTCATATGAGATTTCTGTTCGTCAGACCAGAGATTTGCCCGTGAGTTAGTATGTTCCTCACATCCAGCTTCCTTCAGATTCCGTCTTGCGGCGGACACCCTTGCTTTCGGCTATATCCTTCCCACTACCGGGCGGATTCGGGACTTTAACCCGTTAGAAACGTGCGCCGCTAGGCGCACAGTACAATAATAGCGGCCACAGATTTCTCTGTAGCCGCTAATTATTATTTTTCAGTATGTTCTGTCTCTTTCTTTTCTTCTTTCATGATTTCATAGCTTTTAACTGAGAAATATCCTATAAGAAGAAATCCTGCAATAGCTGCGAGGACATTTAGTCCACTTGGGAAAATGTGAGCGATACCACATAATAATATCCCCAAAATAAATAAAGTAAGTAACTTCTGCTGCTCTTTTGAAAATTTCATTTTTATATCCTCCAATGTTGGTTGTTTTCGTTTAAAGTTTATTTGAATAGCATGATGAGTACTGCGGCTATGCCGCCACATACTACAGCAGCTATAACACCTGACAAAATAGTCGACAATGCTTTCTGATAAGGTCTTTTCGCCTCTTCTCTTATCTGTTCTTCTTTAGAAAGCGTCTCTCCTTTTGTAAAGGCTATAATCTCTTTGTAAGTCTGAACATTATATTCCTTTTTGTACTTCTCGATTCTTGTTGCAAAATACATTATGCAGGCAAACAGCACTACAAATGGTATGAAAAACCAAAATCCAGTAAAAAAAGCCAGTACTGGGGTTGTAATAAGAATGGCTATAATGGATATTACCATTCCTATCGCATAGGTATTCATCTTGTTAATTTTTTATATATCTCCTTCTAAAAAGCTTGATTTTAAGCCATTTCTTACATTTTCCTAAATAATTTTGTGCCAATTTTGTTACAAATAGGTTCCAAAACAAATCGTTTAAAGTCGAAAATTCGGCGTATTTATAGACTTTTCTTACAATTGAATTGCTGGAACTCAATTGTAACAAAGCTGGGACAAAACCTCAATTATAGTATCACATTCCATGGAATATCTCCAGCCTAGAAATATCCCATAATCTTAACTTAACGCATGTACTTCAGTCTCAAACTTCTTCAAGCAATCTATAACATCATCAAAATAAGGATATTCCCCATAAATCATTTTTTTCATTGCCATATAATCAGATTTTACATCATCCATAATATATTCCGCGGGAATCAATGAAATCTCCTTGAGTGTAGCAGTTTCATAATGAGCACTCTTAGCATAGTAAAACTTTTGCTTAAAAATGACATCCTTCTCCAATAATTCTTTTCGAGCAAACGCTTGCTCTTTCACTGGACTACTAGTCATACAATAAACATCATACAAATGTCTCGCATACCTTGGGGGCAAATTTTTATTTGCCGGAAAATTCGCCATCTTATGCAGTATGGTTAGTTTCTCCCAAAACGTTCTCTCAACATCGATTGTAAGAATCTCCGTCACTTTTCTATTAAACAATTGTGGGTACTTCTCAGATACAAAAGATTGAATATCTGTAACATGTGATGGAAGCCACTCAGCCAATGGTCCAATCTCTAATCTCACCTTATCTCTAAGATATTCCACCTCAAACAATTGTGGATAATAGAAATTGATAACCATTTCATCATTTTCATCTACAGCTATCCATTGACCTTTTCCTAAAACTTCTTCCAGCTCACGGTTTAAGCAAGGCACTAAATCAGACGCATAAAATTCTGCTGCTTTTGCATTTACCAATTTATTATACTGATCTTGTTTCGTCTTACTTCTATCGTTCCATGGATTTTCTTCAGTCGAAACAATCTTTCGCCAATCAAAAATAATATCTATATCCTCTGAAAAACGTTCAATAACATGATACGCTTTAGAAAGACTTGTACCACCCTTGAATACAAATGCATCTTTGTACTTACACTTATGAAATAAGTGGTTAAGCATAAAACAAACCCAAAAATCTTTTTCTACTATATCCGTTCTGAGTCCCATTGACAGAGAAACAGCTTGAAATACTTCCCTCTTTTCTTCACCTGATAATTTCAAAAACCGATTCATTACTATTCGCACACCCTTCTTACTACGTCAAAAATCCAAGCAGCCGAGTCAGTTGTTTCTTTTAACAACATGCTCTTTTCTTCAGCATTTAGCTTATTTTTAAGAACAGCTACTATATTCTCATCAATATTATTCTTACCAAGAGTTTTCAGGGCTTCAACTACCATAATGGAAACCGGTGACATAAACGATATCTCACGGTTTGTCTTATGTTTAAATGACAACGTAATGTTATCCCACGAAAATTCTCTATACGGGCCATCACTTACATAGGTCCAAACAACCGGAACCTGTGTGGACAATCCCAGTTTGTTCAATGCTATATCTCCACATGGGGAAATAGTCCAATGATACTTTTGAGCTATCGCATTTGCAACCTTTTCCGGATCCGCAGGCAAATATTCTTGAATGACCTTGCTAAATCTTGGTTTTTCATATGTGCCATCCATTACACGACGTATATTACCCTCTTCTACCTGACGCCCCAAACATTTACGAATGGTAGGTAACGATGCCATATCCTTAAAATCTGTCGTAAAAAAGACTTCACCAGCTTCATATGACGCTATTCTATTTTTAATTTTATCGTATATTTTCTCAGCCATACAGCTCTCCTTTTGTCACGATTATTATACAACTATCGTGACAAATATACAATATTCTGTTTTCATTTATTTATCGACCTAGGGGATTCTATAGCTTCTAAACTATAACTATAATCAATTTGTCACTTCAGTTTTTTTCGACCGGGCACCACGATGGTGCCCGATATTATCATTTCAAAAACGGGCACCATTTCGGGCACCATTTTTGAATGAATTATATAAATCTATAACAAATTATATGGGAGTTGATATTCCAGATAGCCCAGTGTTTATGCGGGTTTTAAAGACTTTTATAAAGATTTATGGAGATTCATGAAAACAGGTTTCCTACAACGATTCCTAGTTTCATAATGTTTTATATCTCCTTAAATTTCCTTGAATTTACGCGGTTTCTGCGATTTGCTAATCTGACCGAGTGCCACCAAGTGCCATTTCGCATCAAGTTTTATATGACTTTTAACGCATCTGCCACGAGATTTATTTCTCTTAATTTTTCATCTTCCGTAATATGTACGTATAGATTCATTGTAATTCCGATATTTGAATGACCAAGAATTTGCTGCCATGTCTTGGGTTTCATACCCGCTTCAATGCATCTTGTAGCAAATGTATGTCTTAAGACATGCATTGAAAACCTTGGAATATTTGCCCTGTCACAATATTTATACAAACATCTTAGAATGAATTATTTTATCAATTACTCCTATCGCCTCATCGTAGTCAACTCTCTCTTTTTGGAAGTACGACGTTATTTCCTCATAGTCTTTTTCATATATTCTCTTATCGACTATCTCCTGAAGGTTTTCATTTATATCTATTCCAGCTTCGGCTGCTGGACACATCTTCGGCATCTTTAATCTCTCAGTTCTTACATCTTCAACGAGATGTTTAAAACTATCATCAAATGTTATTTGAGGCAATAGCATATAAAGATCGTAAATATGTCTAGAATGCTTATTCAAGTCATCTTTTATGTAGTAATCGCAAAGTGCAAACACCTTATCGATAAATGTTCTCTCTATGCTCTGAAGTGTCATAGTAAAAGGCTCTAACTCATACTCTCTTATAAAATCTATGTTATCCGCTTTAAGTACTTGATAAATATAGCTATCTACTTCCATCTCAACAGTTGGAAACGATATTGACCCTAAAACTACTTCCATCTTAACACCTTCAATAAGGCTCTCAGGGACATATCCTTCTATCGGAGAATACTTAAACGTATAGCAGTTGTAATCTCTCCGACTTCTTGTTTTATCCCAATCAATTATCGGTAGGTCCAAATATTCGCTAATTCCGGCTATAACTTGGTTCTTTAACTTTTGGCGTTCTCCCTGTGATAATTTATCTGAAAATGTTATATCTATATCCTCAGAAAATCTATTAATCGCATGATGGCATTTTGATAATGAAGTTCCACCCTTAAAGACGCAACCAGGCGCCTTTAGCGCTAACTGTTTCAGAATCATCGTAACATAATAATCCTTTTCGACAATAGATACCGGCACTCCTAATTCATTAGAAACAGCATTTAAAACAGCTTCAAATTGTTCTCTATCCTTGTGTAATAGCATATACTACTCCTGTCTCATAAAGATTCTTATATACCTTCGTCGGGTACAAACTAATATATGTATCAATAAGTTCTTTTGTAATCTTTTCATCCTTAATGAGTTTCTCTAACTTATCAAGAATATTCTCTGAACTTCCATCCAGATATTTATCTATATCACTAAGAAAATCCAAAAACTGTAATGTATATACATTTTCTTCTGTAACTTCAGCCTTAGGCTTACGAATAATAAATTTCTGTCCCTTAATATTAATCTCTCTTACCTTGGCACTAGCCTCATTCGTAACAATTTCCTGAACATAAGGTACCTGTAATGAAAGACCTATCTGATTAGCAAAAGTATATCCCGAATAGTATCCTCGTACTTTTCCTCTTCGATTAACATATCTACTTCTAGCCACGGCACTAGCAGATATCGGAGTCAAACCCTTCAGCTTCAATTTACCTGGCAAATAATAAACCCCCGCCTCATATCTGCAAAGTTTTCCGGAATCACATAATTCCTTCAGCTTTGGACGAAGAGAATTTCCCACCATATCTATATCAATATCTGCAGTGAAGATTGGTTCATATGGTTTAAAATTTTCAATCAAATATCCGTATAACATAAATATACCCCCTTCACAACGTTTTTTCACTTCATTAGTACATTTCTGTTACAGTTATAATAACACTTTTTAACCATCAAAGTCAATAAGCGTTATGAAGTTATCTACAAGATATAGATTCCTCATATAGCTTTCATAACTTCTGGTCCAAACTGGAGCCAGAAGTTATGAAAGCATCAAGGTAAAAAATTAGAGCCATATCGCATTTCTGCAATACCGCTCCGCAAAAGCACACGCTTTTTCTTTGTGTTTGTATTTTATTGTTTTCCGGATCCTCTGTCAAGTACCAAGCCTCAATTATTTTTTCAGAAAACCAAAAGCAGATCTAATCATATCAAGGCCTTGATAATAATCAGCATGCTTATCCATCCTATCCGTCAAATCCTTTAACTTAGCTTTTCCTTTGTTCAATACCCCCGCACTTGTTACTATGTTACGATGAACATACAGTAAAGTA
Source organism: Acetitomaculum ruminis DSM 5522 (assembly GCF_900112085.1). GTDB lineage: Bacteria > Bacillota > Clostridia > Lachnospirales > Lachnospiraceae > Acetitomaculum > Acetitomaculum ruminis. Next base: position 5,444 of record NZ_FOJY01000032.1, read on the forward strand.
ACTATCTGCTGAATCCTTGCATTACTCATCTTCGACTTACGTGTATTTTTAGAAATGCCTTTAATAGCAGATAAAGACTTCATAACATCATTACTGGTATTATATTTTGCACTATTCGGTGTTAAATCATTTAATACACAATTACTGTGTGCAGAAGCATTCCTAATCTCTTTGCATGCCATTAACTGATACCATGTATTTTGCATTTTCTTATCCTTATATCGATCAGTGCAAAACCTATAAAAAGATAACAACTGGCCAAACGGAACAATCTCAATAAAAGCCCATATTGGATAAGCCTCTTTATGTTTGTTTATAATGGCTCCACAGTATATGCTATTTACATTTCTCTCTATCTCAGCCTTGGCACGACTTCTTTTATCATCATCTAATGAATCAAAATAATCCTTTATAATAGCGTATCCATCTTCATTATGAGCCTCAGCTCCCCTCATAAGCTGAAGCTTCGCATGGTGTTCAATATCCAATGCCAAATGAACGACGGTATATCTCAAGGTCATATCTATAATTGCCAAATCTTTTAAATATGCAAACTCTAAATCGATATACTGTCCTTCGAATTCTCCCGCTGGATGCTTTGGATAATTTTTTCTAAATGCAGCTAACTTGAAATAGTTATTATTATTCTCCAAGTAATTAATTGCTTCTTTTTCAGAAACAAGATTAAATTTGATTCCCTTGGATTTCATATGATCTATCAGCTGCTCAGCCGATTTCAATTTTTTCTTAGTCTTTTCCGTCATTTTTTCATCCTATTTTAACTGTTCTTTTAAATTTTCAAAGCTTTCCAACGCACTTTGAAGATTTTCGATAATATCATCAGCCAATACATTTGGTGATGGAAGGTTATCCAAATCCGCAAGGGATTTATCCTTTATCCAAAAGATATCAAGACTTGTTTTGTCTCTTTCCAAAATGTCTTCAACAGCAAACTTACGGAAACGTCCTTCAGGATTATCTTCGCTATATGTTTCCTTACGGTCAAAACGATTCTCAGGATTATAACATTTAATGAAATCCTCTAAATCAGCATCAGTCATCGGATTCTGCTTCAATGTGAAGTGGATATTAGTTCTAAAATCATAAATCCACACTTCCTTTGTCTGTTTCTCGGCACTCGCAGGCTTCTTATCAAAGAAAATAACATTAGCCTTAACTCCTGGCTTATAGAAACTTGGATTGTGGACTCACTGAGTCCACAATCATTTCTTATCCTGCCCAATTTTACGGACTCTTCTCGGATCTTCCGGTTTCTTCGCATCTTTCGGAATCAGCCACATTCTTCCCATGAGAAAAGCTCCTTCAATTCGTCCTTCTTTACAATATATTGCTACTCTTCTTTGAGACACATTCCATTTCTTTGCACATTCTGCCGATGTTAGATAATCCATGCTTTATCCTCCGTAATCCGGTTAAATACATTTGTTTATATTACTTCTTTTCTAATATGATCCATTCACCTTTTTTATTTGAGCCAATTCGTTTCAGTACGCCCTTTTCAACCATAGACTGCAGGCACCGCTTAATTGTTGAATCCGAGCAATCTAAACGAGCTGCCATCTCTTTTCGTGTTAAGCCAGTTTCTTCTCGTAACAACTCTATAATTTTAAGCTCACGTCCATCTAATTTTATCGGGTCATTTCTTGGGTCATCGTGACCCAAGAAATATTTACCACTAACATGCATTTCTCTATTGTGAAGCTCGTGTTTCTCATTCAGCAAAAGATTCCTTAAAAACATTTCAAGGAACTCTGTCGTCTCATAAATACCATTCTTTATGTTATTATAATTTGCCCTAACCAAAGCATTTCGAAAATACCAAGAGTGTTCCGCAAACAAATCATTTTCCGCATCAAATCCAAGCATGCGAAGATACTTTATTAAAAACACAGCTGTCGTTCTGGTATTGCCTTCCTCGAACACATGGAGTTGCCAAAGTCTGGAAATAAAAACTGCTAAATGATGAATCACCTCATCCATTGTTAAACCGTTATAGCGAAAATCCCTTTCCTGTGAAAAATCATAATCCAGCGTTTCTCGAAGTTCAGTAGCTCCACCATAAGAAACTGTATCTCCATCAAGAACCCATTCCTTTTTTGTAATATTATAATCTCTGATTTTTCCTGCATGGGAATAAATACCAAGGAACAGCTCTCGATGAATCGATAAATATTGTGTAGGTGAAAACGTAAATGCCTTTTCAGATAAGATTTTTGCAATTCTTGCAGACACCTTATCTGCCTCTTCTGTACGCGTCTCCACCTCAGAACGACCGTCTTTACTCTCGTAATAACTATTAATCAAGTCTCCGGCCTCATCTACAGAGATTTCACCATTAATGTTCTTTTTTGCAGTCTCGTACAAGTATTCAGATGGTTTTAATCCATCAACATCCTGCAACCCAATTGCAGCCTGCCAAGCTTGTCCAAGTTCTTTTCTTGTAGGAGGAAGATTTTTTATATATTCCTCAAATGGATCTTTTTTTATATCCTTCATATCAAACCTCTATAATCCAATCAAAACTCATCTATTTAATTATATTCTATGATGCGAACACTTTCAATGTGATAGCTTACCATTTTCATGATTTGCTCTTTATAATTGTGCCAACACTGTCGGCATAATCCACGATAAAAATTTATACGGTAAAGCGGACATTCGGAATCCGCTTCGCTACTTCCTCATGAACGCAGTGGCACTTTGTGCCACCTGTCAGAAGGGGCTTTAAACCCTTCTGACACTAGTAAGCTTATACCCCCGCTTAAAGCTTACGCTTTTGAAGCGGGGGATTGCTTACACTGCGTTCAAACAACTAACAACCCCACCAGACCGTGTCAATCTACAGCACATCTTCCCTGCTTTTGACACGACCCGATGGGGTTGTTTATTGGTAGCCAAGCACACTTAAGGATAAGTGTTCCTTAAGTTTTATGTCGTATCCCCCACATTACTCAAAATTGATATTGTTACTTTTACACGAAAAATCATTAGGCTAAAAGTGGGTGTATTTAATAATGACTCTATTAGAACACTGTTTCATGCCCATTAACTAATCTATCTTTTAATTCTTCCATCGTTATTCCTATCATAATTTCACTCCCTTAAACAAATTCTTATGATGTTAGCATCTAATTAGGCGTGTCACGTTCTGGATACAGAGCTTTTCTTAATCGAAAAGTCTCCCCTTCAAAACAACGCAAAGTAAATGTCCTTTGTATTTTTCTTTAATCCATCTAGTGAACTACCCACCACCTAAAGGTAATGGGCTTCGTAGAGCCATTCGGCTCTTTTTAAGAAGTTTGATATTTAAGTTTCCACCTGAAAATTCAGGCAACCCTTATTCTTACAGGCGTGTCCACATCGCCTCTACCGTATAGGATACTAAGATCCACAACGCTACTTTTACGCATGATGTTTAACGCTCCGTTAACATCGGCATTTAACAGTTTTCCATCAGATGTTTTATATAGCCCACGATGAATTCTGTTACCACTGAAAGCATATTCTTTGGGATTATCATTATTATAGACAGGAATGATATCCTTGTCCCAAAAACTTGCTTTTGAGGTATAGGATTCCTCTTGCTCTATGTAGACAATACCGTTAAGCTCACACAGATAAGACAGCTTATCACGCAGATGACCGTATGGAATATTTACAAAGTTCTGATTATTCTGTTTACCGATATGACTGTTTCTCTGAAAAGTCACGTTATAGCCTGCTATCAGAGTTCCTATGTCATTGGTTATGCAGTAATCTATAATAATACGTGCAGCTTTGTTCATATAATCATTAACTTTGTTATTACGGTCACGGGCTATAGCTTTTTGACGGTTAGTGGTCTTTTTACCAAAATGCTGTTTATCTTTAATAGACTGCAGACGTGCATTTTCTTTATTAAACCACTGATTTATAGACTTTAAGCGTCTTCCGTCTATGATGAATGATTTACCTGTGTT
>NZ_FOJY01000038.1 GCF_900112085.1 Acetitomaculum ruminis DSM 5522
TATGATCGGAACATGCTTCTGCTTCAATTATTTCTACACCTTTTCTCTTGCATAATTCACTTAAAATATGGGCTATGTCAGCTCTTATTTTTTGATATATTATCTTTCTTCTAAATTTTGGTGCGAATACGATATGATACTTACATTCCCATGTTGTATGTGCTAGACTATTTTTGTCCATTTGGATAAACCTCCTTTGATTTTTTAGTGCGGCTGTCGAACCAGCACTATTATATCATTGGAGGTTTTCCTTTTCTTGAAGCTAAAGCTCATTGGGAACACACCTGCATAGCAGGTGGTTTTATTGGTTTTCAATCCAATAAATCCCCTGACTCTAATCAGTCAGGGGATAGGGGAGATTTTTTAATATAAATCCTTAGCTAAAATCATTAATTCTGTCTGAGATTCGATTTCACCTACATAAGGATATTTATCCTTTACATTTTCAAATTCTATTTTGTATTTTTGAGCCTTTTCTTCATCTCTTTCATAAAAAAGGCTATAAGCATAATTAGTTCTGATAATCGCAGGGTCATTTTTCATTGTACTGATTACCTTATCATGTTCTTTTGTCATATATGATTCAATAACATGCTTTCTGTTATCTTCTATCAGTTCACAATAAATCATGTCATTTATGAGTAATTCCCTGTTTACACCTGCAATACTTACCTCATCATCATTTAACAGGTACTCCATATATTCTACCGCTTCATCAATTTTGTGCTGATCCATTAATCTTCCGGCATAAAAGACTCCTAAAGTGGCAATCATGGAATTTTTCATTTCTTTTTTATCCGGTTTAACAAAATATTCCTCCGGCATATCTTTTAACCTGACTCCATGATAGGACATGGAACTAATGATAAGCTGAGTATAAAAAGCATTTATCGCTTTGGGATTGTTCCTCATAATCAAAGCATTGTAACCGTCGTTGTTTATACCTCCTATAGATGCAGGTATACCATTAGTTACAGCATAGCTTAATGCCACAATAAACTGGACATTAAGAAAAACAGTAAAATGAACTGACTCTTTAAAAAATAATGCCAAAATTAATTTTACAAACAAGACGAAAACTGCAAAGAAAACATTAAAGGCAATGCCTCCTAAGTTGTATCTGATAAAAGGCACCTTATCATCTTTAAATTTTGGCGGAACCATAAGACACTGACCCCCTGTTCCGGAAAGTCTGTACCTTTTTAGCTGAATTTTTCCGTCTTTTTTTATCCAAACATAACTTCCTATTCTGAAGGAAGAAAATCCATATCCGCTGATATATCCAAAAACCAGATGTCCTGTTTCGTGAACAATAACCTGAGTATATAAGGCAACAACTAATGAACAAACAATATCCACCAGTACAAATATATAGTTAAAGCGATTATCCGACTCCAAGGCAGCATTTAAATATCTGATGTTAATTAGTGTACATAGAAAGCCTGTAATTCCAAAAACTGCATAGAAAAACAATCTTCCTTCTTTTTTCATTACATTAGTCCTCTTCTCTAATCATCTTAAAGACCTGAACTCTGTTTTTGATTCCAAGTTTTCTATAGACATTTAAAATATGCTTTTTCAAAGTATTTGGAGTAATATCAAGTTCTTCACAAATAACATTGTTATCATCACCTTGTAAAAGCTTATGTAAAATAGTAGTCTCTCTACGGGTAAGAGAAAATCTTGAAGCTGCATCTTTAACACTTATCTTGTTTGTGAAGCTTCCTCTGCTTTCGATATCGTTATACAATCTAAATGCTAAATGTTCCTTTAATAAATCCAGAATGAAAATATCATCATATAAGAAATTATCTTTACCAATTGTTCTATAGAATGTAACTACTCCGACAAATTTTTTATCTTTTGAAAGAATCATCTGTAAGGAATAATGCCAGTTGTTGTCCCTGAACACTCTTTTATAATATGCTGTATTCAGTCTTTCTTCATCAGGAACAATATCTGTCTCTCTATAAATTAAGCTTCGTCCTCCAAAAATCATATTTCTTTCTTTGTCATTTTCGATGTAAGCCTGGGACAAGTCTTCGTCTAAATTGTAAAGTACCGGTGAAATCAATGTTTCCCTGGCATTTTTGTCCGCAATATAAAAATCAGCACTGTCAAAATCCATAAGCATTTTTATCTGCTCGATAAATTCTTTTCGCATCACTTTTTGATCCTGTGTGCTATAAATCTTATAAATAATGTTATTTAGCAAAATCCAATCTTTGTTTTCCAATATTCTCATTGTACATCCTCCATTCGTATAAAAACGTGTTTTTAGAAACAAATTCACAAAAATAGTTTTTTCTTCCTTATAAAAGGGTAAGAGGCTTTTTATTTATACCCCTTTAATAATATTTCTCCCCTGTTTTCTTATTATCCTTAATATCATACATACTATTTAGGTGTATTTGTAAACTATTGCATATTTTGATATTTTAAAGCATGTTTTGACTTTTGTAAATCAAAATTTTCCATATTTAGAAAAAAATTTAAAATCTTTAAAAAAAGTGCTTGCATTTTGGTATTCATGCTGTTATAATCAATAATCGTTGAGGCAATCGCCAAGACAATTAAACATGAATGCGGAAGTGTCGGAACTGGCAGACGAGCAAGACTAAGGATCTTGTGCATATTGCTTGCGTGTGGGTTCAAGTCCCATCTTCCGCATTATATTAAAATAAAACCATAGGCAAATGCCTATGGTTTTATTTTATTGCAAGGCGGAGGAGGTCCTTGAATCCAGGGATTCAAGGTCTCCTCGCCTTGCAAAGGCTCGTCGGTCGGTTCGTCGGGAAAAAGGTTCACCGAACCTTTTTCTTTCTCCGTCTCACCCCATCTTCCGCGGTGGAGATTTTTTACCTTCTTCTTATTTTTATTTCTTTTTTTACTACCTTTCTAAGGCTCGTCGGTCCCTTCGACGGGAAATATTAGAACTGTTGACACTACGATTTACTGAAAAAGCTGAAAATCTAGTGATAGAATCCTTCATCATTCAAAGGTCATAACCATAAATGGAAGATCATATAGAATTAAGGATTATGTAAAATCCTCTGAGTAATTGTACATTATTATATAAGATTTTTTGTACAAAAAAACTTGACACTTTATATCTGCTTGCCTCCGCATTTCTTTTCGTATAAATTCTACCATTATGCTTAGAAAAACTCAAGTTAACGTTACCACTTTTGCAATTTTGACAATTTCGGTAACGTTAACGGCCATTTAACGTGTGTTCACAATCCCAAAATATACCTCCTTGCCTTTAGGTTCCCTCTTTGGGTTCCCAGGAAAAAGCGACGCCGAAACCCCTTTCTATCAGTTTTTTTGAACTCACATTGTTCTAGTCCCATCTTTCCCGGTGAGGTTAGTTTTTTTATAACTACCAGCATATCTCCCCATCTTATTTTTCCGATAATTTTTAAAAGTTCGGGCCGTTCTATCGTCATCCCGGTATAGGTTTCTTCATAGAATAGGGCGGTAGGATAAGTAGAGAGCAGAGCCGTCTTTTTCCCCCTCTAATGAGTTGCCGTCTTTCGCCTGTGTCTGTGAAGAGACTCGGGCGTATGCGTAAATCATTCATTCTTTAATACCCATTCCAGCTTGTCGGTGGTCTTGGAACGGATAATCAACTCACAATCCATAGTTTCCAAGAACTTAATCAGTGTATCAACTCGTAATCCATTTACTCTTTGTAACTTCGTTGTCACACTGCTTGGATATTTATATCCTAACTTCTCTGCAAGGAAAGTATGGGTAATTCCCTTCTCCTTCATTACTTCTCTAATTGTGTCGCTAATCATAGGCGCTTGCCTCCTTCCTCTTTGTGCCATTCACCAAGCTAATTATCGAGGTTTGTTTTCTTCTTGGTGTAAGTGAGGGTAATATCATACCCCAAAACCTCCATAGCTTTTGTAAAAGTCTTGTGATAATTTCCTCTTTATTCTTAATCCGACAACTAATGTATTGACCCGTTAAGCCGATGGATTTACTCAATTCATGCTAAGGCATACCGGCTTCTATACATTTAATTTTCACATCTTTTTCAATGTTGTTCGTTAATGCTATAACTATCCTCCCTTGTTGTTAATTGTTCTTATTTCATTCAATTCCAGCACAAATAAGAAGTATTTTTAACACTAATAGGATAAATAATTATCTTTCATTAAAATCCTTTTATTTCTGAGAATATTTGAGCTACTTCCTCGGGGGGCCGGCTGTTGTGTATCCCATGGGGAATTTACTTGAACAGCCGCAAAATTACTAGGGAAATAATACCCGATATGATGTAATTTGCAAATAAATCGAGTAGGAGGGAGTGATTAGCTCCCGTCCTCTCACAGCACCGTACGTACCGTTCGGTATACGGCGCTTTCAATAGTTGACGTGCACAGACTGATAGGCTGTGGATAAATCATAGAAGCCACTGTTTATCAACCTTTCTTTTGTCCTTGCCATATTTACTGCAACGGTATGCGTCGTGAACCAATGGCCTCTTCGGCTGTTACCAGCCTGCCATGCTAAGTCCCCGGGTACGCCCATCTTAATCAGATTACGTACCTTTGTCTTGGGCTTCTTCCATTGTTTCCATATACTCATACGTATTCTGTGATAGAGCCATCCATTGATTT
>NZ_FOJY01000033.1:0-6567 GCF_900112085.1 Acetitomaculum ruminis DSM 5522
CCCCGCTTCAAAAGCGTAAGCTATAAGCGGGGGTATAAGCTTACTAGTGTCAGAAGGGGTTAAAGCCCCTTCTGACAGGTGGCACAAAGTGCCACCGCGTTCATGAGGAAGTAGCGAAGCGGATTCCGAATGTCCGCTTTACAAAGGAATTTTGGATAAACTTATATCTATAGATAAATAATCTGGAAAAGTCGAAACTTTACTTATAATTGTAGATAATATCATAATAAATCTTGACCTATACTTGAGTTAAAAGTATCATTAGTATTGTAGATAACTATACATAATGAGTAAAATATTTCAAAAATTAAAGGTGAAAACAAGACTTAAAGAGGACAAAAAAGGCTTCTCAAACGAGAAGCTTAATAGCACACACTGTGCTTCCGGAAAAACCGGTGAATTGAGTAAACTTTTATTTGAACTCGAAGTGTAATTTCATAGGGGTCTACAAAACTACAAACAGATTTTAGCATAAATAAAGAGGGAAGTCTATATGGAAAAAGAAAAAATATACTTAGGATTGGATATAGGAACAAATTCAGTTGGTTATGCAGTTACCAATAATAAATATGATATTAAAAAATTTCACGGAGAACCAGCTTGGGGAAGTGTAATATTTGATGAAGGTAATTTGCAAAAGGAAAGAAGAAGTTTTAGAAGTGCCAGAAGACGTCTTGCAAGGAAAAAACAAAGAGTATTGTTTATTCAGGAGTTTTTTGCGAAAGAAATTTACAAAGTTGACCCGTATTTTTACCGCAGAATTAAAGAAAGTGCTCTTTATCGAGAAGATGCAGAAGAGGGAACCTCTTTGTTTTATGATGATAATTATACAGATTCAGATTATCATAATGAATATCCATCGATTCATCATTTAATAGATGATTTAATGAAGAATAAAAACCCACATGATGTAAGATTAGTATATCTTGCAATTTCATGGCTTGTAGCTCATAGAGGTCATTTTTTAAGCAATATAAGCTTGGAGAACATCGATCAAATAAAAGACTTTAAATCAGTATACGATAATTTTATGAATTTTTTTGATTATGAAAAGCCATGGGATGCGGAATATTCCACAGTACTTGCTGATATTATCAAAAATGATATGAGGGTAAATGATAAATATAAGGCTTTAAAGGAATATTTATTTGGAACGACAAAACCAACAAAGGAAATTAGTGATACATTTCCTTATAGCAAAGAAGGAATACTAAAACTTATTTCAGGGGGTACTTATAAGCTAAAAGATTTATATGGAAAAGAAGAATATGATGAATTTGGGTCAATTTCTTTAAAGATGGATGATGAGAAGATGATGGAAATAGCTTCTCAAATCGGTGATGATTTTGAATTGATTGTGGCTCTTAGAAGTATTTCTGATTGGTCTATTTTAGCTAAGGTTTTAGGTGAAAAGAAAACAATTTCGAAAGCTAAAGTAGAGATTTATGATAAACATAAAGAAGATTTGGAGTTATTAAAAAGAATTGTACGAAAGTATTTACCGGAAAACTACAATGAACTTTTTAGAGATGATAACGGCGGGAAATATGGTGCTTATACAAAGAGCGGAAAAACAGAAGATTTCTATAAATATTTAAAGAAATTATTAGAAAAAATTAATTCTGATGGTGTAAACGATGAGGAAGTAAAAATAGTAAAAGAGAAACTTGAATTTAATAATTTTTTACCAAAGCAAAAAAACACAGATAACCGAGTAATACCGCATCAGTTATATCTATATGAACTCATAAAAATTCTGGATAATTCTGAAAAATATCTTGAGTTTTTAAAGGAGGAAAAAGATGGATATTCAGTTAGAGATAAAATTATTTCTGTTTTTAAGTTTAAAATTCCATATTTTGTTGGGCCTTTAAATTCTAATTCAGAGCATGCCTGGATAAAGCGAAAATCAGGTGCAGAAGGGAAAATATATCCATGGAATTTTGAAGAAATAGTTGATTTAGATGCAAGCGAACATGAATTTATCAGAAGAATGACTAATGTATGCACCTATCTTCCGGGAGAGGATGTTATTCCTAAATGTTCGCTATTGTATCAAAAATTTGTGGTTTTAAATGAGATAAATAACATTGCTATAAATGGTGAGCGTATTCCGGTAGATTTAAAGCAGTCAATATATAAAGATTTGTTTATGAAGTACAATAAAGTTTCAAAAAAGAAGCTTGTAGATTATTTAAAATCCAATGGATATTTAGATAATGGGGATGAAGAAGCATTATCAGGTATAGATAAGAATCTGAATGGAACATTATCATCTGCCAAAGCCTTTAAAAATCTTATGGATAATGAGATATTAAGTGAAGAAGATGTGGAGAGAATTATTTTAATATCAACTTATTCAGAGGAAAAATCGCGTTTTGCAAGGTGGTTAACAAATAATTATCCTAACCTATCAGATAAAGACATAAAGTATATTTGTAATATAAGAATAAAAGATTTTGGAAGATTATCTGCAAAGTTTTTAAATGGAATTCAGGGGTGTGATAAAAATACCGGAGAGGTATTCACCGTTATTGGAGCACTTTGGAATACTAAATATAATCTTAGTGAGCTTATTCTTTCAGATGATTATTTTACTTTTAAGAGCATAATTGAAGATGAGCAAAGAAAGTATTATTCGGAAAACAAAAAGAAATTATCTGACCGATTGGATGATATGTATATTTCAAACGCAGTAAGAAGACCGATTTTTAGAACCTTAGCTGTATTAAAGGACGTAGAAAAAGCTTTTGGAAAACCGGATAAAATATTTGTAGAAATGGCTCGTGGAAGTGATGATAGTCAAAAGGGAAAAAGAAAAGATTCTCGTCTTGAACAAATATTAAAATTATATAAGGAATGTAAGGATGTAGATGTTAAAATCTTAAAAAAGCAGTTAGAAGATATGGGAGAATATGCAAATAATAAGTTGCAAAGTGATAAATTATTTCTTTATTTTATGCAACTTGGAAAATGTATGTATACAGGAAAAAGCATAAATATAGAAGAAATAGGTACAAGGCTTTATGATATAGATCATATTTATCCACAGGCTTTTGTTACGGATGATAGTCCAATTAATAACAAGGTACTGGTTCTTTCAGAAGAAAATGGTAAGAAAAGTGACAAATATCCTATTTCCGAGGAAATTCGCCATAACATGGCTGGCTTTTGGAAACTCCTTCATAATAATAAACTGATTTCTGATGAAAAATACAAGAGACTTACACGTAGTACTCCATTTACAGATGAAGAAAAATTAGGATTTATAAATAGACAAATAGTTGAAACGACACAAGCGACTAAGGCTGTGGCAACATTTATTAAAGAAAAATACCCGGATGCTGAAATTGTATATTGCAAGTCAAGGCTAGCATCGGAATTTCGTCACGCATTTAATATTTATAAAAGTCGTCGTGTTAATGATTTACATCATGCAGTTGATGCTTATTTAAACATTGTGACTGGTAATGTTTACAATATGCGTTTTACTAAACGCTGGTTTAATGTAAATCAAAAATACAGTGTAAAACCTAAAGTAATATTTACCAATGAGGTAAAATGCGGTGATGAAATAATCTGGAACAAGGAAATGTTAGCAAATGTGAAAAAACAGGCAATAAAGAATAATGCTCACTTTGTAAAATATTCATATTTTAAACATGGTGGTCTTTTTGATCAACAGCCAGTTTCGAAAAATTCAGGTTTAGTTCCAAGAAAAAAAGGTTTAGATACAGAAAAGTATGGTGGATACAATAAATCAGGAATAATGTTTTTCCTTCCTGTCAGGTATAGACAAGGTAAAAAAACAAATTTATTTGTTTTGTCAGTGGAGCTTTTGTGCGGCAATAGATTTTTGGAAGATGAAAAATTTGCCAGAGATTATACTTTTAGTAGATTGGAGAATATTTTAGGTAAAGCAGTGGATGAAGTTGAATTTCCACTGGGAATGAGACCATGGAAAATAAACACTGTTTTATCTTTAGATGGTTTCAGGGTTTGTATAACTGGGAGTGCAAATGTTGGTGAGAAATTATTGCTGCAAAATATTATTCAATTATCACTTTCAAATGAATGGAAAAATTATATAAAAAAACTGGATAATCTTAATACAAAGGTAAAAAATAATAATAAATACATTTATGACAAGGAATATGATTTTATAACAGAAGAAAAGAATATAGAGTTATATGATTTATTGACAGATAAATATAGAAACAGTATTTATTCAAAACGCCTGGGAAATATCGTTTCTGTGTTGATTGATGGAAAAGAAAAATTTTTGAAATTGGATATATTTAACCAATGCGAAGTTTTGCTTAATATTATAGATACTTTTGGGAGAGAGGGTTCCGATGGAGTGAATTTGACAATGATTGATGGTAAAAAAAGAGGGGGAGCTATAACAATAAGTACAAAAGTGATAAATTGGGCAAAGTATTTTAAAGATGTGAGAGTTATTGATATTTCACCATCCGGAATGTGGGAGCGGCAGTCAGTTAATCTGCTTGAGTTGTTATGAGTTGGAGAACAGTAATTATAAGTAATCAGGCTAAATTGGATTATAAAATGGGATATATGGTAGTAAGGGGATTGGAGACAAAACGTATTTTAGTTAATGAAATCGCCATCCTTCTTATTGAAAATCCCATGGTATCAATCACCGGTTGTTTATTAGAGGTGCTTACAGAGAAAAAAGTAAAGGTTATTTTTTGTGATTCAAAAAGGAATCCTTTCGCAGAGCTTGTACCGCATCATGGTAGTCATGACAGTTCTCTAAAAATAAGGACTCAAATCGCTTGGACAGATGATGTAAAAGCTATGATATGGCGGGATATTATTACTGAGAAGATAAGAAAACAGTCGGATTTTTTAAAAGAGTTGGGGAAGGATAATGAAGCAGACCTTTTAATGTCTTATATAGGACAAGTAGAACTATTAGACGCCACAAATCGTGAGGGACATGCTGCAAAAGTGTATTTTAATGCACTTTTTGGAAAAGAGTTTACAAGGAGTGAGGATAATAGCATTAATGCGGCACTGAATTATGGATACAGTATTATTCTTTCTGCTTTTACAAGAGAGATTTCTGCTAACGGATATCTGACTCAAATAGGAATTTTTCACAGCAATATGTTTAATCACTTTAATCTGGCAAGTGATTTGATGGAGCCTTTTAGGATTATTGTGGATAAGCATGTTTTAGATTTGATGCCAAAGGAATTTGGAAAGGATGAAAAGCATTTATTATGGAATATATTATCCGAACAGGTATATATAGATAATTGTAACCATTCCCTTGATATTGCCATAAAAATATATACTAAAAGTGTTTTTGATGCTATTAATGATAATGATTCTTCGAGAATAAAGTTTTATAGGAAAAATGAGTGGATTTAGGTTTATGAGGGTTATTGTATTTTTTGATTTGCCAACAATAACAAATGAGGATCGGCGAAACTACAGAATGTTTAGAAAATGCCTTATTAAAAATGGCTTTATAATGATGCAGGAATCTGTTTATTGTAAAATGATAACTTCGCCATCTGTGGAAAAATCTGTAACATCATTACTTGATAATAATAGACCACCCAATGGTTTGGTTCAATTACTGACGGTGACTGAAAAACAATTTTCAAAAATGAAGTATATTACAGGTCAGTGGAATAGCGATATAATAGATAGCGAAAATAGGGTGGTGATTTTGTGAAAATGGTATATTCGGAAATGACGGAGGTTTTTGATACAGAGATAGATAAAGTCAATACAGTTATTATTGAAAATCAGGTTATTTTTACTAAATTGTGCATGGATATATATAATCAACTTCAGGGATTAGAAGGAAGAGTTATCGTATCTGAAGATAACAAGCCTTTAAATATTTGTAAAAAGGTGGAATTGTTGACACAGTTTCTTCCCTTCGAAATTAATAAAAAGGGGCTTATAACTAAACTGGTTTCAATGGCTGAGAGGTTGGCAAATGAAAACGATTATTATGAAGAAACAATGACACAGATGGCAGGTATTGAAAAGTATTTGTGGAGTCTGACAGAAAGTATGGAAGGGGATATAAGATTTTCAAAACTAAGTATAGGAAATATCATTAAATCTGCTGGTTTGGAATTCGAGGATGATTATAATAGTCTTGGAGAAAAAATTATTGATTATATGGAGCTTGTTCGAACCTATGATTGTGACAAGTTATTTATTTTGGTTAATCTCAGGAGCTTTATTAATGATAATGAATGTTTTGAATTATTTGATACTATTCTAAGAAAGCAGTTTCATGTTATAATGATAGAGAATTGTGAGCATGAGATTCATTCAAATGAAAAACGCTTTATAATTGATAAGGATTATTGCGAAATAAAGTAGAGTTTTTATATTTGCAATATCTGTTATACTGCGGTTTCCCTATATACACTAGACTTTCTGACGTTGCGAAGGCGTTTTCCCTAAATGATGATTTGGGGTTTGAGAGCAGTGTAATTTCATAGGGGTCTCAAGCTCAATTCAGGGAACGAATACAGGAAGAACTGTTTGAGAGCAGTGTAATTTCATAGGGGT
>NZ_FOJY01000033.1:6657-8330 GCF_900112085.1 Acetitomaculum ruminis DSM 5522
GTTTGAGAGCAGTGTAATTTCATAGGGGTCTCAAGCTAATAACGTTGCTCCTACTCCTAAAGCACCGTTTGAGAGCAGTGTAATTTCATAGGGGTCTCAAGCAGCAATCATTAATGAAGCCTTTGCACCGCTGTTTGAGAGCAGTGTAATTTCATAGGGGTCTCAAGCCGATGGTGGATTGGAAGAGCTTATCATGAGTTTGAGAGCAGTGTAATTTCATAGGGGTCTCAAGCTTAGTGCGAAATAATGTTAAACGAAGTTTGTACCGCCTCCCGAAGGTTAGACCAAAATTCTAACCACTAGGGGGTATTTTTTTGTAAAGATACCTCATTCTTTCAAACTAGTTATTTTCACTTATAAATATAGATTCCACAAAATGTAATTATAAAAGTGCTCGGCATACACTATACTTCATGTTATAATGGGTTTAAATTTGAATAAAGGAGATGACCATATGGAATTAATACCAAGTTTTTCAGTAGATCACACAAAGATTGTTCCGGGGATTTTTGTTAGCAGACAGGATGAAATCAACGGCAATATTATTACAACATATGATGTAAGGCTTAAACGCCCTAATAGAGAGCCTGTAATGGATGTAGCTGCTATGCACTCATTGGAGCATATTATAGCTACATATTTGAGAAATGAACCAAATTGGAAACAGGATGTTATTTATTGGGGACCGATGGGATGCCTTACAGGGTTCTACCTTATCTTGAAGGGAAATCGCAAATCTCAGGAAGTTTATGATCTTCTTCTTGCTGCTTTTAAATCTGTGGCAGATTGCGATTTAGTACCGGGTACTACTGCAGAAAACTGCGGATATTACCTTATGCACAATCTTGGTATGGCAAAATGGTTTGCAAAGGAATTTGAGGATTATCTTGTTGCAAATGCAGGTAAATCTGAGATATTTGAATATCCAAAGACTGATAGGCTTGTAACCGATAAGGGACAGCAGTTCTTTGATTCGTAAAATAAGTATATTTATAGCTTTAGAACATTTTGAGTCTTATTGTGTAATATGTATCTGAAATCCCGGAAACATATTTATTAATAAGGCGAAACACATGGATGCTAATCTGTATTAAACAGGGGGCATCCATTTTGTTTTTCCCTTAATTTTTTTATAAAATACGAGCGTAAAACCCATTACTCTTGAGTGATGGGATATAAGCGAGTTCTCACATATTTTACTGAATCAATGGTATTTCAGTAAAATACGCGATATAATATACATACAGGAGCAATCCGAGTCTAACGAAAGGAGCAAAATTGTATGTATCTAACAGTGAAACAGCAGGTCAAACATCTGTCTAAGGAAGATTACAAATCTCTTAAAGAACTGTGTCATGTAGCCAAAAATCTTACAAATGAAACTATCTACAACGTAAGACAATACTATTTCACAGAAGGTAAGTTTCTCAAATATGAGAAGAACTATACACTTCTAAAAGACAGTCCTAACTATAAGGCTTTGAATTCCAACATGTCACAGCAGATACTTAAAGAGGTAGACGGTAGTTTCAAGTCATTTTTTGGACTGCTTAAACTTGCCAAACAAGGTAAGTATGCCTTTAAGGATTGCAAATTACCCCATTATCTTCCAAAAGACGGATATACAACACTTGTGATCGGTTTTGTAAGACTTAATGGAAATAAGCTTATAC
>NZ_FOJY01000051.1 GCF_900112085.1 Acetitomaculum ruminis DSM 5522
AATGACCTTTAATGGCAGAAAACATTGAAAACAATGGCTGTTCGCAAAGAGATAGTGCGGAACACAAAGGGTATGCGAAAGCGCTTAGGTCATTTAATCGGATATGGAAAGAAAGAGACAGTGCACAGCCGAAGCTCTTGGAAGCGATACTGTATAAGGACAACTTTAACAGAGCGTATAAAAGAGTTAAGGCAAACAAGGGAGCGCCAGGTATTGACGGTATGACCATTGAAGAGGCACTTCCGTACCTTAAGGAACATCAGCAGGAGTTAACTGACCGCATATACCGCGGTAAGTATACTCCATCGCCAGTCAGGCGAGTTGAGATTCCAAAACCAGATGGAGGTGTGCGTAAGCTTGGCATACCTACCGTGATAGACCGAACACTCCAACAAGCAATAACTCAACAGTTAGTGCCAATCTATGAACCATTATTCGCAAACGGAAGCTACGGCTACCGCCCTAACAGAAGCGCAAAGGACGCTATACAGAAGGTAAAAGAATACGCAGAACAAGGTTACACTTTTGCAGTAGTCTTGGACTTATCAAAATATTTCGACACCTTGAATCATGAAATCCTTATCAATCTCCTCAGAAGGAATGTAAAGGATGAACGTGTAGTTCAACTAATAAAGCGTTATCTGAAAAGTGGGGTAATGGAAAATGGAGTGGTCATTGATACAGAAGAAGGTTCACCGCAAGGTGGGAATTTATCTCCACTTCTTGCGAATATCTACCTCAATGAGTTCGACCAAGAGTTTCTGAAAAGGGGTGTGCCCTGCATAAGATATGCAGATGACATCGTTCTTCTAGCGAAAAGCAAAAGGGCATCAGAGAGACTCTTGGAAAGCAGTACGAAATATCTCGAAGACAAACTGAAGCTAACGGTTAATAGAGAGAAAAGCCGTACTGTAAGCGTGTTTGCAATCCGAAATTTTAAATTCCTTGGCTTTGCATTGGGAAGGAACGGAAGTGGCGTTTTTGTCAGGGTTCATCCAAAGTCATGGAAGAAGTTCAAGTCAAAACTGAAAGATTTATCTTCCCGTAAGTCTGTGCAGTCCATCAAGCCTAGTCTTGAGAAAATCAAGGTATATGCGAGAGGATGGCTTAACTACTACGGTATAGCAAGCATGAAGAACAATATAGACGAAATCAATGGATGGCTCTATCACAGAATACGTATGAGTATATGGAAACAATGGAAGAAGCCCAAGACAAAGGTACGTAATCTGATTAAGATGGGCGTACCCGGGGACTTAGCATGGCAGGCTGGTAACAGCCGAAGAGGCCATTGGTTCACGACGCATACCGTTGCAGTAAATATGGCAA
>NZ_FOJY01000034.1:0-2016 GCF_900112085.1 Acetitomaculum ruminis DSM 5522
ATGCCGGCGTGGCGGAACTGGCAGACGCACAGGACTTAAAATCCTGCGGGACTTATACTCCCGTACCGGTTCGATTCCGGTCGCCGGCACTGTATTTGAGGTTGTAAGATTTGTTTATAACAGGTCCTATAGCTTTTTTTATTTTAATCAATATTTTTATTCATTAAATTGTCTATATAATCGTATTTTCACTGAAGATTTTTCTTTAATTTAACTATAAAAAACTGATTTAATACATTTAAGAAACAAGATTATAAACTTAACATACCTTAAATTTTGCTGTCATCAGTTTTTATAGCAAGAAATCTTAATCTTATTTACTAGCTTAACACTGTGAAAAAAGTACTTGCTTCTATAAAAATTCATTATTTTCATTAAGGCTTTTATTTTCTTTATTGTGTGTCTTAACCGGTTTTCTAAGCGTGCAATCTCGTCTGAAAGAGACATTATAGCATCATTTAGTATTTTTTTGATATTTTATTAGATGGAAAATATTATTTGCTATATGATAAGTATAAGATATAATAGGGAAAAAAAATAGGAAAGATTGGAAAATAAATATGAGAACAAAATATGTAAAAGTACTACCATATGATACTAAATGGAAAAATGATTTTATTAAAATAAAAAACGAAATCAAAGGGACTTTAGGAAGTTTGGCTGTTTCAATAGAGCATGTAGGAAGTACTGCAGTTGAAGGTTTAGCAGCAAAACCCATAATAGATATAGATATTGTTGTCAGAGAAGTTGATGTTGATAACGTAATTAAAATATTGGAAGATATCGGATATTTTCATGAGGGGAATCTTGGGATTGAAGGACGGGAAGCTTTTTCTTATGAAAAAAAAGAGCATCTACGAACACATCATTTATATTTATGTCCTGAGAATTCAGAGGAGCTTAGAAGGCATATTGCTTTTAGAGATTATCTTATAAATCATAAAGAGGATATGATTAAATACAGTAAGATAAAAATAGAGGCAGCCAGGCTATTTCCACATGATATTGATAAATATATTGAGTTCAAAACACCGATTATTAATCAAATATATGAACAGATGAATTACAAATTTCGTAAGGCAAAGATTTCAGATTTATCTGAAATTAAGCGAATGTATCTCGATATAATTGATGATATGAAAAAAAACGGAATTGATATTTGGGATGACTATTATCCATGTGAATTGTTTGAGGAGGATATAACAAATAACAGCATGTATGTCTTGTTGGATGGTGATGCTATTGTAGCAGCTTTTGTAACAAGTAGGGATAATCCAGGCGCTTGTAAGGTCAAGTGGCAGTACAATGACAATGAAATTTTATACATGGACAGACTTGGTGTTAATGTAAATTACAAAGGAAAAGGAATAGGAAGCAGAATGCTGTCAGAATGTGAAAATATTGCATTAAAGCAGAATGCTACAGTATTAAGATTTTTTGTTGTTGACTGTAATGAACCGGCCATAAGATTATATGAAAAATGTGGATTTTTAAGAGCAGCTGGAATTTATGAAGAGGTTATAGATGAGGAATTGGTATTAAACGAATATGGTTATGAAAAAAATATAATATGAGGAGTTTTTTTGATGAGTTGTGTGGAGAGAAAATAATAAATAGTTTTGTAGACATCGGAGCAACTGATGCTTGTTGAATGTCAGCTATATTTTACTGGTGCATGCAATTATAATCATTTTTGTGATAGAAATGGTTTTATAGATACTGGAGCAACTGATGGTTGTTGAAAGAAAGTTACATATTTATTGGAGAATGCCATTAGAATCATTTTTATGATAGAAATGGTTTTATAGACACTAGGATAACTGATGGTTGTTGAAAGAAAGCTAAATTTTACCGGAGAATGCAATTAGAATAATTTTTGTGATAGAAATGGTTTTATAGATACTGGAGCAACTGATGGTTGTTGAAAGAAAGTTACATATTTATTGGAGAATGCAATTAGAATCATTTTTATGATAGAAATGGTTTTATAGATACTGGAGCAACTGATGGTTGTTG
>NZ_FOJY01000034.1:2026-8366 GCF_900112085.1 Acetitomaculum ruminis DSM 5522
ATGCCGGCGTGGCGGAACTGGCAGACGCACAGGACTTAAAATCCTGCGGGACTTATACTCCCGTACCGGTTCGATTCCGGTCGCCGGCACTGTATATCTATTCCTGCTAAATCCTGAATAGTATACAATGTGTTTTGTTTACGAATCGAGTCAACCTCTCTTTCATGCTTCTGAGGTTGACGAGATTTGTAACTTTGTTAGTAGTACAATATGTGCGTGTAGCTCAGCTGGATAGAGCACTTGGCTACGGACCAAGGTGTCGGGGGTTCGAATCCTCTCACGCACGTTTCTTCATGCTTCTGATTCCTCTTTTGAGGAGTCTTTTTTTGCTTTATTTTTGCACCTTTCAATGTAAAAATCATATAATATAATTTAAAAATAAAAAATATTTTTTATTTTTAAATTAAGAAAGAGGTACTATACCAAAAGTTATCATTCTATTTATAATATGTGCATCTATATCCAAGAAAGAAGCAATATTGATATTTTTCAAGCTGAATGTGTTTCAGGGAGAACTTAGTAACAAAAAATTTAAACATATTGGGGTTGGGCTTTAAAATATAAAATATTAACAAAAATATAATAAAAAAATTTTTAATATTAGTGAAAAAGTGTACTTGAAATCATAAAACATTTGTAATATAATAACACTGTTCCAAGTAAATCTAAATCATATGTTACCAAGAAACGATAGCATAAAGGATTCTAAGTAGCGTTTAAACACGTCTATTATATTATTTCTGATTCGTAAAATCCTTAAAAAAAATAAAATAAATTAATGAAAGCATATATGAAAGTTTTAAAAGTATGCTTTTTTGACAAGTTTTAAGATGATTATAAATATAATTTGAGGTATATTTTTATGATAAATTTTTAATATGAGATACTAACTGAATATAATCCAATGGAATTTGCGGGAAAGTTTAACTGAGAAAATTCAAATTTCTAAATATAGCGTTGATATGTAAGAGGTGTATTAATTAAATTAAGAGGTAAATAGAATCTTCTTAAATATGATCCCTTACTTCTATATAAACATAGTAAAATTCAGAATTAAATTAATAAGGAATTTAACATATATTGATGTATGTAGCCTCGTTCTTCTGTTTATATATACTTTTTTGATGCAGATACCAAAATGGATTATAAATTTCTATAATATTTGGTTTTATAACCATATATCTAAAATTGTGAGGTTGTTTAGGTGTTAGGTTATGAAACCGAGTTTAGTATGGGTCTTTACAACATAATAATTCACTTCTGGCATTCATCAGAAAAAAGATAGCGAATCTATTCTCATTCGAATTCTAATTCAGAGATATATCAAAAGTCTTTTCTTGCCATAATTATTGTGTTGATCTAAGAATCCGGATGGAAGTTTTGAGTCTAAAACAGAGTTCGGATTATCTATATATTCTACAAAATTAAAGAGAAACTCGCTCCCCTAAAAAAAATTAGGGGAGTTTTTTCTTTGTAAATATAATTATAAATTGATGCTGTATCATTTTCTTGATAAATTATTCTAGTATATTTTCTCTAGTTATTTGGAGAATAAGGTAGAACCTAAATGGCCACACAAAAAAGCTACGACTTAGAATATAAAATTCAGGCTGTCAAACTTCCTGGAGAAATTGGTATTAATAAAACAGCAAAGGAATTGGGAATAGCTGCCAGCACTGTAAAATGGTTGGAAAATGGCAGCTAAACAGGGTAAAATTGATTTGATTCCGATGATAAAACTCCTAAAGAAGCCATGTCTTTTGTGTAAGAATTAAATGCTTTTAGAAAAAAAGAGCTCTCATGGGGGAATAAAAGGCTCAAGGAAGAAAATGAAATTCTACCTGACGCAACAATTTTTTGCAGCGAGCTTTCGGAAGTCTGGAAAAACGAGCGATTAAAGTGTATTGTTCTTAGAACTGACGATAGCAAAATCAAGGGTAAGATTTCTGTCTACTGTATAATTTTAATAGTTACAAGGCAAGCCTTTTACAACTATTTGAAGAGGAAAGACCAGCCATGGAAATACAAATATATCACTGATGAAATGGAAGAAATCTATAAAGAAGATTTTCAAATCGATACATATGGAAGAACTGCGTATGTTCGAGGTAATCAATCTTAGGAATGAAGATGATTTTAGTTTCCATGTTTCAGGAGAAAGAACCATTTATAGAATCATGGAAGAGTTGGGAATAAGTCACAGGCCCCAATATACTCCTAAAGCTATTACGGTGGTTGATAAAAAGGCTCAGAAGTCTGATGATTTTATAAAGAGAGACTTCTATACAGATGAACCATTAAAAAATGTGTTACCGATATATCTGAATTAAAAGGCAGTGATGGTAAGCTATATGTCCTTTCCTGGTATCAAAGGAGCTATAGTCCATAGTGACAGAGGTACGCAGTACACAAGCGATTTATATCGCAAAAATATCAACAAATATAGAATCACCCAAAGCATGAAGAGTGCTGGTGGCAGATGTCATGACAATACCAGATGCGTAAGCATGTGGGCTAGGATGAAGGATGAGCTGTTCTACTCCAGAGGACTTAAGACCACTCAGTGTACTGTGAGGAAACTTAAGCTTATGATCTGGAGATACTTTATCAGTTATTGGAATAATAGGAGAATATGCACATCTAATGATGGGTTGCCGACTATGATCAAGAGAAAAAGATATTATGATGCTATGGAGAAAAAAGTTACATAAATAATTGGATATGCAAGAAAAGTGTCAAGTAATATTGTCAATTTCATATTAAACAAATACTGATAGCCCAATATCGCGGAATATTCAAAAGAATGAATAATAGTGATTACGCATACACATGCAGAATGGATTGGCTTGCAAACAATAGAAATTACAAAAATAGATGATTATATGTATATAGCCAGTAAGATTCTATACAATTATGTCGTTGCTAATGTAATGTATTCCATTGTATTTGGCAATAATAAAGAATGGAAGCAAAAATTATCAATGAGTAAACAAGTTAATCAATCGTTCCTGAGAATTTCTCATATACAATTCATATAATAATTCAGTATAAAGTTCAAAAAATAGGCTTGAATGTGATTCTCAAAGATGAAAAAGATACAAGTGGCGCGAGCTTTTTAGATAACGAAGAACCTGTTAAAGCAAACTATAATAAGTTCAGAAGAATTGTAAGTAATAACGGAATTAAGATAAATGCTGATGTAAACGGAGCATATCAGATAATGAAGAAAGTCTTCACTAATGTAACATCTGATGGGATACAGGGTGTAGCGTTTCAGCCGGTTAGAGTAAGTGTTGCGTAAGTGACGCTGACTAACAAATGTATTATGTTATAGAATTATAAGATTGGTTAATGTTTTTAAATAAAATAATAACGTGTTGATACTAACCATTGCTTGTAAGAAATTTTCAATTGTATCTAGAAGCGCGAGTAAATAGTGCTTGGAATGGAATATTTAAAATTTGCAAGAGCATTTTTACTACCTATTTTTATTAGTATTTATCTATTTCATATTATTCCTTTGCTTAATTTTAAATATCAATTTTTGAAAACAGTTTTAATTTGCAAATGTTTTGCAAAAATTGTTGACTTAATGAAAAACGGTGATATAATAAACAACTGAATAAAAATTATGTTTTGGAGGAAGAAATATGTCTACAAAAGAAGTGCCTATAGTGATAATAACCGGATATCTGGGGTCTGGAAAAACAACGTTAATGCAGAATATTTTGAAACAGGAAAAGCGAAAAATTGCACTAATCGTTAATGATATGGGAAGCATAAATATCGATGCATCTATTTTAAATAAAAACGGTAATCGTGTGTCCCAGGTTGAAATGGTTGAATTGCAAAACGGTTGTATTTGCTGCACATTACGGGATGAGTTTATGGATGAAATTGAAAGACTGGCAGCAGATAAAAGCATTGAAGCAATTTTTGTAGAAGCTTCAGGTATCAGCGAACCTTCTTCCATTGCAGGGGCTTTTATTAATTATGAAGAAATGACAGAAAATACGAGGGTTTATCTTAAAACTATTGTATCTGTAGTAGATGTTGACCGAATTTACAAAGAATTTCTTCATAATTTAAATTCTGAGTCGGATGCTAAAGATGGAGATGTTATAAATCTTATTATGGATCAAATTGAATTTTGTAGTTTGATGGTTTTAAATAAGATAGATTTGCTTACCAAAGAACAGCTTAATGAGGTAAAGGAAGGTCTTCGAGGTCTCCAGCAGGAGGCAGAAATGATTGAATGTGTAAATGGTGAAGTTGACTTGGAGTTGCTGCTTAATCACGAGGATTTTGACTTTGATGAGGTTGAAGCTTATAGTGCAGTTCAAAGAGCATTAAATAACTGTGAACATGAGGATGAGAAGGCTTGCGTTGATGAATATGGTATTACTTCTTTTGTTTTTGAAGAGAAAATGCCTTTTAATAGGGAAGCATTTAATAAACTTCTTGAGAAATATCCAGAAGAACTTATTCGTACCAAAGGATATGTTTGGTTTTCGGATGATTGGAAACATATACAGCTTTTTGAGCAGGCTGGGAGAAATGCTTCTATAACTGAATTGTCAGAGTGGGTGTCGGCATGGCCAAAAGAAGAGCTTGATAAGTTGGTGGAAGATTTTCCAGATATTAAAGATGACTGGGATGAGTTTTATGGCGACAGATGTAATCAAGTTGTTTTTATAGGTAAAGGTTATGAAAAGGCTGATATAGTCAAGCTTTTGTATGATGCAATTGAAAATGTAGGTTAAATTTTAAGTAGTGTATAGTTTTTGTGAGGAATTTGGAGTATTTAACATAATTGGATTGAAAAAATCATGATAGGAGCTGAGACTGTACATAGATATAACTGTCTCGAAAATCTTTGCTCGCTAGCAGTTCAATGCCGGAACAACTGATGTTTGTAGAAAGAAAGTTACATATTTATTGGTGCATGCCATTAGAATAGTTTTTGTGATAGAAATGGTTTTCTAGATACCAGAACAACTGATGTTTGTAGAAAGAAAGTTACATATTTATTGGTGCATGTGATTAGAATTGTTTTTCTAATATAAATGATTTTAAATTTAAAAGTGATTTTTATGTTATTTGTTTTTTGGAAAGTAGCGGAGTGGATTTAAGAATGGAGTATTTACTAGGGTTTTGGTAGATTTTTAATTAGAATAAATAATGTAAAATTTCTGATGTATCAGTTAGCTATTTTGCTAGTTGTAAGCAATAAAATAAGCTTGTCAGTAAGAGATTTTTTGATGCATTTATCAAATATAAGAGTGCTGTATACAGACAATATATATTTGCCTTAAGGAGAAGTTTTATTTGAAGCACATATCCTAAGTAATATTGCTATCAAATTGTTGATTGATACTAAAAATAGACCTAGGGAGGGGGGACAAAAATCTGAATAAAATAGTAGGTGTCCGTAGATTGTATATGCAAGTACAACTGATGGTTGTTGAAAGAAAGCTACATTTTTATTGGAGAATGCCATTAGAATAGTTTTTGCGATAGAAATGGTTTTATAGACATTGGAACAAATGAAAACAATGCAAGTTTATATTTACTTTATAACTCCCTTAAAAACCAGGTCAAAAGTACCGGGAAAAGTGTCATACCTGCAGAGGCGATTAAGTGATTATAAACAATTCTAAAAAAACAGATTTTTTATTGAAAATAGGAAAATAGTATGATAATATGACCATACAAACAAAAAACAAAGAACAAAGAACAAAAGAGGTTAAACACAGAAGAAAAAACAAGAGAAAAATTAAATAAATTACATTGAACGAAAAGGCAAACCATTCGAAAGGATGGGACGCAAAGCTTAGAGTCTAAGGTATCAAAAGATACTATGACAGTCAGTTACCGAATTTAATTTGTTTATTAATCTTGAAATAATTGGTTGGTTGGGAACTAATTATCGGTTACGGGGTCTGGGAAACAATCGTAAACCTGATTAATAATATTCAGTAAAAGCGTCTTGCCTTAAAATTTATGGCAGGACTTTTTTTCGTTCATAAAGTAATTTTCCATAGTCTAAGGAGGACGAAAGTATGAATAAAAAAGGTTTAAGGTTAATGGGTTTAGTACTTGCAGGTTTTGTTTCAGTTAATTCAACAGTTAATTTTGGAAGTATAACAGTTAAGGCAGAAAGCGCAGAGCTTGAAGCAGTAGTAGAAGAAATCACAGTAGAAAATTCTAAGGCAGCAGTTACACCGGGTACATTAGGTGGAATGCTTGAAGCATCAGATATTAGCGATATAAGCAATTGGCAAAGCGGAAACTACAAACATAATACATTGGAATACAATCCAAACGCTAATTACTTATG
>NZ_FOJY01000017.1 GCF_900112085.1 Acetitomaculum ruminis DSM 5522
CATTTCACGCAGACCTCCCTAGGTACCACACGTTTCTTCCTCTCCATCCATCTGCCTCATTTATCATGCATGATTCCGTGTAGTTATGGGGCTTCGACTTGTACCGCAGCCTTACCCTCATGCATAACCTCATATGAGATTTCTGTTCGTCAGACCAGAGATTTGCCCGTGAGTTAGTATGTTCCTCACATCCAGCTTCCTTCAGATTCCGTCTTGCGGCGGACACCCTTGCTTTCGGCTATATCCTTCCCACTACCGGGCGGATTCGGGACTTTAACCCGTTAGAAACGTGCGCCGCTAGGCGCACGGTAAAAAAAGGGCTGTCCCGGAAAAATTTCTTTTCCCGAAACAGCCCTTGGGGGAATCTTATTAATTTATTTCATATCAGCTAATAACTCCATAATCTCATTGCTTCTTTCAACAAAATTTGTCATTTCTTCTGGAGCAAGAGGTCTATAGCTTAATTTTGCAAGATCATAAAGCTGTTTACAAAACAGGTCTTTTTTATCTGATTCATCTTGAGTTAAAAGATATTTAACCAGTTTGTTTTTAACATTTAATACAAGAGTTTCAGGGCCATTAAACATTGACATATCAGCTCCTGAAGATGCATACATCTTCATCATATCCTGCATTCTTCTTCCTTCTTCTGATACTGTAAGCATTGAAGAAACATTTTCATTTTTTAAAGAAGCTGCCTGAATTGTAAGATTTTGATTATCAAGAGCTTTTTTAAAGAGTTCTGTAAGAGTTTCCTCATTTTTCTTTAATTCTTCTTCGTTGACTTCTTCATTGTCTTTAAGCTCATCTGTAACATCTGTATCAATTCTTAAGAATCTGTACTCTTCATTCTTTCTTTCAAGATGATTAATAAAATTAGGATCAATTCTGTGGTCAAGAATAATAGCATCCATTCCCTGTTCTTTAAAGAGATTTATATACTGACTTTGTTGTTTCTCATCAGTAACATAATAAATATTTTTCTTTTCTTTTTCTTCTTTATTTTCATCTACAGGTTCATTATTTTCGTCAACTACTTCAACTTCTTCCTCTTTTACAAGAAGCTCCGGTAATGTAACATATTTTTTATCAAGATTCTTAAAGAGAATGAAATCATTCATCTTAGAATCAAATTTATCATCTCTTAAGCAACCGTATTTAATAAATGGACTGATGTCATCCCAATATTTTTCATAGTTTTCTCTGTCTGTCTTACACATTCCTGAAAGCTTGTCTGCAACTTTTTTTGTAATGTAATCAGAAATTTTCTTTACAAATCCGTCATTTTGTAAAGCACTTCTTGAAACATTAAGAGGAAGGTCAGGACAATCTATAGTACCCTTTAATAACATCAAAAATTCAGGGATAACCTCTTTGATATTATCAGCGATAAATACCTGATTATTGTAAAGCTTGATTTTTCCTTCAATGGATTCATATTCCATGTTAATCTTAGGGAAATACAAAATTCCTTTTAAATTAAACGGATAATCCATATTTAAATGAATCCAGAATAATGGCTCCTTGTAATCCATAAATACTTTTCTGTAAAACTCTTTATATTCTTCTTCAGTACATTCACTTGGATTTTTAAGCCATAATGGATTAGGATCATTTAAAGCTACAGGACGCTTAAGAATTTTAACTTTTTCTTTTCTTGGAGAAACTTCTACAACTTCCTTTTCACCGTTTTCATTTTCTCGTTCCTCGGTTTTAGCCTCTTCTACTACTGTTTCAATAACAGTATCCTTATCTGTAACCTCGTCTTTTTCTACTGTTTCATACTCTTCTTTTGCATTTTCTACATTTAAAAATACAGGAGTCGGCATGAAGGAACAGTATTTTTCAATTACTTCTCTGACTCTGTATTCATTTGAAAATTCTAAGCTGTCGTCATTTAAGAATAAAGTAATGGTGGTTCCGGCTTCTTTTTTCTCCCCTTCTTTCATGGAATACTCTGTACCGCCGTCGCACTCCCAGTGTACTGCTTTTTCATCTTCTTTGTAGGATTTTGTATCGATATAAACTTCATCAGCTACCATAAATGCTGAATAAAATCCAAGGCCAAAATGTCCGATAATCTGGTCATCATTTGCTTTGTCTTTATATTTTTCAAGGAAATCAGCAGCTCCTGAAAAAGCTATCTGGTTAATATATTCTTCAACCTCTGCTGCACTCATGCCAAGTCCGTTATCTGTAAATTTAATGGTTTTATTCTCAGGACTAATCTCAACGTTTATCTTTGGCTCATAATCTTCAGCAATCTCATATTCTCCCATTATGTCAAGTTTTTTAAGCTTGGTTATGGCATCACAACCATTGGAAATAAGCTCTCTGACGAAAATATCATGATCTGAATACATCCATTTTTTTATGATAGGAAAAATATTTTGACTGTTTATTGAAAGACTTCCGTGTTTCTCACTCATTTTAAATCACTCCTTATATAAAATTAATTCGTTTATTTTTAATTTTAATCATTAGCAATCAATTCGTTCAAGTGCTAACAACACCTAAAAGTTATATTAAACCCGGCAGAATTAAAAGTCAAGAAAAAATTAGCACTCAAATAACATGAGTGCTAATCAAATATTTTTTTTAATATTTATGCTTCTTCATTTTCAATTTTTTCATTAAACATAAAATTCTTTACCCATTTGTCCCATTCAAATTCAATGGTTTTATCAATGGAAAAAGTTTTAAGTGAAGTTCCGGTAACCACTTTCAGATTGTTTTTATCAAAATGAATATTGATAAAAAGTCCCTGAATTTCTCCTTTTCTTTCAGGAATACCGGCTTTTGATAAAAAATCCTCCAGACTTTCTTTAGGAAGTTTAAGGATTATTTTTACAGAAAGGGGCAATACTTTTCCCTTTATTATTTCAAAACACAAAGGCTTTAGATTGGACCACTTTGGATATTCTTCCGGGATAATTTCAGTATCGTCAAAAAAATCCTTATTTATCCTGCCGTCTATTGATGTACTTACACTGGTGCAAATATCCGCCTTAACCAGTAAAAAATCATCAAAAGTATCCTTAACCAAAAGTTTTGACATAAAATCTTTTGTATCTAAAATCTGTAATATTGTCATTTTCTATCACTCAATTAATGTTTGCAAAATCGAAAAATGTTTCCTTTGAAGTATCTGTAGCTTCCATTAAATCAAGAGCTTTCCACTCTTTTTCATTCAGATTTGAAGATAAGGAATCCAAAAATGTTTCATAATCCTTTTCAAACTCACTTTCCTTATAATCTTTAAGCATCTTTTCGTAGTTTTTTTCGCTAAGCTCTTTATTGTCTGTTTCAACACATTTTATAATATAATAACCATCCTTTGATTTTAAAAGCTTACTTACTTCATCTTTTTTGAGTTTAAAAGCCTCTTTTTCAATATCCTCAGGTAAAACATTGTCTCCTAAGTAAATATCTTGTCGGCTTTTTGAAGCCTGGTTATATTTTCCCGCCACATAAGAAAAATCTGAACCGGATTCTATTTCTGATAAAGCTCCTTCCATCTTTTTCTTAATGGATTCTATCATGGACTTTTCTTCTTTTACAACTTTCCCATCCTTTGAAAGGGTGGTTGTCGGCCAGAAAATTTCTTCTATGCTTATGGTTTTTGCATCATCTTTACTAATGTCGCATTTTATGTCCTTTGTTTTTTGAGAATATTCCTTCATGGCAAGGGTATAATCTTCAAAAACTGTTTTTAAATCATTTTCTTCAAGATTAATATATTCTTTTTCTTCTTTAGATAGTGATTTAAAATATTTTGATGCATTGGAATCTGCTTTATTGCTTTCCTCTTTTGTAAGCTCTGTATTATCTTCTTTTGCCATGTTTAACAAACATTTTATTCTAATAAGCTCTGACATGGATTTTTCTTTTATTACTTCTTTTAAAGTCATAGCAGAATTAGCAGATTCATCTTTTGTAAGGTCTTTTGCATTATTTAAACTTCCGGCTTCCTGGTCTAAATGCCCGCTTCCAAGGACTTTTTCATATAGCATCTGATTGGCTAGAAGAAATACTTTCGCTTCTGACTTGCTACAATCAATCTTTCCCAAGGTAAAAAGGTTCTCCTGGTTATTAGAGCTATTTTTCCCACAGCCAATAATATTTACTGCAACTATTAATACTGCCATTAGGCAAACTATTGTTTTTTTCATTTTACTCTTGTTCTCCTAAAATCCCATGTCAACTGCTGCTTAATCAATCCTTGTCTTCTTTACCGTAAAGCTTTTTTAATATGCTTCCTGCCACGCTTAATCCGTTGGCTGATGCCTGCTGAAGACCTCTTGTTACGCTGGAACCGTCACCGATGGCACGAAGTCCCTTTATATTTGTTTCAAAGTCTTTATTTACTTCAACCTTGTTGGAATAAAATTTAACTTCAACACCATAAAGAAGAGTTTCATCACTGGCAATACCCGGTGTAACCTTATCAAGAGCCATAATCATTTCCTCGATATCTACCATTATTCTGTGTGGAAATACCAAAGAAAGGTCTCCCGGTACGGCATCTTTAAGGGTTGGAATAAGGTTGTTTCTGCAAAGACGCTCATCTGTGGTTCTTCTTCCACGCCTAAAATCTCCAAAGGTTTGAACCAGTATTTTTCCGTCACAAAGCATATTACTTAATTTTGCAATAATTTTTCCATATTCAATAGGAGTTTTAAAAGGTTTTGTAAAATGCTTTGATACAAGGATTGCAAAGTTTGTGTTATCTGTTTTTAAATCTTTTGACTTATAGGCATGTCCGTTTACAACAGCAAGATTTCCGTCATAATATTCTGTAGCAACCTCACCTGATGGATTTGTACAGAAAGTTCTGACTTTATCATCATAAGTCGGTGTATGATATACAAGTTTTGCCTCGTAAAGGTTTTCATTTAAAAACTCCATTACTTCATTTCTTACTTCTACCCTGACACCGATATCAACTGTTCCCACAGTAGTATTGATTCCTTTTTCAAGACAAAGATGGGCGAACCAGTCAGCTCCTTCACGACCTACTGCAGAAACTATTTCTTTTGCATAATAAGTTTCATTTTTGTCTGTGACTACTGCCTTGGCAACTCCATCTTCAATGATAATATCATCTACCATGGTATTAAAGATAATATCTACTCCCTTTTCAAGAAGGTCTGCCTGAAGTTTTCCATAGATTTTATAACCTTCTTCCGTTCCAAGGTGTCTGATAGGACATTCAATAAGCTTTAAGTTTGCTTCGATACCTTTTCTTCTTATGGTTCGTATGGCTTCCTGTTTATCTACACCATATACACTTGTATCAGCTCCAAATTTCAAATAAATATCATCGGATTCTTTAATAAGTTCTTTTGTTCTTTCATAGCCTAATATTTCAGGAAGATTTCCACCTACATCCGGTGAAAGAGATAATTTTCCATCAGAAAAAGCTCCTGCTCCGGCAAAACCTGTTGTAATGGAACATGGCTGACAATGCATACATTTTTTAGTCTTTCTCTTAGGACATTGTCTTTTTTCAATGCTTCTTCCCTTTTCAATCATAAGAACCTTAATATCCGGCTGGTTCTTCTTTAACTCATAGGCACAAAAAATACCTGAAGGGCCTGCACCTATTATTATTACATCGTAATTATTACTATTCAAATCATCATACCTCTTTTTCTACACACTAAATTCTTATCAGCTGCCCCAAAAATTTCGGGCAGTAATAAGGAATATTTTTTCACTTAAAATGAAAAAACAACCTAAATATTATATCATACTGACCTTATTTTGGTTAATTTTTTTCTTTAATCTAAATCAAAGTCATAACCTTTTTCTTTAAGGGATAATAGTTCTTTGTAAAGTCTTCCCAGGGGAAGCCCCACTACATTATCATAGCTTCCGTTTATTCCTTTAATATATTTTCCGAAAATCCCCTGTATTCCATAGGCTCCTGCCTTATCAAAGGGATCTTTTGTGGCAATATAATCCTCAATTTGTTTTTTTGTCATTTCACAGACATATACATCTGTTTTTTCATAAAAAGATACCACTTCTTCTTTTTTTGAGGCATCCATTATACAAACTCCGGTGTAAACTTCATGCGTATTGTTTTGCAAAAGTGAAAGCATTTCAAAGGCTTCTTTTTCATCCTTTGGTTTACCCATTATTTTTTTGTCATATACCACTATGGTATCTGCTGCTATAACAAGGCCTTCCTCTTTAAGAGTTTGGGCCACATCCTTAGCTTTACATAAGGCCAGTTCCATAACGATTTCATCAGGATTGGTCTTTGTAATAATCTCTTTACAGTTGCTTTTTATTATTTCAAAATCAAGTCCTATTCTTTCAAGCATCTCTTTTCTTCTGGGAGATCCTGAAGCCAGTATTATTCTTTTTTTCATTATCTTATCCTTCTTAAAGTTTTATTGCATTATTTAGTTTAAAGGAATATAAAATACATTCCTTTACATTTTTTCCAGTGACATTTTCCAAGGCAGTTTTATAAAGATCCATCTGGGTGGTATATCTGTCCACAAGTTCTTTTGGGCTTCTTACATTATCTGTTTTGTAATCAATAAGAACAATTTCATCATTTTCATACAAAAATACATCAATTATTCCTTGAATCAATACAATTTCATCTTCCTCACAATCCGGATTTATCTGACTGGCAGGTTTTCCCATTACAAATGGATTTTCCTTTACCAAATCCCCTCTTTCAAAGGCTTTAATCATACGCCCTCCAAGGTCTGACTCAAAAAGTGTAATTAAATCATCAAGCCTTACAAGCTTAGATTCTTCCTCTTCTAAAAGATTATTTTCAATCATTGTTTTTATCTGAGCTGATATGCTTTCTTTATCACAAACCTTTGAAAAGTCAAGTAATTCCAGTATTCTGTGATATGCATTTCCCCTAATGGCACCGATATTTTCTCCTTTTTTCTCAACAAAATCAGGAATATAAGGAAGGGGCACTTCTTCTTTAAAGATTTCTTCTCCCTCCTCATCTACCATATGAGCCTTTTTAATCTCCGATACGGAAAATTTGCTTTTCATGGTAATCATATTTTTAAAGGGATAAAGATAGTTTATTTTTTCCTTAAACATATCTTTATAGCCATAATCCATGTTAAAATCCAATTTCTTAAAATGTGCATATTTGTCCATTTTTTCTATGCTTTCTTCCATATTTTCTGCAAAGATGTCATATATAAAAATATCAGTAAATTTTAAATCACAGCTATCATTTTCATCAAATTCATAGGGATAGCCTTCCACCTCTTCCCCATGCTTTAAAAGATAAGCTTTTGCTGTGGGATGCCTGAAAGCAGCCCTTATAAGCCAGTCTCCCATAGAAGCTGCATTTAAAATCTCATGGTCTAAAAATGCTTTTTTATCATTTAAAACTGCATCTTTATGCTTTGAAATGTACTTATCCATATCCTTGTTAAAAATCGATAAAATAAGCTTTTCCTTTGCCCTTGTAAGAGCAACATAAAGGACTCTTAATTCCTCACCATAGTCTTCTTCCTGTATCTTATTGGAAAGATTTTTATAGGACAAAGTTTTATATTTTATCCTGTTTTTTGTATCCACATAATTCATGGCAAGACCTTTTTTGTCATGGAGCAATATACTATCACGGGTATTCATTTTATTAAATTTTTTTCCAAGATTTGCAACTATGACCACCGGAAATTCCAGTCCCTTGCTTTTATGAATACTTATTATTTTTACATTATCATCCTTCTTGCCGCCAGAGTCCGCTTCACCAAAATCAATCTCATATTTTTGCAATTTTTCAATATAACGATTAAAATTAAACAGGCCCTTATAACTGGTTTTTTCATATTCAACAGCCTTTTGTATTAACATTTTTACATTTAATACTCTTAGATTTCCTGATGGCATTGCCTGTATTATATTTAAAAAACCGCTGTCATCAAGGATATAATTTATAAGTTCATTTACCCTCATAAAAGTGGCTGCCCTGCTGTAATCTTCAATTTTTTCAAGAAACTTTTTCACTTTTTCTTTTAATAAAAGCCAGTCATTCTCCCCAATAATTCCACCTAAGGCCTCTAATTCCTTTTGTAAAATATCTTCTTTTGAAATTTCTTTATCCGGTGTTTTTTCTAAATTTATAACCTGATTTAAAAGTCTGTCTCCTTTTTCAAATTCTATAAACTCTTTATCTTCAAGGACCTCTTCATTCTCGACAGCATTTGTTTCTTTGGCTTTCTCATCAGGAATTTTATAATCAAATTGTCTTCCTGCCACCTTTAAAACTGCCTGATAAAAGAAGCTTTCATCTTTATAAGCAAGTCTGATTATTGCCAGTTCTTTTTCGGTAAAATCTCCCATCGGAGAACTCATGGTGGCACATAAAGGAATATCCTGTCTTACATTATCAATTACTGAAAGAAGAGATAATAATAGTTTTACCTCATAAGCATTAAAATAACCAGTGGAGGTATCTAACTTAGCAGGTACTCCTGCATTTAAAAAGGTGGTTAAAACCAGTTCTCCTATGCTGTTTATACTTCTATATAAAACCGCAAAATCCTTATATCTTGCAGGTCTAAGCTCTTTGGTTATTTTATCAGTAACAATAAGGGGATTTTCTCCTTCCACCATTTCCTTTATTCTTTTTGCAATAGCCAAAGCTTCGATTTCATTATTATCTTTATAAATTTCATTATCCTGTAAAAAATTCTCATCATTATTAATAAGCCAGATTTCTGTTGTATTATTACCAGCTTTACATTCTTTATAGTCCGCGTTTCCCACATAAAGGGCAGAGTTTTTATCATATTCCACATTTCCCACTTCTTTATGCATAATCTGCTCAAAGAAAAAATTTATACTGTTTAAAACCTCTTTGCGGCTTCTGAAATTCATTTTTAAATCAATTCTTCTAAAAGGAGCTTCCTCTAAGGAATAGGAATTGTATTTTTCCATGAAAAGATCCGGCTTTGACATACGAAATCTATAGATACTCTGCTTTACATCTCCTACCATAAATACATTATTTTTTCCTTCATCTTCAGTGGAAATGCTGTGTAAGAGACTATCTTGAACTTCATTACTATCTTGATATTCGTCAATAAGAATCTCATAAAAAGCTCCCCTTAATTCCAAGGCACAAGGAGTAGGATTATTCTCCTTATCCAGTAAAATATTCAGGGCAAAATGCTCAATATCATTATAATCAAGAAGATTTCTTGCGGCCTTAAGATTTGAAAATTCCTTCGTAAAATCCTTAACCAGATTAATAAGAACCTTAGCATAATTTTTGCATTTTTTTTCATATTCATAGTATTCAATTAAACTATGATTACAATAATCCTTTTTTATCTTGTCATTTATGGCCTTTTTAGATGCATCCCTGAATGCTTTAGCCAGATTTTTAGCCTCTTCTGACTGGTTTGGAGCTTTTTTTCTGGATAAGGTTTTATAATCAATTTTTTCAATCTTTTGAAGAAAATCAGAAATATCTTTGGATTTTTCAAGACTTTCATAAAAATCACTATCATCCTCCAAAGCCTCCAAATAATATTTGGGTCCATCATCCCTTTCGCATACCTTTTTTGCCATTTTGTTATATCTTTTGGCTTCTGATAATCTTTTTTGAAAGTAATTAAAACATTCTTTTAGGGTATCGCTTTTTTTAAAATCCTCAAAGCTTTCAAAATCATAGGCATTTAAACATTCATCAAGCCATTTTAAAGGATTTATATGAGATCCTGCAAAATCGAACATTTTAACAATCTTTTCTTTTAGATTATTATCACTTTTTCCTGTAGCAAAAGCTTCAACAAATTCAATGAAATCCTCATTTTTGTTTTTATAATATTCTTCCAAAACATTTGAAACAGCATCTTCTTTTAAAAGTTTGACCTCTGTTTCGTCTGCAATTTTAAAATCCGGATCCAGATTTATATAATGGAAATAATTATTTACTACAAAATAACAAAATGAATCAATGGTTGTTATTTTTGCATTATTAATAAGGGTTATCTGCCTTTGGAGATGGTCATTAAAAGGGTCTTCTTCTATGGCCTTTTCAAGGGCAATAATAATCCTTTCCTTCATTTCTGTTGCTGCTGCTTTTGTAAATGTAACTACCAAAAGCCTGTCCACATCTACAGGATTTTCTTTATCAGTTATTAATTTAATTATTCTTTCTACTAAAACCGCAGTTTTTCCGGAGCCTGCCGCTGCCGAAACCAAAATACTGCAATCCCTGGCATTTATTACCTTTTGTTGATCTTTAGTCCAGCCCACTTTCTAACTCCTTTTCTATAAGCTGCCATATTCTGTCCTCTTTAATATTTTTAAGATAATTATAGGAATAAGAATCCTCTCTGGCATCAAATCCGCATATTGCGCTGTAATTACAATAGGTACATCCGTTGACTTTATTATCGTTAAAGGGTTTTTTTGAGATATCCCCCTTCATTATCCTTTTGGCAAATTTATTAATATTAATATCCAGATATTCTGAAAGCTGTCTTATCTGCTTAGAGCTTAATTTATCCTTATCATTATTTTTTCCTTCATTTCCCGAAATATCAATATTTACAATTCCTTTAGGGGAAAGTTCCTTGACAATTGCATCATTTACATCTTCTAATTTTATTTTATCACCGTCCATTACCGGGTCATCAATATGATAATAGTAAAGACCAGCAATTATCAGCTTTTTATCCTTAAAATACTTTTCTTTAACTGATTTTACGGCATTCATATAAACCAAAAGCTGTAGGGAAATACCATAGTAAAACTCTTTTAAAGAAAAATCTTTTTTTCCGGTTTTATAATCATAAATATTAAAATAAACCCTGTCATCCTCGATTTTTAAATCAATTCTGTCTATTCGCCCTTTTAAATAAAGCTCAAATTTATCTTTAAACTCATCAAGTTCTATATTCTTTTTAATCTTAAAAGGAAATTCAAATTCATCCGGTTTGAATTTTTGCGTGTTTAACTGCATTTTTATAGCCCAGACTGTTCTTTCCATAAGTCGTCTGATTCTATTTATGTTATATTCATTCCGGCTTGTTTCATAAAGAACTTCTTTATTAAGACTTTCAATGGCAAGGTCAACACTTTTATGAGAAATTTCTTTTGAAATATCCTCAGGAATATCTATCCAGTCATATCCTTTTTCCTTTAAGGAAGAAGAATAAATTTCAAGAGATTTATGCATAATACTTCCCAGATAAAGATTGTCAAATTCATAATTTTCCCTGTCATTTAATCTTAAGCCGTAATCTAAAAAATGGGAAAAGGCACATTTTGAAAAATCCTCCAGTCTGGTAACTGAATTTTCCAAAGAATCTCCATATAATAATCTTGATAAGGCAAAGCCAAGTTCCTTGTCATCATTGGTAAAAAACGCAGCCTCCTCTATTTTTCTTAGAAGAAGTTTATCCTTAACATTATCCTTTAATAAGCCATATAAATCCTTCCATTCATCTTTAAAATCCCCTTCTTTTATGGATTTTGAAATGGTTTTAGCCAGATAATCAAGGGCGGTTTTTTCGTTATAAATGCCTAAAATCCCTTCTTTTGCTCCTTCATCAAATACTTCCTTTTCAGGAAACATATATTTAAGATTTTTTATAATAAAAGATGGTCTTAGTGTCTTTCCCTGATTATCATTTTTACTAAAGCAAATATATAATTTTTCAGAAGGCTTTGTCATATTAAGATAAATATAAAACCTTTCAATGTAGGCCTTTTTTCTGGCACCATAAGCAAGTTTCACCCTGCTTTCAAGATATTCTCTTTCCATGGAGGAAATAATTCCACCACTTTGGGAATTTGAAGGAATAACCCCTTCATTTACTCCTAAAATAAATAATACCTTTATATCATCAAACCTTGTTCTTTCAATATCTCCTACCTGAACCATGTCAAGTCCCTGAGGTATGATTCCTATTTTACATTCTTCAAATCCGGCATCTAAAATACAAGAATATTCATTAAGAGAC
Organism: Acetitomaculum ruminis DSM 5522; assembly: GCF_900112085.1. Classification (GTDB taxonomy): domain Bacteria; phylum Bacillota; class Clostridia; order Lachnospirales; family Lachnospiraceae; genus Acetitomaculum; species Acetitomaculum ruminis. The sequence goes on from NZ_FOJY01000017.1 coordinate 11,979, forward strand.
ATTTTTTCATCTCCTAATAAAGTGACATATTTGTCAAACATATCAATAACAGTTTTGTAAATCTGACTGTATTCTTTTTCTAAAGAAGGTTCATTATTCTTAGCAAAGTAAATTTCATATTCCTTAAGGCGTTTTTGCATTTCAAGCTTAGTTATAAAATCATAAAGTGCCCTGGTTTTTTCTCCAACATTGTTTTCTTTATCTCTTAAAACAATATACAAATCCTCCAGTAAAACAAGAAGTTTTTTTCTTAGATAGTTAATATAGTCAACCTGCACTTTTTCATAACCCTTTGGAATATAAACAAAGTCCTTTTTCCACTTTTTATAGCCCTTTATCCCTGCTGTAACGCAGTAATTTTCAAGAATGTCACAATCATCTTTGGATAAAACATCCATTCCGCATTTTAAAAATCTGAATACACTTTGAAAAGAAAAGTCCCTGTCTGCAATCTCTAATGCTGCTCTGATACATTCAATAAAAGGATTTTGTAAGATGTCCCTTTTATAATCCATAAAAAACGGTATTTCAAAATTATTAAAGGTTTTTTCAAAATAGTTTCCATAGATTTCCATATCACCGCATACAATTCCAATATCTTTAAATCTGATATTTTCATTTCTTACCAGTTTATCTATGGTATCTGCAACATATTCCACTTCCATATCCGGATTATTGCAGGAATGAAAAGATATTTCATCACCAATTTTTTTGTAAATATTCTGATTATATCGAAAAAGATTTTTTTCAAGAAATTCCAGTTCTCCATCGGCTTTAAAACGATATTGTTTATCTAAAATAATATCTTCTTTTACCGGACTGCCGGCACTTGCAGCTATATTTTTTAAAGTTCTGATGGTATTTTTTGACAGATTAAAAAGCTCCTGCTCTTTAGGTGCTTTAGTTAAATCCTCTTTATGGTCTATTGTAACTGTAACAATAAGCTCTTTACATACCTTTAAAAGCTCTTCTAATACCCTTTCCTGAATAGGTGTAAAACCTGTAAAACCATCTAGGACAATGGTGGTATTTTTTAACTTTTTAGATTTTTTGATAACTTGGCATAATAAGTCTAAAACCTGCTCTGCCGTAACAAAATCATTTTCCAAAAATTCTTCAAAACCTTTGTAAATGGTATGGATATCCTTTAATTTCAAGGATAATACACTGGCAGGTTTTTCTTTTTGTACCAGTTTAAAAAGATCATCTGTATCTACATTATACTGGGTAAACTCTGAGATAATAGAGCGTAGATTGGTAATATAGCCAATTTTATTGACATTTGCCCCTAATACATTAAGATTTTCCTTTTCCTGGCCCATCACCCTTTTTAAAACAAGATTTTTTCCGGTATCTTCTAAAATAGTCTTTTTAAGAGAACCTGTTTCTTCAAAAATCCTAAAAGCAAGCCTTTGAAAACTTAAAACATCAATGTTCATCATACCAAGACCAGGATGTACCTTTACTATATTTCTCTGAGTACTCATGGTAAACTGTTCCGGCACAATTACCAGAAAAGCAGCCTTTTTATCTTCAATAGACTGCTTTGTAATATAATCAAATACATATTTTGATTTTCCGCTTCCCGCATTTCCCAAAACTAATTGTAAAGCCATATTTTTCCCCTATCTTTTTTAAACTATAATCTTTTGTTGTAAGATTCCAAATCTTCACATTCCGGGAAATATTCAATGAACTCATCCACAATTGCATCATCTTTTGAAATCACAAAAGTCGCACTGCCGTTCCAGGGAATAATTTCTATATCTGCTAAAGGATGCTGTAGTGAAATACCATTATCCCAAAATCCCGGATAAACATCTGCACATGGAAATTCATATTCTAAAATTTCCTTTAACTCCACATCTTTTTTAAAGGCAGATAAAACCGCCCACTCCCATTTAAAGTTTTCCACATTTAAAATAGCTTGGAGCTGACGCCCTGACATCCAGTTATATTTTTTTAAGAAAATGGTATCTATATCATCATTTTCAGGATAACATTCTGTGTCTGTAATAAACCAGTTATAGTCGAGATTTTTATTATTAATGGCTTTAATAATCTCTAACAGATCCATAAAATATCTTTTTCCTTCGTGTAATACAACACCCTTCATACGCATATTCTCCTCGTTTTTAACGGCATTAAACCGTTAAGTCAAATCTTAGTTTACTAATTATTTCTTACATTAAGCTGTTCTTTTTCAACCTTATAAGACATAAGATTTAAGAGGTAAAGAGGCATTTTTCTATTGCCAAGTTCCCAATCTGTAACAGTTCTGTAGGGAATTTCAAAATATTCACAAAATTCCTTTCTGTTCATCCCCGTACTTTTCCTAAGCTCAATTAAGACGTCTTTGCTATCGGTAATTTTCATTTTTACATTTTCTCCCTATTAGTCTATGCTAGAGCTATTATAACACAGTTTATTTATTTGGAACATAAAGATATTTTCGTAAATGCTATTTTAAACATCATCTGCTTTTTCCAACATTTCCAGTAAATCCGAAGTAATACACCCTATGGTTTCATAATGCATAAAATCAAGTATGCATTTATCCACCCAGATTTTTAAAGATGCCGGCATATCATCTTCTTCATCCTCATCCCAAAAAACAAGTCTTATATGTACCATTGGAAATGCTTCAAATTCAAAACCACAATCTCCTTCATTAATTTCTATTCCACAAGCTTTCTTACAAAGGCTTCTTAACCTATCTACCCTGTTTTTAAACCTTTCTTCAAAGGGCCAGATTAAAGGATCTTTTACATAGGGATTTGCCACAACCTCCCCTTGTAATGATGATGCAAGCATATACTCACCTGAAACAACCGGCATTTCCTTTGTATAGGTAAAAAGATGATAAATAGCCATTGCCTCGTTAAAACATACTCTTTCATCATCCCATTTATCATCAATTAATTTTTCGATTTTACCATTTTGACAGTTTAATCTGTATTCATTGTTAAAATATCTAATGTGGGGATTTCCATCAATTATTTGTAAATGCAAAATATTAGATATTTTTTGGGGATTAAAACCGCTAAATTTCTGATACCATATTATAGCATCTTCTTCGTGCTCGCTAAAAGCTACTCCTCTGTTTTGAAAAGCGTGATAATTTATACTCATAAATACCTCCTAATATTTCCTGTCAGCCTTTAAAGTGGTGACACATATTCCATCATGGGAAAAATCAATAACTCCCTCAAAGCCAGCCCTGCTGTAAAAACCTGCCACTTCACCGGCAGCCTGATACACTCCAAGCATTAAAGGCCATTCTTTTATTATTTTTTCTTTGGCAGATAAAAGAGGCATTTTTAAAGGTTTGACAAACTCCTGTAAAACATAAAAGCTATTCATGTTTTTTCTTAAGATACCTTCCCATTCATCCTTACTTACATCCATTCCTGCACATACTCCCATCGAACCAAATCCCTCTTCAGGCTTTACTATCCATAAATCTTTATTTTCAAGGGCTTCCTTTAAAATGTGTTTTTCTAAATCATCCCTTAAATAATAGGTTTTTGGAATATGTAAATTTATAAAATCTATCTCTTCATCTGTAAGAAAAGCCTTTGTTTTTTTGTGATGCAAGGCGATATTTATAATCTTTGAATGGGCAATAGAAGTCCTAAAATGCCCCAGCAAAACCACTTTTTCAGCCTCTACGGCCTTAATTAGATTTTCACATTCATCCATTCGTTTTAATATTTCACCGGTTACAAGCCTTCGATATATTCCATGAATAACCCTGCCATCTGTCTTATCAGTTAGTCTTTCACCGTCAAATTCTAAATCTCTCACATCAACAAACTTAGCATTTATGCCGGCTTTCTTAAAACATTCTATAAATCTGTTAAAATCGCTCATAACACCTTCTTCCCTAAAATCCACTATAGCAAAATTTGGGGTGTCTACTGCGTTTTTATCAGAAAAATAAACCTGTAAAAGTTTCTTTGTAATAAAGCTTATACTGTCCATACAAAAAAGCTTATATTCCTTGGACATTAATTTAACTGCCTCTCCCTTTAGGATAAGATTTGAAATTTCCAAGTCCCTGCTCATGCCCCCGGAGCCGTCGGTATTAAACTCACAAAATTTAAAATCCCAAAGACCCTTATCCACATTTTCCGGGGAGATAAACATATCATACCTTCCAACGGGAATGACTTCTTCATAATTACAAGGCAGGCAGATAAGCCTTTCTAAGTCTTTTGAAAAGCCAAATATTTTTCTGTATTCTTCATCTATAATATATCTGTTTGTAATTTTACCTAAAATCCCCTGCAATATCTTTAATATTTCATTAAAAAATTCCAGATCATTATCATTTATAAATAACGGGATATAAGAAAAAGGAACAGGCTTTCCATGAGCTAAAATATCAGAATTTTTAATATATTCCACTGATTTACCTCTGTTATTTTCATCTAATCCTGTTTTATTTAACGAGTCAATAAAAGCTTGATTTTCTATATACATACAGTTTTTCCCTTCTAAGAAAAGCATTTTCTTTAGTAAAGCGGACATTCGGAATCCGCTTCGCTACTTCCTCATGAACGCAGTGGCACTTTGTGCCACCTGTCAGAAGGGGCTTTAACCCCTTCTGACACTAGTAAGCTTATACCCCCGCTTAAAGCTTACGCTTTTGAAGCGGGGGATTGCTTACACTGCGTTCATAGTAACATTTTATTAAAAAACATCAAAAAGGGAAATCCCAGAAACCTAAGACTTCCCTTTGTATATAATTACTTCTCCTGTTTTCTTATTTATCGGTTGTTTTTTTAATAATAATAGCTCTTTAGTTTTTCTTTTGGTCAACACTTAATAAAACCCTGTCATCATCAAGATTTTTTCCTGCATTTAAACTGAATTTTTCCAGTAAATCCGACACTTTCATGTGGCTTCTTTCCTCTCTAAAAACATCAAAAACAATCCTTCCACAGTCCATCATAAGAGTCCTGTTTCCAAGCTCTAAAGCCTGATTCATATTGTGAGTTACCATAAGACAGGTTATATTTCTTTCTTTTACAATGCTTTTGGTAAGTTCTAAAACCTTTGCTGCCGTAGCAGGATCTAAGGCCGCAGTATGCTCATCAAGTAATAAAAGTTTCGGTGTAACCAAAGTAGCCATTAAAAGTGTAAGAGCCTGTCTTTGACCTCCGGATAAAAGACCTACAGGATGATTCATCCTGTCTTCAAGTCCCATATTTAAAAGAGAAAGATGCTCTTTAAACATTTCCTTATCTTTTTTGGAAACTCTGGTGAAAATCTGGTATTTTCCCGTGGAAACCCTTAAATAGGCAATGGCTAGATTTTCCTCTATTGTCATATGAGGTGCTGTTCCCTTCATGGGATCCTGAAATAGATATCCTAACATTTTTGCTCTTTCATGTTCTCTCATAAAGGTAATATCTTCGCCATCTAATTCAATTAATCCTCTGTCTACATAAAAGGAGCCTGCTATGGCATTAAAAAGTGTGGATTTTCCTGCACCGTTTGAACCTACGATAGTGGCAAAATCTCCTCTTTTTAAATCCAGATCAAGACCTGAAAGAGCCTGTTTTTCATTTATGCTTCCTTTATTAAAAGTCTTATATATATTTTTAAGTCTTAACATAATTATTTTGCCCTCCCAAGTGCTTTGTTTTCTGCTTCATGGGCTTTTTTAGCCTCTGTTTTTGCCTTTTGTAAAAGGAAATATTCTTTGCACCTTGGTGCTGCTATGGCTACTGCGATAATAATGGCTGAAACCAGCTTAAAGGCCTCTGTAGGAACATTTAATCTAAGTGCCATGGCAACAATAAATCTATATAAGCAAGAACCACAAACCACTCCCACTATTCCTTTTTTTACACTGTAACGACCAAATATGGTTTCACCTATCACCAAAGAAGCAAGGGCTATGGTTACCATACCGGTACCAAGATTTATATCACAACTTTTATTATATTGTCCTATAAGACAGCCTGCTAAAGCCGTAAAGGAATTGGCCACGCAAAGACCTACCGTAATGGTGCCTGCTGTATTTATGGAAGAGGATTTTACCATTGCCTCGTTATCACCTGTGGCACGAATGGAAAGACCAAGTCTTGTTCCCAGGAAAAATGCCATGGAAAGACAAGAAATTAAAACAATTATAAAAAGTAAAATAAGCTTGTGCCATTCTGTCCAGAAAGGTGAATCACTTATTCCCTTAAAGAGGGAGAAAACCGTATCTACACCAAATATTGATATATTTGATGAAAGTCCCATTACAAAAAGATTTATTGTATAAAGACCGGTATTTACAATGATTCCCGCCAGGATAGATTCAACATTTAATCTGGTTTGTAAAAATGCTGTTATAAAACCAGAGCAAACACCTGCAATCATTGCCAAAGGTATTGCCAAAATAGGATGCCCCGCCATAGTGGTAATGGCTCCTACTGCACAGCCTAAGGTATAACAGCCGTCTGTAGAAAGGTCACATAAATTCAAGATTGAGAAACTTAAATATAAGGACAGTGCAACCAGAGAGTAAATAAGTCCTACCTCCAGTGCCGTTTGTATAATTGCAGGTGTAATAAACATTAATTGCCTCCTAAAAATTCTATTTTTTCAACATTTTTTGCAGGTCCTCTAACTCCTGCAAATCCACTTTTACGGAATATACACAATATTATTTTTATTCAAATTCTTTTGCTGTTTGTGTTTCAACAATATCAGAACAATAATCTGAATAAGCTTGTTTTAAATCCTCTAATTTATAACCTAATTCTTCAGAAATTTCTGTATTTACGGTAGCTATACCATTATCAAAGGTTTTAACTGCAAGACTTGCAGGGTCTTTTTTCTCAGCTAATATTTCCACTACCATATCTGCTGTTTCTTTTCCAAGATTTGAATAATCAACTCCATATCCAAGAAATGCTCCGTTTAAGGCAAAGGAGTCAGCTCCTGCGAAATGAGCAATCTTTGCATCTTTGAATTTTTCATAAATGCTAAGCTGTGCTGTCATAACTGTGTTATCGGTAGGAGTAAATACCGCATCTACTCCCTCAGCTACAAGGGCATCTGCTGCTGATGTTACCTCATCAACTGTTGTTCCAGTTTTTTCAATATATTTAATATTTTTTGCATCTAAATACTCTTTTGCTTCTTCAATTGCCTTTTTGGAAGCATCTTCGCTTTTTGAATAAAGAAGTCCCACATAATCTGTATCAGGATTTGTGGCAAAAATAAGATTCATAATAGCCTCGGTATTTAAGGCATCAGAAGTTCCTGTGATATTACTTCCCGGTTTTTCCATTGATTCTACAAGACCTGCACCTACAGGATCTGTAACTGCTGAAAATACAACAGGAATAGGATTTTCCTCTGTAGCTGACTGAACAATCTGTGCTGTCGGAGTCGCAATTGGAACAATAATATCTACTTTTTTATCTATTAACTCCGCTGTCATCTGATTAAGAGCTGTGGCATCAGCCTGTCCGTTATAGGTATAATCCTCATAATCAAAGGTTATTCCAAGTTCTTTTGACTTTGCGTCAAGTTCATCTTCAAGATTTTTTTCAATCTGGTTTAACGAAGCGTCATCTACAAACTGTATAATTCCTACTTTGTAGCTTTTTTCATCGTTGTCTGTTTGTTCCGTGGTGTTTTTACTACTTGTGTCATTTGTCTTGGTATTTCCCCCACAAGCTGCCAAAGATACTGTCATTACTGCTGCTAAAGTAAGTGCTAAAAATTTTCTCATTTTCACGTCCTCCTTAAATATGCTTTTTTAATAATGAGATAAAGTAACCTTTGGGACAAAAGTGTTGATATTAAAAAAAGCTTTTATCCCACATAATACATGGGACAAAAGCTTATATATCACTTCTGCGGTGCCACCCAAATTAGCATAAAAAATATGCTCACTCTTCACATCGAATCAATGCGTTTGACTGATAACGGGTCAAAACTCCGTCGCTTCTTACATAATTACTTATTTCAAAGCGCCCTCAAAAGTCCATTCATCCGAAGCATCTTAATGCACATCTCAGCAACCGTGCAATCTCTGTAACCAACGCTGTTTTCGAACTACTACTCTTTCTCACAGGTTTTTATATGTGAATAATTATAAGTTGGCATTATACTTTTGTCAAGTAAATTCTTAAAGTAATAAAGTTATTTTTTCTATTATTTTAAAGGATACTTATTTGTGAGTTTTTCAACTATTTGTCTGCTTTTTTCTACAGCACTTTCCCCTTCATTAATCACAAAAGCTATGGCTTTAGCCACTTCTTCAAAGTCCTCTTCCACAAGACCTCTTGTGGTGGCTGCCGGTGTACCAAGACGAATTCCACTGGTTACAAAAGAACTTTGAGGATCGTTTGGAATTGTATTTTTATTGGCTGTAATATGAGCCATATCAAGAAGCTTTTCAACCTCTTTTCCTGTAAGATTCTTCGGAGTTAAGTCAAGTAACATAAGGTGATTATCAGTATCTCCGGATACGATTTTTATGCCTTCTTTCTTTAATCCGTTGCAAAGAACTTTGGCATTTTTTATAATCTGACTTTGATATTCTTTAAAAGAAGGCTGTAATGCCTCTTTAAAACAGACTGCCTTTCCTGCTATAACATGCATTAAAGGTCCTCCCTGAATTCCCGGGAAAATTGCCTTGTTAAAGTTGAATTTTTCTGCTATTTCTTTGCTTGAAAGAATCAGACCACCCCTTGGTCCCCTTAAGGTCTTGTGGGTAGTAGTAGTAACTACATCTGCAAAACCTATTGGACTTGGATGAAGACCTGCTGCCACAAGTCCTGCAATATGAGCCATGTCCACCATCAAATAAGCTCCAACTTCGTCTGCAATCTGACGGAATTTTTTGAAATCAATAGTCCTTGCATAGGCAGAAGCCCCGGCGATAATCATTTTCGGTTTGCAATCTTTAGCAATTTTTAATACCTCATCATAATCAATAACGCCGTCATTTGTAACCCCGTAAGGTACAACATTAAAATAGGTTCCTGAGAAATTTGCCGGTGAACCGTGAGTTAAATGTCCCCCATGTTCCAAATTCATTCCCATAATGGTATCATTTGGTTTTAACATGGCAAACTGAACTGCCATATTTGCCTGGGCACCAGAGTGGGGCTGAACATTTGCATATTCACATGAAAAAAGCTTTTTAGCTCTTTCAATGGCAAGGGTCTCGACTTCGTCTACAATTTCACATCCTCCGTAATATCTGTGTCCAGGATAACCTTCAGCATATTTATTTGTAAAAATGCTTCCCATTACTGACATTACAGCAGGGCTTACCCAGTTTTCAGATGCAATAAGCTCGATGTGAGAATTTTGTCTTTCAAATTCCTTTACAACCGTCGAGGCGATTTCCGAGTCAGTCTCTTTGATGTCTTCAAGTGTGTACATGTTTTTCTCCTTTAGCTTTAATAATTCATTTTTTCTGGGATTACTATATTATTTACACCCCTTTAGTAATTCATTGTTTTAAATCACTAAAGTATATTATAATGTAAAATCCATAGTTTGTGTAAAAAAAAATATAAATTTATTATTGTATTATAGCAAAAAAAGGAATCAACAAATATTTATTATCAAGACAAAAAACAGCCAAATATATGTTTTCTTTTAAATTCACGCCAAATTTTTGTATAATAAAAGTAATCTACTAAAAATTTATAATAAATATTACATTCGGGAGATTAATATGAAAAAGAAAATCTTTGATATTATACAAATCAGTGATAAATCCAATATAGTTAGCCGTGCCTTTGACTTAACACTGGTAATAATAATCTTTACCAATATAGGGGTAATGTTTTTAGAGACTTTTTCTGAATTATATCTTTACAAGGCTCTTTTTAAAAAGATAGAATTCTGGACAACCATGTTTTTTTTGATGGAATATATTCTTAGAATATGGACAGCTGATTATCTTTATCCAAAGACAGATAAAATAAAGGCAAGACTAAAATTTTTAATAAGTTTTGATGGGATAATCGACCTGTTAACAATTATTCCTACTTTATATCTGACAGGTTTTGTGGCTTTTAGAATGCTTAGAGTTGTAAGAATATTCCATCTTTTCAGATTAAATGCCCAATATGACTCTTTTAATGTCATCACATCGGTTATCATAGAAAAGAAAAACCAGATTGCTTCTTCCATTTTCATAATAATGATATTAATGCTAGCAGGAAGCTTATGTATGTATTCTGCAGAGCATGAAGCCCAACCGGAGGTATTTAATAATGCTTTTTCCGGAATATGGTGGGCTGTAAGTACAGTTTTAACTGTAGGCTACGGGGATATATACCCGATAACGGCTCTTGGAAAGTTTATGGCAATAATCATAGCCTTTTTGGGAGTAGGCGCAGTGGCGATTCCTACCGGTATTATAAGTGCCGGTTTTGTGGAAGAGTATACTAAAGATCAGCATATACTAAACTATTCCAACTTAGACAGCAAAGACATTTTAGAAATTAAAGTAGAAAAAAATGATGATTTTTGTAATAAAAAAATAATGGAGATTAAGGATATAATCATCTATCTTATAATAAGGGATGAACTTTCCATATTGCCCACCCCTTCTTTGACTTTGAAAAAAAATGATATTATTATTTTTAAAAAATTTAATTAAGGGGCTATATATGAGATTTCTCCCCTTTTGATATGTTTGTTTTCCTTTTCTAATTTTTTAAGGGAAAGCTTACAATAAGCCTCTTCCACATCTATTCCTATGCTGTTTCTGTCTGTCATTAAGGCTGCAAGCATGCTTGTACCACTGCCACAAAGGGGGTCTAAAACCGTATCCCCCACAAAAGAAAACATTTTTACAAGCCTTAAGGCAAGTTCTAAAGGAAAAGGGGCAGGATGTCCGGCTCTGGTGGAAGCTCCGGGCATTGTCCAGATTTGACTAAACCATTCATAAAAATCCTCTTTATCAATTTTACTTAACTGCCTTTGCTCTTTAGTAGGTTTTCTGTAACCTCCCGGTTTTCTCTCCATTAAAATATATTCCATATCATTTTTAATAATGGCATTCGGCTCAAAAGGCTTTCCCAAAATAGAACTTCTTTTGTTTGCCTCATACTTTGCATTGGATATTTTGTGCCAGAGAATAGGATTTAAGTTATCAAAACCTATTTTCCTGCAAAAAACCGCAATGTCTGAATGAAGGGGCATAACCACATGCCTTCCGTATTTTTTTCTGGAAAGACAGACATCTCCGGCTACACAAACCACCCTTCCCCCGGGAACTAAAACCCTGTAACATTCCTTAAAAACCTTTGAAAGTTCGTCTAGGAAGGTTTCATAATCATCAATTATCCCCAGTTGATTTTCTCCTCTTTCATAAGGCTTTAAATTAAAATAGGGAGGGGAGGTTAAAACAAGATGTACGCTTTCATCTTCTATAAAATCAAGATTTCTGGCATCTTTGTTGTATATTGTATGCTTTGTCATTTTCCTTTGTTAATCCTTTTTTAAAAATAATATCAGCTAAAATCATGAGATAGGATAGCTGCAAGCATAGACCTTATAAAGGTATTTATACTTAAAGCTTCATCCATAAAGGTTACAAGTTTTTCTTCTTCGTCTTTTTTTGTGGTTAAAAAACAAGCTGCAGAGTATTTTCTCTCCAGCAAAAGCTTTTTACAAAAAATCCTGTAACGCTCCTTATAGGAAGCATTGTTAAACTCCTCTAAAATGTCAAAATGGTGAGATTTTGTTTTAACGGGAGTAGAGGATTTTTCACAATCCTCCAAAACCATAAAATAACCAAGCCAAGGGGGCGGATTATCTCCAAATACCCCTTCTTTGTAAGCTGTCCAGATATCCAGAGCACTTCCCATAGCCTCTTCCGTTCTATTGTTAAAATTATTTCCAAAGGAAGGTCCCACCTGGCTTTTAAATTCTATGGTGATAATTAACTGTTTATTATGGACAACCAGCAAATCCCACTTTTTATTAGGCCTGTAAAAGCCCGGTAATTCCAGATTTGAGCTTGTAAAAATACATTTTTTTGGTACGCCGTTTTCTAAAAGTATTTCTTTAATAAGTTCCACAAAAGCATCTAATTGCTTTCCGGCAGTAACAGCACTTCTGTTTCCCTGATCACTTACAGCAGAAGTTTCCTGCTTTTTAAACTGTTTATTTCTCGTAGACCAAAAAAATTCTGTGGCTTTTTTTACCTTTTCATCCAAATCTGAAGGGATATTTAATCCTGACATTTTTGCTCCTTATTATCTTATAAAGTTAGTATGTACAAATGGCTCCTGTGAAGGTAAACCAAATTCTTTTTTTCCAAGTTCTATAGATTTCATTAAAAAAGTCATATTTTTAGCAAGTGTTCTCATAACAGCCTTGCCTTCTAAATCTTCATTAGCTTCTCCCGGTGCTGCTCCGTGAATAGAATTCCAGTATCTGCTGGAAGCTATAGGCATTCCGCTTATGGTAAAGAATTTGTTTAATTCATCAAATGTAGCAGAACATCCCCCTCTTCTGGCACAGACAATACTTGCTCCGACTTTCATGGTTTTATCAAAGTTTGAACTGTAAAAAAGTCTTTGTAAAAGTGCTACCAAAGTGGCATTTGCACTGGCATAATAAACAGGACTTGCTGCCACAAGGCCATCTGCATCTTTAAATTTTAAAGCAACTTCATTTACCAGGTCATCAAATACACATTTTCCTTTTTCTCTGCATTTTCCGCAACCAATACAACCTCTGATATTTTCAATTCCTACATTTACCACTTCAACTTCCACGCCTTCATTTTTAAAAACTTCAGACATTTCTTTAATGGCAACAGCCGTATTTCCCTCTTTCTTAGGGCTTCCGTTTAAAATAAGAACTTTCATACTACACCTCTTTTTCATTGAACAAATAAATAAAGTTAATTTTAATTATAACCTAAAATGCCATATTTTCCTAATTTTTTAAAATGAAGTAAAGTTTTTACTAAAGGAAAAAAAAACCACATCCTCTTTATTTAGAAGATGTGGTAACAATAACTTTTTAAAAAAGATGACAGGCTATATCATGTCCTTGTGAAATAGTTTTTTCAGTAGGTCTTTCCTTTTTACAAATATCCATAACCTTATCGCATCTGTCACAAAACGGACATCCAGCAGGGATATCTAAAGGACTTGGAATTTCACTGTCAATACTTTGAATCTTTTGACTAAAATCCATTCCGATATCAAATATGGAATCAATTAAAGCTTTAGTATAAGGATGTTTTGCATCTGTTGAAAGCTTATCTCCCGGCAAAGTCTCCACAATATTTCCAAGATACATAACCGCAACATAATCTGCTATATCTGCTATCAGGGCAATATCATGGCAGATAAACCCTATAGTAATATTATTTTCTTTTTGAAGTTTTTTTATTAAATCAACAATATTTTTCTGAACGGAAACATCCAAAGCACTTGTAGCTTCATCAAAGATAATAACTTCCGGTTCCAATGAAAGAGCCCTTGCTATAGCCACACGCTGTTTTTGTCCCCCGGAAAGGCTGTGAGGATATCTGTTTATAAGATCCTCAGGAAGCTCAACAAGTCTTAAGTAATTTTTTGCGGTTTGATCTACTTCACTTCTTTTAATTCTTTTAAAATTAAGAAGAGGCTCACAAATAATTTCTTTAATCTTCATCTTTGGACTAAAAGAAGAGTTAGGATCCTGAAAAACCATCTGAATATTTTGTCTGTGAAGACGAAGTTTTTCTCCCTTTAACTTTGTTATGTCTTCTCCACGGTAAAGAATCTCACCTTTTGTAGGTGTATCAAGGGAAACTAAAAACTTCATGAAGGTAGATTTTCCGCATCCGGATTCACCCACAAGTCCTAGGGTTTTTCCCTTATAAAATTTTAAATTTATATCATTATTAGCTGTTAAATAAACATCCTTTGCAACCTGAAATTTTCTGGTAACATGTTTTGCCTCTAAAACAACCTGAAAGTCGTTATCAACACTCATGTTCTTCACCTCCTAAAGACGGAACAGCATCTAAAAGCTTGTTTGTATATTCATTTTGAGAATGGTGAAGAATATAATGTCTGTCACCTCTGTCTTCCACAACTCCATTTTTCATAACAACCAGATAATCTGCCATATAAGCTGCAACTCCCAGATTATGGGTAACAATAATAATACTGGTTCCATAATCCTCACGAAGTTCCATCATCTGGCGGACAATCTGAGCCTGGGTGGTAACATCCAAAGCTGAGGTAGGCTCATCTGCTAACAAAAGCTTAGGCTGATAAGTCATTCCCATGGCAATACCAACTCTTTGTCTCATTCCACCAGAAAGCTGGAAAGGATAGCTTTTCATAATATTATCCGCTGCAGGAAGTCTCATTCTTTCAAGCATTTCAATGCCTTTATCCCAGGCATCTTTTTTAGAAAGATTTTCATGAGTTCTTATATATTCAACAAAGGCTTTTCCAACCTTTTTTGTAGGGTTCATCATGGCACCTGAATCCTGAAAAATCATAGAAATATCCGTACCATGTAAATTTCTCCATTTATCCTTTGAAAATCCTAAAATGGATTCTCCTTCAAAAATCACATCACCTTTTGTGATTTTACCGCCCTTAGGTAAAAGTCCGAATACAGATCTTATAACCGTGGTTTTTCCACTTCCGGATTCTCCTACCAAAGAACAAATCTGACCTTCATCCAGCGTAAGGGAAAAGTCTTTTACAATTTCTCTTTTTCCATAAGAGATAGTTATATTATTAATTTCTAATAAAGCCATAATTACCTCCTAATCATTTTCCCTTGGATCAAGGATGTCTCTTAAACCATCACCAAGCATATTAAAAACTACAACTGTTATAAAAATAGCAAGACCCGGATAAACCATAAGCCACGGTGCAGACTGCATATAGGCACGGCCTTCACTAAGCATAAGTCCCCATTCAGGAGTCGGAGCAACTGCTCCAAAACCAAGGAAGGAAAGAGCTGCTATTTCAAGCATCATTGAACCAATATCTGTTGCAGCTGTGATAATAAGGGTTGGCAAAACATTTGGTACCATATATTTAACAAGCATATGTAAGGTTTTTGAACCGGTAACAATAGCTGCATTTACATAATCCATATTTCTGACCTTCATAACAAGAGATCTTGCTAATCTTGCGTATTTTGGCCAGGTAACAATGGAAATAGCCAAAACCGCATTTTTAATGCTGGCTCCCATAATACCTGCAACAGCCAAAGCCAAAACAAGTCCCGGAAAGGCAATCATCATATCTGCAATACGCATGATAATTGCATCTACAATTCCGCCAAAATATCCTGCTACAACTCCTAAAATCATACCAACAATAAATACAATAAATACTACCGCAAAAGCTGATACCAAAGAAGTTCTGGCACCATATATAACTCTGGCAAAAATATCTCTGCCCATTTTATCTGTTCCAAAAATATGCTCTGCATTTGGAGCAATAATACTATCTTTTAAGCTTCCGTTTAAAGGGTCGATACCGTGGGTAATAAGGGGTGCAAATACGGCTGCTAAAATAATAAGCAAAGCCAATACAGAAAAGATAGTAAAACTAATATTCTTAAGGAAAAAATTCTTCTTCATTCTACTTACCTCTTCACTCTCATTCGTGGGTCTAAAAAGTTATAGGATATATCTACTAAAAGATTGATAACCATATAAATTAAAGCAATCCAAAGTACATATCCCTGAATCAGATTATAATCACAGGAGGTAATAGCTGATACAGCCAAATTTCCAAGTCCCGGATAAGAAAAAATAACTTCTACAACAGAAGTACCACCTAAAAGTGAACCAAGGGATAAACCAAACATGGTAATAAGTGGAAATAATGAATTTGGAAATACATTAAACCAAAGAATCTTCCATCCTTTAACGCCTCTGGCTTTAGCACCTATTACATAATCCTGATTCAACTCTTCCAAAACTGCGGTTCTAACCTGCCTTGCATACTTGGCTGCCATGGCAATGGCCAGGGTGGCTGCCGGAAGTACCATAGATTTAAAATCGCAGTCAGAACAGATAACCGGAAATGCTCCCAACTGTACACAAAATACCAGCATAAGTAAAAGTCCTACCCAAAAGTTAGGTAAAGAAACTCCCAAAAATGTAATATTACGAATTATATAATCAATCGGTGAATCCTTATAGACTGCCGATAATGTTCCAAGGGGT
The DNA here is from genome assembly GCF_900112085.1 of Acetitomaculum ruminis DSM 5522. Classification (GTDB taxonomy): domain Bacteria; phylum Bacillota; class Clostridia; order Lachnospirales; family Lachnospiraceae; genus Acetitomaculum; species Acetitomaculum ruminis. The sequence continues at coordinate 28,165 of NZ_FOJY01000017.1, forward strand.
ACTGCTAAAATCATCATCATAGCAGTTGATAATAAAGTAAGTTTAATAGTTGGCCAAAGTCTGGCAAGTAAAAGCTCTGAAACCGGCTTTCCTAAAGAATATGAAGTCCCAAAATCTCCATGTAAACAATTAGTAAGCCAAGTTATATATTGTTCAACAAAAGGCTTATTAAGTCCCATTTGCTCATGAAGGGTATCTAAAGTTTCTTGAGTCGGCATAACACCTGTGGCAACAAGCATAGTCCTTGCAGGATCTCCCGGGGACATGTAGGTAAGTAAAAAGGTCAAAAAACTGATTCCAAATAATACAACAACAATTTGTATTAATCTGGAAATAATCTTTTTCTTAGACAACTTTTTCTCCTTTCTTTCTTCAAAAAGTATATTGCAAAGAAAGGATACTTTTTAAGGTATCCTTTCTTTTAGTCCTAAACAATAAGTTACAATAGATGTTTCATATGTATTCCTGAAATGGTAATTTAATGCAAGATTAAAATTCCTAGATCTATTTTGCTGGTGTTATTTCTGTTGAAAGCCAATAGTAATCTGCTGTGTGAATATGTGCATATCCAACATTCTTTGAATAAATCATTGATGAGTTGTAATAACCGTCAATAACAGCTACAGCGTCATCAACAAGAACCTGCTGTAATTTCTGAATGATTTCTGCTCTCTTATCTGCATCAAACTCAGCTAAAAGTTCTTCATAAAGTTTATCATATTCATCATTCTTGTATCCACAATAATCAGCTTCTGATTTTGAATACCAGTTAGCAAGATATTCTGTTGGATCTCCTGTTCCTACAGTTGTCCAGTTGTTGTTGTTTAAGTCATATTCTCCTGCAACAAGCTTGCTCCACTGATCATCTGAACTACCGTAATCAGCTGTAACACCGATTCCGATTTCTGCAAGATACTGTGCATGAGCATCAGAGAAATCGTTAAGAAGTCTGTTTTCATAAGAAACATATTTAAGATTGATATTTTCTCCGTCTAACTCACGGATTCCATCTCCATCTGTATCTACTATTTTTGCATCGTCAAGAAGTTTTTTAGCAGCATCAACATCGTATGCATATGGATTTTTTAATTTGTCATATCCATAGGATAATGTTGAAGGAAGTACTGAGAAACCTGCTGTGTAAAGACCACCGATAGCATTAGATTCGCAAATTGTATCGTAATCAATAGCCATAAGGATAGCTTTTCTAAGAGTTTCATTTTTAAGAACACCATTCTGGTTCATCCATGAAAATCCTGTACGAACACCGGAAGCGATATCTACAGTGAAATCATCATTATCTTGAAAATCCTTGATATCTGAAACATTTGTAATGTTTTCTGCAAGATCAATCTGTCCACTCTTTAAAGCCATAGCTTTTGCAGAAGCATCTCCCATGAAAAGGATTTCAACTTTATCGTATGGAACTTCCTCTCTGTAGTTTTCATTAGCAACCATGGTATATCCAACCTGATCTTTAAAAGATTCAACCTTGTATGGACCTGTTCCAATAGTTTCATTTGAAAAATCTTTTGTATCATCAACATCAACTATAGCCATAACAGGGTTTGCAAGATTTCCTGTTAAATCAACATAAGCTTTTTGAGTAACGATAGTAATAGTATTAGCATCATCATCAGCTGTGATTTCCGCTTCATACTCTAAGTATTTTTCAGGTGTTGAAGAGCCTTTTGGTCCTTCTTCTTTAAGACGGTCTAAAGATGCTTTAACCTTAGAAGCGGTCATTTCACATCCGTCTGAGAATTTAATTCCGTCTTTTAATTTGATTGTCCATGTTTTATGGTCTTCTGAAACTTCATAAGAATCAGCCAGCCATGGTTCTACTTCCATGTTGTCATTAAACTTGAAAAGAGATTCACCGATACCAAATCTCATGTAGTTCCAAGCTTCATTTGTCTGGCTTGCCGGATCAATTAATCCGTCTGAGTACATCTGAACTCCAAACTTAAGAACTTTTTCACCAGATGAATCGTTAGATGATTGTGTTGTAGAAGTGTCTTTACCTGTGCTTGCAGTCTTATTATCTGTAGATGAATTATTTCCACATGCTGCAAGGGCACTTACAGCCATAGCAGCTGACATACCAAGTGCCAATAATTTTTTCATGCTTTTTCTCATATTAAATTTTGTCCTCTCTCTTAATATTACTCCAGTCAAAATGAATACATATCATTTTCAGCAAAAATTACCTTTTACATTGTAAATTTTTCACACGGCAATGTCAAGTCACATATATACTTATTTTTATATACTTTTTGACTTTTTATTAAAACGGACAAAGGAATGTATTGATAATTTTTATCAATAAGCCCCAATTATCAATACATAATATCCGTTATAATCGAATTTTTTTGAATTATCAGAATAAAAGCACAACTAACTATTCCTTTATAACAAGCACCGTCTGAGCAGTGGCATAAGAATAATTGTAGGTAGGTAAAACGCTCATGGCAATAATATATCTGCCTGCCTCTTTTGGAGCTTCTATAACTGCACCTACATGATTTTGAGACTTTTCATCATATTTACAAAAGATATAATCTCCTATGGTTATACCTTTTATTTCCTCCCCATACTGATTTGCAAAAACCAAAGACAAATTTTCAATATCGTCTAATTTAACAGCCTTACCTGAATATCTAACATAAACCTCAGGAGTAGAAGCAAGAGTAGTGGTTGCCGTCTTAATTTTAAAGCTGACCGGCTTACTGTTTCCCACATATTTATCTGACTTAACAGAGGCAATAACCGTATAATTACCGGCACCTAAGGGACATTCCACCTTCTGTTTTTTATCGGAATCATAGTTTGTATAATAGGTATAATTCACATTTGCATCAGTAATTACCTTTCCTTTATTTGTTCTAATATTGACCGTTCCCCCAAGGTCTTCAAAAGTCCTTTCTTTACCGTTGTAAACTGCGTCTATCCTGTCTGCATTTAAAGAAATATTTACAGTCTGGGAAGCCTCCAAAGTCATGGAAAAATCATCACTTAACCACTTAACCCCAGTAAAAATAAAAGTAAGAACCATCAACAAAAATGCTACCCTTTTCATTAAAACTTTTTTCTTCATAAGCATCACACCTCATTCCTAAAACACTCCCCCTTAACCTGCTAATAATATATCGGCCTAAATAATTAGTTTTTGGGAATATTAGTCTTATTTAATGCTTTTTTCATAGTATTAATACACATTTAATTAAATAATTATCCCGGGCTTTGTCATTTACATTTTTTACAACATTTTTGGAACAATAGATTTTTTCCGTCTGAATTTTGCCCCAAAAAACAATCCTGCCGGATTAACCGACAGGACTTTTTAAGTATAATAGATTTTATTTAACCACGATTTTAATTGTCTTTTTACTACTTGCTTTTTTATAATTATTGTTTTCTTTAGCCACTGCTTCTACAGTTAGCTTATAAATTCCCTTTGGTGTACCCTTCTTTATGGTAATGGTTCTTGTTTTGGAATCAATACTAAAGTAGCTTGAATTACTGCTGCTTAGGCTAAATTCAACTTCTGTGGTGGCCTTTGCTGAAACCTTAAAGGTCTTTTTCTTCTTTTTAATAACAGAAAGCTTAACAGTCTGGTTTGAAGCCACAATATTACAGGTCTGACTTTTTTGTTCAATAACAAATATTACTGCAGTTGAAGTAGCTTTTCTATACTTTCCTTTAGCTGCTACAACAGCTTTAACATAGTAGGTTCCTGCATCTTTAACACCGCTTTTTGATATAAGATTTTTACAAGCGGAATCCGTATAATAGTAATATCTGATAGTTCCTTCACTTCCGGCTACCAGAGCTTTATCAACTTTTTGTTTCTTTCCATTATAAGTAACAGTTTTGGATTGTATGGAAATCTGGGAATCATACCTTACATTTATAAGGGTTGCCTTATTTGAAGTAGCAGCTTCGTAGTTTGTATCTGCCGCAACTTTAGCAATTACATAAAATATTCCTTCCCCTTGACAACCGGTAGTGGAAACACGTTTTTTACAATCTATATCTTTATAGTAATTATAGGTAACCTTTCCACTACTTCCTGTAACAATAGCAGCTTTCACGGTATGTTTTGTATCATCACATTCATACTGTGCACTTTCTATGCTAATGGTGGAAGGAGCTTTTTTTATGGTATATACCAAAGGTTCCCTGGTTGTAGCTTCATTATAGGTAGAGTCAGATGCAACTTTTGCTAAAATATAATAGGTTCCGGCATTTTTCGGTGCACTGTCCAATTTTTCTGTACATTCTGCATCTTTGTAGTATAAAAATTCAACCTCTCCGCTACTTCCTGCTATAGTTAAATCACTTTTTGAAAGAGCTATTACCTTCTCATCATAAGTCTTTGATTTAGTCTGCTCCTTAAAGGAAATTTCACTATCAGTTCCAATAATGTTAAATCCAAAAATATCGCTTGCTGCTTCATAATTTTCATCAGCTGCCACCGAAACCTTTACATAATAGTTTCCAATTTCACTAGGAGCTGAAATTTCGTTAGTCGCCTTATCATCTGTAAAATACTCAATAGTAATATATCCCTTACTTCCTATAATATCAAAGTCATTTGATGAAATAGAAAGCTTTGTACCATCATGCTTTTTCACCGTAACCGCATCTTCCTTTAAGGAAATTGTTGTAGGTGATTTTGTAATGGTATATTTAAATTTATCTGTTGAATTTTTAGCATATGTCCCATCTCCAGCAACAGTGGCAACAATGTAATATTCTCCTACATCACTAGGAGCTTGTTTTAATTCATTGGTTAGGGATGAATCAGTGTAGTATTTGAAGGAAACATCATTTAAACTACTTGGCGTTATGTTAAAATCATCCCTGCTAAGAGAGATTGGTTTGCCATCATAAACCTTAGTGTAATTGGTTTCTTTTGGAGTAATGGTTGCTTCTTTATTGGTTATAATAAGCTTAATAATTTGTTCTCCATCAGAATAATTACTTGTAGGATTGACCGTTATTTTTACACGATATTCTCCCTCCTCCTTTAAAGGAAGATTAACCTTTTCACCTATTTCATTATTCACACTAGGATTATAATTACAAAAATAAAATGACCTACCAACTTTAGATATCTTTTCACCATCATTATTTGTAAAGCTCAATTCAGATTTATCTATAAAATCATTTTCGTTTTCTATCTTTACTACAGACAATGGATTTGAAATATTAATATTTGTAGTTGCCTTTTTTATTACAATTTTTCCGGTAATTGGAGCAACCGTATAATATTCACTTTCTGGCAGGGATACCTGAACATAATATTCCCCTTTGTCTGTAGGATAGCCGCTTAATAATTTTGTACAATTCTCATCTTCATAATAAGCATAATTCAAAGAAAGATTTCCCAAGAGAGAATCCTTAATTTCACCATCCTCTCCGCATACCTTTGCCTGGTTTGTTTTTACAGGATTTCCGGTATATTCCACCGTCTTATTGCTAATAAGCATACTTAAGAGTTCTTCTCTTACTGTAAATTGTTTTTTCCCTGTAATTTCAGATGGATTTGAAATTTCATAGTTATCTGTATCTACTGTTACCTTTGCTTCTACATAATAATTTCCTTTTGCAGCAAGATTTGGAAGAGGTGAAGTGTCATTTTCATTTTTATAAAATGAATAAGTAATGTCCCCTGAAAACTCATCTCCTGTATTATTTGTTAATTTAGCCATATGAAGTTTTTTAGAGTCTATAGGCTTTCCAGTATAAAATGCCACATAGTCCTCAGGATTATCAGACCAAGCAAAATTAACAGTAGCTTTAGTAATTTCAACTTCCAACGGAATTGTTCTAGCTTCTTCATAATTCTCACTTTCAGCAATACTAGCTACAACATAACATGTTCCAACTTTACTTGGTGGTGACGATAATTGTGTTTTTAAATTCCTGTTTGTATAATATGAAAAAGTAACATCCTTGGCATTTCCACTATAATTGCTATCATTAGCTACCCCAGCTAGCATATAATCAGTGTCTAATTTATACTTCGGATCAGAATTATTATATTCATGTGTTTTTTTAGTAATTTTCCATGTAATAGTCTGGTCAGCCTTTGTTATGGTATAAACAAGAGGCTTTGTAAAAGCAGGATCGGAATTATCAGACTTGGCTACTTCTGCCACTATGTAATATTTTCCGGCATTAATTGGATGTTCTACTTCATTTGCACACTCTTCGTCGGAATAAGCTTTAAAACTTACTGCTCCATCTCCACTTTTACTTACATTTTCAATCTTAATATCTGAAGGATAGGCATCTGTTCCATCAAATTTTTTTGTTGCATTTGTTATTTTCCAGGAAGCGGTAGCCTTATTTGATACAATTTCATATTCGATAAGAGGTCTAGTTTCGGCTCCTGTATAATTTTTTGTTGAATCTTTCGGTGTTATAGAAGCTTTGATATAATATTTTCCAGCATTTTTCGGAGTTTCTCCTACGCTTTTAGCTCCATCTGAAGTAGTTGTTTGAATAGTTCCATCTTCATCTTTATAATATGTAAATTTAACATCTTCAAATAAATCATTAGAAAAACTCTTGTCTTCTTCAGCACCTGTAATAGTATAAAAACTACTAGTTATCTTCAATAGACTATTTGAATAATAACGGTTTATTTTGGTAGAATTCCAGGTGATATTCGGAGTGGCTTCTGTAATCTTAAATTCAACTTCCAATTCACCAGTTGCATCATTTTCATCATCCTCGTCAGCAAAAGCAATACAGTAATATTCTCCTACATCTTTTGGAGCAGATGATAATCTTTCTCTCGTGTTTCCTTTTTTTACATAATATATAAATTCAGGTTCTTTAGTTGTTCCAGTTATATTAAAATCTGCTTTTGAAAATTCAAATGGAAGAGCGTCATATTCTTTTGAAGTGGCTACTCCAGATTTTAATACTATAGAAGAACCAGGTTTTCCAGAAACTATTTTAACTTCAATTTTCGCACTAGCTGCTGCATAATTTCCGTCAGCTTCTACACTTGCTTTTACATAATAAGTGCCTTTTGCAGTAGGTAAATTATCTGTAATTTTATTAGCTTCAGTACACTCTTCATCTGAATAATAATCAAAGGAAACTACAGGGGGTGTATAATTATCATCATGCACTGCGCCTGTTACAGTAAAATCATCAGCTGTTATAGAAAAAGTATTAATACCATCATATGTAACAGTCTTTTTTTCGGATTTTAATGTAATAGTTGGTGTAGCTTTTTCTATTTCAAATGTATAAGCACCGATTGTAGATGCAGTACCATTAGTAGCAGTTACAGTTGCTTTTATGTAATATGTACCGACATTTTTAGGTGCTCCTCCTTCGCTTACTGCTCCGCTAGAATCTGTGATACTTGTTTTAGCAGAGAAAGACGAATCTGTAAAATATTCAAAAGTTACAGTAGGATCTGCATCAACTGATGTCACCTCATAATTTGTATCTTTCACAAAATCTGCTGCCGGATCCAAAACCTCTCCGGTATAATTAGCTTTAGAGGAGGCAGTTCCCATCCAGCTTATAGTCGGAGCATCAGCAGCATACACCACAATAGGCATATTAAAAAAACTACAAGGCAGGTTGGCAAGGGATTGCGCTAGCAATATTGCCACCAAAAAAAGTGATATCTTCTTTTTAAAACTAATTTTTTTCATCATTTACCTCACCTTTCATAAACAAATTATTAAACTTTCATTAAAAAAAATTTAACCTTCGTGAAAAACTACGGGTTCTCATCTATATTTATCGACAAAAATCAGCTTACTTTATATGAAAAGGGGATAAGGAAGTGGGGAAATTTTGAAAAAAAATTGCCACCTAAATAAGTTTAAGTGGCAATCATTTTAAATATATTTCTTTGCGCGTTTTATTATTTCTTCAGAGAAACCTTCTTTTAGAAGGTTTTCCGGAGTTTCTCCCTTTTTAAGACGTTCAATTGCATTATCTAATGCTTCTATTCCTTTTTCTATTCCTTTTTCTATTCCTTTTTCTATACCTTTTTTCTCAGCTTTTTCTACTGCTTTTTCTACTGCTTTTTCTACTGCTTTTTCTACTGCTTCGTCTATTTCGGGTTGCATGAGAGTTCTAAGTGCTTCACACATTTCAGGTACCTCCTTTAACTGTTTGAAAAGATTACCGTTTTCAGCCATGGCTAACTGTATAACAGAATCGGCATTTTCTTTATCGTCCTTATCTGAGAGTTTGTTAGCTGATAATAGTAATCGTTCTCCAACTTCTACACCAATGTTATCAGTGAGTGATTTAAGCCATTCATGTTCTTGCGTTTTAAGCTCGGAAGAAACAACAATTTGTGTCGGAAAAAGAGCTTTTATGCCGGAGATATAATAAATTCCGGGAAATTGTTCAGTTATAACACAATCGTTATCTTCAAACCACTTAAACAGTTTAACAGGTTTTCCTTCATGAACAAGGGAAACGGTAATGTCATCAGCTTTTATGCCGTTAGCAGTAGGACTATTCGCCTTGTAAAGACAGGCATAAGCCAATGTTTTATAATATGAATCTACACTAATAGTATCTTTCGGAGATTTATATTCAAATATATTATGTCCTTTGAAGATTTTACCTATTTCGTTTTGGATGTGGGCATGTGGTAGTTTCTTAATTACAAGTAAATCCATTTGTATGGGCTTAGTATTAAGAACACGCTCTGAATCAAAAGATAAATCCTTCTTATTAGCTCTTAATTCCAACTTTATGGCTGAACAAAATGGCGGATGCCATTGGATTCTTTTTTGTTCCTTCATTTCTTTATTATATTTTATCATCGTTAAATTAATTAGACAACGACGAAATCGGCTCCTTCCTTAGTTACATATTTTCTAAAGCACTTTAAAATTTTAATCCATGAATAATATTATACTCCCATTATACCAAACTCATGTTCTGTATGCAAGATAAAAATACCCCGCCGTATCGGCGATTTTTCCCAAAAATATTTTTACATTAATTAAAAAAGGCTCTTTTAGAGTACGAAGAAGAGACTGAGCAGCTTCAATAATATGGGTCAAACTTAAAAAAATACCCCGCCGGAGGCTTCCGACGGGGCTCCCCTTAATCTGTGCGTAGACTATGGGTGAAAAAGATATTTTTATGAAATCTTTTGTACTTCTTTTTAATTTGTAAGTTAACTGTTATTTAACTACAACCTTAACTGTTACTTTCTTAGCTTTAAAGTTAGTGCCAGATACGTTAACTCCAACACTATATGTTCCTTTCTTAAGACCTTTCTTTACAGTAAGCTTTCCTGTCTTGCTAACTGTAATTTTCTTATTTCCGGAAGCCTTAGCAAAGGTAAATCCTTTTGTAATTTTTGTATTACCAAATGTAGCTGTTACTTTAATATTAGCTGTCTTATTTGCTTTTTTAAGATCTGCAGCTCTAAGAGTAATAGCTTTAGCAGTTAATTTAGTAAAGTCTGCTTTATTAACAGTTATTTTAGCTTTAACAGTTTTTGCATTGTAGTTTGTTGTAGCTTTTGCTGTAGCTTTTACATAGTAGGTTCCTGCATTCTTAGGAGACTTAACTACTGTCTTATATTTTGCATCTTTGTAGAAGGTAAATGTAACCTTTGCTTTACTGCTAACTGTAACCTTAGGAGCTATAACTTTTCCTGTATATGTAAGTGTCTTTGCTTTAAATGTTACTGTTGTAGCAGCTTTCTTAACAGTTAATGTAGCTCTTGTTGAAGTACTTACATAGTTATTATTTTCTGCTGTAGTAGCTTCTACATAGTAAGTTCCTGCATTTACTGGAGCTGCATCAAGTTTCTTAATGTAGGCGCTGTCTGCATAATATGCATATTCAACAACTATACCTTCTGGTACAACTTCAGCTTCAACTGTCTGAGCTTTCTTGTTGTAAGTAGCTGTCTTATCATCTAACTTAAGCTGTGGTGTAGCTTTGTTAATAGTAATCTTAACAGGAGCTGATTCGAAAGCTTCAAAGTTTGCTGTAGCTTCTGTGCTTGCTACTGCATAGTAGGTTCCTGCATTCATTGGAGCTGCAGCAAGTTTAGTTGTTGCTTCTTCGTCAGAATACCATTCTAATTTTAATGTACTCTTAACTTCTTCCGGTACATTAACTACTACAACTGGTACTGCTTTATTATATGTAAATTCAGTCTCTGCAAACTCGCAAGTAGGCTGTGCCTTAGTAACATTTAATGTAAATGATTTTGTAAAGTCTTCGTAGTTTGCAAGTCCTGCTACTGTAACAGTACCTGTATATTTACCAACTTCAACTGGATCAACACTTGTTTCAGGTTCTGTAGCCTTAGCATATTTAACTGTAAAGTCATTTGCTGTAATAGCTGTATTTTCTCCAAATAAATCCTGTGGAGTAAGTGCAATCTTGTCACCTGTATAAGTAACATCAAATTCATCTTTTTCTAAAGCTAATGTAGCTTTTTCGATAGTTAAAGCAACGCTTCCTTCAAGAGCTTCACAATTATCACTAGCATCAAGTGTAATAACAGCTGTGTAAGTTCCTACATTTACAGGAGCTGATGAAAGTGGATTTCCATCTACATCCTTAAATGCTACATTAAATGCATCTGCTAATGTTAAACCAATATCCTCTTTAGTAATTTCAACAGGTGCTCCTGTATAAGCCTTTGAAACTGTAGTATTCTTAATAACTGGTTTAGCTTTTGTGATTTCAAATGTTCCTAAAGGTAATTCATAGTTAGGGAACTCTGAAATCTCTTCTAATGGATTAGCCATCTGAGCAGGTGCTACTGCAATTAATTTATAAGTTCCTACATCTTTTGGAGCAACTTCGCTAGCCTCTTCAAATGTACCATCTGTATTAGCTTTAGCATATTTAAAGGTAATATTTGCTTTTCTATAATCACTAGCAACTTCTATAAGGGCATCTATATTAGGAACAACTGCGTTTCCATCATAAGTTTTCTTAATCACATCAGCAGCATCTGCTTTCTGACGCATAGATGGTTCATAAATTATAAATGTTCCTAAAGTAAGTGTTTCTGCACTAAATGCTTCTTGAGGATTTTCTCCAGCTGAAGGAGATTGAGCTGCTGCGTTTGCAATAACTTTATAGGTTCCAGGCTGACTTGGAACTACAGTAGTAGGATCAGCATATTCTGCCGCTTTAGTATCTGTAGCAGCTTTAGTTTGTTTTGCAAATGAATATGTAACCTTTCCATTATATCCATCAGCTTTCACAACAAGTGTGCTTATGTCTGGAAGAGTAACAGCTAATGTATCATAAGTCTTAGTTAATTTTGCGACTTCAGTTGCTGCACCTGGGTCTAATGTAATAGCCGGTGCATAAATAGTTAAAGTAAATGTGTTAGAAGTTGTAAGAGCATTATAGTTATCGCTTGCTTTAACTTCAATTGTTCCTGTATATTTACCGTAAGCTGTAGGCTCAGAAACATCATTATTTGCTTCATCTTTATAAGTAATTGTCAAATCATCTTTATCTACATAACCAAGTAATGGCAGTTCATTACTATCTAAAACAATAGCTTCTCCTGTAAATGGTTTTCTCAAATTTTTATCTGGAATAGTCGGAGATGCTTTAGTAATACTAAAGTCACCAATTTCAAGTACGCACTCAACAAAATCACCTTGTGCTGGTGCTACTGCTATAAGCTTATATGTTCCAGCATCCTTTGGAGCTTTGCTAGTAGCTTCTTCATAATCAGAACCATCTTTTTTAGCATATTCAAAAGTTACTGCACTTAAGTCGTATCCTCCATTTGCTGTTACAAAATCACTTGCTGTAGGTTCAACTATTATTCCATCATAGGTTTTACCTAAATTACTTAAGTTTGTTGCACTAGAAGAAGATATTTCTATTGAAGCCGGATAAATTGTAAAGGTTCCTACTTCAACTTCGTGTGCAGCGTATTCTGGATTAGCTTGCGTTGAATCCTGTTTTGGTCCATATACTGCTAATTTGTAGGTTCCTGGAGCACTTGGAGCTTCGTCTAGTCCATTACCACCTAAATCATAGTAATTAAATCCCAGATTTCCCTTATAATCATTTTTAACTTTTACATAAGTTTTAGCATCGCCTGGCGCTACTGCTGTTTTATCATCTACTTTAGATAACTTAGCTACTTCATCTTGTGAATATACATATTTTTCAAATGAAGGTGCATAAACAGTTAAAGCAAAAGTATTATGATCTGTATCTAATGCAGTATAATTGTCAGTTTCTGTAACTGTAACTGTACCTTTGTAGATACCTGCTTCTTTTGGAGTGGTTACTTCTACCGGATCGTCTTTTCCATCTGCTCCATGGTAAACATAAGATATGCTAAAGTCACTATCAGCTACATGATCAAGACCTAATTCATTCTTAGTAACTTTAATCTCATCATTTTCACTATAAGCTCTGGTTATTTTAGTTTCTGTTATAGCTGATGTTGCTTTTTTAATATCAAATTTACCAAGTTCAATTGAGCAAGCCTTAAACGCTATATCGCTTTCATTTACAACTGCCTGAGCTGGAGCTACTGCTTTTACCTTATAGGTACCTACCTGGGTAGGAGCTTCACTTGTATATTCAGCAAATGTTTCTTTGTATTTTCCACTTTCTTTTTGAGTTTGCTTAGCAAATTGGAAGGTAACTTTGTCAAGACCTTTGTAGTTCTCCTTCGCTTTTATTAAACCAGCAAAATCATAACCTACAGGTTTTCCAGTGTAAGAAATATTTAAGAGATTATCATTATATTTAATATAACCTTTTTCTTCAATACCGCTGCCATCTGTTACACCTACTGTAGGTTGCTTTTCAATAGAAGTAGCATCAATAGTAAATTCTCCTATTGGAAGATTAAGTGCTTCGTAGAAAGGAATTTCCATAGATTGTTCTTGTTCAGCACCTACTACATATACCATGTAAGTACCTGCATCAGTTGGAAAACCTACTTCCCATCTAGTATCTTTATTAATATCAGGATACCCCTCATCACCTTTTTTCAAATACTTAACTTCAGGATTATCAACTACAGCATAATCACTTTCTTTTTTTACTAAATCATCTACTGTAAGTTCTTCTCTATTTTCACCTTCAAACCTGTTTAAATTTTCAACTTTTGCTGTAGCACCATCTAATACAGCAAATGCAGGTTTTGAGATAGTGAAATATCCAACTGGTTCCATCATCTCATCGTAAGCATCTACATCATGTGTAGATTCTGTTTCGGCAGCTGCTGCCTGCGCCGGTGCTTGTACATAAAGCATGTATCTACCTACTGCAGAAGGAGCTAGCTCAGTTGCTGAGTTTTTATTAAATATATAACCATCAATAGCACCTTCAGTATCAACTGTTGGGGCTACTTCTCCCTTAGCATACTTAAATACAGGTTCTTCGTAATAACCACCATCTAGTTCCACATATGTTGACATTTCTCTTGGATTAACAGCTTGTCCGTCATAGGCTTTACCTATTTTGGTAGAAGAATTTCTATCTAAATCCGTATCTGCTCCAAAATCAGTTTTTGCAGTAATCGCTGATTTATAGATGGTTACCTCAACTGTTGTTTTAGCCGGAGTCGGTGCATCATAGTTATCTGATCCTATAATCGTTATCTCAGCAGTATATTTACCTACGTCATACATCTGAGCTACTACTTCGCCTGCTGAGTTCATGTAGGTTACGTCAAAATCTTCTTCTTTTAGATAGTCAAGTTCAAAGTCTCCTTTACTTAAAGTTACACCGCTTTCATTGTACTTTCTTCTAAGATTTACTTCTGTTATCTTTGGGCTGGCTTTTGATATTGTGAAGGTACCGATTTCTATCTCTACATCTTGAAGTGGACCTTCACTTTCATCTTCTACTTGTGCACTTATTAAAAGTTTATAAGTTCCTGCATCTACCGGAGCTTCTGGTTGTTCTACTTCTACACCATCTGTAATCTTTTTATACAGTGCAGTACAATCTCCCACTATTGAAAATCCTTCATTTGCTTCAACAAACTCTGCTGCAGTAGGGTTAACTGGTTCCCCGTCATATTCTTTATTTAAAGCACTAGCACTAGCACCTTCTTTTACTACAATTGCAGAAGAATCCGCAAATGCCTCTAATGACATATTCAACACACTGCCGGGCACTTGGGCTGCCGACTCGCCTATCATCAATGACGCTAAAAATAATGCACAAAATTTTTGTAAACTTCGTTTTTTCATATTTTTATCTCACCTTTCTTAAAATATTTTTTTCACATACTCTTTAAACAAAACCCATAATACTTAACTTTTATCTCCTTTCTCACTTTATTATTTCTGAAATATTGGTAACTGTTATTTAAGTAAGCCGGTCCTTTGAAGCTGTGGAAGTTTCTTAGTAAAAACCTTTCCTAATCCACTTTTTTCTACCAGGATATTTAACTTAGGCTTTAGTCTAATCTTTTGTTTAGACTTTAGACTAATCTTTTTTAGGCTTTAGAATAATCTTTTTATCCTTTAGGTCCTTTATTTAAGATATTTAATAAAGGAACAAAAAGCTTAAATAACATCCCTTTTTCACAATTTCAGTAATTCTTCTTTTAGCTACGAGTTAGAAGTTTTAACCCCCCTAAGCCGAATCTAATAGATGCCTTTTATGAGTAATTATCTAATCAGGGTATGCTTTCTTTAGTTTTTAAACCACCGGATATAGCTATCCGGTTAGATACTCTAGTAAAGTTATCGAAATATTTTAAGAAGTGTTTAGCGTTTTTTTGGTTTTCTTGGTAATATTTTTGTAATTCCTGATAATTAATTTTATTTTTCACTTTATTTAATTATACCAGTATTATTTTTTCACATTATTTTTATATTTTTTAAGTTTTCTTTACATTCTTCCCACCCACCCCCATGCTTTTTGCCTTCTCCAGGAAGACATTCCTGATTCATAATTCGACCCTCGGCGAGAAACCCATTGGCTTTAGCCGATGGGCAGTTGAATTTCGAGGTTTGCTATGATTTTTGAGATTTGTTTCTTGTATTGTGGCTAAATATATATTATAATTTAGCCACAGATAGGAGGTTTTATTATGCAAATAGTTCCAATGAGAGTTCTAAAAAATACTGTAGAAATTGAGCGCTTATGTGCAGAATCTAATGAACCGGTATTTGTGACAAAAAATGGTTATGGAAGACTTGTTGTAATGGATATTGATTATTATGAACGTATCTTACAAAAAATTGATGAAGCAAACCTTGTCAACAAAGGTATTTCAGATTTCGAAACAGGTAATGTAGTTAAGGGAAAAGAATCTTTAAGAAAGTTGAGAGAAAACCATGGCATCTAATGCATATGACTATGTTCTCACCAAGACCGCAGAAAATGATATTGATTCAACATTCGCATATATTTCTAAAGTTTTAAAAAATAAGGATGCAGCATCACTTCTTGCTGACGAATTTGAGAAAAAAATTGATGATATATGTAAACATCCACTTACAGGACGCCTTGTTGAAAATGATTTTTTAAAAAGAGAAGAAGTAAGACACTTTGTCGTTAAAAATTACATTGTTTATTATTTGATCAATGATATTGAAAAAGAAATTGTTGTTTTGAGATTTGTCTATTCTGGTCGTAATCAGGACAAAATTATCAAAGAACTGTAAAACCCCCATTCACTGGTTTAACTATCCAGTAAATGGGGGACCTTTACAAAGCTTCGTTTCTTCAAAATTAGTTGTTATAATTTATATCTTTTTCCTAAATTTCCACTTCCAAAAGAATCGGTGTGTGGTCTTGTCTTGGACCGGAGTCTATCATAGATGATTGTTTTACTTTTTCTTTGATTCTTTCGCTTACTAAAAAGTAGTCTATTCTCCAGCCGGAGTTATTTTGTTTACTGGTTTTTATTCTTTGTGCCCACCAGGAATAAACATCTTTTATGTCGCCGTTAATGAAACGGAAGGTATCAATAAATCCCTTGTTTAAAAGATTGGTGAATCCTTCTCTTTCTTCGTCAGTAAATCCGGCGGAAAAGTGGTTGCTGTCAGGGTTTTTCAGGTCTATTTCTTTATGAGCCACATTAAAGTCTCCGCAGGCGATAACAGGCTTTTTATCATCTAATTCTTTTAAATAATTTGCATAGGCTATGTCCCATTGTTGCCTTTCTTTAAGCCTTTTTAAGCCATCCCCGGCATTTGGGGTATATACATTTACCAGATAAAAGTCGTCAAATTCTAAGGTTAGAAGCCTTCCTTCCTCATCCATGGTATCAGGTGCCCCGATTTTTGGAGTATCTTTTGTGGGACTAAAATTTTTTTTATATAAAACCATTGTTCCTGCATAGCCCTTTTTGGCAGGGGGAGCAGAACTTACCCATTCATATTTATAATCCGGAAAATATTCTGAAAGTTTTTCCATATGTTTTTTTGATGGGCCGGTAGATGGAAGTTTGGTTTCTTGTATTGCAATTACATCAGCATCTTCTTTTACCAAAGTATCAAGGACATCTCTTGAAAGCTTTGCCCTGGCAGAATCTGATGTTAAGGCTGCATTTAGGGAATCTATATTCCAGGATATTAATTTTGTCATGTTTACCTTCCTTTTTATTTATCGTATTTTTGAATGCCATTCCTGTAAGGATTTTATTTCATCATCGCCATTTTGGGATACATTCTTTATACCTTCTACTGCTGCCTTTGCCCCTGTTATGGTGGTAATATAGGCAACCTGTGCCTTTATGGCTGTTTTTCTAAGATAGCTGTCGTCATGGATGCTTTCTTTGCCACTTGGAGTATTTATTACCAGGTCAATATCCTTGTTGGTTATCATATCCATTATATTCGGTCGTCCCTCATAGAGTTTTTTTACTTTTGTAACTTCTATGCCGGCTTCATTAATTTTGTCATAGGTCTGACCTGTTGCTACTATTTTAAAGCCTGCCTCTTTAAGCATTTTAGCAAGTTCCGGGGCTTCGTCTTTATCTTTTCTATTAAGAGAAATAAGGGCACATCCACTTAAAGGTAGGGTCTGGTTTGCAGCTTCTTGAGCCTTATAAAAAGCTTCTGAATTAGTATTTGATATTCCCAAAACCTCTCCTGTTGAACGCATTTCCGGACCAAGTACCGGGTCAACTTCCGGAAACATATTAAATGGAAAAACTGCCTCTTTTACCCCGTAGTATGGTATTTCTTTTTCTTTTAATTCTTTTAAAGGTGAAGTTCTTCCTGTAAACTGAGCAGTTAATATATCAACAGCCAATGGTACCATTCTTATTCCACATACCTTTGAAACCAATGGCACTGTACGGGATGCCCTTGGATTTGCCTCTATTACAAATACCTTGTCATTTTCAATGGCATATTGTATATTCATTAATCCCACAACATTCATTTCTTCAGCGATTTTTTTGGTATAATCCTTTATTATTTCAAGATTTTTTGGTGAAATATGCTTTGATGGAATGATGCAGGCGGAATCTCCGGAATGTATTCCTGCCAGTTCTATATGCTCCATTACTGCAGGTACAAAGGCTGTTTTTCCATCGCTTATGGCATCAGCTTCACATTCTAAGGCGTGGTTTAAAAATCTGTCTATAAGTATAGGTCTGTCAGGAGTTACACCTATAGCTTTATCCATATAATCTTTTAAGCTTTCATCGTCATAAACCACTTCCATTCCCCTTCCTCCAAGGACGAAGGACGGACGAACCATTACCGGATAGCCGATTTGACCTGCTGCCTTTAAGGCTTCTTCAATGGTTGATGCCATAGCTGCCTCAGGCATTGGTATCCCCAGTTTATCCATTACATTTCTAAACTGGTCTCTGTCTTCTGCTAAAGCTATTACCTCAGGAGTGGTTCCCAATATGTTTACACCGTTTTTCTTAAGGCTTTCAGCCAAATTTAATGGAGTCTGACCTCCAAACTGGGCAATTACCCCTACAGGTTTTTCTTTTTTATAGATACTTAATACATCTTCTAAGGTAAGGGGCTCAAAATATAATTTATCCGAGGTATCGTAATCTGTTGAAACGGTTTCAGGATTACAGTTTACTATTATTGTTTCAAAGCCCAGCTTTTTAAGGGATTTGGCAGCATGAACGCAGCAATAGTCAAATTCTATACCCTGACCTATTCTGTTTGGACCTCCTCCAAGTATCATTACTTTTTTCTTTTCATTTTGTACAGGATTATTGTCCTTGCCATTGTAGGTGGAATAAAAATATGAGCTGTCTTTTGTTCCACTTACATGAACCTTATCCCAGTTTTCCGTTATCCCCAGTTCTTCTCTTTTATTTCTAATGTCATCTTCAGAAATTTCCAGAATTTTGGCTAAATATTTATCTGAAAAGCCGTCTTTTTTTGCCTGTATTAAAGCATCATCTGATGGGAGTTTTCCCTTATTTAAAAGAAGTTTTTCCTCTTCCTCTACAAGCTCTTTCATTTCTTTAATGAAGAATTTTTTTACTTTTGTTATGTCATAGATTTCATCTACTGTGGCACCTTTTCTAAGGGCTTCATACATTTGAAAATGTCTTAAGCTTGAAGGGGTTATAAGCTCTTTTAATAATTCTTCTTTGGACAATTCATTTAAATTTTTTACAAAACCTAAGCCGTAGCAGTCTTTTTCCAAGGAGCGAATGGCTTTTTGGAAGGCTTCTTTGTAATTTTTTCCTATGCTCATTACTTCTCCCACGGCTCTCATTTGGGTGCCCAGGCGGTCTTGTACATTTTTGAATTTTTCAAAGGCCCAGCGGGCAAATTTTACTACTACATAATCCCCGTCCGGCTTATATTTATCAAGACTTCCATATTTTCCGCAGGAAATTTCTTTTAGGGTAAGTCCTGTGGCTAACTGTGCCGAAACATGGGCAATTGGAAAGCCTGTTGCCTTTGAGGCAAGGGCAGAGGAACGGGATGTTCTTGGGTTTATTTCTATTACTATTACTCTATCAGATACAGGATCATGGGCAAACTGTACATTGGTTCCCCCGATAACACCGATATGCTCAACTATTTTATAGGCCTGCTCCCTAAGTTTTTCTTCTAATTTTTTGTCAATTGTTAAAAATGGTGCCGTACAAAATGAATCTCCTGTATGCATACCCACAGGGTCAACATTTTCTATAAAGCAAATGGTTATCATGTTATTATCTTTATCTCTTACAACTTCAAGTTCTAACTCTTCCCAGCCTAAAATGGACTCTTCTACCAAAACCTGACCGATAAGGCTGGCCTTTAAGCCCCTTTCGCAAACTGTTTTTAACTCTTCTTTATTGTAAACCAGTCCGCCACCGGCTCCCCCCATGGTGTAGGCAGGTCTTAATACCACAGGATATCCAAGTTCTTTTGCTATGTTTAAGGCTTCTTCCACAGAATAGGCTTCCTTGCTTCTTGCCATTTCTATGCCCAGCTTATTCATTGTGTCCTTAAATTCGATACGGTCTTCTCCCCGCTCTATGGCATCTACCTGAACTCCAATTACTTTTACATTGTATTTATCAAGGATACCTTCTTTATATAATTGAGAACAAAGATTTAAGCCTGACTGTCCTCCCAGGTTTGGAAGCAGGGCATCCGGCTTTTCTTTTTTTATAATTTGCTCTAATCTTTTTACATTTAAGGGCTCTATGTAGGTAATATCCGCCATCTCAGGGTCTGTCATAATGGTGGCAGGATTGGAATTTACCAGTACTGTTTCGTAACCTAAGCTTCTTAATGCTTTTAAAGCCTGGGTTCCGGAATAGTCAAATTCACAGGCCTGGCCTATAATAATAGGGCCTGAGCCGATAATGAGAACTTTTTTTATATCTTTTCTTTGTGGCATTTTTCTCTCCTTTTTGTAAAATTTTCTTTTTTTAAGGTATTGATGTGTATTAATCAAAAATTTCTTTAATTATAACATAATATTTATACATTATTCGGAGTAAGTTTCCTTTTGTTTAAAAGAGTTAATACTTTATGCCTTTTTTCATGGTCAGAGTGAAAAAATTTATAGAAAATTTAAAAAATATCCCCCCTTGTGGCTTAAATTCCCAAATATTATCTGATATTATTTTGTCAGTGCAAAAAATATTGCATTAAGCCCGTAAGTATTTGGTGAAATTTTACAGCTTATACTTAATAAAGCTTACCTTTTGCCAATGCCCAATAACTAATTTAAAAATTTTTCCTATATAGTATGTGCATTTAACATTAAAAATGATTTTGCTTCTTTTTTAGGGAATTTTGGCAATTGCTTTGCTTTTAGGGTGGATTTCATTTTTACAAAAAGATGACAAGAACCGGATTTTGCTTTTTTCCTTTTTTTAGGTTTCTTTTAAAGATTGCCAGAAGGAAACCTAAGACTTAAGTTCTTAATCCAAAGGTTTTACGGTAAGTTTAATCCTGCTTACCTTGTAAGTGTCAATGTTTTCTTCGTCCTTATTGACATTTAAAATTATGTCCTGGCTGAATTTTCAGTCTAAATGAACTTAATCTATCTCACACACACATTTGGAATAAATGTAAATTTCCTAAACAATGAGTTTTGATTAACTTTTTCTTGCTACTTGTTAAGTCTTTTTGTTTAGTGAGTCAGTTTTGCTTCCACAATAAAAGTGGAAGCAAGACTACTCACTATTTTTTTCTCACAAATGAAGAAAAAGGACATATTGACACTGTTGTTATATTTTTTTCCCTGTTATCTGGTACATTTCCTCGTTGGATATTTTCTTTGTGACTTGAAGATATTTTCCGAAAATTTTAGAAAGTTCTTCTATTTCCATTAGGCCATTTGATACATGTTTTGCTATACCTTCATGGTGACTGTCTATTTTTTCTCTACTCATTGAGTGGGCAACTGTAAGGATTCCTCCCTCTAAGAGCTTATTTGACAGGCACAAAATCAGTCTGTCAGGGTCTGGAAAATGGGGAAAAGCATTATAAACTACTATGCAATCATATTTTTCTAAAACACACTCTTCCACATCGCCACAAATTAATTTAACCCCTGGCAGGTTTTCGTACTTTTTTTGGGCAAGTTCTATCATATTGGGAGATATGTCGATTCCCGTTACTTCTGATACTTGTCTTTTTATGTAATCTTTTATTAAGGTTCCGGTACCGCAGGCCACATCCAAAACTTTTTTTCCTTTAAATACACCGGCATTATCCAGTATTTTATTAACTTTTTTATCTGAACGAATTTCCATATCGTCCCATTGGTAAGCTAAATTGTCAAAAAAAGTTATTACATCTTGTTTTTTTATCATATTTTTTATCCCCTTATGAACTTGGAAAGATTAAGCTATAACCTTCTTTACTTAAAGAAAGAATTTGTGTCAATTTTTTGATATCCTCCAAAACTTGCCGGTTTTGAAAAGATTTCTTTGGCCATTTCCTTTCCTAAAAATGCTTTTGTTACTTCATTTGTTTTTTGGGTAATGTCAATGTCCTCAAATTTGTCCGGGTATACTGTTTTAGCAATGTACCAGGTGTTTATAAGGGCAGTTTCATAATTTGTATAATAAGCATTAAATGCCATTTCCAGATATACATTTCCCTCTTTCCATGCTTTCATTGTATCAAACATGGAAGGGTCTTCTTCATATAAAGGTTTTATATTTTTTACAGCTGCCGCATCTATAAACATAATGTCTGTATCTGCACCAAGGCTTACAAATTTTTCTGATTCTATTTCCTGGACTCCGTCTGCCTCTAATCCGGTAACTACATTTTTTACATTGGCAACCTTAAATGATACATAATTTTGTGCTGTCATTAAGTGATTTGTGGTTCCCCAATTTCCAAGACCGCAGATATAAACTGAAGGTTTTTCCTCTTCTTTAATATCTGAAGTTCTTTTTGTTATGTCTTCTTTTTCTTTAGTAATATAATTTACAAGACTTTCTGCCTTATCTTCTTTTTCAAAAATTTCTCCCAAAAGATTCATTGATTCAAAAAAAGCATCATCAAACACTCCCATAGGGCCGGTTTTTAAGGTAATTACCGGAACATTAAGCTGTTCTTGTAAAGCATCTTCTTTATCTGCATCTTCATATTCTGAAATTACTATGTCCGGTTTGCAGCTAAGGATTTTTTCTGCCTCTGCCGCCTGGGCATTTGGGCCTCCCACACCACAGGAAGGAAGTTGTGAAAATACTTCTTCATTAGCTATTACATAAGGACGGGCTACACCGTCAAACATTTGTGGTCTTTCACTTAGAGATGTATTGTCAATATCCTCCACACCTGAAAGCAGGGAAACATCACCAATGTAGCTGTACATACGAAGGGCTCCCGCACCTATGCATACTACTTTTTTGTAACTACCAGGATTTACTGTTACCTTTCTTCCAATCATGTCAGTTACTTCAGTTTCTGAAGTTTCATCTGCATTGGCTGTGGTAGGAGTTTTTTCGTCTGATAAAGCAGTAGCTTTTTCATTATTTCCACATGCCGTTAAAGCAATAATTGTTAAAATTGTTAAAATAATTGATATAAGTTTTTTATTTTTCATTTTCTCCTCCAATAATTAATTTTTCACCGTCTATATCTATAATCCTTACCTTTATATTAAAGGTTTCTTTTATCATATCCGGCGTGATTTCATCTTTTTTCACATCATAAATGATTTTTCCCTCTTTCAGAAAAAAAAGCCTGTCCCCTAAAAAGGTCGCCTGGTTTAAATCATGTAATGAAGTTAAGATGGTAATGTTTAATTCTTTTGCAAGTTTTTTTGCCTCTTTTAGAATCAGTTGCTCATTGGCAATGTCAAGATTACCCGTGGGCTCATCAAAAATAAGCATTTCAGGCTCAGCTGCCATGGCTCTTGCAATGGCAATTTTCTGCCTTTCTCCCCCGGATAATTCATTAACATTTTTAGCGGCTAATTTTTCAAGGCGCATTTTTTTTATGACCTCGCAGACTTTTTTGTGGTCATTTTCTGATACCCTATAGCCAAAACAGGATATTCTGCCGGTCATTATAGTGTCATAAACACTAAGGGCTCCATATCTTATATTCTGAGGAACATAGCCGATATATTTTGCCCTTTCCACTTCTTTTAGCTTACTCATCTCCTTTTCATCAAACAAAATCTCTCCGGACACAGGTTTTTCTATCCCTAAAATGTTTTTAAAAAGAGTAGTCTTTCCTGCACCATTTTCTCCCAAAAGAATACCGATTTCTCCCGGTTTAAGTTTTAAATTTACCCCCTTTAAAATGTCATTTCCTTTCTTTTTGTATCTAAAGACGAGATTTTTTATTTCAAACATTAATAATCCCTCCTTTTTGAAAAAATTATAAAAAGGAAAAAAGGTGCTCCCAAAAGTGAGGTAATAGCACCTACCGGCAATGCAGAACCATTTCCAAGGGTTCTTGAAAAGGTATCTGAGAGAAGTAAAATCAAACTTCCGGTTAATGCAGAAACAGGAATTGTTATGCGATGGTCCTGTCCAAATATTTTTTTTGTAATATGTGGAGCTATTATTCCTATGAAACCTATTATTCCCAGAAATGAAACACACACAGCAGTCAACAATGAAGCTAAAAGCATTGACAAAAACCTGAGCCTGTTTACATTTATTCCAACTGACTTTGCAACCTGATCGCCACTTAGTACAGCATTATATTTCCAGGATAGAAATGAAAAAACGATTATTGCTATTACAACAACTAAAGACATTATCAAATCCACCTTGTAAGTGGCTCGTCCAAGATCCCCAAAATTCCAGATTACAGCCGCCGAAATACCTACATCTGTTGCAAAAAACTGCAATACAGTTGTGGCTGCCGTCCATATGGAGCCAATGGCAATCCCGGCTAAAACTACTATCCCCGGTAAAAAGGCTCTGATACGGCAAAGACCCAGAATTAAAAAAATAGAAAATACACAAAAAGCAAAAGCCACTAAAGAAGTGGCATAAGGGTTAGCTGAGGTCTGATAATTAGACAAATTGTTTCCAACATTTAAAAATCCCCCTGCAAAGGCTATAATGGATAAATTTGCTCCAAAAACAGCTGCATTTGAAACTCCCAGCGTAGAAGGAGATGCCATGGGATTGTTTAAAACAGTCTGCATAATGAGTCCAGAAAGTGACAAGCCTGCCCCTGCGACTATAGCAGCCATTATTCTTGGAATTCTGATATTCCAGATTATTCTGCCATTTATTGCGTCGCCTTTAAAAATAAGTGTATCTGTCACATCTTTTACGGTCATATTAGATGAGCCTGTAAACAAACTTACTATTGCCAAAAATATTACTGCTAAAACTACAAATGTTATTACTGTAATGTTCCTGTTTCTGTTTTGTTTATAAATATTCTCATACATAAGACTCAATATAGCAAATCACTTTTTCACCCACAAGCCCCACAGGGGGATAATAAATATATAATTTTAATCATTTAAATTATAAAAAATAAGCAACTTATTAAAGTATTTTCACTTACACTATCTTCAATCTACCTCCCATTCTGCATAAGAATTCATTATTTATGGTTTCTGAATTATCTGCCACTACTACTGATTGTATTTCTTCTCCAGCATCTTTTCCTACTAATGTTACGATGCTTCCACATTTTGCCATTGGAATGTCCGTAATATCTATTATTAACTGATCCATGCATATTTTTCCAATAACTGCTGCCTTTTTACCTGATACAAGTACATAATTATCGCAAAAGGATAAATTTCTGGGATATCCATCTCCATATCCAAGGGGAACTACGGCGATTTTACTATCTTGTTGTGCCACAAAGGCTCTGCCATAGCCTACACTTTCTCCCGCCTTTATATTTCTGGTTAATACTATTTTTGATCTTAATGAAAGGACAGGTTTTAAATCAAGCTTAAGCTTTGTTTTATCCTTTGGTGAGCTTAAGACTCCGTAAAGGCAGATTCCCGCTCTAACATAATCACATTCTATTTCCGGATAATTTAAAAATCCATAACTGCTTTGTATATGGGTTTTTGGCTTTTGACCATTTTCTTTAAGATAGTTAGTTACCTCAAAGAATCTTTTTATCTGTAATTTTGTAAATTCCACATCGCTTTCTTCGTAACTGTCTGCCACACACAAATGAGAAAATATTCCATCAATTTTAAGATTTTTCATGGAAAATGCCTTTAATATTTTTTCTTTATCCTGATAGGAAAATCCCAGTCTGTGCATACCGGTATCCACCTTTAGGTGGGTTTTTACCTTGTAACCTTGTTCATTAAGTTTTTTAGCATAGTCATAATCAATAAGAGACTGGGTAATATCATACTTTGAAAGTCTTTTTGCCTCCAGTGGTGAGGTGTAGCCAAGTATTAATATTTCTCCTTTTACTCCGTAATTTCTTAAACTTATAGCCTCATCAATTGTTGCCACTGCAAAGGCAGATACCCCCATTTTACAAAGGTTTGTGGCAATTTCAAAGTCTCCGTGTCCATAGGCATTTGCCTTTACTACTGCCATTAACTTAGCTTTTTTAGGCATTGCCTTTTTTATTTCCCTTACATTTGACTTTAAATTTTTAATATTTATTTCAAGATAAGCCCTGTCTTTTAGAGATTCTCGGTTTTTATTTTCAGATTTAAGTTTTTTTCTTATCTTATCCACAAACAAGGCGAATATTATTGACAGTACGCAAACTTCAAAATAGAATAAAAGGCTATTTTCTATTAGGATTTTTAGAGCTGTTATTTTTGAAATAAGTCTTATGAAAACTATCATTAATGGATGAATAATATAAACAATAAGACTAATCCTTCCCAGACCTTTTAAACGTTTTTTCCTGAAATTTAAAAGAAAGTTGAACAAAAACCACATACAAGGAATCAGGAAAATATACATGGCATCATGTCTTTTTAAATTAAGATTGTTTATAATAAGAGCTTCTATAAGCATTAAAGTAAAAAAGATTCCAAAACCTATAAGGCTTTTTTTAAGAGAAATAATCTTTTCTTTATCACTTATATATCCCCCCAGCAAAAAAAATACCGGAGCAAAAAACAATCCGTTTCTTGTGTAATCACTTACCTGAAATATTAAATCATAAAAGGATTTTAATACCGGGATTTTACATGCCAGATTATAATAACTGTCTCCCATTAAACCCAAAATGTATAAAATTAAAAGTATTATAAAGGATTTTTGATAATCAAATTTCTTTAAAAGATACCAGACAAGGCTTGCTGCCATAATTGATGCCGGAAGATACCACAAATGATACATGGTTCCGTCAAATACTGTATCTTTTATTATATTTGGCAAAAGATTATCCACTTTAAAATAGCCTGTATAAATATTTAAAGGTATATAAATTATTATGGCTATGGCATAATAAAAGGCTGTCTTTTTTTGAAAATTTATTAAATTGCTGTCATCTTTTCTATATCTTGTAATGAGGAAAAATCCTGTGGTCATAAAAAAGAAGGGAACTGCAAGGCGACCTATAACCCTTTCTAATATTAAATTTCCCGTTTCTGTGTAGGTTATAAGAGGAGCAGTGTGTATTGCTACAATTAACAGTGCAGCTATTATTCTAAAATAATCTATTGCTATATATTTTTCTTTTTTAAGCATTTTCTCTCCCCCAAAGTGTTATTATAAAGCCATCAACATTGTTTCCGGAAAGCTCATAATTTAAGCCTTCCGGAATCTGTAACAAGGTCTTATCTTTCTTTGCAGGAAGGAAATATATTTCAAAAGTTTCTTCTTTGCTGTTTTTAAATATATATTTTTTTTCATTGTCATATTCTTTTATAAAATCAATGTATTCTTCAAGACAAAAACCTTTTTCTTTTATTATTTTTGAATGGGGATATCCCAGATATCTAAAATGCCATGGCTCTTTTGATATTTTTGTTATTTCTTCTTTTTCTTTTTGATAACGCTC
This sequence comes from Acetitomaculum ruminis DSM 5522, assembly GCF_900112085.1. GTDB lineage: Bacteria > Bacillota > Clostridia > Lachnospirales > Lachnospiraceae > Acetitomaculum > Acetitomaculum ruminis. The sequence goes on from NZ_FOJY01000017.1 coordinate 55,011, forward strand.
AATAAAACCGTAATCACAGGCAAGTTTTCGAAATTCTTCACATATTCCATCATAAGGAAAATCAGGACAAATAAAGTCTATCTCCTCTTTTTTTAATCCTAAATCTATAGCTAAACCTGTATGATGTTCACTGCAACCTGGAATGGCAACATATTTTCTTGTAAATTCTTCGCCACTTTCTCTTATAGAATCATTCCAGATATTTTTTTGTTCTTCTAAGGAGCGATAGCCACTTACATATACTATCTTCCCCTTAGCTGATATTTTTTTTATTATTTTTTCTAATATATCAACTACATCATTTTTTAAATAAATATCAGAATCTTCTAGAGGTTTTAAATCATTTATTTCAAATTTTTTAAGAGGATAATACTCATTTACAAGAATTAGATTTCCTTTGTATATATCTTTGTTTTCTAAAATAATTTCTCTAATCATTTCAAATAAAGATCTATCAGCTTTTCAATGGTTTCTTCAAAGGACAGACCTGCTCCTTTCATCATATTTGGAAAACGGCTATGACTGGTAAATCCCGGAATAGTATTTACCTCGTTAAATACTATCTGGCCTTCTTTTGTATAAAACATATCTACTCTTGCAAAGCCTTTACAGCCTAATGCTCTGTATATTTTTACAGCTGTATCCTGTATTCTTTTTTCAGTTTTTGCATCTATTCTTGCAGGCATATGAATCTTTGAGGTTTTTAGGGTATATTTTTCTGTATAATCAAAAAATCCACTGGATAATTCTATTTCATCTACTCTTCCCACAATCAGCTCATCTATTCCAAGTATTCCGCATCCTACTTCAAATCCTTCAATGTTTTCTTCTACAATTACCAAGTTGTCGTGTTCTAAGGCTAAATTTATGGCATTTTCTAATTCATCCTTTCCTAAAACCTTTGTTATTCCAAAGGATGAGCCTGCCCTTACAGGTTTTACAAATACCGGAAAGTCCAGTTCTTCTTCTATTTGTCTTATTGCTTTATCCTTATTTATTTCATTAAAGGTAATTGATTTTGGAACTTTTATATTTTCTAAGCTTACTATTTTATGGGCTTTATCCTTGTCCATGCAAAGAGCCGAAGATAAAGTATCGCACCCGGCTACAGGTATTTGTGCCAGTTCAAACATTCCTTGTAAGGTTCCATCTTCTCCGTTTTTTCCATGTAAAATAGGAATAACTAAATCAATGGAAATTATATTTATTTTGTCCTTATCAAATTCTAAAAATCCTTTATTACAAGGATTTAAGGATACCGATACTTCTTTTAGATTTTCAATATCTTCTAACCATTCATCTTTTGCTATTTTTTTCATTTCTCCGGTATAGTGAAACCACTTACCGCTTCTGCTTATTCCAATGGGAAGTATTTCGTATTTTTCACCATTAATATTTTCCATAACTGATGATGCTGACTGTAATGACACTTCATATTCTGAGGAATTACCTCCAAAAATTACTGCTATATTTTTTTTCTTCATTTTTTTCTCCCTTTCTTTGTACGGATTTATAATTGCAAAAATATTTTTCTTGCTTTCATAATTAAATTCTAGCAACAACAAAAGAATTCTTTATTATCAAAAATAAAAGGTTTCTTGTAATTTTTTTTAAGATTTTCTTATTTTATCTCTCTATTTTTTGCAAACGCCTTTATTTTTCTGATTTTATCGAGGGATTTCTTATTTTTGATATATTAAATATTTTTGTGAACAATATGAGATTTTTTTTATTATTTGTTATCTATTTGATTTTTGTCTAATTTATTAAATTTATATATTTGTGCTTAATAATTATCAATTAATTATTGATATATTCCGAAATATATTACGGAATTTCTAAAAATAAAAGGTTAAGGGAGTAAATGTGGAAAATGAAAATTATGATTATTGATGAGGATTTGGATGCGCGTCTGAATATCAAATGTTTTATGGAAAATGCTGATAATGAGGTAGTTGCGGAGGGAACGGACGGTTTTGATGCCATTTATCTTTCAAGGCAGTTTAATCCTGAAGTTACCATATTTGATGTTGAAACGCCTGTGGCAGAGGATTTCAACGCTCTTAGGGTTATTCATGAGGAAAAAAACAGTAAGGCTATTGTTCTTATGACTTCTTCTTACGACAGTAGTCTTTTGTCAAAGGCTAAGGATTTAGGGGTTTTGGGATATCTTGTTAAGCCTGTAAGTAATGCCCAGACTCTTGTTTCTACCTGTGAAATCGCCTTGTCCAATGCCCTTAAGCTGGAAAAAATTCAGCATGATTTATCTCTTATGGAAAAAAGGCTGGCTGACAGGAAGGTTATTGAAAAAGCCAAGGGTTATCTTATGAAAGCCGAGTGTCTTTCTGAGGATCATGCCTATAAAAAAATAAGATTATTAAGTATGGAGAAGAAATGCTCCATGGGAACTGTTTCAGAGATTATATTAAAAAACTGCGGTGAAATCTGCTAGTTTTTTCTCCTAAAAAAGGCTTTAGATGAACAAATCTAAAGCTTTTTTATATGAAAATTGCTGAAACGGCAAGTTCGTATTCTGGAAGTTTGTTGGAACACCAGATTAGTTTTATATCAAAGAAATCTTTAAGTATTTTTGCTATATCAAATCCAAAGGCTGTTATGGAATATCTTCTATACATTGGATATCTGCAGGGCTTGTTTTCTAATCTGTGACAGCTTTTACAGTTTAGACATCTTCCTGCTATTAACATTCTGGAATTTTCTAGATTTTCTTCTAAGTCATACATGGCTGTTGCTATCTGACCTTTTACTTTTTCATAGCTTTCTTCCCTGATTTTTTTAATTTCTTCTAAATCCGGCTCTTTTTTCTCCAGATTATTTAAATAGGTGACTTTGGTTACGATGAAAATACCTGTATTATAAGCTTCTAAGTAGCATGCTGCATCAGGTGTTCCCGGAGGGCATGACCAGGCTTTGTTATAGTAGGGACAAAACTTACAAGCCTTAGTTACATCTGTTTTCATCATATACTCACTTAGTATTTTTTCTTTTTTAATTGCCTTTACAAATACTTTTGCATCGTAATCCATAAGTCACCTTTTCCTTTATTTTTATGCTAAATCTGCCCAGTTTGCCGGATATACGAAATATGCATATCTGGTTTTATTCGGTGTCTGGAAATGAATATGGGTGTTTTTTGGAATGTATATTATTTCACCCGGTCCTGCTGATACGACTCTTCCGTCTACTTCTATCTCTAATGTTCCGTCTATTACCATGTCGTATTCATCATAGGTAAGGGTCCATTCAAAGCTTGTATGATCAAGCTCCATTATGCCACATCCCATTCTCGGGGCTTCTTCTAAGGTAAGTACATCTTTTAGTGCCACACCTTCCTGTTCAAAAGGCTCGCATTTTACCGTGGAAGTTGCCACTTTTATTATTCCGCTTTTATCTTTTTCTTTGACAAAATCTTCTTCCTTTTTACAAGAACAAGAAACTGACTCTGTCAAAACTTTTTTTACTATTTCACGAATAAGTTCTTCACTTACATTCATTACGACTTCTCCTTTCTTAAGCTTTTTCTTTTACCTTATCAAGAAGTTTAGGAGAAAGTATATTTGCAAGTATCAAAGCTGTTATACCGGCTACTAATTTACCCACTATAACCGGGAATATCATGTCTGAATTTACACCGGCAGTAAATCCTAAGTGATCTCCAAATACAAAGGCCGCACTTACAGCAAAAGCGACATTCAATAATTTTCCTTTTGGATTCATTTCTCCCATTATATTAAACATGGCAATGTTGTTGGCAAGGTTTGCAACCAGTCCGGCTGAACCTTTTTCATCCATGCCAAGTTTGCTTCCGATGGCATTTAATGCTTTTCCGAATGTATTGGTTATCCATTTAACCATTGGGAATGCTCCGATTAATACTATTGAAATCTGACCACAGGTTAAAAGTCCGGACTCTAAAGGTACTACCCCGTCTGCATCTGCTTCTACCATGATGTTCATTAACGGGAATTTTATTCCTGTTTCATATTCAAATACTGCTATTGCTGTGAATATGGTAATTATTATGGTTACGGCATTACCAAAATGGTTGAATCCGTTTATCATTTTGTCCGGAATTACCCATAAACCTACTACGATTAATCCTGCAATTACAATAACCGGAATAAGGTTTATTACTATTGTAAGTATGTCAATTTTATATTTTGTTATGTTCATAACAAGTCCACCACAAATACATCCTATAGGTACTGTTATAAGACCGGCTAATATACCTGCTCCAAGGTATGGTCTGTCTTCTTTTTTTATGATGGATAAAGCTACCGGGATTGTAAATACTATAGTTGGTCCCATCATTGTTCCTAAGATAAGACCTGAGAAGTTACCTATTGTTTCATTTCCCGCCATACTCATGGCAAGAGGATAACCACCCATGTCACAGGCTAAAAGGGTTGTGGCAAACATGGAAGGGTCTGCTCCAACAAGCTGATATATAGGTACAATAATTGGTGAAAGCAATAAGCTAAGTACCGGTGCTGCTGCAACTACACCTGCCATTGCTATTGCAAGAGGTCCCATAGCATTAAAGCCTTCTTCAAATTCCTGGCCGTAGCCTTTTTTATTTCCAAGAATTCTGTCTACGGCTCCTACTAACATAAATATCATCATTATAAAAATGATTATCTTATTTACTGACAAATCGCCTATCCATTCATTAAAGCTGTCAGTAAAGGCACTGACATTGGTCAATTCTTTTACCAAATCATCAAACATAAAACTACCTCCTATTTTTCTAAAGAAGTGAGTCAAACACCTGCTTTGAAGGTCTTGGAATAACTGTACTTTGAACGAATAATTCTCTGTTTTCGCTGGCTGCTTTTACAGCTGCTCTTACTGCTCCTACATCTCCTGTGATTGTAAAGAAGCCTTTACCACCTATTGCATAACCGGTTCTTACTTCTATAAGTTTTACCTGAGCTGCCTTTACGGCATCATCTGCCGCTAATATGGCTGAAGCTATGGAATAAAATTCCACTACTCCCACTGCACCTCTTTCGTCTATTGTAGCTGAGCCGGTAAGTGCCGGTATAAGCTGCTCATGCACATTTGATATTTGAAGCGTATCTACAACATATTCCGCTCCCTGAAGTATTCCTTCTTTCATGGATGCTTTTACATCTCCGGTGTCTCCTCCTACTATTATCATATATTTTCCAGGGCAGACAGTAGATGATTTAAGCAAATCCACCTGGGCTGCTTTTACCATGTAATCACTGGTCTCTATCCCCCTGGCTATACTTGAAAGTTCTACCATTCCGATTGATTTGCTCAAAGATTATCCCCCCTTTTACTTATTACTATTTTTGTATCTGTTACATCTGTTACAAGTCCATCTATTCCACAATGTATATTTGCGGAAAGTCCCTCAGCCGCTTTTGCAACTAAATCTCCCTTATTTACGCTGTCTCCTTTTGAAACCACGGCAGATGCCGGTTTTCCGATATGCTGTGAAAGAGGAATTATGCATTCTTCCGGCTCAAATTCTATTAAATCATTTGGACTTTTATGGGTGTCATATTCTGACAATCCAAGTCTTGCTATAAGCCTTTCAGTAGGTATTTTGTGTATATCTACACCGCTTCTTGCCTGAGGGGATGTATTTTTTGGAACATCTATCCCCCTTTGTCTTAATTTGCCCTTAATGTATTCATTCATTCTTCTAGGAGATAATCCCATAGGACAAGAAAACATCTCACAAGCTCCACAAGAGCAGCAATTTGCGGCACTTCCAAATATTTCAAGGTAACTGTCATTGTCTGTTATGTTTTCTTCTCTCCAGACATTTCGCATAACCTTGTTTGGAAATACATCATGACCTATCAGATATCTTGGACATAAATCTGTACACATTCTGCATTGTATACATACGCTGGCTGCCTGTCTTATCATGGTTCTTAAAGGTAAATTAGACCTTCTTACAAGGTAATGGTCTGATGGAATAACTAAAAGATTTCCCGTTGTTTTTGTCACAACAGCTTCTTCTATCGCCTTCTTATCTGAAAGCATTTTGCCCATCATTGGTCCTCCCATTATGACACTGTAATCTTTCGGTCTTATATTTACTTTTTCTAAAATCTTTAAAACAGGTGTGCCCACTGGAACATGAAACATTTTTATCTCATTTACATCTCCGGTAACTGAAAGGTATTTCCAGTCCACAGGCTTTCCTTCTAAGGCATCTGCAACTGAAAGAACTGTTCCTACATTTGATACCACACATCCCACATCCAAAGGCAATCCCCTTTCAGGAACGCTTCTTCTTGTGACCTGCTCTACTAATGACTGCTCATCTCCTGCAGGATAAAATGTCCTTATTTTGAATATTGTTACATTACTGTTTAATTCTTTTATTGCCTCTTCTACGGCTTTTATTTCCTCATGGTAATGATCTTTTAATACAATAACCGGTTTATCGGCGTTTAAATGAGCTGCAATTTTTCCTACGGTATCCACAAGCCTTTGGGCCTGACTTCTGCATAAATATTTATCCGTCTCTATAAGCGGTTCACATTCAGCGGCATTTACAAGAAAATACTCACTTTGGGCCTTTAACTTTATATGAGTTGGAAATCCGGCTCCACCGGCTCCTACTACTCCACAAGCCTCAACCGCCTCTAATAATTCCATAACATCACCGCCCTTTTTTATTATTTTTTATGACTAATCCAGAAGACTTTCATCTATATCAGATCCATCTACTATAGCTACCACGGTAGCATCAACAGGGATTTCCCTGCTTCCGGCAGCTCCTCTTGCAGAGCTGCCTTGTACATATATTACTGTTTCCCCAACTCCTGCATCTATAATGTCTGCTGCTATTATAGGGGAGCCTTCAGGAAAACTTTTAAGCAGGTTTATTGGTTGTAGTACAAGAAGTTTTAAGCCTTCTAATTTGTCTTCTTTTCTGGTTGCCCAGATATTTCCAATTACTTTGGCTACTTTCATAGGCCTATCCATTTCCAAGAGGCTTTCTTATAATTTCTATTTTGTGCCTCTTTGCGTATTCTTTTGCAAGGTCTGTCATTATGGCTCTTTCGTCAATACATACTACGAGTGCGCTTTCTGTATTTACTAAAACCATATCTCTTTCATTTATTACATGTTTTTTTAGAGTTACAACTTTACTGTCTTTTTCATCCTCGTCACATTTTTTTTCTTTAATCTCTTTTGGAGGACGCAAGCTGCAACACTTAGGGTTTTGTGTCTGTCCGTCCAATATAGCAGATTGAAGCTGGTCAAAAGGAAGTATAACCACCCCGCTTCTTGATAACAAAGTTATTAATTTATTTAATTTGTCATAATAAGCGTGGAAGGCTGTATCCTTATAGCTGTAAAGCTCCACTACTTCTCTTGGAATAAATACTTTTTTTCCTAAAAGAAGGGCTTTGCTAAACAGTTTTGTATATCCATCATCTGTTATACCATTTGCTATTTTCCCTAAGTCTTCATTTGTAAGGTTATAGGCTATAACTGCTTCATATTCAGATAAATCACAGTTATATCCCATTTCTTTTGCACTGTCTTTTTTGTAATACTCGCCTAATTTCTGGCATTTTAAAGTCTGATTTACAAATTCACATTCTTCTTTTGCAAGAAGCAGGATTTTTGCCTTATCATCAGCTTCATTTGCCTGGTTTTCACCGGCGAGCTCGTTAATTTTTGCCTGCACTCTTTTTGTTATCTCATTAACGAGTGCGTCCATATCCATGCCAAATTCCTCCTTTCCTTTTATTTTTGAAACCTAAAGCAGGCAGTTCATGGCTATGCCTGTTGGCGTAACCAAAAACGGATTCTTTGGCTTAACTGTATGTATTCCTGTTTCTTTTTCGATAATACCCTCGATTCCTGTCAGACAACTGGTTCCGCCACACAGATATATTGTGTCGGTGTTGGACGGATCAATATATTTTTTTACGATACTGGCCATTTTTTGAGCTACAGGTCTGACTACAGGAAGGATTTCATTGTGTCTTTTATAATCCTGTTTTATTTTTTCCGCTTCTTCAAAAGATATTCCGTAATTTCCTGCTAATACCAATGATAAATGAGTACCTCCCGTTGGTTCATCCTCTGTTTGTACTACTTTTCCTCCATTTAAAATTGCCAGTCCTGTTGTTCCGCCTCCAATATCTACTATTACACCATCATCTATTTTGTATATAGCGTTGGCACAGCTTGGCTCATCCAAAACATTGGTTACTTCAAAACCTGCTCCTTCTGCTACATACTGGTGTGTCTTAACACTGCCTTCTGTACCTGAGGGCATTGCTATGGCACATTTATATAGCTCTACGCCAAGCCTTTGTTCTAATTTTTCCTTCAGACTTTTAACTATTTTAAGAGCGCCTGTGTAGTCTACCACTACGCCATCTCTAAGTACATTGGCTGCCTGTTTTTCGCAGGCTATGGGATTATCATCTTTATCAAGGACAACTATTACTATGTAAGCTGTACCTAAATCAACCCCACATTTTAATTCTCCCTGCGGTTTAAGGAGTACTTCTTTTTCTGAACGCTCTACCCGCTCCATTAATTCTTCAACCCGTTGCCTGTCCATTTAATCACCTTAATTCTCTTTTTTTATTATTTTTCCGAGAGTATATCCTTTCACAAAGGCTGCATTAGCCTCGTCAAAATCAACATGCATCCTGAATCTGAACATGTCACTGACCCTGATTATTACATCACTAAAGACTACCGGACGCTCTGTAAGGATTTCTACATCGACTCTTTCCTTGTCCTTTATATTCAGTCTTTGTGCAACTTCAGGCGGAACATGCACATGATTGTGGGCAATTATTGCCCCGTTTTCTACCTCCAATGTGCCTGCCGGACCTATTATGGTTATGGCTGCTGCGCCTTCTAAATCACCTGATTCTCTTAAAGGTGCATCAACTCCCAAAGCCACGGCATCACTTTTTGAAATTTCTACCTGAGTGGCGTTTCGTACCGGTCCAAGTACTGCAACATTTTCCATCTGTCTTTTTGGCCCTTTTATTGTTACTCGTTCGTTTGATAAAAACTGTCCAATCTGGGATAAGGGACGCTTTTCATTTAAAACTGCCCCTTTCCCGAATAAAACCTCCACTGCCTTTTGTGACAGATGAACATGTCGTGCCGAAACTTCGACTTCCACCAGTCCAAGACCTACGATTGTATCCGCTACTTTCTCAACTATCTGATCCATCCGTCCTCCTTATGCTAAAAAGCAAATCTTAATCTTTGCCATACTCTCCCGCCATATGTTTACACATTATTATATGCATGGCACTGGACATCCGATTCAGTTCTTCTACAATATCCGGCCTTTCACACTTTACTCCTTTGCTAAAGGCCGTTACTGCTGCCACCTCGGTTTCTCTTACCTTGGTTCTTAAGAAATTTATTATTGCATAGGTTTTCCCTAAGGTATAACTTGGTAAAATCATTTGCTCTATATTGTAAAATTTCTGTGGATTATGGGAATGTTCCCTTAATTCAGCATGGTTTAAGCCTATCATGTAGTCTCTTCTATAAGGCAGATTAAGAACATCGCATCTCATCATTTCTCTTAAACTGTTTAAAATATCTTCAAGATCATCGATTAGACCCTGTGATGCCCCGTCCTCTTTTAACACTGTCTGTTTTAATACAAACTCTGCTTCTAAGGCGTCTAATCTGCCTCTGAAATAGATTCTTTCATGATTTTTTGTTACAAGCATATTTCCATAAAGCTGGGTCATATGCTCAGGCTTATCATAGTAGAAGGCACCTGATTCATAATCTTTGTATTTTGGCTTTTTCATCATGTCAAGATTTTCAGGAGACTGTTTTGGTTTTGAATCTGACTCTTTAACAGCCTCTGAAACTTCTTTACTTTCTTTTTTAGAGTTTTTAAGTTCTTTTTGAGTTATTATTTTTATTTTTAGTTGCTGGAGGTATTCCCTGCCTGCGGGAGAAAGTATTTTTCCTTCCGGAATTACGTAAGTTTCCGGTTTTAAAGCTCTTAGTTCATCACGCAATATTGCTTCAGTTATTACTTTCATGACCTAAAAAATCACCTCCTTACAATTAATCGCTAAATTCTTAATTTGAAGTATTCAGCTTTGGAAGGATGAATTCTACTTCTTCATGAGGTCTTGGGATTACATGTACGCTTATTAATTCTCCTACGCGTTCAGCAGCAGCAGAACCTGCATCAGTAGCCGCTTTAACTGCCCCTACATCACCTCTTACCATAACGGTAACAAGTCCGCCTCCAACATGCTCTTTTCCGATAAGAGTAACGTTAGCAGCCTTTACCATTGCATCCGCAGCCTCTATAGAAGCTACGAGTCCCTTAGTTTCTATCATTCCCAGTGCTTGTTGTGTTGCCATATTTTTTCCTCCTTAATTCTTAAGCTTTAAGCCTTTTAATTATTTCCTCTACAAGTGCCTCTACATCTATATTATCGATAGATACCCTTGGTTTACATATACTGCCGTCGCAATCCGGCATATCATTTTTAATGTCTTCAATTTCACATCTTCCCCTTGCAACATATCTGATATTTAATAACTGCATAGGTCCAACATTTTCTGAAGTAGCACTTCCTCCTACAGCTCCACAGCCTAATGTAAGAGCAGGCATTAATTTTGTGGAAGCACCTATTCCTCCCAAAGTACTTGGTGTATTTACGATTATCCTTGATGCAGGTACTCTTTTTGCAAAGTAATCAACCATCTTTTCGTCTTTTGTATGCATTGAAAAGGTGTGTCCTGCACCTTCATAATGAAGAATATCCTGAACAAACTTGCAAACCTCTACATAACTTGGTGCTGTATAAAAAGCAAGAATCGGTGCCAGTTTTTCATTTGAGTAAGGATGTCCTCTTCCTATTCCATCTTCTTTTGCAACTAAAACTCTTGCACCTTTTGGCACATCTATTCCGGCAAGTTCTGCTATTACAGCCACATCTTTTCCTACTATCATAGGATTCATGGTTCCATTTGCCCTTAAAATAAAGGAACCAAGTTTTTTAACCTGCTCAGGGGTCAAAAAGTATGCTCCCTGTTTTTCCATTTCTGCTCTGATAACCGGTTCCATATCATCGTCACATACAATTGACTGCTCAGAAGCACAAATTGTTCCATTATCAAATGTTTTAGAATCTAAAATTCTTTTTACTGCCAAAGGTATGTCGGCGGTTTTTTCTATGTAGGCAGGGCCGTTTCCAGGACCTACACCAATAGCCGGTGTTCCTGAGGAATAAGCTGCTCTTACCATGGCAGAGCCTCCGGTTGCCAGTATCATTGAAACATCAGGGTGCTTCATTAAATTATCTGTAGCCTGAGCTGTAGGAATGGTGATTACCTGAACAAGGTCTTCATTTCCTCCTACCTCAGATATTGCCTGTCTTATTACCTTTACAGCTTCCACAATACAATTTCTACCATTTGGATGAGGTGAGAAAATTATGGCATTTCCTGCTTTTATTGATATTTCTGACTTATAAAATGCCGTTGAAGTAGGATTTGTGGAAGGAACAAGTCCTGCAATAACCCCCACCGGTACTGCGACTTTGGTAATTCCGTTTTCTTTATCTTCTTCAAGCACCCCTATTGTTTTCATATCTTTTATGTATTCATATACTCCACGGCTTCCGAATACATTTTTTATAACTTTATCTGCTTCGATGCCAAATCCGGTTTCGTCTCTTGCCATCTTTGCAAGTCTTTTTGCATTTCTTACTCCGGCATCAGCTATGGATTTTACAATGGCATCTACTTTTTCCTGGTCCATCATGGCAAGTTCTTCCTGGGCTTTTTTAGCCTTTTCCACCAGTTCTCTTACTTCCTGAACCGACAAAAGATCTTTATCGTATAACTGCATCTTTTACCTCTCCTGTCTTTTATGTTGTTCTATAGCATCAATCAGTTCTTCCTTTTTTGCAAAACGAATCTCTTTTTTACTCATGGATTTTATTTTCAGCTGTCTGGCCATGGTTCTAAGCTTTTCAACTGTCATATCCTGCAGCGAATTTTTAAATTCATCATTATCATTGGTAAGATCCGGCTCTTTTTCCTCCTCTTTTAAACCTTCATTTGTAATTTGTGGGCCGTCATTTATAAAAGGTGGTTTTGGTTCATCTGTTTTTGGCGGTTTTGGTGGGTCTTGCGGTTTTGGTGGATCAGGTGGGGTTGGCCCATGTTGTATATCTTTTTTAAGCATTTTTATAACATCGCCATCCGGTCTTGGTATTACATGTACACTTAATACCTTTCCTACTCTTTCTGCCGCTGCCGAAGATGCATCTACTGCTGCTTTTACAGCCCCCACATCTCCTATTACCAGCACGCTTACTATTCCTCCCTTAACAGATACTGTATCAAGTAAAGATACATTAGCCGCTTTTAATGCACTGTCTAAAGCTTCAACTGCTGCAAGATATCCATATACTTCTATCATCCCTAAAGCCTGCATATTTTACCTCTCTTACCAGTCGAACAACATTTTCTATTCAATCGGGTTATCAGCTACAAATTCTACCGCAGCGGCAAATGCGTCGCATGCAGCCTTGCATGCTGACTGGCTTCCTGTAAGTAACGCACCTCCAAAGTTTGTTTCTGACGGTGGAGCATAAAGTACACACATTGTTACATCTGCTGCCTTTAATGCCGCATCCACTGCATACATTGCCTCTAATGGCGGTGCAATAAGATATGCCAGTGCCTCTCCTTCAGCAATACCTGCTCCTTCTGATAAATATGAGCCTGTACGGGAAATACAGTGAGCATAGTAAACTATGTCATCATCATCATTTGCTGATACGAAGTGAGCCACATTTTCTATCATGTCAACGCAAGCCTCAAGTCCGCTTTTTACTTCAGCCGGATTTGGACCTGCAAGTATTCCTATAATTTCACCTGCAAGCTTTGTGTTAGCATTATCAGCACCACCATAAAAACTCTTTGCATATACAACCTTTACATCTGCTTTCTTGGTTGCTTCATCAAGGGCTGTGTAAGTAACATCATCGCAATCTGCGGTTATTAATGCCAATGACCTTTGATCTGGGGTCAAATTTAATTCCTTTGCCATTCCCGGTGCTACATTTGGAATTATTTTGGTTGAAAGAACCTTGGCTGGAATTGGATCTCGTTTCATATTGTCTGCCTCCTTATTCTTACAGTTTCAAATCAGTTCCACTTGCCTTGTTATCAAGTATCTTTTTAATAATATCCGCAATATGTGCTCCCGCTTCTGCAGGGTTTGTGCCTTCTTTATGAATATTTGAAAGTACGGTTCTTCTTGCTTCCGGCATACCTACCGTTGCCTTATAGGCAATATAGGCTGACATGGAGGTTGCTGTAATAAGTCCCGGTCTTTCTCCTATAAGTACACAAACAACATCACATTTTGTAATTTCACTTATCTGGTCTTCTACTCCCACACGACCATATTTTACGAAAAATGGTGTTCCGTAATCTATGCCGTAGCTTTTAAGACCCTGCTCTAAAGCTGGAAGAACGTCACCTACATTGGCTGCAATAGCTGCTGAACTAAGTCCGTCAGATACATAAATCTGAACTGTAGGATTCATTTTGCATTTTTCCTTTATTGTAGCAACTGCTTCTTCACTTAGTTTTCTTCCAAGGTCAGGTCTTGTAAGATAGGTATCCTTGCTGTCACACATGGTCTGAACTGTAAATAGTCCCATATTATCTACAAAATCCTGGTCTACATCAGAAAATACCGCATCCTGAGCAGCTGAGTGAGCAGCTCTGAATTGTAATTGCGGGTCAGTTTTATATCTTGCTCCTGCTTTTCCTATTCCAAGACGGCATGGGGCAAATTGCTTTAAATCATAAAATGCTTCACCATTTACAGGATTCTCCACCAGATACTGTTTTTGAAGGCTGACAGCAGCCACATCATCCCAGCATCCGTCCTCAACTACATTTTTTGAAGGATCCGGAACAAATTTTCCTTTAGTTGTTTCCTCGTTTGGCGGGGCACTTTCACTATTTGTTTTTATTTCTTCAGAAGGTCTTTGATCACTACCTCCGGAAAGGTTCATCTCATTAAGCACCTGCGCAATAATGTTCTTTAAATCATTTTCACTAACCACAATACGCACCTCCTATTTGCTTAAGAATACTGAAGCATCACCTGCAAGAGGCGTAAGCTTTCCGTTTTCTGAAAATCCCATCTTTTCAAGCCATTCATCAAATTCCTTAATTGGACGAAGTCCAAAGGCTTCTCTAAGACTTGCAGCTTCATGATAACCTGTACACTGATACATAAGCATACAGTCATCACCTTCAGGAACTCCCATTATGTAGTTACATCCTGCTGCAACTAAAAGAGTTGCAAGGTTTTCTATATCATTTTGGTCTGCCTTCATATGGTTTGTATAACAAGCATCACAGCCCATTGGTATACCTGTAAGTTTACCCATAAAATGATCTTCAAGACCTGCTCTTATTACCTGTTTGGAATCATAAAGATATTCAGGTCCGATAAATCCTACTACGGTATTTACAAGGAATGGTTCGTATTTCTTTGCAAATCCATAACAACGAGCCTCCATTGTAACCTGATCCCAGCCGTTATGAGCCTCACTTGAAAGCTCAGAACCCTGTCCGGTTTCAAAATACATTACATTAGGGCCTGTAGATGTGGCATTGTGAAGCATTGCATCACGACCTTCGTCAAGCATGGTAGCCGTAAGACCAAAAGCTTCATTTCCCTTTTGTGAACCGGCAATAGACTGGAACATCAAGTCTATCGGGGCATTTAATCTGTTCATTGCCTCCATCTGGGTGGTTACATGGGCAAGTACACAAATCTGTGTAGGTATTTCCCATTTATTTTTAAATTCATCAAAGCTGCTTAATATCCTTGCTACACTTTCCACTGAATCATCAACAGGGTTTAAGCCAAGTACCGCATCACCACAGCCTAAACTGAAACCTTCCATAACAGATGCCATGATTCCTTTAGGATCATCTGTTGTATGGTTTGGCTGAAGTCTTGATGAAAAGGTTCCAGGTAATCCAATAGTGGTATTACAATGAGCGGAAACTCTGATTTTCTTAGCTGCATAAATCAAATCCAGATTACTCATTAATTTACATACAGCCGCAACCATTTCACTTGTAAGACCTCTTGATGCCCTTTTAATCATGTCAGTTGTAGTCTCAGTATCAAGTAACCATTCACGAAATTCTGCTACAGTCATTCTCTTTATGCCGTCATAGATTTTTTCATTTACGGCATCTTGAATAATTCTTGTGACTTCATCTTCTTCGTAAGGTACAGCAGGATTATTTCTTAAATCCTCAAGAGTAATGTGGGATAAAACAACCTTTGCCGCTACCCTTTCTTCTGCTGACTCTGCTGCTATACCAGCAAGTCTGTCACCTGATTTTTCCTCATTTGCTTTGGCCATGACTTCACGAAGAGACTTGAATTCGTAAACCTTGCCAAAAAGCTTTGTCTTTAGAATCAAATCATTCACCTCTTTTTCTTTAATACCAATTAGCGGTTAAATATCAAAGTTTTGGTAACTACCGGAACAACCCGGCCTTCGGAGAGGGGCTCTCCTATATCGATGTAATCTCCGTCAGAAGCGTAGATACAATCAATACAAATGACTTCTTTTTTCCTTTCAAGCTTGACATTTAAAGCATTTCCCAAAGCTTTTGCTATGTCATTTTCCACAAGTACAATAAGCGGATAGGCTCCTTTTATTATTTCATCTCCCGCCTTTATCAAAATATCCGCCAACTCTTGTATTTCTTTAAAACCTGTATGAAACTCTCCGGAAAAAGCTATTGCCACCTGTTCTAATTCCCCTTCAGGCTTGTAAAGCTCAATTTTTGAAGTTATGGCTTTTTCAAACGCCCCGGCATTCATTTCTTCATCCCGGCCGACTTTTAATACCGGAATATTTTTTATGGGCAGTTTCTTTCTGTCATAACTTATTGTGCTTCCGCTTACATTAGTGGTATGGCTGCCTGCCCCCACTACTGTCGCCCTTATTGTCTCCTTTGCCACATAGGTCTTTAAGTTACTCAAAACCGAATGCCTTTTCACAGCCCGTCCTAGCAGAACGCCTATATCCCCATACATAAAGGTTTCTTTATTTTCTGGGCTATAAATACAATCTGCCACTCCCCCTGAATAGGTGATAGCCTGTATCTTAGGCTCATCAGGAAGTGGTTTTCCGTCATTCGTGTACAACTTTCTGTGAAAATCATCTGGTTTACTAAAGTGGAGCGCCATAGCAAGCTGGTCCGCCATTAAATCACATACCTTTGATAAAACAGCTTCATCAGCCCTATCTCCTACATTTATGGATATTCCATGATTATTTGCTAATTCTTTTATTGACGGAAAAATATACGAAATTTTATTATTTTCGATTTTAATTAGCCTTCCCCCTATATCAAGGCAGCAAACTCCCTTTAAGATTCCCTTGTAAAAGAAGGCTATATTACTCGTCCCCCCTCCTATGTCCACATTTGCAACAACTTCTCTGTTTTCTTCAGATAAAACATCTGCTCCTGCTCCTTTAGCTGACAGAACAGATTCAAGATCAGGTCCGGCTGTGGCAACCACAAAATCACCTGCCATGTTACTAAGAGAACTAAGGACCACATCAGCATTTTCTTTCCTTGCAGTTTCTCCGGTAATTATTACAGCACCGGTTTTAAGGTCTGAAGGGCTGATACCTGCTCTTTTATATTCATCTATAATTATTCCTGCGACCTTTTCACTGTCTATTTCCCTTTGGGATTTAAGGGGGGTAAAATATATATTGCTCCTGTAAATGACTTCTTTGTCAATTATGCTTACCCTTGGAACATTATAACTGCTTGCAAGATTTTCAATGGTAATCCTGCTGAATATAAGCTGTGTAGTAGATGTACCGATGTCTATACCGGCACTTAGAATAGTCTCCTGCAAAACACCCCGCCTCCTATTTCTCACTAAATTTTTCTAAAAAGTCCATTAATTCTTCAAATCCGCTGCCAGTATAACTACTGGTTACAAATACCTCTTTGGCCCCTGCCATCTTTAAGCATTTTTCACAATATTCAATTTTTCTTTCATCAGCCAAATCACTTTTTGTTACTATGCCTATACAAGGTTTTGCAAAGGTGGATGAATAACCCGGAGGAAACATTGTCCCCTCCTCATCGGCTTCCTGTACTAAAACTATTAAATCTGCTTCCACCGCAGTAACAGTCAAAGCACCTCTTAAACTTCCCCTTTCAAGATACTCTCCGGGAGTATCAATAACAAAATCATTAAAAATCTGTATTGTCTGTGTCTTATGGTATTTGAGCTCTTTATTATCCATATATTGACACAGGGTAGTTTTTCCTGACATCGATCTTCCTATAAGAATAATGCGTTTTTTCTTTTTTTCATCCATAACTTACGACCTCGTTATCTGAGTTCTCGCAAACCCCATTTCATCACAAAGTACTGCCATTACATCATTAAGTGCAGCCTCTACCGCAGCCACATCTCCGGTTATTATTAATGAGCCGTTGAATCTGTCAACAAAACCTATACTGACGCTTGCCGCCTTACTTGCCACATCTGCCGCAATAATAGCCGCCTCACTAGGGGTAATTGTAAAAATACCTATAGAACCCTTACCGTCAATGAGTCCCATTTTGTTGTAAAGATCATTTACAGGATGGGGAATTACGTGAGCCAGTGTAACCTGCTTACCAGGTACAAACTCCTGTATAATCCTTTCTTTTCCACCGTCTAGCATAGACATACATCACCCTCCTTTTATTACAGAAGATGCAAAAAAAAACGCAGCCTAGAAAACATTTCTTAAAAAAAGAAATATGTGTATTCTAAAGCTGCATCGCTAAGAGAAAGTAACCTGCTGCGTCGCAGGTACTTCAATATTCAATTATATTTGCTATTACTTCCATAGTATAATAGCACAATAAGTTGTCTGATGTCAATCCTATTTTTATATAATATTCTGAATTTTAAATAGTGGTACCATTATATTTTTCCTTTTATTTTTCTTATTAGAATTTTACAGTAAATGTAAAGCGGACATTCTTAAATCCGCTTCGCTACTTCATCATTCTTTTACTAAACCTTTACAAAACCGAATATTAGTTCTATAATAGTCAAAAGAGAATACAGAACAGACTTTCGACTATTTTACTTACAGTTATGAATGTGGTGAATATTATGGATAGAAAGAGAATTGCGGTTGATGTCATCTGCCAGCACTCCAAAGACGGAAGCCTGATACCTATGCGGGTTCGGGTGAAGGATACAGAAGGTGAATATCAAATTTATAATATTAAAGAATATAAAGACCTTTCCCACCAGGGTACTAAGCTTATGCCTGACGGAGTCTTTGTAACCAACAATACCTTTGTTTACGAATGTAAAATCATTGTTTTTGGAGTCAAAAAGCTAATAAGACTTTATTACGAATTAAACAACACCATCTGGCATATGACCTATTAAAAGGCTTCCATAAGATTTTTATGAAAGCCTTTTTTTCTAATAAATTTCACTTTCCAGTTTCTCGTAATAATCAAATAATGAAAGACAGGCATCTCTGTCAATGCAGGATAAAAAATCCTTAAATGCTTCTCGTCCACCGGCAAGATCATCGAATTTTTCATCTCGAAAGCCTATATTTGCAGTATCTTTTATGGTACAGCCATAATAAACCTTTTTTATATTTGCCCAAAGTATGGCATACAGGCACATAGGACAAGGTTCTGCCGTAGTATAAAGAATACAGTTTGAAAGGTCATAGGTATTCAGATTTTTTTCAGCATCTCTTATGGCTACTACTTCCCCGTGGGCGGTGGAATCACAGTTTTTAAGTACCATATTGTGTCCTCTACCCACTATTTTTTCATCTTTAACTATTACACAACCAAAGGGACCCCCATGACCACTATTTATCCCCTCTAGGGCTTCACTAACAGCATCACTCATATAGGGATTTTGAGCTGTGATTTCAATTTTTTCTTCTTTCATTACAATCAGTCCTTATATTAAAATAATATTTTATTTTCTTCCAAAGAAGTCAATAACTCCTCCAAGATTATCACATATGTCATTTATTTCTTCAAGGCGTCTTTCCATGTCTGCCACATCTTTACCTACGGTTTCGGCAGATGAGCATACCTCTTCAGAAGCTGCCGCATTATCCTGGGCAGTCCTTGAAAGGGCATGAACCACCTTTACCAGCTCGCTTTTTACTGTTTGAATAGAATCGGATTTATCATTTATATTATTTAATTTTTCTTCTATATCATTTACGCTGTCTCTCATGGCGTTCATGGCATCCACTACAGCCTTTGCCTTCTTAGTCTGTTCAAGGTTACTTTCTACGAAACTGTCATTGGATTCCTTGATTTTTTTCATTGTTTCCACGATTTCCGTAATAATATTTCCGGTTTGAGCAACGGACTGAGCAGAATTTTCTGCCAGATTTTTTATTTCATCTGCAACAACTGCAAAGCCTTTTCCGTAAGCTCCTGCATGAGCCGCCTCAACAGAAGCATTTAGGGCAAGCAGATTAATCTGAAATGCCAAATCATCAATGGTTTTAACTATGGACTGAGCATTGTCTGTATTTTTCACTCCCTGCTCAATATCCTGGGATATATGCTCAACGATTTCATTATTGTCGCTTATACTTTGATTTAATTCCACCATTGCCCTGGTAGAACCTTTGGCACATTCCGTAATCTTACTTAGGCTGGTTCTGCTGTTATGGATTTCTTCATTAACGGCATCTAAACTGGAAGTAAATTCATCTGTAGATGACATAGCTTCCTGAGTTGCTGCTGCCTGTCCCGTAGCCCCTTGGGCAACACTGTTCATTGCCTTTGCAATTTCCTTGGTTTCTTCGGTAGTTCTGTTGGAAATCTGTTTAATACGCTTTGAAAAATCCACTAACTGATCCTGACCATTTTCTATTTCTCGTATTAATTTATTGGCAAGATTTTTTAATACCTTGTTTGAAATTATAATAATAACAAGAAGGGAAAGAAACATTGAAATCAAAATAGCCGCAAGAAGTTTCATGGTTTCGCTGGTTACCGTGGACTGACTTACTCCCGTAAATGCCATTCCCCAAAACTCATCACCGTTATAAATTGGCTCATAACATACAGTATAGCTGCTTCCTAAAATTTTTACCCCGTTTTGTGTATAGGTTTCCCCTTTTTTAAGAGTGGCATATATGGTGGCATCTGCCGTAGTTCCTGTGGCATAGGAGCCATCCTCTTTTTTGATATTGGTAAGTACCCTTAAATCGTCTTTAAAAATCGTGTGAAATACCGGCACTTCGCTATTATTTACAGTATCAAAAAGCTCAACTGTAATTTCATCATCTCCATGATACAATCTGGCCGTTTTCTCATCATACTTCCATTTGCCTTCACTTTTTTCTATGGTCTCAAGCAAATGTGTAGTGGCAATTTCTGCCATTTTTGTATAGTCGCTCTTAATTGTTCTAATACAGGTGATAACGGCAACACCCCCCACAACAAAAGCCGCAAGAAAAACTGCCGAAATAACCAAAAACTGAATCCATTTCCTAATAGTAAACCGTCTACCCATCCTTTAAGTCTCCATTTCTTTTTTATTTTTACCTACAGCATGTTAAAAAACAAGTCAGGAATATTTCTGCGAGATGCAGCAGGAAATTTAATATTCCTTTAAATCCCAAAAAAGCCGGATAGCCCACCTAAGCAGAAATTTTTTGAATAATATATTAAATTTTTATACGCAATAATACTTATACATTTTAAATTCAAACCCCCCTGTTTGTTATTAATTGCACTTACTTAATAGCCTTTTGCTATCATTTTTAAATATCTTCTATGTAAATAAAGGGAGAACAAAATATTTCATTTATTAAAATATCATGTTCTCCTACACCTTTTTAAATATATCGACATACTTAACAAAAGAGTTGATAAATCCCTTGTATAATAGTATGAAAATTTATTTTTTTAATCTTTGAATAAAGCCTTTAATTTATCAATATCTTTAAGTATTATTTTTCCTCTTTTTAATTCCACAAGATTTTCAAAAGCAAATTGTTTTAGAATTCTGGCAACTACTTCCCTTGCAGTATTTATTTCAAAAGCAATTTCTTCCTGGGTCATTTTTATTTCTTTATTTTTAGTTTTTTTATAATGAGATAGCAAAAAATCTGCTATTCTATGGTCGATTCTTTTGAATAATATCTGCTCCATTACCCGGACAACTGTGGAAAATCTCTCCACTAAAAGCTCGTAGGTCTTTGCCTTAACATGTATATTATTATCTATCAAAAAATCAAGGGTTGCCGATGGGATAACAAATATTTTGGTATCTTTTTGAGCATTTATAACAGTTTCAAAGGTAAGCTTTGCTATGACACAGGATGCAGACATGACACACACCTCATTATCTGAAACATGAAATAAGGTAATCTGTTTTCCTTCTTCAGAAATAATTGAAACCCTTATATCTCCTTTTTCAACAATAATCATTCCCTCACAGGAATTTGAATTTTGTGAGACTAATTCTCCTTTTGAAAAAGATTTCTCTATTAAACTTATCTCTATTCTTTCAATTTCTTCCTTACTTAAATGACTCCAAAAAGGAAGAAGTTTCCTGATATTTTCTGTATTACTCATGTCTTTTTCCTTTGTAAAACAATCTGTCTTTCTTGTGAAATGCTATATTTATTTGTTTTTATTTTTAATTTTGCAGATACCCTGAGTCATGGTTCCCATTGGACAAAAGCTGCACCAGGTTCTTGGTTTGAAAAACACCATTACAATAAGACCTATCAGTGTTGAAGTAAGCATTAAACTATAAAAACCAAAGGAAAACTGGGCTATCCAATCCGGAAGGGTATTTGCCGTATATGCCCATCCCCATGGAAGGTGTATTGTCCAAAATAGTTTAATTACTTCTCGTAAGGACTGAGCGCCACTTGCCACAAGCCAGGTCTGAAAAACCATATTTCCAAACATTGTTAAGAAAAATATTAAAAATCCGTAGCGAAAATATTTGGAGGACATCCATTTAGGGGTATTTCTAAAAGCAGAACACTTTGCCTTTTTTCCAAGCACTGTAAAAAGCTGTCCCCGTCCGCAATATTTATTACAGAAGTTTTTATTTCCGGCTATTATTGCAAAAAGCAAGGGTACAAGAAAATCTATCATTCCAAGCCAGGCAAATAAAATATTAAAAAATCCCAAAGTAAAATACAGTATAGACCAAATCCAAAGATAGTCATACCAATGTTTTTTCTTATTCATCCCTTTTTTTCCTCGCTTTCAATTCAATACTTCCTGCCGGACAGACAGCTTCACATTTCCCGCAGCCAACGCAAATCTCATCATTTATTTGGGCATAACAGCCATTAATAATGGATATGGCATCTTTTTGACATTCCTTTATACAAGCTCCACAGGCAACACAGCACTGTTTATTAACCTGTGCAAATCTTTTAGATTTTACCATTATATCCTCCTGAATTTTTCTACTTAAATGCAAGGCCTGTTATTTTTATTTTTGTAAAGACCTGATATGCAAGACATATTGTTATCAAGCTAATAATATCAAAAACAATTATTTAAATATGTGATTAAGTCACATTTGTAAGTCTTTTTTTATAATCGGAACCGGTAAGATAAATTTTTGACTGTTTATAACTCAAAAAAACTCAAAACTTTGTTAAGAATCCAAAACAAATAAGAAAAAAACTCCCGAAAGCTTTTGCCTTCGGAAGTCTAAATTTAGCCAATAAGCCACTTATTAATCTATTTTTTCCCCAAATGATAATACAATATCCCCTGTATCAGATTGAACTTTTATTCTTTTTCCAGAACCTTCATGGCTGTATTTAGCCGGACTACCATCAATTTTTTCTATGTCCTTACCATTTTCTTTTATAATAATATCTCCTGTATCTGTTTCAAGATTTATTTCACCGGATGATTTAATATCCGATGGGGTCTTGATGGTGATATCTCCTGTATCAGAATTAATATCAATATCTTTATTAAAATTTCCTGATATACAAACACTTCCGGTATCAGAAGTTGCTTTCACCTTTTCTTTAAATTCTCCCGAAAGATTAACATCACCGGTGTCAGAGTCTGCTTCAATTTTGCCATTAAATTTCCCTGAAATAAAAAGATCACCGGTATCGCTTTGAATATCCTGCTTATCTCCGGCTACATTAGTTAGCTGTATATATCCGGTGTCAGTTTCAAACTCTGCTTTTTTATAGGATATTTCCCCCAGCATAATATTTCCCGTATCAACGTCTACTTTAAGGGATTTCATTTCCTTCTTTGGGCAACAAATAAGAATTTCTGTTGCTAAATCATTATCTGAAAAAATTCCAAAAAGCCAATTGTTATCCCTGTTTGAATCAATTTTTAGATGACCTTTATTCAGGCTGATTTTGGGTTCAGGAATACTTTTTTCTCTAATTACAATTACATGATAAACATCTGCTTTGTCTGCCTGAGTAGAATCTAATAATTCATTTTCAGAAAGCCAGGTTGGATTTTTAAAATAATCCTCTGTAACCATATAAACATTTGCGTTTCCTTCAACTTCTATGCTGTCAAAACTATCAAAAGATTCGTCTGTAATTGTCTGCCTTCCAGAGCTTACACTTTTCTTACTGAATTTTCCAAATAGTTTACTACATCCTTTTAAGCCTCCCGTCCCCATAGAAATCACAAGTAAAACTACAAAAATACCCAATAATTTTTTGGAATTTTTATTCATAAACACACTCTCTCCATTTTCTCAAGTTATTTGTAAAGCGGACTTTTTCAAATCCGCTTTGTACATTAAAACTATATTATCCAGTAAAGCGGACATTCGGAATCCGCTTCGCTACTTCCTCATGAACGCAGTGGCACTTTGTGCCACCTGTCAGAATGGGCTTTAACCCCTTCTGACACTAGTAAGCTTATACCCCCGCTTAAAGCTTACGCTTTTGAAGCGGGGGATTGCTTACACTGCGTTTAAATCTTAAACAAATTTTACTGCTGTTCCGTAAGAGATTACCTCGGCTGCTCCCTGCATAATCGCTGATGATGAATATCGTACATTTACAATGGCATCTGCTCCTAGAGCTTCAGCCTCCTTTTCCATACGCTTTGTGGCAAGAGCGCGAGCCTCATTCATCATATCATTATAGGCTACAAGTTCACCCCCTACTAAAGTCTTAAGACCCTGGGTAATATCTCGTCCTATGTTCTTTGACTGAATGGTGCTACCCTTAACTAAACCAAGCATTTCAAGATTTTTTCCGCTAATATAATCAGTATTTACTAAGATCATCCTCTTCTCCTCCATCTATTTCTTTTAGTCTTTGAATACATACGCCAATCATCACCATAGAAAGTAAGAAAGGCGCAACTCCTAGTAGCATTCTGGCGACACCTTTAAATATTGTCATTAAAAAAATAAAGTAAATAAAATAATATAAAACCATGATAATAGTTATTATCACAGGTGCTATCTTTTTCTTTAAATGATTATTCATACAATTTCTCTTATATTTACATTACAGCTATTATAATTATTATTTCCAATTTGACTTGTTTTTGGTAAAGCAATCATTCGTAAAGCGGACATTCGGAATCCGCTTTGCTACTTCCTCATGAACGCAGTGGCACTTTACAAACTGTCAGATTATAATTTATTCTTTTAAGTTTCATTTTCCAGCTTTCCTTTCTTAAACTCC
>NZ_FOJY01000035.1 GCF_900112085.1 Acetitomaculum ruminis DSM 5522
TATGATCGGAACATGCTTCTGCTTCAATTATTTCTACACCTTTTCTCTTGCATAATTCACTTAAAATATGGGCTATGTCAGCTCTTATTTTTTGATATATTATCTTTCTTCTAAATTTTGGTGCGAATACGATATGATACTTACATTCCCATGTTGTATGTGCTAGACTATTTTTGTCCATTTGGATAAACCTCCTTTGATTTTTTAGTGCGGCTGTCGAACCAGCACTATTATATCATTGGAGGTTTTCCTTTTCTTGAAGCTAAAGCTCATTGGGAACACACCTGCATAGCAGGTGGTTTTATTGGTTTTCAATCCAATAAAAGCCACGCATCAAATGATACGTGGCTTGATTTTATTTCGCATATTCTATTGCTCTGGATTCTCTGATAACGTTTACCTTTACCTGTCCAGGATATTCCAATTCATCTTCAATCTGTTTTGCAATATCTCTAGCCATAAGAACAATATCATCATCGTTAACTTGCTCTGGAATTACCATAACTCGAATCTCTCTTCCTGCCTGAATAGCAAAAGATTTTTCTACTCCTTTGTAGGAGTTTGTTATATCTTCAAGTTTCTTTAATCTGTTTGTATAAGTTTCTAATGTCTCTCTACGAGCTCCCGGCCTTGCGGCAGAAATAGTATCTGCTGCCTGTACGATACAAGCTATCAATGATTCAGGTTCTACATCACCATGATGGGATTCAACAGCGTTAACGATAAGACCTGATTCTTTATACTTACGACACAAATCCGCGCCGATTTGTATATGCGATCCTTCCATCTCTCTATCAACAGCCTTACCAATATCATGTAATAAACCTGCTCTCTTTGCAGCTCTAACATCCAAACCTATCTCTGATGCCAACATTCCTGACAACTGAGCTACTTCTATCGAGTGTTTTAATGCGTTTTGGCCATAGCTTGTTCTAAATTTCATTCTTCCTAAAAGCTTAACAAGTTCAGGATGAATTCCATGAACGCCCACTTCCAAAGTAGCACCTTCACCCTCTTCTTTAATCATTAGCTCAACATCATGTCTAGCTTTTTCAACCATCTCTTCGATTCTGGCTGGATGAATCCGTCCATCAATAATAAGTTTTTCTAATGCAATTCTTGCTATTTCACGTCTAATTGGATCAAATCCTGACAAAATTACAGCCTCAGGTGTATCATCAATAATCAAGTCTACACCGGTTAATGTTTCGAGAGTTCGAATATTTCTTCCCTCTCTACCAATAATTCTTCCTTTCATTTCGTCATTTGGAAGCTGAACTACAGAAATCGTAGTTTCAGAAACATGATCAGCTGCACATTTTTGTATAGCAGTTACAATATAATCTCTCGCTTTTTTATTAGCTTCTTCTTTTGCATTATTTTCTAACTCTTTTATTAATTTTGCAGTATCGTGTTTGACATCATCTTCAACAGTTTTTAACAGATATTCTTTTGCTTGTTCAGAGGTTAAACCAGAGATTCTCTCTAATTCCTGTAATCGTTTATCATGTAATTCGGAAATTTCTCGTCTTTGACGCTCAATTTCTTGTTCTTTCGCTGCAAATCCCGCTTCTCTTTTTTCAATAGCTTCTGCTTTTTTGTCAAGGTTTTCTTCTTTTTGTAAAACACGTCTTTCGTATTTTTGAAGTTCTGAACGCCTCTCTCTACTTTCTTTTTCAAGTTCGTTCTTTGTCTTTATAGACTCTTCTTTCGCTTCAAGTAATGCTTCACGTTTTTTTGTTTCTGCAACCTTAATTGCTTCGTCTATTATCTCCCTTGCTTTACTCTCTGCACTACCTATCGTCTTTTCATCAACTGATTTACGATATGCTGTAGTTACTAATGAGCTTACAACACTGGAAATTACAAGCGTGATAACAACAGCTATAATTATATAGCCAATCACAGGAGCACCTCCTTATTTAGTTTTCATTGTACAAATACAACACTTAAATTTTAAACTTTTTTCATATTAATGTCAAGCAATATAAACATTCTGTAAACTTTAGCTGCAAAAAATTCGGTCTTTTTATATGTATACTTTGGTCTTTACTTACAAAAAAATCCTCTGGATATAAAATCCAGAGGATTAACTTCTCAATTATTTACTTTCTCAAGTATTATTTATCTAAGAAATCTAAGAATGTATCAGCGTAGATTGTTTCATTTCTGATGATATCACAACATTTGATTGTTTCCATTAATCTTCTGTCGTTAGGGTTAACGATAGCAGATGTGAATCCATTCATGATAGCCATAGCAAGTAATGATGAATCCATGATTGGTCTAATGTTCTTAGGCATTCCGTTTGAGTTATTTGAAAGTCCACCTGTAGATTTAAGACCTTGTTCGCTGATAGATTTGATGAACTCAAGAATATCTAACTGTTTGTCCTGCATTCCTTTGATAACGAGGAATAATGGATCGAACCACATATCTTCTCCTGCGTCCATTCCTTTTTCCATACCTCTTTCAAGCATTTCCTGAAGGAATACCATACGCTCATCATTGTCACGAGCAACAACACCTTTTGAGCAAAGTGCAATTACGATAGCATCGTTAGCAGCAGCTAAATCGATGTACTCAACTCTGTCTCCAGCATCTGCTGAGTTAACGATTGGTTTACCTTTAGATCTGTTGTAAACTGTAATACCAGCTTCGATAGCTTTCATGTTTGAAGTATCAAGAGCAAGTGGAATGTTATCACATTCACCCTGAATAAGCTGTACAGCCCATTTCATAAGATCTTCTCCATCAGACTCTGCAGGTCCGATGTTTACATCGATGTAGTCAGCACCAGCAGCTATCTGCTCTTTAGCTCTCTTTAAGATCGGTTCTGGATCTCTTTCAGTTAAAGCTTTGTTGATTGCAGGTGCAGTTGTTGAAATTCTTTCACCAATTGTAATAAATTTTGCCATTTGTTCTCTCCTCACTTAGTTTTTACATAGTCTTTTTGTTATAAAACAATCATAGAGGTCATGTTTGTCAAATATATGACCTACACGGCCTCTTACGATTGATTATTTCTATTATAATTAAGCTGTTAAGTCTTTAAGGAATTTAACTAACTGTACAGCTTCGTTTGGAGCAACTATAATTTCCCAATCAGGAAGTTTGTTCTCAAGTTCACCTTTAAGAACTGCAACTTTACCAGGGATAATTAATTTTCTGCAAGTAACTTTGTCTTTGATTTCTTCTTCGATAAATTTAGAAATTGAAGAAGCACTTAATTTACCAGCAGCCCAAGATGTAAGAACTGACATTCCACCAGCATCCTGGATAATAAGGTTAATAGGTACTCCAGATCTCTCTAACTCTCCTGAAACTACGAAGTATGTTAAAGCGAAGTCTACTGTTGTAGCACAAAGTGAATCTGCTGTAGCACCATTGATTGGATAAATACCTGGTTCTACTGTCATTGGTTTCTGTGGATCTGTAAATACATTCTGTCTTAAACCATAGAGAGCCAATGCCTGTGCATAATCCATCTCTTCAAATACAACCACTGAACCATATTTTAATGTGAATAAGGAAGCTAAAGCAGCCTGCATTGTCTTGTCACCAGCAGCTAAACGGCCGATGTTAACAAGTGATGGATAACCGAATGTTCTATCCTCATTTTTAAGACATGC
This sequence comes from Acetitomaculum ruminis DSM 5522, assembly GCF_900112085.1. Taxonomy (GTDB): domain Bacteria; phylum Bacillota; class Clostridia; order Lachnospirales; family Lachnospiraceae; genus Acetitomaculum; species Acetitomaculum ruminis. Next base: position 3,633 of record NZ_FOJY01000035.1, read on the forward strand.
TCTTCTGATTTCAACAGCATTCTTAAATGCATCTTTAACTGATTCTGTTCCTACATCAAGGATAAGGTTCTTGTTTCCTAATTTTTCAATAGCTTCTACAGTATCATGTAATTCATCAAGGTTTGCACCTGTAACACCAAGAACTACACCATATTCTGTAGCAAGATTGCTCATTGCTTCATAGTTAGAAGCGTCTGCTCCATTAAGGATTGGTTTTTTATCTTTAACAACGTCAAGTGCTGCCTTAGCAAGGTCAACATCTTTAACGCCTAATACTAAAGTTCTTCCTGTTGCGTCAGCTTTCTTTACTAAATCAACATATCCGTCTTTTCCGTCTGCATGATTTACATAAACAAGCTCAACATATTCTCTCTCACCGATACGCTCATAATCGATCTTTTTCATTCTTTCAAGAATTGCATCGTTTTCAGCGTCGTCTTTGCAATCACATACAGTAGTTGCATAAAGTGTTTTGCTTACGAAAGTCTTTTCATGTCTATATAATACTGTTTCACCACCAAGCTGATGTTCTTCATCACCTGCGCCGATTTTGATTGTCTTCATCGGAGGTGCTGTAGCCTCAGCTAACTGTGCAACAACGTCATCTGAAATATGTGGGCATTTTGTAATTTCAACTGCACCCTGTGCAACTTTCATTGAAAATGCCATACAAGTTGGGAATCCACATTCCTTACAATTTTTCTTTGGTGTTAATTTAAAAATATCAAGACCTTTTAATGCCATTTTTTATATCCTCCTTCCCTTTCGATTACATTAATTCTTTAACAAATTTAGAAACTGTTGCAACCGATTGAGGGTGTTTAAGAATTACAGCGTTTGAACCACTAGCAATACAAGCAGTTGCAGTTACGATTTCCATTTCTACAGCTCTAGCTTCACGTGAACCCCATTCTGGAGCATCTTCTTCTGAAGCAAGAGACTCTTTAACATTGTATGTTTCTGAAGCAACAGGTGTCATAATAGGCATCTGTAAATCTCCATCACCCTGTGAAAGAGCAGCAGATTTAATTCTGTCTAATGTAGAAACAACATACTCAAAACCATATCCAGCTGTTGCTGATCCTACGTTACAAACGATGTCTCCGGCATTAACGCCTAACTGTGTAAGAACTACATTTAACTGTTTTGCAAGGTTGATATCAACTGCTGACTCAGCTCCAACTTTCTGTTTGTAAGCAAGTCCTACAGATGCTCCAACATTTTTGTAGTTTTCTTCTTTACATGCAAGGAATAAGATATTTTTGTCAGGAACTGCTTCTGCAATTTTGGAAAAGAGTTCTGAATCTTTTTCAACATTTTTACATCCGCAGATTACGATTGGAAGATCAACTGCTGCTGCAACCTCTTTTGCAATTGCTACGCAATCTTCTGTTGATTTGTTTTCGCCGTTTGGATCAGCTCCTTCAAATCTTAATGAAAGGAAATCAGCTCCTTCCATAGTAGCTGCCTTCTTAGCCTGATCTGCGATTGTGTCGCATCCTGCATAGAATTCCTTTAATTCTGGAAGAGTATCATCGATACCTAAATCTGTAAGCTCAACGCCTACCTTTGGTGAATTAGCAATGGCATCATCAAATGTATATAATGGGAATACATTTTCTCCACCGAGAGTAATCTTTTTATCGCCAACGCCTAATTCTACTGCATTGATTGAAGAACCAAACTTCTGTGTTGCTGCTTTAAAAGCCATTTAATAAATCCTCCTTTTATTTTAATTCTCTATTCCGCCACATACATATAATTATGTATTGTAACCAAAGTATAAGTAGGGACAAAACCGGTATACATCTTTCCGGTTGCATAATGGAGCATTTGCGCATCAACTCCATTACAGTTCATAATAGATAATTATCTACTCACATTCTCTCATCTATTATACACTATTCATGCACTTTGTCAATTATTTATCAACATTTTTATTGAATTTCTACTATAACTTTCATATAGATATTCACATATTTCACTTTATTTTATAAAATTTGCTAAAAATTATTATCAATTCTTTAAATATCTCTGGCAGTTTGCACCGCCAGAGATATATTGATTTAATATTCTTAATATTGTAATTACATCATAGGTTCCATGTTAAGAACTGGATGTCCTTTTTCTGTAAGGAAGTTGAGTAATGCTTCTCCGTCCTCTGCGATTGTTTCATCAGCAATCATATCAGCGAAGTTATCAATATCATAAAGCTCTTTAGCTGTCTTATTGATAGCATCTGCAATTTCTTCTTTTAACTTCTTAGGAAGCCATACAAGTCTTTCAAGTCCACCTTCTGCTTTCATGAATTTCTTGGAAGCGATGAAGTGTTTTCCATGTCCCATGAATCCAGGTGTCTGAACTCCACCACCTGTCATAGA
>NZ_FOJY01000036.1 GCF_900112085.1 Acetitomaculum ruminis DSM 5522
ATTTCGCAATTTCGATACTTCTCTTCAAGATTTGTGATATATTCCACAGATAAATTATTTGCAGCCTGTTCTATTTCTTTATATCTTTTTCTCCAATAGTTTTTACTATTACTTTTCATCTGCATCACCCCTTAGGGTTTTATCATTACCGCTTAAGGTCTTATTATCACCACTTAAGTCATTTCCTGCTTTAGGGGCATTAAAAAAAGCATTTCCAAAACTGTCCATGCTTTCATTTTTTTCTTTATCTATCTGTTTTAATTCTTTTTCCACATCAATGACATAAGGATGATGGCTTATACATGTTTTTTTGCTTAGAAGTGTAGCTGATGCATTAACATTTGCTATAAGCTCTGTTTCATTAACAACCATGTTACGATTAAAGATTATTTCCACATCCTCATTTTCAAAATTGCCTTTTTTACTGTTTTGAAGATGAAAATTTATGAACCATAATAACTGCTCAAAGGCTGCCTGGTATTCTGTTTCTATTTCATTGGCATCTAAATCAATATCTGAGTATATGGATTTAATTGTCATTTCATTAGGTGAGCCAGAGCTCTTAAGCTCTTCTGCATTAAAGCCTCTACAGTTTTGTATTATTGCTTTTCTAAGCTCTTTTACAATGACTTCATAGTTATTACTGTCCACCTCTATTTTAAGGGCATCTATGCCCCCATCTGCACCATCTATGGTATTTACCTTTACTGCTTTGTAGGTCATAAGATTATGTCTGAATGTACCTAAATCTTCACCATCATAATTTTTTATTATTAATATACTGCTGCCTGAAAGGTTTTCTTTAAGTCCATCAACAAACATGGACATGATTTCATTAAGGGCATCCTGTAATGACTTACATTGCTTTAAAAGAGAGCTTTCTTTGTTGTTTGCCTTAAATGGGATTAAAGGCACTTTGTCCCAATTGTAACCCTCTTCATCATTTTCAAAGTAATAAGTGCTGTAATCCGGTGTAAGGGCTTCCCCGTTTAAAATAAATTTATGTATGCCATTGGTGTCATATACTTCTACATGGGTTACTGTCTTTTCATTAACACCTTCATAGTCTTCTACATCATATACCCTTGCTGCAAAGTCCAGTTCTGTATGATCATCATCTTTCCAGAAAGGCAATACCTCATAAGGCATGAATTTTTTTATTTTAAATTCTCCATTTTCGTCATAATAAGGATATAGCCACCCTATACCACAGTTATAACTGTCTTTACCAAGGTTTTTAAGTAAACGATTAAAGCTCTTGTTTAAAACCTGTTTAAGAGCCTGTATGTATTTTTTGTTTTCAGAATTTATTGTTATGGGATTTGCCAGAAGGTAATTAACCTTCTGGTCTACCATCTTTGCATATTGGTTATCTATAATCTTTGTATTGGGAAGTCTTGGGTCTTCTCTTAGCTGTCCACCTTCTCCTAATACCATTCTTTTTTTCTTTAGTATTTCCTGCTCATAATCATAATATAAAACACCATTTAGCTGCATTCTCCTTTTAGGAGACCTAAGCCACTTTAATATTTCTTTTTTTAAAAACTCTTTGTCTGAGATGCGTGTTTTAGCTCCTCTTGTGACTATATCATTAATGCGTCTGGTTTCCATACCAAATGAAAGCATCCTATCACCATCCATATCTTTCCGGCAAAAGTGCCTTTGTAACTGCATACCTCATGGCATCCATTCCATGGGAAAATTCATGGTCTGGTTTATCGGTCATTCTTCCCGATCTGTCCTTAAGGTAGCAATAATTTTCTATTTCTTTCTTAAACTCCGTACATTTTGGATGTACATATATTTCATAGTTTTGTATTAACTGTATTCCATGATTAACTGAGTCCCTTCCTTTCCTGGAAGGCTCTGCTTTTATCTGTTCGTTCTTAAGCTCTTGTATGCTTTTAGGCTCTGCACAGTCACATATTATCCTTTGGCCGCCATAACCTTTTTCTTTTATCTTGCAGGCTATTATTTTATTTGTAATACCGCTTTGGTACCATTCGTCAAATACATAAAGCTTTTCATTAGCCTCATCAATTAAAAGACATACAAAAGCATTTGGATCTGTGAAACCAAAGTCTAACCCAAATGCTGCTTTTATTCCCGGTGTGGTTCTTATTTTTTTCACATCAAAGGCTATTGTTTTAACTTTTTCATAAATAAGGCCTTCTGATATACCCCACTCACCAAAACTTTCAATTCTGGCTCTTCTTGGGTTGTTTTTTTCCATCTTTAAAAAGATGTTTTTATCACTTTCATCAAGCCACTCATTACATCTCCACGTAGTTGTTAGGGTTAATACATCATCATCCGGTGTATCAAAGAATCTTCTTTTAAGCCAGCTGTTTGCAGACCAAGGGTTAAATAAAAGGGTGATTTGTTTAAAATAACCTTCCGGGACTTCACCTCTTATGGACATTTCAAGCTTTTCAAAGTCAGCTTCTTCTATCTCATAAGCTTCTTCTATATCAACGAAGTTTAATACTCCAGTATCAACTGTTATGGAGGTTACTTTTGTACCTTCATCAAGACCTCTAAATAATATCTTTTGCCCGGTGGGAACATATATAATCTCCAGGGGAGAAGTTTTGTATATAAAATAATCTTCCAGGCCTAACTTTTTAATTGCCCATTTACAGTCAGCATATATTGAGTCCCTGATGGTATTGGCAAATCTTCTTACACATAAGTAATTACATAAAGGATATTGCACAATTCGAACTATTCTTTGTATTGCTGCTGTTTTTGACTTTTTAGAGCCACGGGAGCCTTTTACTACTCTGTAACGTTTTTTACACTTCCAAAAGTAATTATAGCCTTTTCCTATTAGCTCTTTTACAGATATTTCCTTAGTCGTCATCTTCATCATCTCCAATGTCATCCTTTATGACAATAGGAGTAACATCTAACTTAATTTTTTCGTTTAATAAGCCGTAATGTTTGGCTAAAGAGTCTGCTGCTGACTTCCTGTCTTTTAGTGAGGCACCTTTTTTAATTTTTTCTGCTTTTGATGTACCTTTTTTTACATCCGTACTTAATACTACTACTTCCTCTTCCATCTGCCCTCTGATTAGGGCAGAATAAAACTCTAAAATCTCCACGGAATCGGCAATTGCCTGTTTTTTTGCTTCCTCATCTGCTTCTTTTTTCATCCTTTGATATACTTGGGAAAATTTGGGGAACTTTCCACCTGTATTTTTTATCATCTTATTTACCTGATTTGGTATATTATCATCAAGCATTTTACTGTCTGGATAAGCTTTTTTATATGCTTGTACATAAGACATTCCTTTTAGAAGGCAACGAAGTAGTGTCCGTTGCTTCAAGCTTAAATCTCCGTAATCATATTTTTTTTCAGACATTACATCATCACCTCTTTCATTTACACCAAAAAAGCTCCATATTGTCTATGGAGCTTTCATGGTTTACCAAAATATATATCAAAAGGAGGTTGTAAAAAGAAATTAATTCTACATTATCACTTTATCATATCATTAACTATCATTTACTATCACAGATTATTATTCATTATCAAGTGATAGTATTACCTGTATATCTGACTTATCAAGTCTTAAATTATCCAGGGCTTTATTGTGAATCCTGAAGACCTGTGCAGATTCATAAGGGGTATCAGCTATTATTTTGCCCCATGATCTTCTTTGAATATATCTTTTTTCAAGTATTTCTTTTTCATAATCATCTGTCAATTCACTTATTCTGTCATGAATCAAGTCTAAACAGTTCTTTGCTTCCTGGGACAGAATTAATATTTTAGTGATGAGCTTGTCATGCTCTGCCACATAGTTAGCCATTCTGTCCTCAATATTGTGAGCACTTGGCATATCTGAATATCTTACACTTGGAAGAATGATATTAAGCCTTAATTCATCCGCTTTTATTTGGAGTCTGTTTTTTTCGCTAATGATATTCCTGTAACTTCTTAAAAATCTTTTCTTTTTCTCTCTGTCTTTCATATTTCCCTTCTTTTTATTTTTACTTTAAAACAAATTTTGTTTCGTGTTCTATCTGTATTATATAACATAACACAGATATTTTTAAAGGGAGTTTTTGGCTTGTATCCTGCTGCCTATTGGGTTTTAGACTGCTGCAATCAGTTTTTTATACTGTTGCCTAGGAGATGGATTTACCTACATTAAACAAAACACTACTGTTTTCCAATTTTTTCCATTATCAAGTTGATTTTTAGAAAAAAATATGATATAACATGATTAAGATATCTCAAAGGGAGCATTCCGGCGGCCCCGATCCCTAGCATTTAGGAAAATTTGGCTGTGAGGAGGCTTCCTTTTTTATTTTCTTTTAAATATCTTTATGATTTTATAATTTTCCACAAATATAATTTTATCTATAAACTTCGTTCTGTTCGATCTATACATATCCTTTGTTTGTTCGTACAATTCCTCTTTTGTATGTTTACTATTTGTGATGTCAAAAATCAAACTGGTAGCCTGCTCTTTTGCTCCTTTACATCGATTGAAAATGTAATTATCACTCGTATCATCGTTAGTTGTTTTTAGATCCACCCTCTCACCTTCCCATAAATAATCTGGTGTCTTTATATTTTGTTTTGTTTGTATCCTAGGAACCATGAACAATTCTCCCCCTAAAGTATTTTCAATAACATCTGCTATCCTTCTTTCATATTTACTATAATCCAATTTAACCAGGTGATTATCTACACAATACGTTTGACCATCATATTCGTATTCCATCAAGTCCTTTATCTCGTGACTATTAGGTGTCGCATTCAAAAGAAATTCTTCCGTCACATCTACTGCTTCCCTTGATTTATTATCTTCTACATGATTTGCAAAAAACTGTAAATTCATTGGCATAAATGTCTCTTTTACTTCTTCGTCCCCTTCAACAAATCCCTTCTTCCACTCCTTATATGTCACATCCTCCGGCAGTTCGTATACTGTCTTTCCATCTCCATCCCTGGAAGCTCTTTTGGCCAAAGTATCCTGCTGCATATCATCATCTTCAAAATATGGTATGGTAGTACATCTACAGAAGGGATGAAAAGGTGGAGCATTCACACTTATTTCCATATCTTTAACATAAAAATGCTGTCTATCCATGTCACCGCACACTTCACAGGTACGATTGTCAAGGGTAGACAGCACTTCATATGCATCAAGCCCAAGCTCTTTATAGCTGTCTTTTTCTGCCAAGGTAGTAAAATAAGCTTGCTCTGTTAATACAAGTCTTTTTACTGCATACTTTGATGTATTTAATACATTTGCTATATTTTTTATTGTTCTTTTAGGTCCCATTCCAGAAAGAACCATTGCTGTAAGCTCTTTATCTATGGTATTAATAAGCAAAAGCTTATTTCCCCATAGCTTTGAAGAAAAATTTGTACCATCCACAGACCAGGGCTTACTTATAATCTTCTGGATGTAATCAGTATCAAGCTTTGAAACATCAAAACCTATACCGACACCTCTTTGTATTTCAAAAAGACTTTTGTAAAAGGTATTTTTATACACATCACTAACTACTTTATCCACATCATCCACTAAACCACCTGTGGCAAGTTCGATCTGAGCTCTTACTTCAAGTTTTAAAGCTTCAAGTCTGTTTATATGAAACTTTGCAGATGCGTTTTCAAGCTCTTTCATGAAATTCTTTGAAGCAGCATTTTTCTTTCCTGCTTTTATATATTGCTCTACGCTCCATTTAAGCTCTTTTAATTCATCCGAATTTAAAAGCCTTCTGGCTTCTTCTATGGATACATTATTATTTTCTGCTGCTCTTCCATACCAGGCTTCTATTTTGTTATTTATGGCCATTTCGCAATTTCGATACTTCTCTTCAAGATTTGTGATATATTCCACAGATAAATTATTTGCAGCCTGTTCTATTTCTTTATATCTTTTTCTCCA
>NZ_FOJY01000039.1 GCF_900112085.1 Acetitomaculum ruminis DSM 5522
ATGTAAGGTTTTTGCAAGCATAAAATGCATTCTTACCAATGGTTGTAACATTTGTGCCTATTACTATTGATTTAAGTTTTCCATAGTTTTTGCAAGATGCATCAGCTATTTCTGTTACTTTAAAGGTTTTGTCCTTATATTTAATAGCTGCAGGAATTGTGATATTTGTAAGAGCTGTAGTCTTTGCTCCTATAAATTTCACTGTAGCATTTTTTGTACTTACATTAGTTACCTGATAACGGAAACTGCCCACAAGGATTTTATCTCCCTTTTTAATAGCATTTGCTGCTTCTTCAAGTTTTTTAATGGCTGCTTGTGCATCTTCAAGTTTTTTTACTAAGTCGGCATTGTTTTCTTTTAGATAATCCTGTTCTTCCTTAGTAAGGGCTTCAAATTCTTTCTTAAGATTTTCAACTGTCTCCTTGTCATTTAAGGTGATTTTTTCTACATCGCATAAAGCATTGATTTTTTCTGCCAAAAGGGCAGTTTTAATAACCATTACAGCTTTAGTATATTTATCAAGAGTGTCGCCGCTTATGTATTTTTTCAGTTCTCCAAGCTTTTCATAAGCTTTTTGAACATTTTCAACTGCTTCTTTGTTTTCTAAGCTTACCTTCTCAGGAAGCTCATTAATAAGGTTGCTTACTTCTTTTGCTGTTTGAAGGTCTTCGTAGATATCTCCTGTTTTATAGAGTTTTTCTACATTTGTAACATATGACTTATAGTAGGTTTGACCAAGATTATTGTAAGCCTCTAAAGCCTCGTTATAGGCATCTTTATTTTCAAGATCCTCTAAAGTATATTCCTCTTTAAGGTTATTAATAAGCTCAATAACTGCATCTATCTTTTCTGAATCTGCATCTGAACACATACGGGCATTTGGTTTTGATACCTTTGATGGGTCAATGGCTGCTATGGCTGAATATAAGTTATAATACTCTTTTCCAAAGCCGCTTTCTAAATCTTTAACCTTAACTGCCTCGTCATAAGCTGCTTTTAAATTCTCTTGACCTGTCTTGGAAGCAGTCTCTAAAAGAGGAGTTGCAATTTCAATAAGCTTGTTTAAATCTTCTTTAGTTGGTGCATATTTATTATAAATACTTCCACCATTTGCAATATCGCAAAGGCTTATAATTATTTTTTTCTCATCAACGCTACCGCCTACCTTATTTAGCCACTCTCCTTCACTATAGAACAAGCTTTTTAAAGTATTTAAAGGTGAGTGGCTTTGGTCAAACTGATATTTCTCCACATCAAAGCCAATGGCATTTAAGCCTTCCATAACTGCAACATGACAACTTGAAGTAACATATTTTACTTCATCATAATATGTAAAGAGTCCCGCCATATCTTCCTTATCTGAAAGATATTTATCTCTTACTTCTTCAATAAGATAAATTTTTTGTTTTTCGCTAAGGTCATCTCCTAAGACAGCCCAGGCAAGGCTTCTTAATTCTATATCCCCTGAAGAATTCATGGCAAAAAACTTCACTCTGTTTAAAAGATCATTCATATATGGATAATCACTTTGGGCTCCGGCAGCTTTAAGAGCTATATATGTCCAAATATCTGCTTCGTTTGAACCAAATGATTTATGCTCATACTTTTCGTCACATTTTTCAAGAAGTTCCACATAGTTTGAGCCATTAAAGTCATAAGGATTTTCCCCGGAAATAACAAGATCAAGAATAAGAAAACCATATGTTTTTGCCGGAATTTTTCTGTCGATTCTAGCTTTTGTAATATTATATATTTTAGTATTATCAAAGGACAATCCGGCAGCTGCCCTCATGAAAACATCCCAATAACTAGCCTGAGCAAGATTACTTTCTGTAGTATACCAGTCTGTCTTATTAAGAAGTTCTTTTGCTTTTGCCTTTGTATTATCTGATATACCAAAATAATTTCCAAGAGTCTTATTTACAAAAGTATATATTTTCTTGTTTGTTCCATCATAGGCAGTAACGACTATATTGGTATAGGAATCAGAAGCTTTGGCATTAAAAATCCAGTAATCTCCTTCTTTAGTTCCCTCTTTTCCATTAAGGCTTGCTTTTGCCCCTTCTGAAACCTTTATCCTATAAACTATATCTCCATTTCCTAATGATTCTACATAGTAAGAAGTATCTTCAGAATTTAAGCTTCCTTCAAGTTTTCCATTTTCTATAGAAATATCTTCGATATTACATTTAGAAGATAACCAGTTTAACTTTATGTTATGAACCTTTGTGTCTCCATTTTCAGCTGTTAGGGTAACAGGAATTTCCTTAGTCTGACCCGGTGAAACCTCTATGGAATAAATAGAACCGTATAGGGATTTTACCATGTCTTCAGGAAGGGATACCTTCGCTGCCTCATCTTCGGTTCTTATTTGTAAAAGCAGGTAAGGATATTTCATATTTTCAGGAAGATTAATAGAATATTCATCCTTATCTGCATCAACGCTTGTAGTAAAATCAGCTGGATTGTCTAAATATTTATACACATAATTAAATGCATGAATATCTTTAATTTCAGCATTATTAGAAAGAACAGGTTGACTTTCCTCACCGGTATAATTAATAATCCATACAAATTCATCTATTACAGCTGTATCTGCATAAAATTTTCCCAACTCATAATCATCAGAACCTGTCAGTTCTCCCAAATAAGAACCATAGTCTGTTTCACTGTAGGCTTCTATTACATTAATGCCTTTTTTTAGATAAATTGGAGCTGATACAATATCATTTTTTCCTGTATCTGATGAATTAAACTGAACTTTTTGGGAACCGTTAATTCTAAAAAAGTTATTATCAGGTAACATCCACTTAGGAAGGGTCTTTGAAGTAAAAACAGTATATTCTTCATGAGGTCTAGTAAATCTTAAATAAACCTTAGATTCCTTAAAATCATCTAATTCCTTAACCTGAGGCACCGAATTTTCAGCATCGGTTCTTGCTTCTTCTAAAGAATTCTTAGATGAGTCTAATAATTCAGCTCCCGGATTTGTTACACATGCTTCACCTCTTTCAAGGGTATCTTTATTTTTTGAAATTAGTATAAAGCTTTCTGTTTTTTGGGTTTGAGTATCCTGAATATCAAAATAAAAGGTTTGTGCTCCCTTAGACTGGAAAGCAGGACCTGAAGACTGAAAAAGTATTCCCCACATATTGGAAGTTTGGTCGTCTAAACTTATTTTAACAGTATTATCAATAGAACAACTGGCAGATGTTACTATATATCTTTGAGAGTCTGTAACATAAACCCTAAATCTATAAGAACTACTACTGGTTATACCATCTGTTACATAAACATTATCTGATATTTTTTTACAAGGAACTGCCGTTTTACTATCCATAACCTCTACTTTTTCAATGGAATTTTCGGCAGCATGTACAGATGTAGAAAAATAGCCAACAAAAAAAAGAGCGAAAATCAAAAAGGCATACTTGATTTTCGAAAATTTAAATATCATTTTGTATTTCCTCCACTATTTTTTTGTCAGAAAGCTCAATATTTAACATGAGCTTTCTGCCTTGCTTTTACAGTTGTTAACTAGCTAATTACCAGGATTACCAGTCAAAAGAACTGTAGGCGAAATTTAAAAATACATTAATGTTATCATTGATAACATATGATGACATATAAACCTGTCCATATGTATTATCATTCATTTTTTCACCCACATAGTACTCCCAGTCACTTCCTTCATAGTGTCCATGGTTTCCATTTACTGTTGTACTGCTTTCACTCTTATAAGCTTCTCCGTTAATTATCATACTCTCAAGATATCTGTAAGCCTCTCCTTGGTAAGTCCCAAATTTAAAATTCGGGAAATAATTCATTAATTTTTCAACTGCCTTGTCAAGAGTTGTTCCTGAATCAACCGTCACTGTTATAGGACCTGCTAAAAGTTCTTCTTTATCTTTATAAATGTTGAAAGTTACAGTTTTCGTAGTAACATTAGTGTCTGCTTGTGTTCCATCAGCTGCCAATGCTGTCAGACCCATAGCCATTGTCATAGTTACTACTAAAAGTAATGATAGTATTTTTTTCATAATTCTCATATGTTTTTCCTCCTTGATCATAAAATACTATTTTTGTGGTATATAGGAAAGATTTTCTCTTCCGCTTTACCCGTTGCCAGTTAACAAACTTACGTTTATTAAATTTGCGAATTAAATAACAATACTTCTGCAGATTTCTTTGTTTAAAAATTCACATTTTTATAATAATTCTATATATTTTTATTGTCAAGATGTATTTTTAATTTTTTTTTTATGTTTTTCATGTTTTTTATCATAATTATAACTACTCAAACCCCTATAGGGTATATATTTATTAATCTGCAAATTTACCAAGAAATTCGTTTTTGTAATTTCTGGGAAATTTTTTAAATACCAGCCTTTTTCAGATATAAGTAAAACAGAGTTCATATCACACGATATTTGCGATACAAACCCTGTTTTTTTATCTTATTTTGTTTTTATTTTACTTTTACTGTTTTGCTTTGTCCCTTATTGCTTAAAAGTATTTTGTAGGTCTTTAACTTTTTAGCAGGAACTTTTATAACAGCTTTTTTATTAATACCGCTAAGGGCTTTAGCTCCCACTTTCTTTAAAAGGGTGCTTTGTATATTTATTAATGT
>NZ_FOJY01000018.1 GCF_900112085.1 Acetitomaculum ruminis DSM 5522
AAGTATAAGTACGGGAACCGACATTTCTGGTGCAGAGGATATTATGTAGATACCGTAGGTAAAAATGCAAAAAAGATTGAACAGTATATTCGCAACCAACTAAAAGAAGATTTAGAATATGATCAAATGTCACTAAGTGAATTTATAGATCCGTTTACGGGTCAGCCGGTAAACAAGGGCAAATAAAAAGAGGCTCTTGAGAGCCCGCCAGTAATCGTAGTGCGGCTGGCGGATTTTTCAGAGCCCCTTTAGGGGTAGCTAGTAACAGCGGCTTATAGCCGCAGAGCAAACCACCGGCTGAGCCGGTGGTCATGATTTATGTTCTAAAGCAAAATATTTCATCCGGTAATTTTTTTGACCTGGATGGATATCTGATTTACTCCTGTAAAAAATAAAAAAATTAATTAAAAAAGCCGATAAGATTTTATGAGAGACTTTTATAAAAAATTTATAAGATGAAAAAATTCAGGAGGAAAAAATGAAAATAAGAAAGAGTTTAACCAAATTTTTTATCATGCTTTTTATAGTATTTTGTTTTGGTGGGTTTACAAATGCTAAAGAAAGCTTCGCTGCTAATTTAACATTAAAAACCACTGATATAAAAAACAAAATTTACAAGATTAATACAGTAACTATAAGGGAAAGGGGAAAATTCAAGGCTTCTATTGTTGGGGCAAGACAGTATAAATTTTACAGTGCTGATTCCTCTGTTTTAATAGTTGATGAACTGGGAAATTATAGAGCAAAAAAAGTGGGAAATGTAAAGATTATTGCAAGAGGCTATAATGAAAACGGCCACTTTGTTGACAGGCAGGTTTATTATGTAAATGTATATCCAAAGACAGAGTCGGCTATGTTAAATACAAATGAAGCGACACTTTACACAACAGATGTAGGCTCAGCTTATAACTCTAATCCTTCAAACCGAGTGAAATTTAAAATATCAGGTATCAATTACAATATGAACACAGTACAAAAAAAATTTGATGCTGCAAATTTTTCGGTGATATCAAGTAATCCTAATGTAAAAATTGAATCAAAAAAAGTTGAATCAAGCTGGGGAGAATTAACTTTTAGCGGAGTGGGAAATTCCACAATTAAAATAAATCTATTTGGGAAAAAAATATATTTTAAAATGCATTTATATTATGTGACAATACAAGATACCACAAAAACCGTGGCAACAGGTACTTCTGCATCAATAAGGCTTTATATCGGGAAAAATTCTCAAAAAGCCTTGGAAAACATAGGGTTAAGCCGTGTACGATTTGGCAGTTCAAGAGCATCAGTTGCTACTGTAAACAGAAGTGGAATTGTTAGCACAAAGAAGGCAGGAAATGCTATAATAGCAGTAAAAGTTGGAAATTTAAAATTTGGAGTTGCAGTCAGCGTTACTTCTCAAGTAATGTTACAATGTATTGCAAATGCAAAGGCCATATATTCCGTATCTACCTATTCCCAGGCTCATAGAATGGAAAATGGTTATTATGACTGTTCATCATTGGTTTGGAGAGCTTACCATTTATTAGGCTATAATTTCGGCTCACTATACTGGGCACCTACCGCAGCTGATATTGCAAGGTATCTGGTAAATCATGGAAAGCAGTTACCTGGTATGGTTTTCGGAGATAATATAAGTAATTACAAGCTTCAGGCAGGAGATCTTGCTTTTCCTATTAATTCCGGAAATGGTCGTTTTATGGGGATAAATCACGTGGAAATATTTGAAGGGTATTATTTCAACGGTTTTACAAATAATGGAAAAGGTTATTTGCTAAGTCCACGCTGGGTAACGGCAGCAGGAGTTGACTCGGATGCAATTGTGGCCAGACCATAAGAGTAAAAAAAGGAGAGAAAATGAAACTAAAAAAAAGTTTAACCAGCTTTTTTGTACTGTTTGTATTAACTTTATGTTTATCCACTGTTACAAAAAGCCAGGTTTATGCATCAGAAAAATCATTAATGGAGGATAATAATAACAATGTAGTAACCGTAAAAAGTAAAGGATGTTTTAAAGCTGATATAAAAAAAGCAAGAAAATACCGGTATTATTCCTATAATGAATCTGTGGTGAAGGTTACCGATGAAGGAGCATATGTAGCAAGAAATGTTGGTACGGCTAAGATTTATGTAAGAGGTTTTAATGCTAAAGGCAGTGTGGTGGGAAACCGTAGTTACAATGTGAATGTTGTTCCCGTGACTTCTAAAGCCAGTCTTTCCGTTAGTGAAAAGACCTTATATACAACGGATTTAACTTCTGCTTATGACTCAAACAGTCAAAAAAGGGTAACATTTACAATTAAAAATATGCCTTACAAAATAAATACCGATAATTCTTTTGACGCTTCTAATGTGAGTTTTAAAACGTCAAATTCAAGAATAAAAATAACATCACAAAGCATAGTAAATAACAAGGTAACCCTTACATTTGAGGGCTTGGGAACAGCAAAAGTTTATATAAATATTTTTGGTAAAAAATTAGCATACAAAATGAATATATATTATGCCACAGTAAAAAGCACTTCAGAACTTTTAGCAAGGGGCAGTAAAACAAAACTTAAAGTCTATATTGGAAAAAACAATAAAAAAAATCTTACTGTCGCATCCCCTAACCTGATTAAATGGGGAACCACAAGGGCATCTGTGGCAAAGGTAAGTAAAAATGGAACAGTTAGTGCCATAAAAAACGGAAACGCTATTCTGGTAGCCTACATAGGAAATTTGAAATTTGGAAATATTATAAGTATTACAAGTAAAAATAAAATATCCGCTGTAAAAAAAGCTATTAAAATATATAAATCCTCCAGCTATTCTCAAGCAAGAAGAATGGAAAAAGGATATTATGACTGTAGTTCACTAGTCTGGAGGGCTTATGTGCCTTATGGTTACAATTTTGGAGTAACAGGTAACTGGGCACCTACTGCAGCCGGACTTGCCCAATACCTTGCCAACAAGGGCAAAATGGTAAGTGGACAGGTTTACGGAAATAACATTAGCAATTACAAACTTCAGGCTGGAGATTTGGCTTTTGGAACAGGGGGAGGAAACGGAAGATATCTGGGTATTTATCATGTAGAAATGCTTGCAGGATACAATTTCAATGGATTTGGTAATAATGGAAAAAGTTATAATGTAAGTGTAAAATGGGCAACAAATTCCGGAATTTGGGGAAACTCAGTTGTAGGACGCCCATAAATTTAGGATTTGGCTTTTTTCTTTACAGATAATCAAATCCGTGGCAAAAAAGGGAAGAAGCAATGAAGATGACAGACCGGTATTTAAACAAAATGAAGTGGGATGAACTGATATTTTGGGTACTATTGGTAGCCAGCTTCCTTTGCATTGTCTTTTTTGGTTTCAAAAGTCTCAACAATAATGTCAGGGACAGGGAAATTTTTTTTATTAATGGTTGGGAGAATGAAGAAGGAAAAGAAGTCGATCTTGGTTGCCTGCTGGATCTAAAAAAGAATAAAAACGGTAAAATAGTCATTGAAAAAGCAGTTCCCAATGGAATAGACAATGATGATTCTCTCAATTTCAGGGCAAAAAATTTAATAGCAAATATTTATCTTGACAATGAGCTTGTTTATACTCTTGATTATGGTGAAAATCCTACCGGAAGAGGCTATGGAAGCGCCTTTGTATATATAGGATTAAAACTAAGTGATATTGGAAAGACAATCAGAATGGAGATAGAACCCATATATCAGGATGACAGTTCAATGTTAGATAGGATGGTAATCCAGAAAAAAGAAGCTTATGTAAACAGTTATATTGAAAGTCATTTTCTTTTGTTTTTTATTTCTGTAATCATAATAGTTTTTGGAATTGCGGTTTTGGTAGTAAACAGGGTTTCGAATAAGAAAAACAAGGAAGGTTTGGATTTTCTGGTTGTATTTGCTTTAATAGTGGGAACTTGGTCGGCTATAGATACCTTGATTCCTACAATAATTACCGGTGATGTGGTTTCAATAAAAATAATGGATTATTCCCTGTTATTTTTAATGTGCTATCCAATTATAAAATTTTTGAATCATCTAACGGTATTGAGAAAAAAGATATATCCAAGGTTTGTATCCGTAATGTCAATACTCGTGGCTGCAATCTGTACATTTTTAAGAGTTTTAAATATCATGGACATACATAACAGCATCTTTCTGGTGCATATAGAAATGTTTGTTTCAATAATCATAATATGGAAAATGTTTTATGATGAAATCAGAAATACTAAAAAAACCGGAATAACAAATGATAATTTTGAAGTATTTCCATCTATAGTTATTTTCAGTATATGTGTATTAATAGATGTATCAAAGTATTATATTCTCAATAAAAAAGGTAATAATACAAGTTTTTTTATAAGAATAGGGACAATGATAGTTGTTATTACGATAATGAGAATGATTTTCTACAAGATAGTAAAATATTTAAAACTGGCCGGTGCTACGGAGGACATGGAAAAAATAGCCTATAAGGACACATTGACTTCATTGGGAAATCGTGCTGCATGCAATGAATTTGAAAACCAAATTGAAAATAATTTAAAAAATTCCGCCTGCACTGATGCAATGGTTTGCCAGTTTGACCTAAACAATTTAAAACTTGTAAATGATAATTACGGTCATGATTTTGGAGACAGATATATTCAAAGCGCAGCCGAGGCCATTTCAGCCTCCTTTGGTAAAGACGGAAAGTGTTTTAGAATAGGTGGGGATGAATTTATTGCCTATATTGTAGGTGAAGACCTGGAAAGTCGATACGAAAAATGTTTAAAAGAGTTTTTGGAATTCATTGAAAATTATAATGCCAATTCCCTGAAATATAAAAGAAGAAAGGGAGATTTAATAGATTATCCACTTAGTATTGCCCATGGTGTGGCTTTAGTTTCCCAAACTGTTGATAAAACTCTTACAACTGCCAAAAAAATAGCAGATAAAAGAATGTACAAAAACAAAATAAAAATGAAAGAAAATAATAAAAAATTGCAAGGTGATTTTTAGTGATTATGAAGGATTAATGATAAACTTTTTCATTAATCCTCTTTTTCTTGAGGCTTATATAATACTGTATTATAATCAGATAGTCACGACTAACTGCGACAAATAAGCGAAAGAAAAGGAAGGATACTATGAAAAAAATCAGTTTAATTTCTAAGTCCATACTTTCTATTGCAGTATTGTGTTTGTGCTTTGTATTTGGATTTTCAATTAATTCAAATGCTGCCACAACATATCTTGATGGAGAGTATGAAGGAAGTGGAGTAGGCTATGATAATGGTACTATAACGCTTAAGGTAACTATTAAAGAAGGCAAAATCACTAAAATTGAAACGGTGGATGCCAGCTCCCAGACAAAGTCCTATTATACTGTGGCAGAAGATATTTTTGATTCTATTATTAAAGCCCAGTCTACAAATGTAGATGTTATTACCGGAGCAACAAAAAGCAGTAACGGAATCAAAGAAGCTGTTTTATCTGCCCTGGAAAAGGCTGTTGATAATAGATTTTTTGATTCAGGAAGCGGTACACAAAAAGCTCCTTATGTAATTAAAACAGCAGATCAGTTGGTGGGATTTTCCCAGGCTGTTGATTCAGGAGAAACATTTAAAGGACAGTATATTGTTCTTGGTAGTGATATAGATCTTTCAACTGTTGAAAACTTTAATCCTATTGGTGATGAAAATGCCAGTGTCAATGTTTTTGAAGGAAATTTTGACGGACAAAACAAAACAGTTTCCAATATGAAAATATCTGCATCTGTAGAAAGTGGTGCAGCAGCTTATGGTTTGTTTTCCTATCTTGGAAATGGTAGTGTTGTTAAAAATATAAATGTTAAAGATGCAGATGTAAAACTGGTAAGTACTTCAACCTCAAACTCTGATAGACCAAAGGCCGGTATTATTGCAGGAGCATCTCTTGGAACTACTGAAGCCATTACAATAGTGGATTGTGTAACAACAAGCGGAAAAGTAAGCGTAGAAGGGAAGGCATATACTTACGGTGCAGGTATTGTGGGTACAATTGGGAAAAATACCATAATATCAAATGTTGTAAATAATGCAGACATAGAGGTTTCTTGTGATGGAGCAAACTTTATGGTAGCCGGTATTGTAGGAAATTCCGGAAATAAATCCTTTGTTATTAATGCCATCAACAATGGAAATATCACAGGAAATTCAAAAAATGAAAATAAGGGTACTGCTAATGTCGGCGGTATCGAAGGAATGGCAGCAGGTAATGAATTTAATGTTGTTAATACCGGAAATATAACAGTAAATCAGGCAAACAATAATCAAAAATATGGTCCAGTAAATGCATCAGATTATTCATCTTCTGCCTGCAAATATTTCATTGACAGTCTTGTTATTACAGTTAATGGTAAGATAATGGAAACAGCATCAACAGATGATACTGATACTAAAGTTTTAGCTAAAGATTTTTATACAGAAAGCTTCCAAAAAACTTTAAATAACCTTTATCCTTCTTATAAGGCTTTTAAAGAGGCTGGATACAAGGAATATGCTGATTTAAAATTATGGAAGTTGGAAGATAAATCTCTTATCCCAACCGGTGAAAATTATGTTAATAAAATAATAGATGCTTCAATTTTTGCAGCTGGAGAGGGAACAAAAGAAAATCCGTATCAGATTGCAGATAAAACACAGCTGATTGCTTTTGCAAACTCCTTAGATGATGGAATTGATTATAATGATGCATTTATTAAACTTACAAAAGATATAGATATTTCAGGCATGGAGTGGACTCCGGTGGGAGGAAGCGATTATGTATTTAATGGAACCTTTGATGGGGACAATCATACCATAAGCGGTATGACTATTGGTTCAAAAGATGCAGTAAAAGAACTGGATTCTTCCAATATTTATGTGGGATTTTTTGGTGCCGTAACAGAAAATGCAAGAATAAAAAATCTTTCACTTACAGATGTGTATATGAATTTACACTACAAGGCCACAGCAAGAGTGGGTGGTATTGTTGGTGTTATGTCTAATGATGCACAAAATAGCGACAGAAGTGGCGCTGTTATAGATAATGTATATGTTCAGGGTCAAATGAACCTTACCCAGGACAAGGGAAATCTCTTTCTTGGTGGAATCGTAGGATATATGTATAAAGGTGCTGTTATTAACAGTCATACAGATGTTTCATTATCAGGTGTAGTAAATGATGAAGCTTTAGCAGAGGTAGGAGGTATCGTTGCTCTTACCAACAGAGGACTTATAGCTAACTGTTATTCAACCGGAGACGGATACGGAAGCGGAAATCGTGACGGTGGAAACGAAGGTATGGCAGAGGTAAGTAACATTGCTGCTACAAATGCAGGTTCAGTTGTAGGATGCCTTGGAACAGGAAATATTACAACAAAAGAATTATCCTATTATGCAGGAACAATTTCCGGATGGGTTACAGGCCTTGGAAAGGCATATCAGTCAGTTTACAACAGCTCATCTGTTATGACAATTAATGAAAGTACTGTTTCACCTTTAAATGATGTTGGAACTCTTACAACTTCCGGAACCAGTGATGAAACAGGAGAGTACTTTAACGGAGGGCTTAAAACAGACCTTACAGGAATAGCTTATAATAGGGAAAATTATGCCAAAATTGCTGAAGTGTTAAATGGATATTTTTCCTCCTATGGAATCGATTTGGCAGAATACGGACTTAAAAATACAGATTTAAGAAAATGGATTTCTGATGAAAATGGTGTAAGGCTGTCAAAAGAATATGCAACAATTACCTATAAGAGACCAGATTGTGAATATATTCCTGAAGAAAAAATGGAATATGTTGACGGAACCTACTACGGAAGGGATAAAGATAGAAGCGTAGTAGTTAAAATTACAGTAGAAAATAAAGAAATTAAAAATGAAGAAGTTATTGTAGGAAGCAAGAGCCTTCCAGGATATGAAGAAGCTTTAGAAGAGGCTAAGACAAAGTGTAAAAACGAGGATACCACAGATTATTTCCCAGTGGATCCAACTAAGTTTGCAGGTGGAAAGGGAACAAAAGAAGATTCTTATCTTATTTCAAATGCTGACCAACTTACTTATCTTTCAGCCTCAATTAATTCAGATAATACCTACGAAGGTGTTTACTTTAAACAAACAACAGATATTACCCTTAACAGTGAAAACTTTTTACCTATAGGCTGGTATCGTGAAATACAAAGAAGTACTGAAAAATATTCTGTATTATATCCATTTAGAGGAAACTATGATGGAGGAAACTTCAATATTTATGGTTTGAAACAGGATTCTTCAAAATATGAGTATCCTCTGGCTACAACAGGACTATTTGGATTTACAAGCGGAGATTATGCAAATAATGAAGAACCTGATGCAAACTGGTGTAAAGTATGCATCTCAAATGTAAACATTGTTGATGCGGACATAGATTTAAGCGTTAGATTACAATCTTTTGCAGGGGTATTAGTTGGTCAGGCTCAAAAAGGTATATTTATCAATAATTGCCATACCAGTGGAAATCTTGATGTAACAGTAGAAGAAAATATTGCAAGAGCAGGTGGTATAGCAGGAAATACACTTAGGGGATATGTGATTAATTCTTCATCAGAAGTAAATATAAATTCAAACTCTAAAAAAGGTACAGTTTATGCAGCAGGAATAGTTCCTAGTCTTAACAGAACAGCCATTGTAAATTCCTATGCAAGAGGAAATATAACAGGAGCCGGAGATGCGGCAAACAGAGTATTAATTGGTGGTATAACAGCTCAAAACGGTGGATTTATCTATAATTGCTATGCTGATTGTTCAGTAGTTTCAAAAAGCGTTGCACCGTCAACAGGTGCCGTAACAGGTTCCCTTGCAGGAATCGGTACCGCAAGAGCTACCTATTTCAATACCCAGTCACTTTTACAAAGTGCAGATACAGTAATTTCACCGGCTATTGCTACAGGAACAAATTTTGTAGAAAACGAAGAAACTGTAACAGGAAAAACAGGAGATGAGTTAAAAACCCAGGAATTTGCAGATTTATTAAACAATGGTGCAAAGGATGCTCTTAATCAGTTAAAAGAGATGGAAGCTTATGTAACAAAGAGCGGATTGGGACATAAATTATACTATAACGGTGAGAAGCTTGACACCTGGGTGGTAAGTGAAGGCATAGTAACACTTAAATCCCTGGCTGACAAAGAAGCTGCAAATCATGTATCAGAAATTAAGCTTGATAAAAATTCTGCAACCATTTATGCAGGAAAGACAACAAAAATCAAAGCTTATGCATTACCGGAAACAGCCATTAATAAGGATTTGGCATTTAGCAGCTCAAATAAAAAAATAGCTACCGTTGATGAAAAAGGAATTGTAACTGCCAAGAAAGCCGGAAAAGCTGTTATTACAGTTACATCTCTTGAAAATAATAATATAAAAGCTGAATTTGTTGTAAATGTAAAAGCCAACACCATAAAATTAACAGCAAAGAAAGCAACACTTTATACTGTTAACAAAAAGACTCTTAAACTGGATGCTTGTATCAACGGAAGAAATAATTCTAAACTGGCAAAATGGACAAGTTCAAATAAAAAAATAGCTACAGTTAATAATAATGGACTTGTTACTGCTAAAAAGGCCGGAAAAGTAACAATTACAGCCAAGGCAAACGGAGTAAGCGCAAAATGCGAAATAGTAGTTTTAAAACCAACCTTAAAAGTGGACAAAACCTCTGTTTTACTTAAAAAAGGAAAAACTCTTAAACTTAAGGTAAATGCTACTCCTGCCACAAAAATAACTTATAAATCATCAAATATAAAAATTGCTACCGTATCAGATAAAGGAGTAATTCGTGCTAAAAAAGCCGGAAAGGTAACAATTACAATTAAGGCAAACAATATACTTAAGAAGGTAACTGTAAAAGTTACAAAATAAAAACATACACTCATAAAACACCAGGGGCAGAATCGAAAGAAACTGCTCCTGGTGTTTTTGGTAATGATATTTACACTATTAGAAAAAGAAAGATATTAACAGTTTCCCTAAGCGATTCGATAAATAAGATATGAGTATAGGAAATGCATTTCTTAGAAAAGAGAAAACTTACAAAATATATGGAATTTTCAATATAATAAAAAATACGAAAAAAATAATTTTTGGTATTGACAAGTTGACAAAAAAATAATAGAATGAGCTCATAACATATGAACAGTTGCTCATATGATTAACTGAGAAATCGTTATTGATATTTTAATAATAATAAGAAAGGAAAGTTGAAATATAGTTTCAACAAGGTATTAAGGATGAAAAAGACATACAAAATTGAAGTTGACTGCGCTAACTGTGCTGCAAAAATGGAAGAAGCTGCTAAAAATACAGCAGGAGTTGCTGATGCAAATGTAAACTTTATGACATTAAAAATGAAAGTTGAATTTGAAGACGGAGCAGATGTAGATGCAGTAATGAAAGATGTACTTGCAAACTGCAAGAAAGTTGAAAACGACTGCGAAATCTTTATCTAAAAATTTTTGACTTCATGAGGCAGAACAATTTTTTGTTTTGCCTCTTTACAAGAAATGAAAATCATTGTTTTAACCTGTTGAAGAATTGGTTTTTTAAGGATTCATAAAATAATGATACTCATTCAATAATTAAGCTAAAGCATTTTGTGTCTGCTTAAGAATCCAATAAATAATTTTTGAACGCAGTGTAAGCAATCCCCCGCTTCAAAAGCGTAAGCTTTAAGCGGGGGTATAAGCTTACTAGTGTCAGAAGGGGTTAAAGCCCCTTCTGACAGGTGGCACAAAGTGCCACTGCGTTCATGAGGAAGTAGCGAAGCGGATTTAAGAATGTCCGCTTTACATAAAAGATTTAATTTTAACTATTGACCGAAATAATATGTGTGGGCTTTATATACATTGAAAATAATATTAATAGTGAAAGGATAATAGTATGACTAAAAAACAAAAAATCTTACTTACCAGAATCATTGTAGCAGCTATATTTGTGGTGATTTTAGAATTATTACCTTCAGAAAGTGTTTCATGGTATTTAAAACTGGCAATATACATGATTCCATACCTTACCTGTGGATATGATGTTCTTTACAAAGCAGGTCTGGGAATCAAAAACGGACAGATGTTTGATGAAAACCTTTTGATGTCCGTTGCCACCATCGGTGCCATAGGAGTTGGAATTTACGAAAAATCCGGAGATTTTACAGAGGCAGTTGCCGTTATGCTCCTTTATCAGTTAGGAGAACTTTTCCAGGCTATTGCAGTTGGAAAGAGTCGTAGAAATATCAGTGATCTTATGGATATTCGTCCGGATTATGCAAACCTTGAAGCTGAGGATAAAAGTACACAAAAAGTTGATCCTGATGAAGTTGAAATCGGTTCAATTATCGTAGTAAAACCTGGTGAGAAGGTACCTATAGACGGTGTCGTTGTTGAGGGAACTTCCACAATGAATACTGCAGCTCTTACAGGTGAGAGTATTCCAAGAGATGTTACAGTTGGAGATGATGTACTTAGTGGATTTATTAATCAAAGTGGTGTTTTAAGAGTTAAAACCACTACAGAATTTGATGAATCAACAGCATCTAAGATTTTAGACCTTGTGGAAAATGCTTCCTCAAGAAAATCAAAATCCGAAAACTTCATATATAAATTTGCTAAATATTATACACCAATAGTATTTTATGCAGCTATTGCCCTTATTGTTTTACCTTCTTTATTCCAGTATTTTGTATTACACATGACACCGGAATTATATATCTGGATTTACAGAGCATGTACATTTTTAGTAATTTCTTGTCCATGTGCGGTAGTAATCAGTATTCCTCTTACATTCTTTGCAGGAATCGGTGGAGCAAGTTCTCAGGGTATTTTGGTTAAAGGTTCTAATTACCTTGAAACTTTATCAGAAGTTAAAACAGTTGTATTTGATAAAACCGGTACTATTACAAAGGGTAATTTTGAAGTAAGCGGTGTTCATCATAATGAAAAGCAGGACAAGGAAATCCTTGAATATGCGGCATTGGCAGAGTGTCATTCATCACATCCTATTAGTCTTTCATTAAAGAAGGCTTTTGGAAAGCATATTGACTCTAATCTTGTAACAGATGTGGAAGAAATCGGTGGAAACGGAATTACAGCTACAGTAAAAGGTAAAAAAGTTGCCGTTGGTAATGATAAATTAATGGATAGACTTGGAATTAAATATATTCCATGTACTCATCCGGGAACAATAGTACATGTTGCTATTAATGATGTTTACGAAGGACATATTCTTATTACTGATGAAGTTAAACCAAATGCTAAAGAAGCAATAAGCTCACTTAAAAACTCAGGGGTTAAAAAGACTGTAATGCTTACAGGAGATGCTAAAAAGATAGCTGAAAAAGTTGCATCAGATGTTGGAGTTGATGAGGTTAAATCCGAATTACTTCCTGCAGATAAAGTAAGCAGGGTTGAGGAACTTTTAAAACAACAGTCAGATAAAGACAGACTTGCCTTTGTTGGTGATGGTATTAATGATGCTCCTGTTCTTACAAGAGCGGATATTGGTATAGCCATGGGAGCTTTAGGTTCAGATGCTGCTATCGAAGCTGCTGATATAGTATTAATGGATGATGATCCTGTTAAAATTTCAAAAGCAATCAGAATCTCAAGAAAATGTATGAGAATTGTTTATGAAAATATCTATTTTGCATTGGGAGTTAAGTTCTTATGTCTTATCTTAGGTGCTTTAGGTATTGCAAACATGTGGATTGCCATTATTTCAGACGTAGGAGTAATGATTCTTTGTGTATTAAATGCAATAAGAGTTTTATTTGCAAAACGCATTTAATATTATTAGAAATGTCAAAAATAAAAGAGATACTTTGGTAAATAATTATTTGAACGCAGTGTAAGCAATCCCCCGCTTCAAAAGCGTAAGCTTTAAGCGGGGATATAAGCTTACTAGTGTCAGAAGGGGTTAAAGCCCATTCTGACAGGTGGCACAAAGTGCCACTGCGTTCATGAGGAAGTAGCGAAGCGGATTTAAGAATGTCCGCTTTACAAGATTCAAATAGGCTTAGTCCCCCGGATTTTAATTCGGGGGTCTTATTATGTTTACAAGAAAAATCAACTTTGCTAAACTAAAATCAGTCAATAAAAAGAAGTGGGGGGATTTATAATGAATGTAGCAGAAACCTTGGAAAAATTGAAAAAAATCGCCTTAAAAGATGAGGAGTTAATGAAAAAGCTTATTTCCACAAGAAAGGCAAAAGATCCCTTACTGGAATTTTGTAAAATCAGTTGCCAAAAGGGTTGTGACTTAAGTGTAATAGACCTTGTTAATGCGGGAGAAGAAGCTTATGCCGCCATGAGAAGAAGTACCAACGGAGGAGGTGAAAACTCGCCACTTCTACACTACGAAGATGATTATTACGAACTTTTTTTAGGAGAGCTGGAGGCTTACTTGTCAAAGGATTAACAATTTGCTATAATGATGTATCATTGAATTAAAGTAATACAGTGAAAGGGACATGAACGCAGTGTAAGCAATCCCCTGCTTCAAAAGCGTAAGCTTTAAGCGGGGGTATAAGCTTACTAGTGTCAGAAGGGGTTAAAGCCCCTTCTGACAGGTGGCACAAAGTGCCACTGCGTTCATGAGGAAGTAGCGAAGCGGATTTAAGAATGTCCGCTTTACAATAAAATGAAAGGAAAAACTGTCAGGAAATGACAGCAGGAGAGAAAATGTACGTAACATGTTTGGATTTAGAGGGAGTTTTAGTTCCGGAAATTTGGATTGAATTTGCAAAAGAAACAGGAATAGAAGAACTTAAGAAAACTACAAGGGACGAGCCGGATTATAACAAACTTATGAATTATAGATTAGATATCTTAAAAGAGCATAAGCTGGGATTAAAGGAAATTCAGGAAACCATCGCAAAAATTGATCCTATGCCGGGGGCAAAGGAGTTTTTAGATGAGCTTAGAAGTTTTTCACAGGTTATTATTTTAAGTGATACTTTCAAAGAATTTGCAGCTCCACTTATGAAAAAACTCGGAATGCCTACTATTTTTTGTAACAGCCTTGAAGTAGCAGAGGACGGATTTATAACAGGATTTAAAATGCGTCAGGAAAATCCAAAATACAATGCAGTAAAGGCGTTACAGTCAATTGGATTTGATACCATTGCCAGCGGTGACAGTTACAATGACTTGGGAATGATTAAAGCAAGTAAAGCAGGATTTTTATTTAAAAGTACTGATAAGATTAAAAATGACAATCCTGATATTCCTGCATATGAGACCTATGATGAGCTTTTAGCAGCCATAAAGAAAAATATGGATTAAAATATTCAGAATATTTCAAAGAAACTTTTATCGGTTTTAGGACGGTAAAGGTTTCTTTTTTTGACAATAATTAATCGCATTATTATAAGTAAAAGCAGTTGACTTGACACCAAAAAAACTTTGTCGCATTATTATTTGGTGAGAAATTTAAATTCTTTAATTAAGCAATGTTTATTTTAATATTTAAAACTTTAAAGGAGTGACAGTTAGTTATGTCAAAAGAGTCCCAGGGAAAATTAAGAATTGATCCCTTAGGCCAGATGCCTATAGCATCTTTACTTGTAAAATTTGCAGTTCCAAGTATTATAGCTATGATTGTCGGGGCAATTTATAATATTGTTGATCAGATATTTATCGGTCAGGCAGTGGGGGAGTTGGGAAACGCAGCTACAAATATTGCCTTCCCTCTTTCTTTAATATGTACCTCCATAGGATTATTGTTTGGAATAGGAGGAGCCTCTTGTTTTAATCTCCACATGGGTAGAAAACAATATGAAAAAGCTCCCTATTTTTTTGGAAATTCTGCGATAATGCTTTTTTCATTGGGAACATTATTGTTTATAGTTACGGAAGTTTTTTTAAAGCCTATGTTAATAGGCTTTGGTTCACCTGATGCAGTACTTCCCTATGCAACCACCTATGTAAGAATAACGGCAATAGGTTTTCCTTTTTTAATTCTTACCACAGGGGGAGGACATTTATTAAGGGCAGACGGAAGCCCTAATATGACTATGTTTTGTTCCTTGTCCGGGGCAATTATAAATACAGTTTTAGATGCTGTTTTTATTTTCGGCTTTGGATGGGGCATGATGGGAGCTGCCCTTGCCACCATAATAGGACAGATTTTTTCAGGAGTACTGGTTATTCATTATATTCTTTTTAGGGTCAATACAGTAAAGCTTTTAAGAAAGCACTATATACCTAATTTTGAGATTTGCGAAGAAATAGCCTCTATTGGGATGGGCTCCTTTTTTAATCAGCTTGCTATGATGGTAGTTCAGATTACCTTGAATAATTCTTTGAAATATTATGGTTCACTTTCTATATATGGTGATTCAATTCCAATAGCCTGTTCGGGAATAGTTATTAAGGTAAATCAGTTATTATTTGCTGTTATTATAGGAATTGCTCAGGGCGCACAACCTTTGGAAAGCTATAATTACGGTGCCCAAAAATATGACAGAGTTAAAAAAACATTTTTTCTTGCCGTAGCTGCAGCAAGTGTAATTTCCATAATATCATTTATACTTTTCCAGTTTTACCCTAAGCAGATACTTATGCTATTCGGAGAGGGGAGTGAGAGATATTACGAATTTGGGACGAGATTTTTCAGAATATACATGTTTGCCGCTTTTATAAATGGTATTCAGCCAATAGTTACTAACCTTTTTACAGCTGTTGGAAAAGCTATAAAGGGGCTTTTTATGTCCCTTATCAGACAGATAATATTTTTACTGCCATTAATAGTAATACTGCCTAAAATATTGGGGATAGACGGCATTTTGTATGCAGGTCCCATAGCGGATACGCTGGCAGCAGTGGTATCTATCTCATTTGCGATATATGAAATAAAAATAATGAAATAAGTAAAGATGCGAGGAACCCTTATAATCACGGGTAAACCTCGCATTTTTTGTGCCTTTTTGAACGCAGTGTAAGCAATCCCCCGCTTCAAAAGCGTAAGCTTTAAGCGGGGGTATAAAGCTTACTAGTGTCAGAAGGGGTTAAAGCCCCTTCTGACAGGTGGCACAAAGTGCCACTGCGTTCATGAGGAAGTAGCGAAGCGGATTCCGAATGTCCGCTTTACCGCAGTGTAAGCAATCCCCCGCTTCAAAAGCGTAAGCTTTAAGCGGGGGTATAAAGCTTACTAGTGTCAGAAGGGGTTAAAGCCCCTTCTGACAGGTGGCACAAAGTGCCACTGCGTTCATGAGGAAGTAGCGAAGCGGATTTAAGAATGTCCGCTTTACAGAAGTTTCTAAGAGCATTGAATAAATTTATCATAGCCATTCCTACAAAAAGTCTAAATGATAAGCACAAAATTAAGACGGAATGTATAAAAGAGAATTTGCTTCGACATCTTGAATAAAAAAAACAGGCATAATTGATATAAAATATCGATATTTTCAATACTTTGAGGATTTTTTAAAAAAATTTGAAATAATCTGCTAAAAATTAACAAATATTGCATTGCTACATTTTGTACTAATATACGGATAATATCTCCGACAGTTTGATAAATTACATTTTTTGGAAAACTAAAATATAATTAACACATGCAAAAAATAAACTTGCATAGGGAGTTTGTAAACAGAAGAATTAACAAAAGGAGAGGCATATGTTAACAAGAAGACAGAATTTATTAGAAACTATTAAAGGTGGAAATCCAGACAGATTTGTAAATCAGTATGATTTTATGAAAATCATTACTGCTAACCCATTTTCAAAATCAAATCCAAATCCAAAATATGGAGAGCATAATGTTGTAAATGCATGGGGAGTAACAAAATCTTGGCCAATCGGTACACCAGGTGCTTTCCCTGTACATACAGATGATAAAATAGTTATTAAAGATATTGATGATTGGAAAACTTATGTAAAAGCTCCAAACGTAGTATTTTCAGATGCAGATTGGGAAGATACAATCAAAGAAGTTGAAGCTATCGACAGAAATGAATATTTCGTAGCTCCTTTCATCGCTCCTGGTATCTTTGAGCAGTGTCATTATCTTATGGAGATTCAGAACTGCCTTATCGCTTTCTATGAAAGCCCAGACGAAATGAAAGACCTCATCAAATACATCGCTGATTGGGAATTACAGTATGCTGAGCAACTTGTAAAATACATCAAACCAGATGCATTATTCCATCATGATGACTGGGGAAGCCAGATTTCTACTTTCCTTGCACCAGCTATGTTTGAAGAGTTCTATCTTGATGCTTATAAAGAAGTTTACGGATATTACAAGAAAAACGGTGTTGAAGTTATTGTTCACCACTCAGATTCATATGCTGCTACATTAGTTCCAGATATGATTGAAATGGGAATTGATATTTGGCAGGGTGTTATGAAGTCAAATGATATCGCTTCACTTATCGATCAGTACGGTGGAAAAATCTCATTCATGGGTGGTATTGATTCAGCTGAAGTTGATTTCGAAGGATGGACAGATGAAATCGTTGCTAAGAAAGTTAGAGAAGCATGTGAAACATTTGGTAAGAGTCATCATTACTTTATCCCATCAGCTTCACAGGGACTTCCAATGAGTACTTATGAAGGTGTTTACGAAGCTCTTACAAGAGAAATCGATAACATGAGTAAGGAAATGTTTTAATTAGTTACTGAGTAATTTTAATTCTTTTAAAATTATATTTACAGTTAGGTCTATTTATAGCATTTCGGGGAAAATTGCTAAAAAACATCAAGCCTCTTCAGGTTTAATTATCTGGAGAGGTGATTGATTGTAAATATAGAGATATTTTTAAAAGAATATCTTATAAATGGGGGAATTTCTTCTATATTTAGAGGAAATGTCACGAAAAAAAGAGAGGAGAATTTATAATGAGTGACAATCAGGAACCTAAGAAGGGAATAAGCGGTGCGCTTAAAATCTTCTACGGTGTTGGAGACTGCGGATTCAACCTCATGTCCAGCATCGAAAGCTACTTTTTCACAGTTTTCTTAACAAACCTTGCACAATTTTCATTGCCTATGGTTACATTTATTACAACCGTAGCAAGTACAATTGATGCATGTCTTTCATGGATTTACGGAGCTGTATTAAACAGTATTAAGCCTATGAAATGGGGACGTTATCGTTCTTGGCTTATTGTTATTCCATGGCTTGTACCATTCCTTTATGCATTCCAGTTCATTAAAGTTGGAGATGGAATGCTTAGCGCAATAATAATCATTATAGCAGCAGTATCCTCCCACGTAGCATGGAACTTTGCTTATGTTGCTAATGTGTCAATGATTTCTGTAGCTGGTAAAACACCTGAAGAAAGATCACAGCTTGCTTCAACAAGAGGTGCATGGTCTAACTTCTCAAAAGTTATTTTCTCATATGTAGGACCAGGTATTGCAGCTATTTGTGCCGGATTTATTGGTGAAGTTAACCAGTATGGTGCATGTGCATTTGTTTTAGGTTGTATTTTTGCTTTATTATATTTTGTACATTTTAAAATGTTTGCAGGATATGAAGAAGTAAATGTTCAGGATGTAGTTGCTGCAAAAGCACCTGCAAAAGATAAAACAGGTGGAATGGACCTTATTAGAGCGCTTCTTCAAAACCCACCACTTATCGCTCTTTTAATTGCTGACCTTGCTAAATTTATGTTTAACTTTGTTCTTATGGGATTTGCAACATATTATTTCACATATGTAGCAAATGATGCAAAAATGTTAACTACATACATTCTTGTAACAAACATTTTCTGCGTAGTTGGAGCATATTTAAGTAAAACATTAAGTAATAAATTTTCAACAAGAACTACTACTATCGGCGTTATGTTTGTACAGGCTGTACTTTTAGTTGTTTCATATTTATTCTATAACAATGCACTTGTTGTTATGGTTCTTATGAGCTTAGCTATGTTTGGATATGGTATTACATATGCTTGTACACCTGCTCTTTACGGAGATACAATTGTTTATGCTGAGTGGAAGACAGGAAAGAATGCAGCAGGATGGATTAGTGGACTTCAAAATGTTCCATTAAAAGTATCTATCATGACTCGTGGTATTATTATTTCATCTTGTCTTGCTATGGGTGCTTTCAGCAAAGATATTGATCCTGCTCAGGCTTCAGATGTATTAAAGAATGCAATCAGCTTAGGATTTATGATTATCCCTGCTGTAGCATTAGCAGTAGCTGTTGTAGCTTTAGTATTTGGATTTAAACTTACAAAGGATAAAGTTAACCAGTATGCAGCTGAAATTGCAGCTAGAAATAACTAAGATCCCCTATAATTAATTATACCTATAAATAATCAGAAAACCCTCGCTTTTTAAGTGGGGGTTTTTTGAACGCAGTGTAAGCAATCCCCCGCTTCAAAAGCGTAAGCTTTAAGCGGGGGTATAAGCTTACTAGTGTCAGAAGGGGTTAAAGCCCCTTCTGACAGGTGGCACAAAGTGCCACTGCGTTCATGAGGAAGTAGCGAAGCGGATTTAAGAATGTCCGCTTTACGTTTAAGATGAAGTAGCAAAGGATATTTAAGAGTGTCCGCTTTACTGAAAAAAGTTATTTAATAATGTAATATTTGATTTTGTAATAGAAAATAAGTGTTTTTGTAATGAACAAATGTCTTTTACACAAAAACACGTGGAAAAATATAGGAATTTTTGTGCAAATATTAAGAGAAAATTAAAACTTATTGAATTAATAATAAAATTATGCTATCCTAATTCACAACTTGGAAATAGAGGAAGAAATCTAATAAACATTATCTGTTATAAATGCAGATATCTCCACACTGTGATACAAGTAGATGTAGTATGATAATTAAACTTAAATAATAAAAAATATACCAATGGCGGCGTAAATACCCGCTATATTTTATATCTAAACACTTTAGCACATAAAAGTGATAATTAGGTAGTGGTTTAAAAGGATAGAGGAAATAAAATGGGAAAAACAGAAACAATTTTAAAGGTTAAGGATTTATGTGTTGAATTTAACACAGTGGAAGGAAAGGTTAATGCAATAAATAACCTGACTTATAGTCTTCACAAAGGGGAGAAGCTTGGAATAGTTGGAGAAAGTGGAAGTGGAAAAAGTGTATCGTCTTTGGGAGTTATGGGGCTGATTCCAAATCCGCCGGGAAAAATTGTTGGTGGAGAGATTATTTACAAGGGAGAAAATCTCATTGATAAAACAGAAAAAGAAATGGAAAAAATAAGAGGAAATGAAATCTCCATGATTTTTCAAGAGCCTATGACCTCTTTAAATCCTATTATAAAATGCGGACAGCAGATTGCAGAATCTTTGATTTTACACAGAGGTATGAAAAAGAAGGAAGCCATGGAAGAGGCTATCAGGATAATGCAGCTTGTAGGAATTGCAAATCCTAAGGCCAGAGCTCATGAATATCCTCATCAGATGTCCGGTGGTATGAGACAAAGAGTGATGATAGCTATTGCTCTGGCATGTCACCCAGATATATTAATAGCTGATGAGCCTACAACAGCTTTAGATGTTACCATTCAGGCTCAGATACTTGATTTGATAAGGAAGATGAATAAGGAGCTTGATACCAGCGTAATATTTATAACTCATGATTTAGGAGTTGTCAGTGAATTATGCGATACGGTAATAGTAATGTACACCGGAAGAATTGTTGAAAAGGCTCCTGCAAAGGAACTTTTTAAAGATCCAAAACATCCTTACACAAAAGGACTATTAAGTGCTATTCCAAGAATAACAAAGGAAAGGGCGGCTCTTTCAACTATAGAGGGTTCTGTACCAAATCCTACTGAGAAAATATCGGGATGTAGTTTTTCACCAAGATGTCCATATGCTACAGACAGGTGTAAAAATGAAGAACCCCCGGTTGTTAAACTGGATGAAAGCAGAAGAGTTAAATGTTTTCAATATGTGGATTAATGGATGTAAGGAGGAAATAAAATGTCTAATCTGCTTTTAAAAGCTGAGAATGTGAAAGTATATTTTAAGGGTAAAAATAAAAAATCCGGAGTGGTTAAAGCCGTTGATGATATAAGTTTTGAAATAATGAAGGGTGAAACTTTTGGAGTGGTAGGAGAAAGCGGTTGCGGAAAAAGTACACTTGGAAGAACGCTTATAAGACTTCAAGATCCCACAGAGGGACATATTTATATGGATGGAAGTGATATTGCCACACTAAACGGAAAAGATTTGAAAAATATGAGAAAAAAAGCCCAGATTATTTTTCAGGATCCGTCAGCTTGTTTAAATCCTAGAAGAACAATAAGACAGATACTTGAAGAGCCATTTGTTATCCATGGAGAGAAGGATAAGGCTTTTGTGAATCAAAGGATAGAAGAACTTATTAAGCTGGTGGGACTTGATACTTATCATCTAAGCAGATATCCCCATGAAATGTCAGGGGGACAAAAGCAAAGAGTGGGTATAGCAAGGGCATTGGCATTAAATCCTTCTCTTATTATCTGTGATGAGGCGGTATCGGCATTAGATGTATCTGT
The DNA here is from genome assembly GCF_900112085.1 of Acetitomaculum ruminis DSM 5522. Lineage (GTDB taxonomy): Bacteria > Bacillota > Clostridia > Lachnospirales > Lachnospiraceae > Acetitomaculum > Acetitomaculum ruminis. The sequence continues at coordinate 21,499 of NZ_FOJY01000018.1, forward strand.
ACAGGCTCAGGTATTGAATCTTTTACAGGAGCTTAAAGAAAAGCTTGGACTTACCTATTTTTTTATATCCCACAACTTAAATGTGGTATATCAGGTAAGCGACAGAGTTGGAGTTATGTATCTTGGAAAAATGGTTGAAATAGCGTCCTATGATACCTTATATGAAAAAAGAGCTCATCCTTATACAAAGGCCCTTCTTTCAGCCATACCACAGGTTACTAAAGAAGAAAGAGAAGAAAGGATACACCTTCAGGGAGAGGTTCCAAGTCCATCAAATCCCCCATCAGGCTGTCATTTTCATACAAGATGTACATCCTGTACTCAAAGATGTAAAGATGAGGAACCGAAATTAAGAGAAATTGAACCGGGACATTTTGTAGCGTGTCATTTGTATGACTGATGTCAAGGGTTTGATTATATATTTAAAGTAATTTAAGACAATTATTAGCTGTCATGTAAGGCAACTAAAAAAAGGAGGTACTAAAAAATGAAAAAAAAGATAATGGCGCTTGTTTTGGCAATGGCCATGGTTGTAGGTGCTACAGCCTGTGGTGGAGCCGATAAAGCCGGTAGCACAAAAGCAGGTTCAGATACGACAGCTGTTTCCGAGAGTGCAAACGGAAATACAGTTGTTGTTGCAATCGGAGGAGGATTTGATACATTAGATCCAGGACAGGTATATGAAAAATATCCTCAAATGATTATCAATGCATGTTATGAAAACTTATTTAAGTTTTATTCAAATGATGGTGAAGCAGAGCCTTGCCTTGCAGATACTTATGAATTATCAGAAGATGGTTTAACTCTTACAATAAAACTAAAAGAAGATGTTACTTTTGCCAGCGGAAATAAATTGACATCAAAAGATGTTGTATTTTCTCTTAACAGAACAAAGAATCTTAAAGGAAATCCATCATTTATTGCAGATACAATCGGTTCTGTAGAAGCAGTTGATGATTATACTGTAAAAATTAACCTTACACAGCCTGATTCAGCTATTACATCTAAGCTTTGTTATTCAGCAATGGCTATATTAGATAGCGAAGTTGTTAAAGAAAATGGTGGAACAGATGAAGAAGATGCAGCTAAAAAAGACTCTGCTCAGTCATACCTTGACTCAACATCAGCAGGTTCAGGTAAATATATACTTACAAGCTATACGCCTGATTCAGAAATTGTTCTTGAAAAAAATGAAAAATATTGGGGCGAGTCAACAAATGTAGATAAATATGTAATCAAGATTCAAGATGATGCCAATACTCAGATGATGACCTTATCATCAGGTGATATTGATATTGCTGCAAATATGACAGCTGATACCATGGATGAACTTAAAGGAACAGATGGTATCAAATTATTGAACAATACAACAAAAACTGTAAGTTTCCTTATGATGAACATGGACGAAAAAATCGGTGGTCCGGTTTCAGATACCAAAGTTCAGCAGGCTATCAGATATGCCCTTGATTATAAAGGAATTCAGAAAATCTGCGGCGAGGGAACAACAACTCCATATTCAATTATTCAGGCAGGCTTCTTTGGTTCATTAGGTGAAAGAACTACTGATTATCAGGATGTGGACAAAGCCAAAGAACTTCTTAAAGAAGCAGGATACGAAAAAGGATTTGATATTGATTTAACAGTTTGTGACCTTGCAATGGAAGGAATCGCCTTAACAGACCTTGCTCAGAAAGTAAAATCTGACCTTGCAGAAGTTGGAATCAATGTAAATATTGTTTCAAATGCATGGGCTGCCGGATATGGTGATGACTATCGTGATGGAAAACTTGGATTCACAGTAATGTATTGGGGAATTGACTACAACGATCCTAATGTACAGCTTGAGTTTTTACCTGGCGGAGTTGTAGGTTTAAGAGCAGGATGGACTGCTGAGTCTGATCCTGAAATCGCGGCTCTTTATTCAAAGGCAGTAAATGCTCTTACAACACAAGAAAGAGAAGCTGCTCTTAAAGAGGTTCAGGAAGCTACTTATGAATACGGTCCGTTTATTATGCTTGCTCAGGCTGCTTGCCCAATGGCATACAATGACAGACTTGACAATGTAGAATTCTCAGATCCATATACAGTTGACCTTACACAGGTAACAGTAAAATAAGAAATAATTCTCTAAATAAAAAGCCATAATTCATACTTAGTTTGTTTCAGAAACTTAAAATCCTTGCATAGGTTTCTGAATAGATAAAAATCAGACAGCCCCAGTTACTAATCCTCTTTCCAAGGGGCTGTCTGATAAATAATTAAATGAATACTCGATTGTAATGATTGAATATTCATTTAATTATTTATATGAGCATTAGTAAAGGAAAATTTTTAAAATCCCTGACAAAAGCTCAAGAATAAAAACCTAGGAGTAGAAGAAAGGTGAAAAAATGGAACGATTAAAATTTATCGGAAAAAGACTATTATACCTGGTAATAATGCTTTTTGGTGTAGCAACATTGGTATTTATACTGACAAAGCTGATTCCAGGGGATCCTGTTACAGCAAACTTAAGCCAGAGAGCCTTAAGTGATGAAAGTATAGTAGCAGCCTACAAGGCTAAATACGGACTGGATAAACCCCTGATAGTGCAGTATCTCTTATATATCAAGAGTCTTGTTACATTTGACCTTGGAACATCGATTCGTACTAATAATGCAGTGCTTGATGAATTACAAAGATGTTATCCGGCTACCATAGAGCTGGCTTTACTTTCTATAATAATTGCCACAGTACTTGGTATATTTTTTGGAGTTATATCAGCCATCAAAAGAAACAGTATAATTGACCAGATTGTCAGAGCAATTTCTGTAACGGGAGTTAGCCTTCCAAGTTTCTGGTTTGCGCTTTTGATGCTCTTTTTCTTCTATTATAAATTAAAAGTATTCCCGGGACCGGGACGACTTAGTACCTCATTTTCGGCACCTGCTACAGTTACGGGACTTTATGTATTAGACAGCCTTTTGGAAGGGGATTTTCCAAAGGCGTTAGACGCTTTTAGTCATTTAATACTGCCTTCACTGGTTTTGGCTGCTTTTACTATGGGACTTATTACAAGAACTACCCGTTCAAATCTTTTAGATGTAATGTCAACAGATTATATTCGTACAGCAAAAGCAAAAGGACTTAATCAGACAAAACTGATTATACATCATGCTTTAGGAAATGCCCTTATTCCGGTACTTACGGTAATCGGATTGGGACTTGGAAACTTACTGGGAGGAATGGTACTTGTGGAAACCATTTTCAACTGGCCGGGGGTTGGTCAGTTTGCATATCAGTCAGTTATGTCAAATGACTTTCCTTCCATAATAGGTGTGGCTTTGCTAATAGCCATAAATTATATGGTCATTAATACCATTGTGGATATTTTATACGGTATTATTGACCCGAGAGTGAGGTTAAGCTGATGTTACGTTCATTAAAAAAATTATTTAAATCAAATTATTTATTTACATTGGGAGTAATAATCTGTATTTTCTGGATATTAATGGCTATTTTAGCCCCGGTGGTTGCTCCTTATAATCCAATAGAGCAGGGGATAAGTTCAAGACTTGAAGCTCCAAGTGCTGCTCATATATTCGGAACAGATAACTTTGGAAGGGATATATTTTCAAGAGTAATTTACGGTGGAAGATATTCACTTCTTGCAGGATGTCTTACAGTAATAATTGCCGGAATAATAGGTACCTTTTACGGAGCAATAGCCGGATATGTAGGGGGAAAAACAGACAATATCATGATGCGTTTTTCAGAGATGATATTATCATTTCCATCTTTGATACTTGCCATGATAATAAATGCAGTATTAGGTTCAAACCTTTTTAATACAATGTTTGCCCTGGTAATAGTAGCCTGGCCAACATATGCACGATTAATGAGAAGTGTGGTATTAAGTGTAAAAGAAAATGAGTATGTATCCGCAGCCCAGGCTTTAGGTGCATCAAAGACAAGAATTCTTTTAAAAGAAATAATACCAAACAGTGTCCAGTCGGTTTTAATTATGGCTACAACAGATATTGGAAATCAGATTTTAATGTTTTCAACCTTAAGCTTTTTAGGACTTGGTTCTGCGCCTCCTACTCCTGAATGGGGTATGATGGTATCAGAAGGTGTAGAATACTTTAATAAGTTCTGGGTGGCAGGCTTCCCAGGATTAGCTATATTCACTATGGCTGTGGGAGCAAACTTTATCGGTGACGGTCTTAGAGACTTACTTGATCCAAAGCTTAGAAAACAGTTTTAACTATAAGTCGGAGCTTAGGCTCCGACTGCTTTAATATATAAAGCAACTGATAAATTTTTGTTAAATAGACTATAGAAATTTTTTAAAAAAAGTAGCATTATAATTAGAACACAGGTGGTACAAATTGCCACTGATAAATATTTTTCAAGATAAAAATACAAATATTTATAAAATTAGGAGATGAAGATAAATGTACGAAAAAAGAATTGAAAGAACAATGGAAAAGTTAGAGGATATGGGGCTTTCACAAATGCTTATAGTGGATCCTATGTCCATTTTTTATTTTACCGGAGTGTATATCAGCCCTTTTGAAAGATTTTTTGGATTATACATTTCAAAAGACAAAGAAAATGTTCTTTTCCTTAATAAACTCTTTACAATACCGGATAATATTGAAATTAAGAAGGTTTGGTATACAGACACAGATCCTGTTACAGACATAATTTCAGAATATATTGACAAAGACAAGGTATTAGGAGTTGATAAGGAGCTAAAAGCCAGATTTTTACTGCCTCTTATGGAAAAAAATCATGCGAAGGGATTTGTTAATTCTTCAATTGCAGTTGATATTACAAGGGGAATAAAAGACAGGGAAGAAATAGAAAAAATGAGACTTGCTTCAAAAATAAATGATGAAGCAATGGCACAGTTTAAGGGACTTATTCATGAAAATGTAACTGAAAAGGAAGTAGCAGATAAAATGCTTGATATTTACCTTAAACTTGGGGCTGATGGATATTCATTTACACCTATTGTATCCTTTGGAGCCAATGCTGCAGACCCTCATCATGAGCCGGATGATACAGTATTAAAAGAAGGAGATTGTGTTTTATTTGATGTTGGTTGCATAAAAGACGGATATTGTTCTGATATGACAAGAACCTTCTACTACAAAAAAGTCAATGACCATGCAAAAAAGATATATGAACTGGTTCAAAAAGCAAATGAAGAGGCAGAAAAAATAATTGCTCCGGGAAAAGAGATACATATTCTTGATGATACAGCAAGAAAAATTATAAGTGATGCAGGTTATGGCCCACAGTTTAATCATAGATTAGGACACTTTATTGGACTTGCAGAACATGAATATGGGGATGTTTCATCTACAAATGACTGGGAGTTAAAGGCTGGTATGATTTTTTCCATAGAACCAGGAATATATTTAGAAAAGGATACCGGAGTAAGAATTGAAGACCTTGTACTGGTAACTCCTGATGGAGTAGAAAGACTTAATAATTATCCTAAAGATTTAGAAATTATCGGCTAGAAATTTTTACATTAATAACCCAAAAGAAAGCAGGTTAAAAATATGAATCCAATAGCAACACTTCATATGAAAAATGGAAAAAAAATAATAATTGAACTATTAAAGGATGCGGCTCCTAATACCGTAAACAGCTTTATATATGTAGCAAAAAACGGATATATGGACAATCATGCCATACAAAGAATAGTTCCGGGAAACTGGGTGGATGTTACTTATACGGCTTTTCACCATGAAGAAGCAAAGTATCTTATTCCTAACGAATTTGAATTAAATAAAGATTTGATTCCTTTAGACTCACATCCGGGATGTGTGGCAATGGGAGGATACGGAGAAGCAGGAATAGCAGGAGCAGAGTTTTTCTTTCCTTTAAGGGATTGTCCTGAGCATAAGGGCATATATCCTGTTTTTGGGAAGGTTTTAGAGGGAATGGATGAGATATATCGTCTGGAAAAAGTAGAAACAAAACCTGCCACTGACTATCCTATTGAAGGAGTAGAAGTAAATGTACCGGTTAAGCAGGAGATAATAGAGAAAGTGACTCTTGAACTATTTGGAGTCGATTATCCAAAACCGGTTCTTATGAAAGAGCAAAATCTTCCGGAGTGTTGGAAAATGTAATCTTTTTTCTAATAAAAACAAAACTAAAATAAGTACAGCTACATGTTTTAAGGAAAACTGTAGCTGTACTTTGGTGTTTATAAGAATTTTTAAGAACTCTGTCGGATAACGATAGCTTCTTATCACAATACTATCATATATTTTTTATAAAAACAATATAAAAAATTGCTGACTTTTATGAAAAAAATCAGATAATTACTAGGTTTAAAGGTTATCGAGTTATATTTTTTATTTTTTAAGTAGAAATGAAAAAATATTCATAAATATTAAAAAAATACAGAAATAATCTTGAAAAAACATTAATATTGTGATAATATAGGTGTACTAACTAGTAGTTTTTGTAATTTTTATATTGTTAATACTACTGATTAAATTTAATGTTAAGAGAGAGTGGGAATTTGTTATCGTTCCTACTCTTTTTTTCAAGGGAGGTGTTTAATATTTCAGAATTATTTGAAAAAATAATGGATAAAAAACCGCTTGTACATGTAATTACAGATGCTTTAACATTAAGAGATACTGTAAATGCTATATTATCAACAGGAGCCAATGCAATTTCAGCAAATGATATAGAAGAGGTCAAAGAAGTGGTAAGACTTTCAGATGCATTGCTTTTAAACATAGGTACTCCGTCAAAAAATATGCTTGAAGCCATGTGTTTAGCCGGAAGTGAGGCCAACAGGAGAAAAATCCCTGTGGTTTTAGATCCTTCAGGAGCCGGAGTATCCAAATTCAGAACAGAAATTCTTTTAAAACTTGTAAAACATGTCTCTGTAAATATAATAAGAGGAAATTTTAGTGAAATCTATTATCTTGCCTGTGTTTTATTGGACAGAGAAAAAGAATTAGAGAATTTTGAGGCAAAGTATTTAAAAAATCCGGAGAATATTGTTATTCCAAAGGAAATGTTACAGGAATTATCTAAAAAAACAGCCTCAATCATTATTGCAACCGGAAAAGAAGATTTAATATCAAACGAAAGCACTACGGATATAATAACCGGTGGCAGTATATATCAGTCATTTATTAACGGTAATGGATGCATATTATCAGGTCTTATAGCAGTAGCCTTAGGAACTGTAAAAAGCAAATTAGAAATAGAAGAGAACAATTTTTTTGAAATAATATCTGATGAGGCAGAGGATTTTGAAATCGCAAAACAGGTTCTTACAGCTTATTCAGATGCTGCTCTTGAAGCAGAAGATGAAATGCTTAAATCAGATATAAATGGAACCAGAACCTTTTATCAATTCTTTATGGATAAAATATCCAAGGGTTTGTGATATATAAACTTCATATTATTAATTATATTTAGGCTTAATCTTATATAAAATCTAAAAAATTTCCAGATATTCCCAAAAACTTTATAGTACTGCCTTGTTTTATAGTACTTTTTTGCCATATAAAGTCACTTTTTGCCAAAAAACTATTTTAATTGCCCAATCCGTGTTAATATTCTAAAAGAATTTTTAAAAAAACAGGGTGGATTTATGTATAAAAATAATAAGAATAATAAAGTTATAACTTTTTTATGTTTATTGATATTAGTCTTTGTTGTAATAAGCATAGCTATGTTTATGAGAAGTGAAAATCTTTCACAAAAATATTCAGATGCGAAGGCCAAATTGTCTAATTATAAAGAACTAGAAAGAACAGGAGAATTTTTTGTAGATGGGGTAAAAACCCACGGCTCTTTGTCAGTTAAAAATACAGAACTTTTAGATCAAAAAGGGGAAAAAATCCAACTAAGAGGTGTAAGCAGTCACGGACTGTTATGGTATCCGGAATATACAAATTATGCTGCCATAAAGTCAACCAGGTCATATGGAGCCAATGCCTTTCGAATAGCAATGTATGCCAATGATGTAAATGGCAGTTATAAAACAGATAAAGAAAAATCAGTGAAATTGTTAAAAGGGGCAGTGGAAAATGTCCTGGCAGCAGATATGTATGCCATAGTTGATTTCCATGTTTTAAATGAAGAAAATCCTTTAATTGATATGGATATTGCAAAAGAATTTTTTAAAAATATTGCAAAAAGCTATGGAGATAATCCCGGGATAATATATGAAATCTGTAATGAGCCAAACGGTGCAACAAGCTGGGAGGATATAAAAGAATATTCAAAGGCTGTAATAGAAATAATCAGAAAATATGCTCCTCATTCCATAATAATCGTTGGAACACCGGATTACAGCTATTCTTTGTCAAAAGCTTACACTTTGAATTATGAAAATATCATGTACTCTTTTCACTATTATGCAGGAGTTCATGGAGGAAAAGAGGAATATCAAAATATTATAAATAATGCAATGGATAATAATCTGGCTGTTTTTGTAACAGAATGGGGCATAAAAACAGATAATGGTGATTATGAAAGAATTTTAAATACAGGCGAAGAATTTGTTTCATATCTTAATCAAGAAAAAATAAGCTGGTTTGCCTGGGATTTGTCAAATAAAGATGAATGTTTCTCAATATTAAATAAAAACACTAATACACTTTCAAACTTTAAAGAAGGCGATCTTACAGATGTTGGAAAGATTGTTTTTAAAGCTTTGGACAACTAAAAAAAGGAAAGGAGATAAAACGGGAAAAAAATGAATAAAAAGAAATACTCTTCTTTTTGGAACAGATTTTGGATTGTTACAACAATTCTTCTATCCATAGTCTATATTACCTGGCGTATTTTTTATACATTTCCCTATAAAAAGGGAATGGTATCCAATGTGTTCTGGGTGATACTTTTTATAGCCGAGGCTATAGGACTTTTGGAAATGGCTGTTCATTTTTATAACATGTATGATCATGAGGGAGCACCGGGGATTAAAAGACAATTAAAAAAATATGAATACCCGGAAGTGGATGTATTATTACCCACTATCAATGAGGATGAAAAACTATTAGAAAATACAATAGAGGCAATAAAAAATATGGATTATCCTGACAAAAAGAAAGTACATATTTATGTCTGTGATGATGGAAACAGACAAGAAATATTAAGGCTTTGTGAAAGAACAGGGGTAAATTATCTTGCAAGAAAGAATAATGAAAATGCAAAAGCGGGAAATCTCAATTATGCCATGAGTAAGTCCCATTCAGATTATGTAGCTGTATTTGATGCAGATATGATGCCAAGAAGAGAATTTTTATTAAAAACTGTTCCCTATTTTGTTACAGATAGGGATAATCTGGGATTTATTCAGACTCCACAAAATTTTTACGAGCCTGACATTTTCCAAAGAAACCTCTTTTTGGAAGAAGATATTCCCAATGAACAGGACTATTTTTACAGGGTAATTCAAATATCAAAAAACAAAAGTAACTCCGTAATATTTGGTGGTTCAAATGCCCTTTTTTCAAGAAAAGCTTTGGAAAGTATAGGAGGATTTGTAACAGGAGTATTAACAGAGGACTTTGCCACGGGAATCGAAATAGAAAAGGCAGGCTTTAGAGGCCTTGCTTTGGATGAAGTTTTAGCAGATGGAAAAACACCTCAGGATATGAAATCTCTTGTAAAGCAGCGTAAACGCTGGGCAGGAGGCTGTATTCAGTCCGGATGGAAAACCAATTTTCTTTTCACAAGAAAGCTTAGCTTAAAACAGAAATTAAATTATTTTGTAAGTATCAGCTACTGGTACTCTTCAATAAAAAGATTGATTTATTTTCTGGCACCTTTGATGTTTGCTCTTTTTGGAATAGTTGTTGTGGAATGTAGTCTGCCACAGGTATTGATGTTTTGGCTTCCTATGTATCTGTCAACCATAATCAGTATGAAAAGGTTTTCAAAGGGAATCAGGTCCACTAGATGGACAGACATTTATGAAACCACACTGTTTCCTTTTATGTTAATTAATGTCATTTTAGAAAGCCTTGGAATAAGACAAAGAAAGTTTAAGGTCACAGATAAAGAAAGGAAAGTAAAAAACACTTCAAATACTTACTATATGATTCCTTTTATATTAATGGCAGCAGTTGATATTGCCGGAATTATCAGACTTTTAAGCTTATCTGCAAGACAGGAAACCTTTACCTATGTGGTTATCTTATTCTGGATGTTTGTTAATCTTTATTATGTACTAATGGGACTTTTAGTAGCCTGGGGAAGAGATTTAAACTGTGCAAAAAACTACACCTTAGAAAGGTCAGACGGAGTACTAAAAGAGATAAAACTTGATACAAATGCTTATATGAATGAAGGCAAATTAATTAAAACCTATCATTTAAAAAGCAATAATTTTCCAGATATTTTACTTAGGTCATTTTTAAGAAAAATAGGAATAAGCTAAAAATTTTCCCTGTAAAAATACACCAGGGTTTATTTATAAAAAAAGGAAGGAGAACTAATGAAATGAAAAAAAATTTTAGAATGCTGTTACTGGCAATTTCGTTTTTACTTATGGCTTTATTTACAGCTATTGATGTAAAAGCCGCAGTAGGCGGACGCATTGTTACAGAATATAAAGATGAAGAAAATGGAATATTATACAGCTTTTACAAGAATGATGTTGATTCCAATAATAAATATTTTGTAACTGTTGAATTTTTGAAAGAAAAATATGAGGAAATCACTATTAAATCATCTGTAAAGATTGATGATACTACCTATGAGTTTAATAGAATAGATATAGAGCCAGATGGTGGTGTTTCTTCACAAAATTTAAAATTTGAGGAAGGCTATGAAGTTATTAACGTTGGCGACATCAATTTAGCTTTTGCCAACCTTGAAAATATTGAATTTCCTAAGACTTTACAAAAGGTTGAGGGAAATACAAGAAAAAACGGAGAAAAAGAACCTGGATGGCTTGAAAATCTTTACAATAAGGCAAAAACTTCAGATAACGAAGTGGTTTATAAAGACCAGTCAGGTGTGCTTTATGTAAATAAGATTGCCCTTTATATAAAGGCTTTGCCGGAGGTTAAATCCATAACCATTAAAGAAGGAACTAAGGTAATTGCACCTTACGCAGCCTGTGATGATATTTATCTTGAAAGTATTACAATTCCGGATTCCGTTGAGGAAATTGAAGGCTATGCCTTTAGTGGAGATAATTCTTTAAAAGAGGTTATTTTTACAAAAGATTCCAATCTTAAAAAACTTGGTTACGGAGTTTTTGGTTATCAGATAGTCAACGATTATGAAAGAAGTGGCTTTACAGAAGATTTTGCAGCAAGTGGTGAAGTTTATAGATATGATAAGGATGGCAACCCTATAAAATGTGGTGCACCTATTGAAAAAATCACATTACCTGCAAAAGCTCTTTCATATGACAGTGGTGTAGGATTGTTTAACGGATGTACTACCTTAAAAAATATTGAGTTTTACCCATGTAAGGATGATACAGCTCTTAGAATCGGTTATCAGTTTTTTGGATATTGTCACGAGCTTACATCAATTACAATTCCTGATAATGTAGATAAAATTGAAGGTTTTGCATTTTTAGGAACAACCTCACTTAAAACCATAGATATTTCAGAAAAATCCCATATTAAAAAAATAGGCTATGGTGCATTTGGATATGGATCAAGTGGAGAATGTACAATAGTTTCAAGCCAGAATAGGCTTGGATGTGGTGTTACAACTATTAATATCCCAGGGGAAGTATTTAGAAATACTCCTGTAGGAATGTTTAATGGTAGCAAATATCTGACAAATATAAATATTTTAGATGTAGAAGATAATTCAGATGAGCAAAAAGAGCAATATGGTTTTCTTGCCTTTAGAACCTTTAAAGATTGTAAGGCATTAAATAATGTTACAATTCCTGCTTTTATTGAAAAAATCGAAAATGAAGCTTTTTATGGAGCATCTGCTCTTACGGATTTAACAATTGCTGATGGTTCAAAGCTTAACTCATTTGGATATGGAACCTTTGGATACGGGGATTATGGTGAAATAGAAAACGGCTCAGGTGTTCCATTATCCTCTATTAAAATTCCTATTGCCGCACTTAGGACAAGTTACTATGACAATAATACAGGATTGTTTAATGGTTGCAAGACTTTAAATTCAGTTACTTTTGCAAATGAAGGATACAAATATCAAAGCGGTGATAATATTATAATATCCTATCAGATGTTTAAGGATTGTTCTTCATTAAAAAGTATAGATTTACCTAATGAGGTAAGGAAAATTTCCACAAGAGCATTTAGTGGATGTACATCTCTTTCTACCTTTACAATTCATGAAGATTCAATGCTTGAACGCATTGAGCATGAAGCTTTTGGATGGAAGAAAGCCGGAATTAAAACATTTCTTGGCATTGATAGTATTAGATTTGAATCAGGCTTAATAGATGATGCTTCAGGATTTGGTGTTTCAAATATCAGTAAAGAAGGGGCACCGATTACAGAAATATATATTCCAGCAGCCACTATTTTAGAAAACAGTGAAAGTTATACAAGTTATGGTTGCTTTGGACTGTTTTGCGGAAACTCAAGCCTTAAAAAAGTTACTTTTGGTGATTCAACTAAAGTAAAAGACCAAAATATTACAAAATATGTAAATATCTCAGGTCAGATGTTTGCAGGTTGTACGTCCCTTACCACAATAGAAGGATTAAATAATGTAGATGGTATTCTTGCAGGTGCATTTGCAGGAGATAAAGCTCTTAAAACTGTTGATTTGAATAATGTAAAAAGAATTGATTATCTTTCATTTGCAATGACAGGTTTAGAAGAGATTACTTTACCGGAATCAATAAATTATGTAGGATTTGCAGCTTTAGCAAGTTGTACAGATCTTAAGACAATTAATATTGATACAGTTAATGTCGGAAGAAATTCTTATTATGATCAGCCGGCTCTTAAAGATATATGTGCTTTATCAGCTACAAATATTTCTCCGTCATTTGACTTTGGAACTAATAAAGACTATGAAAGTACTGAAGCCTATGCAAAAGCCTTTCCTTTATTAACAAAAGTTGAAAATGTAAATATTTCAGCAAAAGAAAAAGAAGGCAGATATATAACAATACTTGAGACTTATTCTCAGGCTATAGGAGACTATTATGGATTCTTACAGCAGATTCCTAGTCTTAAAAGAGTTAATATAGGCCAGGGTGCAACAGTTATACCTGCACATTCATTTGCTTTTGACTATAATCTGGAAGAAGTAAATATTCCTGATTCAGTTACAGAAATCGGAAACCGCGCTTTTATAGCTGATACTAAACTGGATTTAAATCTTGCTAGATTAAAAAATCTTAAACGAGTAGGTTCAGGAGCTTTCTTATTAGTAGAAACAGATGGCTCAACACAAGCTAGAAATGATTATTCAGTAAATGACCTTAAGGGAGGATTTACAAATATAATTCTTCCGGAAGGAGTAAAATTAATCGGTGATGGTGCATTTTTCGGTCAGAGAAATGTTCAAAAAATTTACATTCCTTCATCTGTTGAAAATATCGGTCACGGAGCATTTATTTACAATAATGCCCTTAAAGAACTGGTTGTGGATGCAGATTTAGACTTTAGTGTGGAGAACTTTAACGGATATTTCTTTAATGAATTTTCCTCCAGCTTAGAAAATGTAAAGATAAGCGGAAAATGCAATGCAGGAATGGTTCCTTTACTTTATGGCCTGAAGGCTTCACAAGTAGATCTTAGTGGATTTGAAGGTGTAACACAGTTCCCTGAAAATTCATTTAATGATATGGTTAATTTAAAATCCATAATTCTTCCTTCAACACTTTCTATAATAAAGCAAGGAAGCTTTGATGGTACAACTTCATTAAAGAGTGTTGTTTTACCTCGTAGTGTTAATACCATTGAATTAAATACATTTAGAAATACTTATAACTATAAGGTTTGTGAAAAAGATGGTGAAACAGTTACTGAAAAAGAATTAAAGAATGAAAACGGACAGGAAATTGTTGTAATTAAAAATCCAAATGCAATTATTTATTATCCTGTTGCAAAACCTGTAATTACAGGAGATGAACTTTATGGTGAAGCATCAAATGAAGAAGTAAGATTAGAAGAACATATTAAGGCAGTAGAAATCGAGGTACCGGAAAAATATTATACTGATGAAGAAAAAACAAAAGAATATCTTGATGAGTATCTGCCTTTTGAATCAGATACAGTCCTTGTAGGATATAAGGGTTCAGCTGCCAGTGAATATGCTGATAAGTTTGGTCTTAAATTTGTGGATATTGAAAGCCTTAATGTAGAAAAAGAAGTTGAACCAACAGAAGAAAATTACGGTTATACTACATATTCTGCAAGTGTAGACGGTGCTAAATACAACTTTAATGAATATACATATCCTAAAAAACATAATTTAAAATATGTTGAGGAAGAAAAAGCTGCTGATTGTTTACATGAAGGAAAAACTGCATATTATGAGTGTCAGGATTGTCATAAAAAATATGCAGACCCAAGTGGAGTATTAGAATTAAGTGATGCTGAAATTACCACTGTGGGAAATCATGTTTTAGAAAAAGTTACCGAAGAGGAAGGAAAAGATTGTAAACATAAAGGTAGTTGCCAACACTATAAATGTAAACTTTGTAAAAAATTATTCTCTGATTCCCTTGGATTAAATGAAATCACTCAAGAATCCATAGAAAAAGACTTTGGTGCTCATACTACTACAAAAGTAGAAAGAAAAGAAGCAACCTGTAGTAAAGATGGAAACATTGAATATTATGTATGCAGTGTTTGTGGAAAATATTTTGAAGACAAAGCTGCAACAAAAGAAATTGCTGATAAAACTTCAGTAATAATTAAAAAATCAGGACATAAATACAATAAACCGGTATTTACCTGGGATAAGAAAAAATGGAAGGCAAAAGCAGTATTTACCTGTAGCAAATGTAAAAATAAGGTTACAAAAACTGCAACTGTCACAAAAACCATTCAAAAAGCTACTGCTAAAAAAGACGGTAAAATTATCTATGTAGCAAAAGTGAAATTTGATGGAAAAAATTATGAAAATAAAATAACAAAAGCTAAAATTGCAAAAATTTCAAGCGTTACATTATCAGATACGAAATTTGTTTATAATGGTAAAGCCAAGAAACCTTTGGTAATCGTTAAAGACAGCAATAAAAAAGTTATTAATAAAAAATATTACACAGTAAGTTATTCCAATAACAAAAAAGTTGGAAAGGCTAGTGTAACGGTTACTTTTAAGGGTAATTATAGCGGCAAAATAACAAAGAAATTCACTATTGTAAAGGCAAAGACCACAAAGAAAAAATCAGTCAGCAAAAAGACTAAAAAAACAAAATAGTTTGATACTTTTCTTTGGTAATGTACTAGTGTTTTAACAGGCAGACTTGCAAAACAAAAATTTTTGCATTATATTAATAAGCGTATTAGGCGAGTGCCTTGATCCACGGCTGTTAGGGAAAATTCTCTGACAGCCGTTTTTTTAAGGCAATAAACAATTTGTCTTTTGTAAAACACATGGAGGAAATCAGGATAATGAGTTCAAAAATTATTCAGGGAGCAAAAAAGACCTTATTAATTTTATTTGGTAACTTTTTATATGCTTTGGCTGTAAAGTTTTTTCTTGCCCCTACCAAAATTGCCACAGCCGGTGTAACGGGAATAGGTCTTGCTGTTTCATCGGTATATGATGTAAGCACTTCTGATGTGGTAATGATTCTTAATATCGCAACTTTGTTAATAGGCCTTGTATTTTTGGGAAAGGAATTCGCGGCCGCAACTCTTTTAAGTACCCTGTCGTATCCCGTTTTTTTAAAATTCCTTGAAATGATAGCAGATGATGTAATTATTACAGAGGATATATTTCTATGCACAATTTATGCCGGAGTGGTAACAGGTCTGGCTTTAGGCATAGTATTAAGACAGGGAGCAAGTACCGGAGGAATGGATATCCCCCCACTTGTTATAAATAAATATACAAAAATTCCAGTTTCCCTTCTTATAAATGTATTTGATACCCTGGTTTTAATAGCCCAGATTAATGTTTTTTCCATGAAAAACATTCTTTATGGAATTATTCAGGTAATGATATTTACCTTTGTTCTTGATAAGATGCTTTTACTTGGAAATAGTATGACTCAGGTTAAGATAGTCAGCAAAGAATATGACAAAATAAGAAGTCTTATTCTTACCAGAGTAGACAGAGGTGTTACCCTGTTAGAAGCCCAGGGAGGTTATACTGATGAGAAAACAAAGCTTGTTATGTCAGTAATTTCCAACAGACAGTTATCGGCTGTGGAAAAGCTGGTTCATGAAACAGACCCGGAAGCCCTTATGATAGTTACAAAGGTAAACGAAGTATCCGGAAGAGGCTTTACTTTAGACCGTTCTTATGAGGTGAGTCCAAGGAAGGGCTTTGATAAATTCAAACAAAGTAATTAAAGAGGTTTAAAAATATGAAAAAGGTATTACTTATAGCTACAGGAGGAACTATTGCTTCCAGAAAGGGCACAGGGGGACTGACACCCCAGATTTCTCCGGAAGATTTATTAAAATATATAGAACCTACTGCCAAAAGATTTAATATTGATACAATTACCCCCTTTAATTTAGATTCCACAAATGTAACTCCCAAACATTGGGAAGAGCTGGCTTTATGTATAAAAAATAATTATGAAAAATATGATGGCTTTGTAATTACCCATGGAACAGATACTCTGGCTTATACGGCAGCAGCTCTTTCATATATGATTCAAAATTCAAATAAGCCCATAATTATAACCGGAGCACAAAAGCCTATTGATTTTGATGATACAGATGCAAGAAACAATTTAAGCGACAGCATAATATATGCCGCAGATGACAAATCCAGAGGTGTGGTAATAGTATTTGATGGAAAAGTAATAGCTGCTACAAGAGCAAAAAAGGTGCGTACCAAAAGCTATAATGCTTTTTCCAGTATAAATTATCCTTTTTTAGCAGCTATATTTGATGGAAAAATAATAAGATACATACCCTGTGAAGAGTATAGTGAAAGTTTAAAAATATATACCAAAATAAACAAAAATGTTTGCCTTTTAAAGCTCATTCCGGGAATGGATGAAAAGCTTTTGAAACTGATGTTTGAAAGTTATGACGGAATAATTATTGAAAGCTTTGGAGTAGGAGGGGTGCCTGATTATATTAAAGACACTTTCATTGATTTATGTAAAAAATATTCTGAAAAAATGGTGGTAATGGCTACTCAGGTCACCCACGAAGGAAGTGATATGGCAGTCTATGAAGTTGGAGCTGACATAAAAGAAAAACTAACATTTTTTGAAACCCATGACATGACTTTGGAATCAGCTTTGGCGAAAACCATGTGGATTTTAGAAAATAAGGATGATTTAAAAAGAGAGGAAATTTTTTACAAGACAATCAATTACGATATCCTTATGAATTAGGGCAAAAGGGCTAATATATTCCAATTTATATTAATTAGTCATATGAAACTGAAAATTAAAAGTTTATTAACAATTCTCATAAACGGTTGACATGTGAAAGTATTTGGGTAAAATGTCTTTATACACAAATGCATACTCTTTGCACTGCATTAAATCTACAGTACAAACTGAGCAGGCCGACTAAGGAGCCGGGTCACTTTTGTGACAGTGGATATCGAATTTTCTCATCCACGGGACAGTAGTTGCTATTACTGATTTCGTGGATGTTTTTTTATACCCGTAATCTAAAATAGCAAATAAAAAGTAGTCGCTAGTGCCATAGAGCTATCTCATTAGATTTGGTAAATGAGATATCAGATACCAAGATACACATTTAGGAGGTAACTATTATGGAAAACAATTTCAATTTTGAAAAAACAGTAAACCGCGTATCAACTGTAAGTATTATGGGAAATCTGTTTCTTACATTATTTAAATTTGTAGCAGGAATCCTTGCCAGTTCAGGCGCTATGGTATCAGATGCCATACATTCTGCATCAGATGTTTTTAGTAGTATTATAGTTGTTATCGGAGTTAAGATTGCATCAAAGGGCTCAGATAAGGATCATCCTTACGGACATGAGCGTTTTGAATGTGTAGCAGCTATTATCCTTGCAGGAGTTCTTTTTTCCACCGGTCTTGGCATTGGAAGAGGTGCCGTAGAGGATATTATTTCGGGAAATTATAAAAATCTCGCAATTCCCGGCATATTGGCACTTGTTGCTGCCATAGTTTCCATTATTTCCAAGGAATTAATGTTTCAATACACAAAAGTTCATGCAAAAAGAATTAATTCTTCAGCCCTTATGGCTGATGCATGGCATCACAGATCAGATGCTTTATCATCCATTGGAGCTTTAATTGGTATTATAGGAGCAAGACTTGGTTATCCTATTTTTGATTCCATTGCAAGTCTTGTAATTTGTCTTTTCATCGTTAAAGCAGCCTATGACATATTTAAGGATTCCGTTGATAAGATGGTAGATAGCGCCTGTGAAAAAGATATGGAAGATGAAATAATGGAAGTTGCAAAAAAAGAAGAAGGCGTTCTTGGAATAGACAAGCTTACTACCAGAGTTTTTGGAAGCAAGATATATGTTGATATAGAAATTTCTGCTGATGGAGGCAAAACATTAACTGAAACCCATGCTATAGCAGAAAATGTCCATGATGTTATAGAAAACACATTTCCAAGTGTAAAACACATAATGGTACATGTTAATCCATGTTCGGCATTTGCCATCAGATAAAAAATAAGAAAATGCCATAAATGAAGTCTCAGACAGTAAAAAAGCTGTCTGGGATTTTTTTATTTCAAGGTGGAGATTTTTTCCTTGACTTGTACAAATATAATATTTAGAGAAGATTAATATATGATTAATAAGGAAAAAAGCTTTTTTATCGAATATATTATTAGGAAAGGTAATCATGAACTAAAAGTCAGGAGATGAGAAAAGTGATTTTAGATAGATTTGAAATGAGTGAAGCAGAAAAAGCAGGTTTAGAAGAATATATAAGAAATGTATACGCAACAGCCACAGAAGTAAAAGATTATGATGACTCTTATATTTCAGCCTGGGATGAGGTTGTAAGTTTTGCTGATATGCTAAGTGGTGGAGATATAGTCAATGAATATATTTTAAAAGATAAAAAGATTGATTTTGTAGAGCCTGAAAAAATCAGAGTAGAGGTTTATGATTCCTTTGCCGGAAAAATTCCTGTAATATATTTTGAAAATCCAAAGGATTTTGAAGACTTTGTTGCAGAAACTGTTTATGAAGGAAAAACTCCTCAAAATCTTAAGGAAATAGGCGCCTCAATTTATAGCAAGGATAATACCAGATTTGTAGTTTTATCATCAAAGGGATATTGTAACATCAGTGCTAAAGAAATGGGCTTACCTGAGGAAGTATGGCATTTGACCTCTATGATAATAAGACGAGAACATGAATGTACCCACTGTTATACAAATAGACATTTCGGGATTTCAAATTTTAACCTCCATGATGAATTAATGGCAGATTTTTTTGGAATGTATGAAGCAGTAGGATATTATAAGGCAGAGGATTTTTTGAAATTTATAGGTGTTCTTGAAAGTAGTGGAAAAAGGATAGACGAATTCACTGAAGAAATGACTCCTTCCCAGAAAGAAGCTATTTGTGAAATAGCAGCCATATGTGCCCAAAATCTTGAAAAATGGAGCAATACAGATGAATTTCGCGCCATGACAAGGCAGGATCGGGTAAAATATCTTTGCATGGCAGGGATAGAAGGAATGTTTCTTGGTATATAAAAAATCTGATTCTAACCTATTTGTTTTTTCCTTTGACATTTTTCTTTAAATATGACATTCTAATTATGAGAAAATATGATGAAGTCATTAATATATAGTAATATTTTACTATATATTTTGACTTCTTTAATGTGCTATTCTTTTCGGGAATTCAAGAAGAATATTTTGGAAAAGTTAAAATAGAAAAGAAGTTGGATATTGGAAAATACATTGAAAAAATCAGGAGGCTTACTGCATGTTTAAGAAAAAAAGGTTGTTTTTTATAGGGGGTATAATCTTTATATTCTTTATGTGTAGTTTTATTTCTTCCTTTGCAAAAGAGGATGAAAAAGCTAAAACAATCAAGGTTGGATATCCGAATTTGGGAAAATATGAATCTGTAAGGGATGATGATTATAAAACGGGATACGGTTATGAATATCTTCAAAAAATATCTTCTATAACAGGTTGGGAGTATGAATATGTTTATGGTTCTTTTGACGAGCTGGAAGAAAAACTGGAAAAGGAAGAGATTGATTTATTAGGATATCTTTTGCCCTCTGAGGGAAATAATAAGAATTATAATTATTCAGATTATCCTGAGGGGAAAGAAGTATTTTTTATTTATGTAAAAGCTGAAAGTTCAGAATATTTTACAAAATCAAATGAAAAGGCTTTAGAAGGAAAGAAAATAGGAGTGCTTAGTGACTCTTATCAGTCAAAGCTTTTAGAAGGATGGTTAGGTGCATACGATTTAGATGCGGAAGTCAAAAACTATAAGGATGATACGATTTTAAAAGAGGATTTTGAAAAGGGACTTCTAGATGGTATTGTGTCTTCTAATATTACAGCAGATAAGGGGATGGTGTCTGTTGCAAGTCTTGGAAATTCCGAATTTTATTATGGTGTTGCAAAAAACAAAACAGATGTCTTAGAAGAATTAAATCGGGCTCTTTATAAAATAAATGTTGAAGAGCCTTACTATAATGACACTATTTATGAAAGATATAGTATTGACGAAAATGCCAATAATAAGCTTAACTACGAGGAAGAAGCATGGCTGAAAAAAAATAATAATACTGTCAGGATAGGTTTTACTAATGAAAATATGCCCTATTCTGATACAGAGGATCAAGAAAAAAAGAGAATAGAAAAAAATAATAAAAATGCCCAGGAAAAAAGCTACAAAATAAATCCCGAAAAGTCAATGGGGGTTATTTCTGCTATAATTGATATTTTAGAAAACGATTTTGGCATCAATGTTGAGGTTTATGCCTATAATACAACCCTTGAAATGACCAACGATTTTGATAATGGAAAGATAGACATATTCGGCCCCCTGTTTGGAGATTATTGGCTGGGAGAAAAATATGGACATATAGATTCTAAAAATATTTCTGAAGGAACAATCAGCGTTCTATATGATAATAAGACTACATTTTCAAAGGATCTTTTAAAAAATATTGTTGTATCGGAAACCAGTATGATACAGCTGGGAATGTGTAAAGTCATCTACTCTGATGCAGAGGTGACATATGCACCAAGTATGAGGGAATGTATAAAAATGATTACGGATAATCCTGATAAGGGTTATTGTACCGTGGTTACAACCTCAAAACTTTCCGCTTTAAAAAAATACCCTGAAATGGATAATATTAATGTTACGGAAGTAAATGGAATAAATGATAATAAAGAAGGAATTTGTTTTGGAGTACAAAGAGGGGAAGTGCAACTTTTAAGTATATTTAACAAGGCGGTTTCTCTTTGCTCTAACAGTTTGATTATAAATACATCAACAGAGGTAAATGCTTATTCGCT
Organism: Acetitomaculum ruminis DSM 5522; assembly: GCF_900112085.1. Taxonomy (GTDB): domain Bacteria; phylum Bacillota; class Clostridia; order Lachnospirales; family Lachnospiraceae; genus Acetitomaculum; species Acetitomaculum ruminis. The sequence goes on from NZ_FOJY01000018.1 coordinate 43,101, forward strand.
TGGGGATATATTAAGACGAAATTTTTCAAAGGTATTTGGAATTTTAATGTTAATACTTATATTTTTAGCTCTTATGTTTTTGTTTTATATCAGATTTACCATTTTAAATAAAAGAGCTTTGGAAGAGGCCAATATAAAAATAGAAAAATCAAGAGCTTTAGCTGAGGAAGCCAATAATGCAAAAACCGTTTTTTTATTTAATATGTCTCATGATATAAGAACCCCTTTAAATGCCATCATCGGACTTACTAATCTTGCTCAAAAGCATATGGATGACAGCGAAAAAATCAAGCATTATCTTAAAGATATAAGATATTCGGGAAATCATCTTTTAGATGTAATAAACAGCGTATTAGAGCTTGCTAAAATAGAAAATGGAAAGGCAGTTTTAAAGGAAAGACCAACAGATATTTCCGAGTTTAAAGATGGAATTTATGCTATATTTTGCAATATGGCAGCTGAAAAAAATATAGATCTTTTTGTGGAAGAAAATATTACCAGACCTTTTTTGTACATTGATAAGCCTAAGATGGAAGAAATATTGCTTAATATCATTAATAATGCTATTAAATATACCAATGAGGATGGTAAAATCAAAGTAGAAATATTACAAAAGATACTTGATGAAGATTATTGCCTGACTACTCTTATAGTAAGCGACAATGGAATAGGAATGTCTGAAGAATATAAGGAGCATATGTTTGAAAGCTTCACTAGAGAAAGAACCTGGGAAAGCGATAATGTTCAGGGAACCGGGCTGGGTCTTAGTATAGTAAAATCCTATGTGGACTTAATGGGAGGAAGTATAGAAGTAGATAGCAAGGTAGGTTGCGGAACAACAATAAGAATAATTTTGAAAAACAAATTGGCCAAGGGTGAATTAAATGATGATCTTGAGCAAGAAAAAATAAGAAAGAAAGTCAATTTTGATAATATTAGGATACTTCTTGCTGAAGATAATGATTTAAATGCAGAAATTGCAGGAGAATTATTAAAAGATGCCGGAATAGAAGTTGAGAGAGTTAAAGATGGTATAGAATGCGTAGAAAAAATTAAGGATAGAAAAGCTCATTATTATGACATGGTTTTAATGGATGTTCAGATGCCACATCTTGACGGATATGGGGCAACTGCAAAAATAAGAAAATTAGATGATGAAAACAAATCTGAAATACCAATAATTGCCATGACAGCCAATGTTTTTGAGGAAGATAAGAAAAATGCATATGATGCAGGAATGAATGGACATATATCAAAACCTATAGATGTTCAGATACTATTTGAAATAATTAACAGATTTTGCTAAAAAAAAATAATATTTAATTTTTAATTAAGAAAGTCAGGAGAAAAGATATTTTATGATACTTTTTTCCTAGACTTTCTTATTGCTTTGTGGGTATAATAAGAAAAGATTTTTGTATCGTTCCCAAAAGCATAGGGGTAAGAAACGAGCTTATTGTTATAATCAAGGAGGATTTAATAATTATGACAAGAGATGAATTGGTTGAAAATCAGGAGGGGTTATTGAAAGCAATTCAAAATTCAATGTCAGAGGATGCTTCGGTAGCTCTTGGCATTATTAATGATGAAAGAGAAATGGTTGTTACAAGGCTTATACCTGCAAAAACATTCAGGTATTCTTTTAAAGAAGGAAATTTAGGCTCAGTGGACAACCCGGGATTTCAGGAGCAGTATAACAAAGTATTTTTAAACGGACAGGTTGATTATGCCTATTATCCGTCAGAAATATATGGACTTCCTTTAAAGGTAACTGTTTCACCGGTTAGAGATAAAATAGAAGGGGTTATCGGAGCTTTATATGTAGCAACCTGCTTAAACCAGAAAGAAACTCTTTATAATGCAGCAATCAACCTTGATAAGAGCATTAAAGAAACAGATTCTGCAATAGGAGAGGTATCTGAAGGAATACAGGGACTTGCCGGTGCTCTTTCAAAAATTCACGAGATTTCTACTGCCATCAGTGAAAATATTAATAAGACAGTATCCCTTATAAATCAGGTTGCTTCAACGGCTTCCCGTTCCAATATTCTTGCTTTAAACGCTTCCATAGAAGCAGCAAGAGCCGGTGAAGCAGGAAGAGGTTTTAACGTGGTTGCTCAGGAAATGGGAAAACTTGCAAAAGCCAGCGGGGATGTTTCAAAGGAAATAAAGGAAACATTATCAGAAATGTTTGATGCTTTGAATAAAGTAAATAAAGAAGTGTCAGATTCTGATGAAATTGCCACAAGTCAGGCAGGGTGTGTTGAAGAAATATCAGCCTCGGTTACATCATTATCCTCAGAGTCACAGACCTTAAGTGAAATCGCAGATGTGGAAGATGTTAAAAATCTTAGAAGCGTTCCAGAAGAATTTATTCAAATGATGAAAGAATTTGGAAAAAACAACAGATAAAAAAAATGGACTTTTTGATATTTCAAAAGGTCCTTTTTTGACTTATAAAAAATATAGAATATCTAATGTATTTTTGAGGGGAGTGTGATAAAATATCCTACGGGTTTGTTAAATTCAGTTGACAAATCTATTTATGGCAATAAGGGGGTTTTGAAAAATGCTATCTGTTTTTAATGCTTATTTTACCAATGAAAAGAAAAAAATAAATTACTTTTGTGTATATACTCTTTTGTTTTTGGTAATGGCTTTTTTTGTCTATATATCCTTTATATTTTCTAATCGTTCTCTGGTATGGGATGAAGATGGAATGATGCAGCACTTAAAGGCTCTTATATATTATTCCAAATATTTAAGGGGGATTATTAAAAATCTTATATTTAATCATAAACTTATAATACCTGACTGGGATTTTAATATAGGTGAAGGAAGTGACATTTTAACTACCTTTCATTATTATGTTATCGGAGATCCAATAGCATTATTTTCAGTTTTTATTCCTGTGAGATATATGCAGTATTTTTATTCCTTTTCCAGTATTTTACGCCTTTATTTAGCAGGGATATCCTTTTCATTTTTAGCTTTTGGCACCGGAAGAAAAAACAGATACGGGATAGTGGCAGGGGCACTTACCTACAGTTTTTGCTTTTGGGCAATGTATAATTCTGCCAGACACTTGTTTTTTATCAATCCCTTGATATATTTTCCTCTGGTAATACTGGGGATAGAAAAGATAATTAAAGACATGAAACCCTATTTGTTTATTATTTTTGTGGCGGTTTCAGCCCTGTCAAATTTTTATTTTTTTTATATGATAGTCCTTCTTGCCATTTTTTATACTCTTGTAAGACTGGCTTTTTTGTATAAAAAAGACTTAAAAAAGGCATTTTTAATGCTTATAAAAATCGGTATTAATTCTCTTATTGGGGTTTTTCTTGCAGGGATTATATTCTTACCGGTTTTAAATATTTTTTTACATGATTCTAGAATGACATCATCCACGCAAAAGTTTCATCTTTTTTATCCTCTTGGATATTATAGTAGTCTTCCTTCTGTATTGACTACTTCTAACATTTCATTCTGGCTTTGCATGGGATTTGGGATTCCAGCAATAATTGCCATATTTGTATTATTTGTTAAAAAGAAAGAAAATACTTTTTTAAAAACACTATTTATTATATGCGTGATTTTTACAATTTTCCCTATATTTGGAAGATTATTAAACGGAATGAGTTACAGTGCAAACAGATGGAGCTGGGGATTTGCGCTTTTATGTTCATATATTCTTACAAGTTTATGGGAAAATATATTTTCCCTTGAAAAGGAAGAATATAAAAAAATAGTTTTTATCAACATTATTTATTTTTTAATATGTCTTTTTGCTGATGAATCCCGGGAGTTAGCCACCTATGTCATGACATCCCTGATTTTTATCGCATTAATACTTATAAATATAAAGTTACAAAAGAAAAAAATCTCATATAAATACCTTGCAATGCTTTTAATACTGATTGTAAATGTTATTAATATTAGTTTTTGGTATTTTTCTTTTGATGGGGATAATTATGTAGGTCAATGTCTGGAGAACTCCAAAATTGAAGAGGAAAATACCTATAATGAAATTAATCTGGTTAAGGATGTAAATAAGGGGAAGAGTTATACAAGAATAACAGGCAGAGATTTAAGAAGAAATGCCAATGTATTAAAAAATGTATCCTCAACCCAGTATTTCTGGTCCATAAGTAATCCTTTTCTTAATAATTACCGCACTTTAATAGCTGCATTAGAGAATAGATTCTTTTTATATGAGGGATATGACGATAGAACTACTCCCATAGAATTATCTTCTATAGATTATTTTTTATGCAAAAGTAATGATGATAAGGGAATTCCTTACGGTTATACCTTGATGAAAAAAGAAAATGTAAAATCTGTCCTTATAAATCAGGCAAAAGAAGATTTAAAAGCTGAATTATCTGTAGATAAACTAAGTAAAGAACAAGAGGAGATTATAAATAAATCCTTTGAAGAAGAAAGTTATGCCCTTTATAAAAATGATTATGCCCTTCCTTTGGGATATTCTTATGATACCTGCATTTCTAAGAAAAATTATGAAAATCTTGACCCAATACAAAAACAGCAAATACAGCTAGAAGCAGTAGAAATAGAAAAAAATAACAGTGATATAAAAGAATTATCAAAAAAGAAAGAAAATTATTCTATTCCCTATGAAATAAGCTGTGAGTCAGAAAATATTGTTATAACCAAGGAGGGATTTATTACAACAGCAGATAATGAAAAAGTAACTTTAACCTTTAAGGGAAAGGCAAATTCAGAAATCTGTCTGGGATTTGAAAATTTTGATTTTGAAGCAATTTCAGAATATGATTTGTATTTTGGAGATGAGCTGGTAGATCCCAATAATTTATATAATAAAACCAATTGGGATTTATTATCAAAAGACCAGCAATTACAGATGAAAAAAGATAAAAAGTTCTATAAATATACCCAGGGAGTAGAGATAAGTATTATATCTTCAAAAAAGGTGAAAAAAACTCTTGAATATATAAAACCTGAAGCTATGTTTTCTTCCGGCAGACACGACTTTGTGGTTAATTTAGGCTACAATAAAAAGCCTGAAAAGAAAATAGTAATAAAGCTTCCAAAAGCCGGCAGATATACTTTTGATGATTTAAAAGTTTACTGTGTTTCAATGGATGATTATGAGAATAAGGTATCTAAACTTAAGGAAAATGTTTTAGAAAATGTTCAAATGGATGTAGATAAAATCACAGGTACAATTGATTTAAAAAAGAAAAAAATACTGGTTATGTCAATTCCTTATTCATCCGGTTGGAGTGCTTATATAGACGGAAAAAAGGTAGATACCTTTGTGGCAAATGAACGCCATATAGGAATAGAAGTTTATGAAGGATTTCACAATGTGGAATTTAGATACAGCCTGCCCTTTAAATTTGAAGGGGCTTTAATGACATTGCTTGGATTTGTGGGCTTTGGTTTAATGGTGATTGTGAGAAAAATTTGTAAAAATAAGAGCATAAATGCCCATAATTGCGATAATACTTTAACTGTGGTAGAATCGTAAGCGATTGTGCAGTGAAAAAATAACAGGAAGGCTTAGCTATTAGACTTTATAGCTAAAGAAAAAATGTGATGAAAAACAAAAAAGAACGTATTTATTCTTATGACACTTTTAGATTGATTGCAGCTTTTTGTGTAGTTGCACTTCATTTCCCTATGAGAAACAGATTTGGAGATGAATTGTCGGTATTGGCAAGAATAGGTGTGCCATTTTTCTTTTTGATTTCGGGTTATTTTCATTTTAATCATAAAGAATTAGATTATAAGAAGATTATTAAAGAATTATTGAAGATTATCAAGTATCTGATAATTTGTAACACAGTTTATTTTTTGTATACTCTTAATAAAACAGCGCATTTATATCATGGAAAAGAAGATGCATATTTTCTTGCAGCAAAAAGAATCATCTTGAAACTTTTAAATCTTAGATTTCTTTTTTTTAATTTTGGTCTTGCAGGTCATCTTTGGTATCTTCGAGCAATGCTTATTTTGGTCATTGTATTTGCTTTAGTAAAAAAATTTCATTTGGAAAAGCTTGTTCTTTTTACCATTCCTGTGATAATGATAATTGATTATTCCATGGGACAGTATGCACCGTTAATATGGGGACATCCTATTTCCTGGCGCCTTATAGAACCAATTGAAAAATTTCTGGGTGTTGGATATTGTTACTTCTTTATTGGTTATTTTTTACACAGGTTTTTTGAAGACAGTGATTTGTATAAGAAATTACGGGATAAAATCAGAGGAAAAGAGTATTTACTAATTGGTTTTATATTCTTATTTACTGCCTTTAATGTTTTTGAGGCCAAATATCTTTTATCCATGGGGATAAAGCTTAGACCGCTAAATTATATTGGAACATTTTTCCTTGTTTTAAGTATATTCATATTTTTATCCTTTTTTCCAAACTTAGGTGGAGGAAAATATCCTTTTAGTAAAATTGGAAAAGAATGTGCAGAGCATATTTATTTCTGGCATGTAATTTATGGTAAAATATTGGGAAAAATAATAAGACATACACCCTACTATTCTTTTTTTGCAAAATATAGAACAATACTGATTTATCTTAGTTTATTGATTATAATTCTTATTATTGTAAGTATTAAAAGCTTAATTGTTAATAAGATAAAGGCTAAAAAAGAGTCTGAAACATTAACGAATTAAAAGCGTTAATGTTTCAGACTTTAATGTTAATACTGTGCTAAAGTATTACATCTTTTGCCTTTTCTAAAAGTTCTGCATCCTTGTTGGAAACGCCATCAAGTTCTGCTTATATATCAGAATTTTAATCGTTATTTGATACATTGTTTTCAGGATTTAAAAGAAAACTTATAAATGCATATTCTCCGTCAGGATTATATAAAGCATAATAACCTAAAGTATCCCCTGTAAAATCACCATAAACCGGAGTTACCCAGTCTTTAAAACCTTGTGGAAGGACAGAAACCGGGGTATCAGGAAGGTATACCACAAATTCTTTAGCATTTGAAACTCCGCTGGCATCTGAATAAACTGTTCTCATTCCATCTGCATAATTTTCTGAACCCGGTTCTTCGTTATATGTAATACCATTAATTTCTACTTTGTAAGAATAATCATCAATTTTAGTAGGATTTACAAAACTTCCGGTAAAGTTTGATTCATACATAGTTCCCTCAGGATAACCATCCCCAGTTTCGCCATATTCTGAATCGAGATAGTAGCCGGCAAAATCACCATTAGCTGTAATAGAAAGGGAAGTTGACCAGCCTCCTGAATGACTTGTATATTCAAAAGCATAGTTTGACAAGTTTGCAAAAAGATCTATATGGTCTTCATTATCATTTTTGTTATCACTGGTGTTATTTGTATCTGCTTCTTCTTTTTTGTCTGTTTCGTTAGAAGAATTCTTATCTAAGTTTTTTTCCTGATTTGAATTATTGGTAGTCTCCCGATTTGAAATAACATTGTTAGTATCTGTTCCTTTTTTGGAACTGTCTGCCCCGCAGGAAGCAAGGGTAAAAGCAGTTACAGCTGCTAATAATAATAATACTATTCTTTTTTTCATAAAAATTTCCTCCAATTTAAATGTGATAGATGTAAAAACCGGTAAAAAATACCTTAGACTATAAAAAACACCGATTTTTTACAGGCTAAATCAAATATAATTTTACTATACATTAATTTGTTTGTATATCAAATATGTACTTTTAGCTGAAAGGTACGTTAATGGGATTTTAGAGTTAATAATTTAATAAATATTAATTATTAAGCTTTTATGATATAATTTTCGTGTTGTGGAGTAACTATGAAAGAAAGTAATGATAAAAAGGGTTAAGTTGAAAAAATGGAGATAAAAATAAAAAATAAGAAGGACAAAATGTCCATAGTAGTTCCGTGCTTTAATGAAGAAAAAAGCATCCCGTTATTTTATAAAGAATTTAATAAGGTAACTTCCGTTTTAAAAGACAAAGTTGAATTTGAGTTTATTTTTGTAGATGATGGTTCAAAAGATAAAACCATGGAAGAAATACATAAATTATGTAAAGTCAATAAGTCAGTTTACTATGTTTCTTTTTCAAGAAATTTTGGAAAAGAAGCTGCCATTTATGCCGGTTTAAAAAAATCCACAGGAGATTATATTGTTTTAATGGATGCGGATTTACAAGATCCACCGGCACTATTACCTGAGATGTATGACTATGTAAAAAATGAAGACTTTGATTCTGTAGCCACCAGGAGAGTAACAAGAAAGGGAGAGCCTCTGATAAGATCATTTTTTGCCAGACTTTTTTATAAAATAATGAAACATATTTCTCAGGCAGATATGGTGGATGGTGCCAGAGATTATCGTCTTATGACCAGAAAATTTGTAAATGCACTTTTAGATATGTCTGAATACAACAGATTTTCAAAGGGACTATTTGGCTGGGTTGGATTTAAAACTAAATGGATTGAGTTTGAAAATGTTGAAAGAGTAGCCGGTGAAACAAAGTGGTCATTTTGGGGATTGTTTAAATATAGTTTGGAAGGAATTATTGCCTTTTCCACATTTCCCTTAACTTTGTCTTCTATTTTTGGATTTATCAGCTGTTTGCTGGCATTTTGTTATATGATTTTTATTGTTATCAGTAAGTTGTTTTTTGGAAATCCGGTAGCCGGCTGGTCATCTTTAGTATGTATAGTTCTTTTTTTGGGGGGAATACAGTTAATGAGTATAGGTGTTTTAGGAATGTATTTGTCAAAGACTTACTTAGAAACCAAAAAGAGACCGGTTTTTATAATAGCTGATACAAATATGGAGGAAAAACCATGAAAGTCCTGTCTAAAATAAATGATTATTTCATTAATGAAAGTAAAAAAAGAAACTACTACTTTATATATACATTTAACTGTACCCGGGGAATTATCTTCAGTAGAATATTATGTTTCAGAAAGCAAAGAAGGTATGCCCTATGGTTATTCTTTGACTAATGCTTATAAAGTTTATAAAAACGACTATGCTTTACCTGTTGGATATTGCTATGATAAGTATATATCAAAGAAAAGTTATGACAGTCTTGATAGTGTGCAAAAACAGGAAATTCAAATGGAAGCTGTCTGTTTAGAGGATGAAAAAAAGAGTTAAAAAAAAGAATAATTAAAAACAACAATAGTCTGTAAATGTTAGTAAATAATGTTTACAGACTTTTAAAATTTTATTATATTTTTTGAAAATTCATTATTATCCCTTAAAAAAACCGAAATACATATTGCAAAACTAGTGCTAAAGTCCTAAGTTTTGAACAGGTGGCACAAAGTGCCACTGCGTTCATGAGGAAGTAGCGAAGCGGATTTAAGAATGTCCGCTTTACAAATGATTTCATAGAAATCTTTATAGGTTAATTTTAAGGAGGGCGTGATATGAGAGAAAGGCTAATAAAAGGCTTATTGTTAGCTACAATTACTTTTTCGCTTTCAGCTTTTGAAGTATTTGCAGCTACATCATATACAGCCGATGGGAAAAATATTTTAAAAAATACGGATAATGAGGTAAATATTGACAATAAAAGTTATAACGGGACTCTTATTGTTAAGCTAAAAGATGCAGCAATACTTGAAAATGCAGGTGATTCTGAGACTTATCTTAACAGTGATGAGACAAGGTCAAAAGAAGCAGCTATGCTTTCCATACAGGAAAAGGTTTTTAACATAATAAAAACTAAAATTCAGGCAGATGCTGTAGTTACAAATCACTATACCAAGGTTTACAACGGCTTTAGTATCAAAATAGATGAAAGTGCCATTAATAAAATAAAAGAGATACCAGAGGTAGAAGAAGTATATAAATCCATCTATAGAGAAAAAAATGAAGAAGACAAGGAAGAAAACAAGGTTTACAATTCCAAGGCAGCTATGGATTCTTCAGAAGACCTTTACGCCAATGAAAATGTTGAGTATTTAAGAAAGAAAAACTATGATGGCAGTGGAGAACTTATATGTATAATTGATAACGAATTTGATATAAATCATGAAAATTTCCGGATTCCTCAGGGCTTTAAAACAGCCATGACTAAGGATGAACTTAAGAATATAGTTGATTATGAATGTTTAAATGCCCAAATTGATGTGGATAAGGCTTATATTAATGAAAAAATAGTATATGTCTATAATTATGATAATAATAATTATGATGTCAGTGATAAAAATGATGAATCTCATGGAACTCATGTTGCAGGTATAGCAGCCGGAACAAATATGGACAATAGTGGAAAATATATAGGAACAGCCACTGGTTCCTCACTTATGCTAATGGCCTGCCCTGAATTATCTACAGAAGGTATTTTGGCTGCCTTAGAGGATGCCATTACCTTAGAAGCTGATGTGATAAATATGAGTTTTGGGGCATATGGGGAAGATGAGTTATTAATGGAGGCTTACGAAAATGTTGGAAAAGCCGGAATTTTTGCCTCCTGTGCCATGGGAAACGGTTCAAAGGGATTTTTAGAGGATGGAATAGTAGCAACTGATTATATTGATTATGGTACGGGAATCTATCCTGCTATGTGTGAAAATACTGTAGGAGTTGCCAGTGCCAATAATAAATATATGAATATGAAAGCTGCAAGTTTTAAATTTAACTCTAAAAGTTATGAAATTGTCTATGAAACCAGTGATTTTTATCAGACTGTAAAGGGAAAAAGTTTTAAATATATAAATTGTGGAAAAGCTACACAAGAGGATTTAATAAAAGCAGGAATAAATAATATAAAAGGAAAAATTGCCCTGGTAACTTTTAAGGAGGATTCGTATGATTTAGATATAATAAAACTGGCATCATTAGGAGCAAAGGCGGTTATTCTTTGTTCTACAAACGACAGCTATCCTTTTATGGATTTAGAGGATACAAATATACCTGTTGCCTGTATAAAAAACTTAACCTTTAGTGCCTTAAACAGTGCCATTTTAAACAATATCAAAACTATTTCAGGATTTACAGATGAAAGAACTAAATACTTAAAGGTAACTACGGATATTATGAGTGATTTTTCGTCCTTTGGAGTAAGTCAGGATCTTTCCTTAAATGTTGATCTTACAGGCATAGGAGGAAATGTTTATTCATCCGTAAATGGAAAAGACAAGTATGAATACTATGACGGAACAAGTATGGCGGCTCCTAATGTTGCCGGTGTAGCTGCTATTATGGATCAGTATATCAGAGAAAAATATCCTGATTTATCAAAAAAACAAAGATTAAATCTTTCAAAAAATTTATTAATGTCAACCGCAACAGTTATTGAAACTGATGATGACAATAATATCCCTGAATCTCCACGCCTTCAGGGAGCAGGTCTGGTAAACCTTAAAGATGCCATAAATACCAATGTTATTTTACAAGATTGTAATACAGGTCTTAGTAAGCTGTCTCTTAAGGAGTTAAAAGACACAGATAGTAAAGATGAAACCTTTACTTTCAATGTTTCTTTTAATATAAAAAATATTGGAAAGGACAGGGTAAATTATGATGATATAAGTGTTCTTATTACTACAGATGATTATGCTTATGAAGATGGAGAAAATATTGTAAAGAAAAGCAAATTAATAAATCCTGTTTTGGTAACAACTCCGGGAAATGTCAGAGTTGAAAAAGGTGAAACTTCTTTGGTGACTCTTAGCATAAGTTTAAATAAGGAAAACCTGGAAAATAATAAAAAAATATTCACCAATGGTTTTTATATAGATGGATTCGTATATTTAAAGGATAAAACCGGAAAAGAAGTAGATGTTAATATTCCTTTTATGGGATTTTTGGGTGAATGGAAAGAGCAAAAAGCATTGGATCCTCCTTTTTACAATGATGAGAATTATTATGGAATAAATGCTCTTTTAGGAGATTATTACGGTGATGGTTATTATCTGGGAATTAATCTTTATGATGATTATTTAACCAGATATGCAGATGAAAAATATGCAGGAATTTCTCCAAATGATGATGGATGTTATGACCAGCTTTATCTTTTGTTTACGCCCCTTAGAAGCGTAATAAACACAAGCATTGGAGTATATGATGCCAAAGGACAACCTGTAGGGGAAAAGTGTAACTATAATCAGGATTTATATAAGTTTGGACAATATATTTTAGAGTGCCAGGTACCTGAAAAAGAAGGGGATTACACTGTAAAATTAAGTACAAATTTTGATAATGAAGGTGCAGATACTGAAAATATGCAATTTAATTTTTATGTAGATAAAACTGCCCCGAAGGTTAAAGATATAACTATTGTATCAACAGAAGAGAGTACTAAATTAAATGCTAAATTAGAAGATAACAGATATCTTGAAAGATATGCTTTGGTAGCTAAAGATGGCTTTAATGAAGGAGATGATGAATCTGAAGTAATATGTCAGGTAATTGGTGCAAGAAAATCCATGGACATTTCCATAGATCTTACGAATTTTGACATTAAGGATTATTACCTGTTGGTGGAAGACTATGCTCAAAATAGAACGCTGGTTGATATAAATAAAAAAGCTAGTCATAAATTAAAGAAAATTTCTGCCAGGGCAGCTACCTGTACAAAAAGCGGTAACAAAGCCTACTACAAATGTCAGGTTACAGGAAAGTTATATACAGATTCAAAAGCTAAAAATGAGACTACCTACGCTAAAGTAACTATTCCATCTAAGGGGCATAGATTTGGACATGGCAAGGTAATAAAAGTCGAAACAAAAAAGAAAAAGGGAATTATAAGCTATACCTGTAAGACATGTAAAAAAACCTTCAAATACAATATTTCAAGAATTTCAATTGGAAAAACCGGCATTAAAAAGAAGGTTTCAACAGCTGGCAAAATAACCCTTAAGCTTAAAAAGACAAATGGAGTAAGTGGATATGAAATTATTTATTCCACAAAGAAAAATATGAAAAATGCTAAAAGAGTAAGAGTAAAAGAAACTGTTAAGACTTTGGATAAATTAGAAGCTTCAAAGAAATATTATATAAGGGTAAGAGCCTTTAAATATAATTCTTTAAATGAAAGAGTATATGGCAATTATTCAAAAATTTACAGCATTTCCACAAAGTAAAAATTCATGTCAGGTCCGGCTTTTAAGGACCTGACTTTTTTGGATTTTAGACAGGAAAAAACCCATCACATATATGACATTCCCCTTTGAATACATAAAATGCGGTGGGTTTTTTCTTTTGATTCTTTGCTCGACACCTTTTCACACTGGTAGATTTAATCCGTCCATGATACTACCAAATTACCTTCTTATTTCCCAATTTACGATACTATTTCTAGTATCACAAGTAATATCGGTTGTTTTTGTAATGGTACTTAGGTACTAGAAAAAAACATTTCATAAAAAGAAAATTTTTATTTAAGAACAATTCCTAAAATCTATTAATTAAAAAAGGGGGTGTAAAAGGTGTATGGAAAAATTATATTTTAAAAATTACTTAATATTTTCTTAAATTACAAGATTATCTTAGAAATTGATTAAAATATGGGGTAGAATAGTAGTTGGTACCTATCAAATTTCTTAAAATGAAGTAATTTTATATATAATGACAGTTTTTAGGAATTGTTTATAGGCAGTTAATTGCCCTGCTATTCTTTAGAGAATATAATAAAAAGAGATGTATGGGATAAGGTATGTTTAGAGATTTGGGAGGAAAATATGAGAAATGTAACAAAGATGTTTTTAGCAATAGTTTTAGCTTTGGGTTTGATTTTTTTTTGTGATATAGCCACGGAATCAGAGCTGACTTTCATGGAAGCAAGTGCTATTTCTTTAAAAACCATTAAATTAGATAAGGGGGCATCTAATAAGGATATTCAGGATGCTTTGGATGTAAACAGCAAGGGACAGTATAAATTGACTGTTGTTATTCCAAAGGGTACCTATAAGTTAGATTCGACTTTATATGTTTATCCAAATACCACCATCAGTGCAAAAGGAGCCACCTTAAAAAAGACTAAGCGTTATGGGGCAATGGTGGAAAATGTTTTAGATAATGACAAGGGTGGATATGATGGAAATCATGATATTACAATTGACGGTGGAAAATGGGATTCTTCACCTATTATGAAAAAAAAGGGTACTGAAACATTTAGATTTATTCATTGTAATAATATAACCATAAAAAATGCCAGTCTTTGTAATGTACCAGTAGGAAGTCATTTAATTGTTTTTGCAGGAACCAGACGATGCCTGGTAAGTAATTGCAAGTTTTATGGATATTATAATTATAAAAAATTAACTGCTGCAAAATGCCCAAAGGAAGCCATACAGTTGGATATTGTTCACTCTTTGGAACAGGTACCAACAAAACAATATGTTTGCTGGGATGATTTACCTTGCACAGGCATTACCATCAGTAATAATGAGTTTTACAAGTTTTCAAGGGGAATAGGCAGTCATACTGCTATAGCAGGGAGATTTCATTCATTTATTACAATTTCCAACAACAATTTTCATGATCTTTCAGACGAGGTAATGAAGTTATTTAATTATCTTCATTTAACCATAAATGATAATACTATAAAAAATGTAAGACAGGGAATTTTAGCTTATACTTATCTGGAGGCGGCTGAAAAAGACTCTTATTTTGGAACAAATAATAAAAAGGTGTATAGTTTACCTGGGGATTATGATATTATAATTGAGAATAATACCATAAAAAATGTAAAAGATAAGGGTGAATTCTGGGGTGATGGAATAAGAATTATCGGAGGAGATGAAAGACCCATACCGGGAGTTATAATCAGAAACAATAAAATATCAAATACCGACAGATATGGCATATTTACAACCTATGCCAATGGAATAAAGATTCTTAAAAACAAAATTCACAAGGCAGGGGCAGATGGTATGAATCTTGGAAATTCTTCCTTTGCAGTTATAAAAAAGAATAAAATTTCCAATACTAAATGTGATGGAATAAAAATATCTGTAGGAAGTAATTATACAAATATCTCTTCCAATACCATAAAAAAATATGGAATGGGAAATGCTTATGGTTCCACCTATGGAATTATGCTTGCGGATTGCAGGGGCAGTAAAAAACATAATATTTTAGTAAAAAACAATCTCATAGAGGGAAAAAGCAAAGGTGACAGAAAAGATGGTATAAGGACAAGTAATGCAGATTATGTAAAGGTATTAACAAATGAGGTGGTTTCATCAGGAGGTTGTGGAGTTTACAGCTATAACAGTAAGCATGCCTATATTAAGGGAAATAAAATATTGAAATCCCTAAAAAACGGTATAAATCTCACAATTAACTGTAATGATGCTAAGATTGTCTCAAATGTAATTTCTTCTCCAAAGTCAGATGGTATTTTTATATTTGATTCAAAGGCTTCAAATGTTAAAGCAAATACCATAAATGCCTCTAAAGGTGTTACCGGTATTTTGATAAATGAATCTAATTCATCTAAGATTCTAAATAATAAAGTTAAAGGAACTACAAAGAAAAGGGGGATAGTAATAATTAAATCAAAGCATTGTAAAAAGAAAAATAATGTAATTAAAGTTAAGTAACTATTTGAAAGGTGTGACAGGATATGAAAAATAAGTTTGGAAAAAAAATTTTATTAAGCATGATGGTTTTATTTTTAAGTTTTTCATTTGGTTTCTTTTTAAACACAAAGGAGTCAATGGCTAAAACTACAGAAAAGACCATAACCGTTACTAAAGGTTGTACTTATAAAGAGGTTCAGGAAGCATTAGACGAAAATGCATCAGGAAAGTATAAACTTACCGTAAAGTTACCAAGAGGAACCTACAAATTCCAGGGACCTTTATATGTTTATCCTAATACTACAATTATAGCTACAGGTTCCAGAATCTATAAAGAAAAGGCCAATGGAGCCATGGTAGAATCTAAACTGGTAAAAGATAAAGGCGGTTATAATACAAATCATGATATAACAATAATCGGAGGAGCCTGGGATTCTACTCCTACCAAGAATAATAAAAGCGGTACGGAAACCTTTAGATTTATTCATAGTAATAATATTACCATTAAAAATGCCACATTATGTAATGTACCACAGGGAAGTCATTTAATAGTATTTGCCGGGGTAAAAAATGCTGTAGTGGAAAATTGTAATTTCTATGGATACAAAAATTATAAAAAAACAAATGTTCCAAAAGAGGCAATACAGCTTGATATATGTCATAGCGTAGTTTTAGTACCTACCCAGCAAACAGTTAAATGGGATGATTTGCCTTGTGAAAATATTACAATTAAAAATTCTAAATTCCATGAATTTTCAAGGGGTATAGGTAGTCATACTGCAATTAACGGCAAGCTTCATTCAAATGTAAAAATTTTAAATAACAAGTTTTATAATTTATCAGAGGCTGCCATAAAACTATATAATTATAAGAATTCAAGAGTAGAAGGAAACAGCATTAATAATACAAAGGTAGGAATCCTTGCCTATACTGCTATTGAGGGAACAAGCGGAGATTTCTTCCAGCCGTTAAATAAGAAAGTGGGTAAACTTCCTTCTAATTACAATATTGTTATTAAAAAGAACACCATAAAAAACAGTAAAGATACCAAGAATGTTTTTGGTGATGCCATAAGGGTTTCAGGTATTTCAAGCAGACAAATACCAGGAGTAACAATAAAACAAAATAAATTATACAATACCAGTCGTTATGGTATCTATACAACTTATGCAAGGGGAGTAAAAATTGACGGTAATACCGTACAAAAAACAGAAAAAGACGGAATAGAACTTATAGATACCGTAAATGCAAATGTAATTAATAATACAGTATCAAATACTAAACTTAATGCCATTGCCGTTTCAAGTGGAAGCAATTGTGCAACAGTAACCAATAATACAGTTTCAAGCTATGGACTTTCCCAAAAATCAGGTGCCATGTATGGAATTATGGTTTGGAAAGCCAAGGGTAAATCAAGCAAATATATTGTTATAAAAGGAAATAAAGTAAATGGAAAAGGAAGCTTAAATAATCGTGACGGCATAAGAGCCACTGCTTCTGAATATGTTTACATTAAATCAAATACCATAAAAAATCCTGATGGACACGGTGTTTATGTCGAAGCGGTAAAGGCTGCTTCAGTTAAATCAAATAATATTTCTAATTCCAATAATGTGGGATTGATTGTTGTAAACTGTAATGGTGCTAATGTTGAATCTAATAGCCTTTCTGGAATTAAGTCAGATGGAATTATGGTTCAGTTTACAAGTTCGGCAAACATCAAATCCAATACTGTTAAGCTTTCAGCAGACAAAACAGGAATTTATGTACATGGATGTGCCGGAGCTAAAATAATGAGTAACAAGATAAGCTGTAAAACAAAATCAAGTGGAGTTATTATAGCAGAATCTCCAAATCATGTTAACAGTGGAAATGTTGTATATTAAATAATAAAAGAATAAAACAAACTCTCACAGACCCGGATAATCCTCCGGGTCTTTTTCATGAAAATTTTATGAAACCATCACAGATTTTTGGGAATAAAACAAAAAACATTATCCGATATTATTGTATTATGTTTTTTCAGGATAATTAAAAGTGTTTACTAAAAAAGAGGATGGAAGATATGAATAATAAAAAGGAAACAATTATTAGTGAAAACGGGGAAAATGCTTTTGAAGAAAGAAATGATGAACTAATTGAAAGAAATGAACTGGAGTTAACAAAAATAGTCAGGGCTTTATCAGAAAACTATCTGACAATGCATGTTATTGATTTGAAAAATGACCGTTTTGAAGAGATAAGCGATGTAGACGCCGTAAGAAAATATGTAAAAAGTAAAGAAGGTGCTACAGAACAGATGATGAAGGTTATGAAGCATACCATTACAGAGGAGTATTCAGAAAGGGCTTTGGAATTTACTGATTTAACTAAAGTTGCCGAAAAAATGAAAAATAAAACCGTTATGTCAGAGGAGTTTATCGGGATAGATTATGGTTGGATAAGGGCAAAATTTATAGTAATGAAAAGAGATGAAAATGATGAGGTGGAAAAGGTCATTTTTATCACCAGAGTAATAGAAGAAGAAAAGGAAAAAGAAGAAAGAATAATAGAACAGTCATATATAGATGAGCTCACAGGATTTTTAAATAGAAAATGTTATGACAAAGACATTAAACATTATTCCATGGTTCTTCAAAAAGAAAGGATTACCTATGTTTCCGTAGTAATAAATTCATTAAGAAGTATAAATGAGCTTTTTGGTCATGAAACTGGAGATGAGATAATAAAGGCAACGGCAGAATGCTTAAATACAGCATTTGGAGGCTATGGAAAAATATACAGATATAACGGGGCAGAATTTGAAGCTTTAGTGATGGCTGACGGAAGTGAGTTTGACAGACTTTTGCATATATTAAAAGAAAGCTCTAAACAATGGAGAGGAGAAGGTTATGAAAACTTACCACTTTCCTATGGATATGCTCAAAGAAGTGAATTTGAAGAGGAGTCTTTAGAAGAACTTGCCGTTATAGCCAGAAAAAGAATGAAAGATGCAGATGATTTTTATTATGAAGAAAACGGCTTTGATACAAGGTTTATTTCAGATGCATTTTCGTTATTATATGATACCTATATAACAATAATTCAGGCGGATTTTTTAAATGGAAGATATTTTTTCATAAAAAACGACTTGGAAGAAAAGCCTCAGGGAGATATTTTTAAATGGCTTCAGGAGGATAAAAAAATTGATAATGTAAATGATAAAAATTTGGAAGAATATAAGGAAAAAACCTCTAGGGAATACTTAATAGATTATTTTGCAAAGGGCAAAAAAACCTTTAGTTTAAACTTTGTAGGTTATCGTGACGGAGAAATGAAAAATCTTTTATTGGAAATAATAAGGTTTAAAGATTATTCTCAGGATAATCAAAAAGTATATATTTATATAAAATGTCTTGATTGTTAAAGGGAATTTACATCAGCACAAAAAGAACCGATATGTTATATATACATAAAGGTTCTTTTTTTGGTGCAAAAAAGGTTAAAGCTCATTTATAAAGGAGTAAGAAAAATGTTTTGTATAGATAATCCCAAGGTAAAAAATCTGTTATTAAAAGGAAATATTGGACTTGAAAAGGAAGGCTTAAGAGTATTAGAAAGCGGTTATCTTGCACTTTCAGCTCATCCTTTAAAAGATGTTAGATATGTAACAAGGGATTTTGCCGAAAATCAGCTTGAAATAAATACCAAGGTTTTAAAAAGCGAGAAAGAAGCTATAAATGAGCTTAATAAGCAGTCATTGATAATTCATAAAAAATTAGCATCCATGTCAGAGTATCTTTGGCCTTTTTCAAATCCGCCCTATATTAGAGATGAAAATGACTTACCTATTGCAAAATATGAAGAAAAAGATGCCCATCAAAGAAAATACAGGGAACATCTTTCAGATATTTACGGCAGATATAAAATGAGTTTTTGTGGTATTCATTATAATTATTCCTTTTGTGATGAATTATTAGAGGAAGACTTTTCTTACAAAAAACTTAAAAGATTTAAAGAATACAAAAATGCCTTATATATGGATTTAGCTAAAAAAATGGAAGTTTACGGCTGGATAATTACTGCTGTAACTGCTGCAAGTCCCATTGTAGACAGCAGTTTTTTAGAAAAAGGAAAAACCGGAGACAGCAGATTTTTGGGAATGGCCTCTTTAAGATGTTCGGAAATTGGATATTGGAATCATTTTACACCTTTGCTTGATTACAGTGATATATATAATTATGTAAAAAGCGTAAAAAGATATGTTAATGAAGGCTATTTGTCCCAGGCAAGTGAATTATACTATCCCATAAGGCTTAAACCCGCGGGAATAAACAGTCTTGACAGTTTGGAAAAAAACGGAATAGATCATATCGAACTTAGAATGATAGACATAAATCCTTTAGAAAGTGCAGAACTTAACCTAAAAGATCTTGTTTTTGCCAAATTGCTGATGGTTTGGTTAGCTTGTTCTAATCCTTTGAAGCTAAAAAAACATGAACAGATAATGTCTATACAAAACTTTAAAAATGCAGCTTACTATGACTTAGATATGGTAAATATTTTTCTTCCTGACATGGGAATGGTATCTGCAAGAAAAGCAGGTATTGAAATAATAGAAAAAATGGAAGAGTTTTTTAAGGAGGATTCCGGGGATATTAAGGAAGTTCTTTTGTTTGAAAAAGAAAAATTCCTGGATGCAAAAATGCGATATTCCTCTATTATATATGAAAAATACCGGGATGATTATGTGAAAAAAGGCATCATTCTGGCAAAAAAAAGACAGGAAGAAATAATTAAGAAAGAATGTTTTATAACTACATAAAGCATGTTAAAAAAAGTATAAAATTACTCTTAAATATGCCATAAAACCCAACAAAACCGTTGAGATATAGCGATATATTATTTAAAATAAACTTATAAATACAGTGATAATACCTAAAATTTTTGTCCGAAAGTGAAAACAGGAATAGATGTTGTGAAATTTTAGCCTGTTACCTGCTTTCTTATATGAAAGAAGAGTGAAATATGAAGATAACATTTATGGTTGGAAACGGATTTGATATTTCCATAGGATTAAAAACTTCATATAAGGATTTTGAAAAATGGTATTGTGAATTACCTAGTGATTCACCTTGCGTAAGAACCTTCAAGGAAGACATACTAAATCATTATCAATACTGGTCTGATTTTGAAAGAGCCCTGGGGGATTATTCAAAATATTTTACGCCGGAAAATGCCATGGACTATTTAAAGTGTGCAGAAGATGCTACCAGAGCATTGGATCAGTATTTAAAAATGCTTCTTTCCGAACGACCAGAAAATGAGCCGGAGGAGGTAATTCTTGATAATTTAAGAAGGCGCCTGGTGTGTTTTTATTCTGAACTTAAAACCTCGGAAAAAAATATGTTTTTTGAGATGTTTGAAGAAGATAAAGAGTCGGATTCGGAAATGAGAGTGGTATCTTTTAACTATACCAACAGTCTTGATTATTATGTTAAGCTTTTGGCAAAAAAGCCCATAGATACCTGGAAATATCTGACTTTGACTCATACCATGAAAATGAATCCGGTTGTGCTTCATATTCATGGAACTACCGACATGTATCCTATTTTAGGAGTTAATGATAAAAGTCAGGTTACAAATGTTGAGCTTTTTAATGTGCCTGATTTTAAAGAAGCCCTTATAAAAAGAGAAACCATAAGAGCCATCGGGGAAAACTGGGACGAAGAACTTATGAAAGTCATTGATGAAAGCGATATCATAGGTATTTTTGGGTTATCTCTTGGAGAGACCGATGCTGTTTGGTGGGAAAAAATCGTAGACTGGCTAAATGAAAGTGCCAACAGAAGGATAATTATATATGATTATAGCTTAGATCCTCCGAATAATATTTTAGTCAGAGAACTACTTGTAAAAACAAGAAAGGTAAAAAATAAGCTAAGAAGATATGATACCAGAGGCGTGTGGGAGAATGTAGAAGATAGGGTACATGTAGTATTTAACACAGACAAATTAAAATTAAGAGAAATAGATAAAAGTAATATAGTAAGTCTTATGAGAATGAAGCGACATGAAGGTTGAGCTTGCTACTTTTATTTACATAAAAACGAAAGATCTTAAGGAACAGGGCGGCCTTTAAGGTCTTTTGTTTTTTTATAAAGAATGATAATATGTTAAAGGATTAAACTTATTTTTATTAAGAACGGAGGCAGCATAAATGGGAGGATTTTTTGGAGTAGCATCACACAACGATTGTGTATTTGATCTATTCTACGGCACTGATTATCATTCGCACCTGGGAACCCGCAGGGCAGGACTTGCAGTATATGACAAAGAAGAGGGTTTTAACAGGTCAATTCACAATATTGAAAGTACCAATTTCAGACCTAAATTTGACAAAGATATTCTTAAAATGAAGGGTTGTCTTGGAATAGGATGTATTTCGGATTTCGAGCCACAGCCACTTATAGTGAGGTCACATCACGGCACCTATGCCATTACAACAGTAGGAAAAATCAATAATATAGAAAAAATTTCAAATGATTTATTTAGTAAGGGACATTCTCACTTTCTTGAAATGAGCGGAGGAGATATAAATCCTACGGAACTGGTAGCTACCCTTATTAACCAGGAAGAAACCATAGTAGACGGGATTCGTTATGCCCAGGATGTAATTGATGGTTCCATGACACTTATGTTATTAACCAAAGATGGAATATATGCCGCAAGAGATAAATATGGCCGTACTCCTGTAGAGATAGGCTACAAGGAAGGGGAAGATGGAGGACATTGTATCTGTTTTGAAAGCTTTTCATTCTTGAATCTTGGATATTCCCTTAAAAAGGAATTAGGCCCTGGAGAAGTGGTTTTTGTAGATGCTGATTCCATTACCCAGTTGGTTAAAGCCAGACAAGAAATGAGAGTATGTTCATTTTTATGGATTTATTATGGATTTCCTGCTTCAACCTATGAGGGATTAAATGTAGAGGATGTTCGTTACAGATGCGGATATAAGCTTGCCCAAAGAGATATGGAAAGAAATATAGAGCCAAATATGGTAGCAGGAGTACCTGATTCAGGTATCGCCCATGCCGTTGGTTATGCCAATAAATCAGGAGTTCCTTATTCAAGACCTTTTGTAAAATATACTCCTACCTGGCCACGCTCATTTATGCCTACCATACAAAGCAGAAGAGATCTTATTGCCAGGATGAAATTAATACCAATAAGAGAATTATTAGAGGATAAAAAGCTTCTTCTTATTGATGATTCCATTGTAAGAGGAACTCAGTTAAGAGAAACTACCCAATATTTATATAAAAGCGGTGTAAAAGAGGTACATATCAGACCTGCCTGCCCACCATTGGTGTTTGGATGCAGATATCTTAATTTTTCCAGGTCAAATTCTGAGGCAGAGTTAATTACCAGAAGGATGATTGAAAAATTAGAGGGCAGTATGTTTCCGTCAGAAGAGACTCTAGCCAAATATACCGATCCGAATTCGGAAGAGTATATGCAAATGTTAGAAGAAATCAGAAAACAGTTGGGATTTACATCCCTACATTATCACAGACTTGATGATATGATCGAAGCTATTGGAATGGATAAATGTAAGCTTTGTACTTATTGTTGGGATGGAAGAGAATAAAAAATAAATATACAGGGCCGGATTATTAAAAAAGTAATCCGGCTTTTTTAACACATGTTATTGAAGTTTAAAGGCAGGAATAAATTTTTCTTAATTTTTTTAAAAAGCCGCCACAGAATGAAAAATTAGATATATAATAGGTCAAAGGAAAGTTATTTGTATTATATTGTGACAGGTGGCACAAAGTGCCACTGTGTTCATGAGGAAGTAGCGAAGCGGATTCCGAATGTCCGCTTTACATAATGAATTTGTAAGGTATAAAAGAAACTTAGAAAAGGTAATAAATATTGGGAAAGGAAGAGGGTTAAATTTTTATGAAATATGATCTTCATTGTCATACAAAAGAAGGTTCAATTGATGCACAAATCGGGGTTTATGACTATGCAAGGAAGCTAAAATCTCTTGGCTATAAGGGAATGCTTTGTACCGACCATGACACCTACGGTGGCTATCGTACATGGGAAAGGCTTAAAGCTGTAGGTAATGAGGTTAAAGATTTTTATGTGCTTAAGGGAATCGAGTATGATACAAAAGACGGAGGACATGTAATATGCATTCTTCCTGACAATGTATTTTGTCCTATTTTGGAAAGAAGAGGGCTTAAGTTAGAACTTCTTGCCATGATTGTACATCTTTACGGTGGAATAATAGGAGCTGCTCATCCATATGGAAATGGAAGTTTTGCCATTACAAATACAAGGCTTTATAAGAAAAACAAGGAAATAATAAATATTTTTGATTTTATAGAAACCAATAATGCAGGAATAACTGAGGAAGCTAACTGGAAGGCAAAAAGACTTGCAAACCATTATAAAAAACCACAAACGTCAGGTTCTGATGCCCACAAGAAAAAACAGGTTGGAACAGCCTACACAGAATTTGATACAAAAATCACCTGTAATAATGACCTTATAAGGGCAATAAAAGGTGACAGCAAAGTTCAGATAGTTAATCTTTTCAGTGCAGACAGAGTCAAATACATGAATGCTTTACAGATTAAATTAGGAGTTGTGGGATACTGGGTTTACAATCAGCTTGAAGCTTTATTAAATACCCATGCCAGAAACAGAGTATTTGAAGATACCTGGAAGGGCGTTGAAATTGCCAAAAAAGAAATTGAAGATGTAAAGAAAAAAAGTATTGATATCTGTGAAGAAATAGTAGAGGATGTTGTGGTTGACATTCAGCATTTTAAAGATGAACATAAGAATATTCACGAAGATATCAAAAATTTCGAAGACTATAAGAGAATCTATGAAGAGATAAAGGGAAGTGGAAATTACAAAAAACTCCCTCAATATGTTAAGAAAAAACTGATGCCCCCAAGGGATATTCACAGTAAAAAAACTTATAAACATTCATAAAAATATTACCCTCCTCATTTTGGGGAGGGTAATATTTTTGTATTTTACACCGGAATCCATATTTCTCCGTCACAAGGGGGGATATTAATATCCAAACGGTCATTTTGGGCTGTTAAATGTTTATTTGAAAGCTTACCAACAAATTCATTTTTACCAAAAGCAGGAAGATTAAATCCGGCAGGATTTTCATCATTATTTACCGTTATTATGGCAAGTTCATTATCCATGCTTCGTGAAAAAGAATACTGTCTGTTAGTAAGAAGTAATTCTTGATATACTCCATAGGATAAAGCCTTTATTTCCTGTCTTAAATGCCCTAATTTAGCCAAAAGATTTGTATATTTATTGTTATTAATATAGTCTTTGTAATCTTCCAAATTAAGGGCAGGACGAAGATTTACATCAGTACCGTAAACCTTTTTCGCATCTAGGCAAAATTCAGAGCCATAGTAGATTGAAGGAACTCCCGGCAAAGTATAAAGCAAAATATGTACAGGCACAAAATGTTCTTTATTGTTAAGCTTGGTATAAATTCTGTCCACATCATGATTATCAGAAAAATTATAAAGTCTAAGGGAAAGAATATTATTACCGGACATATCATTAAGTCTTTTTATTGTATGGGCGATTTCAAAATAATTATGTTCATTATGCCCTGAATATAAAGCCTTATGAAGTGGATAATTTGTAACGGCAATAAGCATATCATTATTGACCCAGCGGTTATATTCACCATGAATAACTTCTCCCATAAGCCAAAAATCAGGCTTTACATCATTAATAACCCTTCTGATATGTTTTAAATATTCAAAATCCATTACATCAGCAGCGTCTAATCTTATTCCGTCTATGTCAAATTCCTTCACCCAGAATTTTATTACATCGGCAATGTAATTTCTTACTTCCTCATTATAGGGATTTAATTTTACCAATAAGTCAACACCACCCCAGTTATCATAGGAAAAACCGTCATTATAGGAATTATTATTGTAAAAATTTACATTAAGATACCAGTCTTTATATCTGGAGTTTTCACGGTTTTTTTGAATATCTTTAAAGGCAAAAAAATCTCTTCCGGTATGATTAAAAACCCCGTCTAAGACTACTTTTATGCTGGCTTCATGGCATTTTAAAACGAAATTTTTAAGGTCATTATTATCACCTAAACGGGAGTCAAGTTTCATATAATCAGTAGTATCATAACCGTGACTTCCGGATTCAAAAAGGGGGCCAAGATACAGTCCGTTACATCCTAAGGCTTTAATATGGTCTATCCAGGGGATAATATTATTTAAGCGGTGACTTACATTACTGTAATCATTTTCAACAGGAGCATCGGCAAGACCTAAGGGATAAATATGATAAAAAGAAGTTTCATCGTACCATGTCATAGTTTTTTCCTCCGTTTCGTAGTAAAGCGGATATTAGGAATTTGCATTCGAATTCCGATTACTATGGGTTCAAATTAATAATCAACAAGTAGTATCTATTATAGCATAAAAGAAAGTTCGTATTTTTATGAGAAAAAACGCTAATTATAAACAATTCTTAAAAAGGTTGACTTTTTCATGTTATAATGTTGATAAATGTTAAGAATAATAAAAAAATATTTGCGAAAAGTCGCAATAAAAGAAAGGCAAAAAATGATAAAAAACAAAAAACTTATTGAGAGATTTTTAAAATATGTAAGTATTGATACCCAGTCAGATGAGGATAGCGAAAGTTCTCCTACCACAAAAAAACAATTCGATTTAGCTAATATTTTAGCAGAAGAATTAAAAGAATTGGGCCTGGAAGTAAGCATGGATACAAAGCATTGTTATGTTTACGGATACCTAGAAAAAAGAGGAGACATAAGCAATAATAACGCTTTAGGCTTTATTGCCCATATGGATACTTCCCCTGAAGCATCAGGCAAAAATGTAAAAACAAGAATAATAGAAAATTATCAGGGAAAAGATGAACTTCTTTCTGAAAAAGAATTTCCGGAGCTGTTAAATCATATAGGCGAAGATCTTATAGCAACAGACGGAAATACTTTACTGGGGGCAGATGACAAGGCAGGTATTGCCGAGATAATGACTGCTTTGGAATACTTAAAAGAAAATGAAGAAATACCTCACAGACCCCTTGCAATATGCTTTACACCAGATGAAGAAACCGGAAGGGGAACAGATTATTTTGATGAAGAAAAATTCAAGGCAAGACAGGCTTATACCGTAGATGGTGGAAAACTTGGAATTTTAGAATACGAATGTTTTAATGCAGCAGGAGTAAAAGTTTTCTTTAAAGGAAATAATGTACATACCGGCAGTGCAAAAAATGTAATGATAAATGCAATATTACTGGCTAATGAATTTATAAATATGCTTCCTGCTAATGAAAGACCTGAACATACAGAAGGTTATGAAGGTTTTTATCATGTAGGTGAAATTAAAGGTGATGTTACAGACCTAACAATGAAAATGCTTATTCGTGACCATGATAAAGAAACCTTTGAAAAAAGAAAAGAATATCTTATGGAAGTTGCCGGATTTTTAAACAAGAAATATGCAAAAGAAGTAGTTGAATTAGAAATTAAGGATCAATATAAAAATATGAGAGAAGTCCTTGAATCTCATATGGAACTTATTGATAATGCCATGGACATTCTTAAAGAATTAGGGGTAAATGGAAAAACTATGCCTATTCGTGGAGGTACAGACGGTGCAAATCTTTCCTTTAGGGGAATACCTTGTCCAAATCTTTGTACCGGAGGTTATAATTATCATAGTGTAAATGAATATGCCAGCATACAGGAGATGGAAATTACTACTGAACTTTTAATAAAATTAACAGGCAGATAATAGATTAAAGAACAACAATAAAACAGCCATATAAAACTTTTATATGGCTGTTTTGGGGTTTATATAAAGTTGTTAAAAGAAATAATCAAATTTTATGTATACTATCTTTTTAGGGAATGCCTTAATAATAAAGGCTTTTGGCTTATCTTTTCACTAATAATTCCTTCACTGATAATAGCTCCTGCTATTATTAAAATCCCACCTGCAATCTGCATTAAAGAAAGAACTTCCTTAAGGATAAGAGCTGAAAAAACTATAGCTGATAAGGGTTCTAAGTATCCACAAACAGATAGAGTCTGTACCGGAAGCTTTCCTATTGAGGAATAGTATAAATAACATCCAAATCCTGTATTGATAATGCCAAGTATCAAAAGTGGAACAAGGCTTTCAAAGGAAACATTTACTGAAATTCCTTTTTTAAAAAATGTATATATACCTGCAGTTAAACTACTGACAAAAAGCTGTATAATAACATTTTCAAGTCCCTGAATATTTTGGCATTTCTTATTGAAAATAACCATCAAAGCATACATTAATGCTGATATCATGCCAAAACAAATTCCTAAAAAATTAATTCCGCTGTTTACTGCCTTTAAATTAATCAGGCAAATTCCAAAGATTACCGTGAGAAATCCTAAAAGTTTTATAAGGGTGAACTTTTCCTTAAATAAAAAGGGTGATAAAACCATTACAATAACCGGACCACAATAATAACAAAGGGTGGCGATACTAACGCCAATCTGGTTATAAGCTTCATAAAGGAAAATCCAGGAAACACCCATTGAAATGCCTGAAAAAATCAGCATCAAAAAGGATTGTTTTTCCTTAAAAAATGTAAATTTATTTTTTGTAATAATGAAGGCTGTAATAAGCAGCACACTTCCAATAAATGTTCTAAAAAAAACTATTTCATAGCTTGTAATATCTATCATACTGGCAAGTATTCCATTTGAGCCAAAGATAAGCAATGAAAAAATATACTTTAGAAAATCATTTTTCATTTCAAAGACCTCGGTTATACAAATAACTGGGTATTTAAAGTAAAGATTGGCGGCCACTTTATTTCTTTACAATACCTGCTTAAGTAATGTATCATATAAACGATTATTACAAAAGAGAATGTTTGTAATGAAATCTATAACAAAATCAGATATAAAAAATAAGGACAAAAAATGGAGACAAATATTCAAAAATACATGGCTTTTGTGGAAACTGTAAGATTAGGAAGCTTCACAGAAGCTGCTGAAAAATTAAACTATTCTCAGTCAGGAATAAGCAGAATGATTGCTGATCTTGAACACGACTGGAATCTTACACTTTTGGAAAGAGGTAGATTTGGAATCAGAATAACCTCAGACGGATTAAAAATCTTACCCTTTGCCAAAAGACTTTGCAGCGAATTTGAGAAAATACAAAGTCAGGTAAGTGACTTAAAAGGCTTAGAAAAGGGACTTATTAGAATCGGCACAGTATCAAGTGTTGCCACTCATTGGCTTCCAAAGATTATTAAAGAATTTCAAAAGGATTATCCGGGAATAGATTATGAAATACTTTTAGGAGATTATCTTGAAATTGAAGAATGGATTGAAGAAGGAAGAGTAGATTGTGGATTTTTAATACTTCCGGTAAAAGAGGAATTTTATAGTATAAATCTAAAAAAAGACCAATTAATGGCCATAATCCCCCAAAATCATCCTTTAGCTTACAATAAAACTTATCCAGTAAGTCGCCTGGAAAAAGACTCTTTTATGCTTCTTGATAAAGGAGGAAAAAACGAAATTTCAGGTATTTTTTCAGAAAACAATATCACTCCAAATGTTAGATTTACCACTTTGGATGACTATGCCATTATGTCCATGGTAGAAAACGGATTAGGAGTAAGCATACTTCCTGAATTAATCCTAAAAAGAATTCCCTATAATATTTTAATTAAGCCCTTAGATAAGCCGGCTTTTAGAGATATAGGCTTTGTTTTAAGGGATTTTGATACGGCTTCCATTGCAGTAAAACGCTTTATGGAATACTTAAAATATCGGGATTAAAGAGTATTTTAAATATAGATAAAATCAGACATAAGTAGCATAAATACTACCTATTTTTCAAGGGATAAACTATCATAAAAAAAATATTGCTGTCGATATAAGAAGGTGAAGGTACTTGTGTATCTTTGGGGCTAAAATGATGGATTCATTCTGAAAATGAATATTATTAATAAAGCATACAGGGAGTAGTATTTGTAAAATGTAATAGTGTTCTATTTGTCAGGGATTATTAAGGAGAGTGCTTATGGCTGAGAAAAAAGTAAAAAAAACAAAAGGGCAAAATAAACCAAAACGCAAAAATTTTATGGAATTGTCAAAACTTATTTTAATCAGGGTTGTTCCTGGTTTAACATTAGTTGTATTTTTAATTTTTGTGGCAATTTTTATAAATATAAAGGCAAGTTACAGTGACCAGATTGTACAGCGTATGAGCAGTGAATGTGGTAGTGTTAGTAACCAGATTAAAGTATGGAGTAATGAATGTATGGCCATTTTAAACTGTGTTGCAGAACAGTATGAAAATGGATTTCTTGGAGATAAAACCAATTATGTAAAATACATGGAAGCTTTAGGCGAAAATATTATCACCGGTAGTAGCGGTATATATATTGTTTATGAGGATGGTACAACTCTTTCCCATGACGGTATAGAATCCTATCCGGAGTTTCCTTCAGAGGACTGGTATAAATTTGGCCTTTCCAATGACAAGGCGGCTTTTGATAAATGTTCATATTATACCTCTGATGGTATGACTGAATATTCTGTTACCTGTGCAAGAAATATTAAAGACAAAAGTGGTAATCCTATAGGAATAGCAGCATCTGACCTTCAGTTTTCTTCCATTAGAGATACTATAGTAGAAGAAAGTGAAAAACTTAATGCATCTTTTATACTTATAGATAATAAAAGTGGTATGGTTATTGCTTCTAGTGATGAAGAATATTCAGGACTTACAGTGGAAGATGCTCAAGATGAGTTCTTATTGGATTTACTCAAAAATTTTGATGTGGATCATGTTAATCAGACAATTAAAACATCAAAGGGTAATTATGTTATCACTGTTCAGGGAATAAATGGTACAGAATGGTATCTTATGATTTATGAAAAATATGACACTGCTTACGATGCTTTAAATAAAATTCTTTTAATGCTGGTATGTGCAGCAGTATTGATTTTTATAATTATTACAGTATCAATTAGTTTAACTGTAAGAAATGCTATGAAAGGCTTAAAGAAAGCAACGGGAGACATTATCGATATTTCCAAGGGAAATCTTTCAGT
This sequence comes from Acetitomaculum ruminis DSM 5522, assembly GCF_900112085.1. Lineage (GTDB taxonomy): Bacteria > Bacillota > Clostridia > Lachnospirales > Lachnospiraceae > Acetitomaculum > Acetitomaculum ruminis. The sequence goes on from NZ_FOJY01000018.1 coordinate 73,765, forward strand.
TAAATTTGCAGAGACTAAAAAAGGTCTTGAAAATGAGGTTACGGATATTAATACCAACCTTCAATCCTATATTACAAAGATGAGCACCATTATTTCAGAGGTAAATAATACTTCTGAAAACTTAAATAAACATGCTTTGGATTTTGAAGATTTGGCAAATGGTATTAATGAGTCCACAGAAACCCAAAGGAGTTCTTTAAACAATCTTTCTGAAGAAATGAACAGTATAAATGAGTCCATTATAAATCTTTCTGCGGATTCGGAAAATCTGTCAAAGATTGCAGAAGAAACTGCTCTTTCCAGTTCTGAAGCCAGAAATTATATGGAAACTGTTAGAAGTGAATCAGAAGAAACCCAGGATAACCTTAATAAAGTTACCCAGAGAATGCATATAGCACAAAACTCTTTGGATGAGCTTGTGTCCCATGTATCAAATGTAGAAAAATCCGCTGAGGAGATTTCGACCATTACCTCTGTAATTAAGGACATTGCCTCCCAGACCAATCTCCTTTCCTTAAATGCTTCTATAGAGGCTGCAAGAGCAGGAGAGGCCGGCAAGGGATTTGCGGTAGTAGCAGATGAAATCAAACAGCTTGCCTATACCAGTAATGAAAATGCCGGAATGATTGAAAAACTTGTTTCAGATATTTCGGAATTAATGACTAAGACTGGAGAAGCCACCAAGAAGAGCGTAGATGATATTACAGACGGTGTAAGTATACTTGAAAAAATCGTTGGTGATTACAGTGATACCGTTGTTCAGGTAAAATCTACAAGTGAGCAGATAAACAAGATGCTTAATAATGCAAAAGAGGTAGATGAGATATCAGGAAGAATAGTTGAGGCAACTACTACACAGGCTAACGGCACAAAGACTGTACTTTCTAATACCTTAGAGATAGAAGAAAATGTCGAAGAAGCCAGACATCGTAGTGAGAAACTTAAAGAAGGTGCTGAAAATCTTAAGAATATATCAGATGAGCTTCAGGAACAGATGAAATTCTTTAAGTTTTAAATATAGATATCCAAATTAATGTAATAATAAAAACATAAGAGCACCCGCTACCTGGTGGTAGGTGTTCTTTTGTTAATAAAAATAATTTATAAGGAGGAGGAATATGAAACTTCGAGTATTATCAATGCTTATTGCTGTAATGATGGTTTTTAGTGCATGTGGTGGCAATGCACCGGCTACAGATAGCAGTAAAAACGAAAGCACAAAAGAAGCAGAAAAAACCACACAAGAAGATAAGGAAAAAGTGCCGGAGTCAGAGCTATCAAACAATGAGGATAGGGAAAAAGTGTCAGAGTCAGAGCTACCATACAATGAGGATAAAACGGCTTCTGATAAATGGGATTTTGAATTTATGGGTGCAAACATGGAAATAAAGGAGCTTAGTGAGTTTCAAACAGATCATACCGGAGCATTAGATCTTGATAGCTGGTTTGTTGATTGCGGTGCCGATGACCATTTGATTTGTACCACAGAAGATTCAACGGAAGTGGTTTCTTTTAAGGCGGTATTTGGTCAATGGGTAATCGAGGTTACAACCAAAAATTATGATTCTCAATATTGCTACATCTATATTTATACCCCTGGTGAAAATGCATATATTAAAACTGATTATTCATCAGGAATAGAACTGATTTATAACATGACTGATGATGACAGTCAGATGCCACATGATATATTGGATTATCTCTATAATCTGGTGGTATATGTAAAAACCTGCCCGGACAATCCGGTAATACTTTATGGCATAGATGGGCTTCCGGTAGAAAAGCTGGAATGATAAATCAGTTATCAGTAAAACACATGAGTCCTGCGTTCACTTACACTGTTGAATTCCACTGAAAGCGGATCTGTAAATTCACTTCCGCGGTCAGTTAATATAACAGGAAATAACTGTGTAAATACGTCATGACCAAGTTTTTCATAGAGGTCATTAAATATATCTTTTACCGATTTAGCAGTATTAGAATCACGTAAAAAAGCACTCGACGCAAATGCAACGCAAAAAAATACGTTGCATTTGCGTAGCCTTTATCGTAATATAAAGTTGCGATAAGTAGTGGGAGGAATTATTTAATGAAGGAAACAAGAATCTTAGAATATAAATCTGAAGTAACAAATTCATTTTTAAAAACAGTGAGTGCTTTTTCTAATTTCGGAACAGGAAAAATACTGTTTGGAATTGCTGATGATGGAACTGTTATTGGTATAGATGATCCGGATCAGAAATGTCTAGAAATTGAAAACAAAATTAATGATTCTATTTCACCTAAACCTGATTATGCCCTTTCGATTAATAGATTAAATAATGTTATAACGTTAGATATAAATGAGGGAAGATATAAGCCATATCTCTACAAAGGGAAAGCATATCGAAGAAGCGACACTGCTTCTGTTGAGGTTGATCAAATTGAATTAAAGCGCCTTACGCTTGAGGGAAATAACATATACTTTGAATCATTAGCTAATGAGGATAAGAATATGACTTTTGATGAACTTGAGAAAAGTCTTATTGATAAGCTAGGAATAACAGGAGTTAATGACGATACACTTAGGACTTTAGGGTTTTATACAAAAGAGGGGCGGCTCAATAATGCAGCTTCACTATTAGCTGATAAAAATAATTTTTCAGGAATTGATGTTGCTCGTTTTGGTAAATCTATTGATGAAATACTGGATCGAGAGAGTTTTATTCATATGTCGATAATCACACAGTATGATAAGGCTCTTACTATGTATAGAAGATATTACCAATATGAGCAGATAAAAGGTGCTGATAGAGTTTTAATTGAAAGGGTGCCTGAAAAAGCATTTCGTGAGGCGGTTGCAAATGCATTAGTACATAGAACATGGGATATAAATGCAAATATTAGAATATCGATGTATGAGGACAAGATTGAGATTTCTTCACCAGGTGGGTTGCCAAGTGGAATTAGCGAGGATGAATATTTGCATGGAAATATTTTCACATTAAGAAATCCAGTATTAGGAAACATTTTCTTTAGATTACATTATATTGAAATGTTTGGAACTGGAATAAAACGAATTGTGGATGCATATAAAGATTGTCAAATAAAGCCACGGTTCGAAATAAAAGATAATTCAATTACGGTTACGCTTCCGGCATTATCTGCAACAATATCAGTTACATCAGATGAAAATAAGTTGCTGGAGTTGTTAACTAGTGAAATGCGTTACAGCAGCAGTGAAATAGCAGAAAAACTTAATTGGAGTAAAGATAAAACAGTTAGAAATTTGAATAATCTGCTTGATGCAGGCTATGTTATAAAATATGGAACTGGCAGAGGCACGAAATATTCAAAAAAGTAAAAGCTTAAAAAGTGTCGTAGGATAGCACACCAGATCAGGCAGCTATCGCCGAGAAACACTAATTGAAAATGCGCTATTTCTGGGAACATTTGAGATCCCAAAATCTTACATACAGAAAGCTGCAAAGCTCTACTACGGTGAGCATCGCAGATTTCGGTTCCCAGAAAAGCTTGAACAATTGAAGCGAATGAAAGTCAACCTACAGCAGATGAAATTGTTGAGTTTGCAAAACTCTATAAGGTAGATGTTCGAGAATTATTATTAGAATCCTACGCCAAGGAAAGTGAAGAGCAGATTCTTTGTAATAGATACATCTCCTTATGTAGGTTATACGACCAGCTTTCTACTAAGGATAAAGAAGATGTTTTCTGGGTAATCAAGCAAAGGATTGCTGGATTAATTTAACCTATAAGCTTATAACCTTAATTATTTTTAAAATATTATCTGTTTTAGAATATAAGATGTGATAAGCTTATAAGGTAATTTAAATCAACAAATCGGAGTTTGAAGCGGAGGTATGTATTATGAATATAGGATTTTGGTCGTGTATAATTTTGGTAATACCATTTCTGATTATAGGTGTGTTATTTGCGATTTTTAAGGAAAAAGCAGCAAAATTTGTTTCAGGATTTAATTCATTTTCTAAAGAAGAACAGGCATTGTATGATAAAGCTCATATCTCTCGTGATATAAGAAATCAGTGTTTTATGTGGGCTATTATAATGTTGGCAGGAGCATTATTATCCTGCTTTTTAAGCCCATATATAGCTATACCAACCTATATTATTTGGTTAGTTCTGTTTTTTAGAGAAGTCCACTTTGATAATCATAAAGCGTTTGAAAAATATTTATTAAAGTAAATTACAATTTGAAGATGTGTAAAAATATAATTCGATTTTTTTATAATGATAAAGTCGAGCAAAGGTTTCCTAAAGCTACTATAATTTGTGGCAAGGAGGTAAGGAAATGCTTAAGCAATTAAACGACACCATCAATTATATTGAAGAACATTTATTGGATGAAAAAGTGATTGACGAAGCAATGAAAAGAGTCAGCGTTTCGGAACTACATTTTAAAAATGTTTTTTTCTTTCTAACAGGTATGTCTATAAATGAATATGTTAAAAACCGAAGATTGTCTGAGGCAAACTATGATTTGCTTCATGGCAAAAAAGTGACGGATATTGCTTTTAAGTATGGCTACCAATCGATGGATGGGTTTACACGAGCATTTAAAAACTGGTGTGGTTTCTTACCCTCCGAGATTTCAAGGAGAGGGGAACTTAAAGTGTTTCCCAAATTTAATTTCATAGTAAAAGTAAGCGGAGGAAACAGCATGAAATGCAGAATTATTGAAAAACCGGCATTTAATTTTGTCGGTGTAAGTAAACGAGTACCGATGCAGTTTGAAGGAGTTAATAACGCAATTGTGGATCTTGCAAACAGCATCACGCAGGAACAAAGAGAAGAAATGCATCGTCTGCAAAATATGGAACCGTTTGAAGTTGTCAATGTTTCCTATAATTCAGACACAGAGTTTAAGAAAGAAGAAGGTTATCTGACACATTTGATTGGTGTTTTGACAACAGAAAAAGAAATTGGTGCAGGTTTAGAAACTTTGCCAATGAAAGCAGGAACATGGGCGGTGATATTGTCAATAATGGTTTACACATTTAACTCGTATAAAGAAGATAGCTATGCAGCCATAGGTAGAGCAGCATAGTATCTCTCTCTTTTATTCTAGGAGGAAGTCCATCATTGGATGTGCAGATTCTCCTGTTGTTCCAGTAGCTCATGAAGTATCTCCAGAT
>NZ_FOJY01000004.1 GCF_900112085.1 Acetitomaculum ruminis DSM 5522
ATGAGTATAGATAACTGCAAATAACAGTTTGTAGGGGAGTTCTGATACTCCCCTATAAAAATGGCTATTTATCAACTGTTTGTTGTGACATAGCCTTATATTTAAACAGCTTCTCCTTTCTATATATCTTAATTCAACATGGATAAGGCAACCCCTAACCACATATTACCTTTTTCAAACTCCATAATACTGTTTTTTAAATGAACAGCAACATCTGCTTTTCCGGCTTTTGTAAGATCGTCGGAATATTTTTCCAGCTTAGCAGCAATCATCTGATTTTGCTTATAAGTAAGTTGCAAATACTGTTCCAATGTCAACTCAAGTCCACCGGTATTTGAATGGAGGTGAGAATGTGTACATCCTCCCTTTCCGTCACCATCTGAACAAGAAGCACAATTCTCTTCTATGTCATGGTTACAACCAACTGTATTTTCTTCATCGCACATAATTTGTCACCTCTTTTTTAATTCAAACTTACATAATTATACTATCACCTATAGCAATAATCAACAAATGAAGACTAAACTCTTCATTTATTTGACAAACTTGTCTATAGATTTGTAAAGTTCTTCCACGGTTTGCCTGTCATTAGTCTCAATGGCATTTACAATACTGTTTTCTATGTATTCTTTTAGAATAACTTTACCAGTATTATTTATTGCTGCCCTGACGGCCGAAAGCTGGATAAGAATCTCACCACAATCTCTTTCATCCTCCACCATTCTTTTTATGGCTTCCATGTGACCGATAGCCCTTGAAAGCCTGTTCATTATGGCCTTAGTATTGTCTTTGCCATGATGGTGAATATGGGTACCTTCCGAATAATGGGAATGTACAATTGTAGTTCCATCTGAAAACTTATGTACATGAGTCTTTCCTTCTCCATCTATCGTGCTTTTATTATTATCTTCTGTCATATTTTCCTCCAAATACCCATTAATTCAGTATTTTTAAACAATTCAACAAATATTTAACACAATATCTCTTATTTTAGCAGAAAAATTTGATTATGAAAACATCCGTCTAATAATAAAATCGGTAAATAATCTATTTATCATATACCAAACTACAAAGGTATTAATCGAAAATAAGCATTGAAAGATAGCAAAACCGCTAATATCAGTGCTAATACGATGAAACCTCATGGGTTTACGTTGATTAGAATCAGTATACAAAAGACATATTGTTAAAACAAGCCCCCCAGGGGGACCCTGAGAGGCTTTAATGCTAAATATAAACGGACTTTATTCTTCTTCTTGTGGTTCATTTGTAACTTCTTCAGAAACCTCTTCTTCTTCATCCCCAACATTATTAAACAATCTGATTATTTTTTCGATTTCTTCGGAATTGTTTTTGCCTTCTGATGCAAGTTTATCAATTTCTTCGGAAATCTGGCTTGTATCTTCATTCTTGGATACAATATCAGATACTCCATCTGCATTTTGTTCAGATGCATGGGATACCGCTGTAATTCCATTAGAAATTTCTCTTACAGACTGACTTAATTCATCCATGGAGCTTCCAATTTCTGCAACAGCCTGCATAATATCCATTACACTGTCACCATATTGTTTTGAATTTACAGCAAAGTTTTCAAATTCTGTATTAACATCATTTAAGATGTATGCAAGAACGCTGTCAACATTTTCTCTAACATTTTCAACTGCCTGATTACTGCCGTCTACAATTTTTTGAATATTCATAGCGGTCTGTTGTGACTGTTCTGCAAGTTTTCCGATTTCACTGGCAACTACAGCAAATCCTTTTCCTGCTTCACCTGCTCGTGCAGCCTCAATGGCAGCATTTAAGGAAAGAAGATTTGTCTGAGATGTAATATCCATAATGGAATCTGCAAGATCATTAATCTTTTTAACCTCTTCAAGACCGTTAAGAGCAGTTTCCATATTTGTCTTTGTGGTTTCCATAGATTCTTTACTGTTTTCTATGGTATTTTGAACATCATTTAACATCTCTTTTGATTTGGTTATAAGATTCTTTGATACCTGTTCGCCGTTATTAACTTTATCTTCTATCTCTCTTACAATATCAACAATCTTTTCTATCTCATCATTTACACTTGAAATATTTGAATTCGTCTGTTCAATACCTGCTGATAATTCCTCGGTAGTAGCTGAATTGTCCATGGTATATTGAACAAGTATTTTTGAATTTTCGTTAAGTCTGACAGAAGAATCATTAACACTTAAACTACAGTTTTTAAGGACTCTAACTGTATTTTTAAGAGTATCAACAACCTTTTGAGCCGAAGATGCAATCTTTCCGATTTCATCTTTTCTGCCCTTAAATTTCAAAAGGTCATCTCCTACATTAAAATCAAGGTTTGATATTTTAACCAAAGCTTTTTCTACTACATTTAATGGAGATGTAAGTACTACTACTGACGGCCATATAACTATTAACATAATTGCCAATGCAATTAAAGAAATAATTCCAATGGAATTCGTCTCTGCCTGAACAGTGGAGGAAATGAGAGAACTTCTTGCTGATACAAGAATCATCCACTCTAATGAAGGAATGTAGGTATAAGCACCTACCATTTTCTGGTTTGTAACAGAATCAACATACTCTATATTTCCTGACTGTGCCTGTGTATTTCCGGAATTAATCTCTTCAATAGCCTTTGTTATAGGCTCGATATCATTATCAGTCGTACTTTCAACTGCTCCGTCTTTATCATACATAACCTTATTTTCTCTGGCTGAAATGATTCTAACGGTCTCAACACTATCACTGTTTAATTTTGAAAGAATTTCCTTTACCCCTTCAAAATTTAAGGACAATACAGGAAAACCACTTCTTTCCTTACCATTATATACACCTGTACCCACAATAATAGCTACCTCACCGGTAACCGGTGAAACTGTAGTAGTATAAGCATAACTTTGCTGTTCCTGCCCCGCTGTATTATTTGCATAGGAGCTTTCTGTCATACTCTTTAATGTTTCTTCACTTGTTGCTCCAAGTATTCCCACTACTTCTTCTGTAGTATGAGTTAGTACCAGGGAGTCTATTGCTTCAAATAATAAAGCATCCAAATCTTTTCTGCCTTTGGCATAATTTAATGTAAATTCCTCAGCATTTTTTAAAAGTTCTTTATCACTTTGATTTTTGTTTAATTTTTGAATATCTGATGATTTCCAATAGGAATCCAAAAAAGTGGTCTGGTCTGCCATATAGGCTTCTATCAGCCTTGCTTCATAATCTGCTGTAGCAGCAAATTCCTTTTCTGTAGATATTGTCAGTGTATTAGTCAATTTATTTCTGGTGACAAAGAAACTCACTAGTGAGCTGACTGCAACAATACATACCACGATGAATATAATCTTCGTACTCAACCTAAAGTTTTTTAACATAAAAATCCCTCCATAAATAAATATTACTTCCTTATTTTATAAAGACGTGGTTTCACTTTATACATTTTTGTACATATAACTAATTCGGCTAATTTTTCATATTAAGTTATATTTTTTTATAAAAATTCTGTCGAATTTTTCCTTTTTTTTCTTACATTCTTTTGATTATAAAACCTCAACATATTTATTTACTAACATTTATTATTCAACACCTTTTTTTTGCGTATTCGGATAATATTTTTAAATATATTATTGATTTTTTTAATATTGTCGATAAAAATTTAGAATATAGCTGTTTAATTTTAGATAAGCAAGACTCATTTATCACAGCACTGCTTATTTATATACAATTACTTGTAAAGGGGTATCGAAGCTATGAAGCCTATCACAGAAACAACCAGCCTACAAACGAGAGTACTTGAATGTTGCATGTGTTCCATGCTTTTATTCAATGATAAAGCCGAGATTATTTATCTGAATCAATATGGTAAAAATGAGCTTGGTGTTTCAGATGAGTATCCGGATTTGTATAGTATTTTCAGAATGTTTCTATCAAAAGATGAAAATCTCGAAGAATTTGTAGAAAGAAACAACGAAAAAGAGATAAATACTATCGTTTACAGGGTTAATCAGACCTGTTTTCCAGCCATAGTTAAAATCTTAAATTTAAAGATATCTCCAAGCAAATTCATTTATTTCGCTACTTTTACCAACGAATTTGCCAAGGAGGAATCTGAAAAGATAATAAAGAAAATGGAGACAGAGGCTGAAGAAGCTAATAAGATTAAAGATCAGTTCGTTGCAAATACTACCCACGAACTGCGCACTCCTTTAAACGGTATAAAAGGTCATGTAAATAATCTGATAAATGATTCCACTACAAGTCCGGACAGTTTACCTACTTTAGATATCATTATGAAATGCTGTAACAATATGGAAAGTATTATTAATGATATTTTAGATTTTTCAAAATTAAGTGCCGGCAAAATTGTTCTGGAAGAAAGAGAATTTCCTATCAGAAAGGTCATTGATGATGTATTAGACATTAACATGATAATAGCAAATTCCAAAGGGCTTAACCTCTCTGCCCTTATTGATGACAATGTTCCTGAAATAGTCATTGGTGACGAACTTAGAATCCTTCAGATTCTAAATAATCTGATTTCTAATGCAATTAAATTTACGCAAATAGGAAGTGTGCGTATAGAGGTTCATAAGACCATGCACTACGAAGATACCATGGAGCTTACTTTTTTTGTTATTGATACGGGAATCGGTATTGACAAAGAAGGACAAGAAAAGCTCTTTAAAAGTTTTTCTCAAACAGATGCCTCTACCACCAGGAAATACGGCGGTACAGGTTTAGGACTTTTTATTTCAAAAGAGCTTGCTACCATGATGCATGGGGATATTTCGGTTTCAAGTTCAAAAGGTCGAGGAAGTACATTTATAGTTAATATTCAGGTTAAAAGTCCTGAGATTGTTTCCAAAAATGAATACACTACCAAAACCATCAATATTCCAACTGTTGATGACGAGGATGATTTATACGAATTTGGAAGTAAAAAAAATCTGGAAAGTCTAAGAAATATTATGGAAAAACTGGTTATTGCCATAGATATGGGATTATGGGAAAAGGGTGAATTTTTTTCTGACAGCCTAAAATCTCTTTTGGAGTCCAGTGAAAACAGTGACCTAAAAAAAAGTATGTTCAGATTACAAATGGCTGTAAGAAAGGAAGATATGGATAATTTCAATAAATATTACGACCTTGTAAAGCAAAAACTAAATTTATAACAGTAAATTTAATATAAACAGCTACAAAACAAAGAAATACATATTGAGGGATTGGGGTAATACCATGGATATAAATAACAATGTTTTAGATATGTTTAATGATGATAATAAACCTACTATTCTTGTGGTAGACGATGTGGATATGGAGCTTGCTTTGTTAGAGCAAATGCTTGATGCTCTGGGTTTTAAGTCTGTTCTTGCCATGAGTGTAGATGAAGCTATTAAAGAAATCGAAAAGAAAATACCCAATCTTATACTTTTAGACTTAATCATGCCTGATGTGGATGGTTTTCAGTTTATGGAAATCCTTAACAATAATCCGGAAACCAGAGATATTCCGGTTATTATCGTTTCTGCAATGGATGCATCTTATGATAAAAGAAGAGCATTTAATCTAGGTGCGGTGGATTTTATCGGAAAACCTTTTGATTTTTCAGAGGTAGCTTTAAGGGTTAATATTCACCTTAAGATTTTTACCTTACAGCATCAGCTTGAAGAAAAAAACCAAAGACTTGCCAAAGTGGTTAAACAACAGGCAAGAGCTATAGAAAATGAGCAAAAAAGACTTTTACAGACTTTAGCTGCAGTTGCTGAAAAACACAGTTTCGGTGAGCATCCTTCTCATCTGAAAAATTGTGCTCACAATGTAAGGCTTTTGGCTCAGGGATTAAATTTTACAGACAAATATGAAAACCAGCTTTCTGATATATTCATTGATGCATTAGAGGTAGCTGCAAATATTCATGATATAGGAAAGATTTCGGTACCTAGTTCCATACTTTCAAAGCCCGGTCCCCTTACTGAAACTGAGACTGAAATATGTCGTTCTCATACAACACAAGGGTTTGATCTTATATCAGAAATTTATCCTGGACAGGAGGAAAATCCTTATATAAAAACCTCTCTTGAAGTTATTAAATATCACCATGAAAGATGGAATGGAAGCGGCTATCCTGATGGATTAAAAGAAGAAAATATTCCTTTAAGCGCCAGGATTATGAAAATCATTGACTCCTACGATACTCTTATCCACGACAGAACCTATAGAAAGGCTGTTTCTAAAGAGGAGGCAATAAAGATATTACAGGAAGGAAGCGGTTTTAAATATGATCCTTACATAATGAAAGTTTTCTGCCAGATTGTTAAGCAGCTTACAACCGATTAAAGGAGGATTTATTTTGACTGATAGAGAATTTCAAAGACTGGTGAGATATTCTCACGACCAATACGGAATAGACCTATCTGCAAAAAGAGTTATCGTTGAGGGACGACTAAATAATTACATTTCAAATCGAGGATATAACAGTTATACCGAATATTTTGATTATGTTAATGCCGATCCCACAAAAAAAGAAGCTCAAAACCTGATTAATATCCTTACTACAAATCATACCTTTTTTATGAGGGAATTTGACCATATGAATTATTTTAAATCCACTATCCTTCCCTGGATAAAGGAAAAGGAAAAACAAAGCAGGGATATGAGAATCTGGTGTGCAGCCTGTTCTTCCGGAGAAGAACCTTATACTCTTGCTATGATAATTAAGGATTTTTTAGGCCTTGATTATGCTACCTGGGATACTATGATTTTAGCTACTGATGTTTCAAGCAAGGTCTTAAGTAAAGCCATAGCAGGAAGGTACCCTTCAAGTGCTTTGGAATCTGTGCCTGATGTATGGAAAAGGCAGCATTTTAAAGCCTGTGGTGGCGATGAATACCAGGTTACTGATCAGCTTAAGGAGCATGTATTATTCAGGCAGTTTAATCTTATGCATAATCTGCCTTTTAAACATAAAATGCACACGGTATTTTTAAGAAATGTAATGATTTATTTTGATGAAAACACCAAAAATGCTTTGGTTGAAAAGATATATGATGCAATGGAGCCGGGAGGCTTTTTAATTATAGGAAGCACTGAATCTATTCAAAAGACTCATACCCGATTTAAATATGTTAGACCATCAATTTTCAGGAAAGGGGATGACTGATTTGAAAAAAATCAGAGTTCTAGTATTAGAAGACTCTCTAATGTTTCAGAATTTCCTTGTAAAAAGCCTTAATAAGGATCCCATGATTGAGGTGGTTGCTACTGCTACGGATCCTTATGAAGCCAGAGATAATATCATTAAATACAAACCGGATGTAATGACGTTAGATATTGAGCTTCCAAGGATGAATGGGTTGGAGTTTTTACGAAAATTGATGCCGCAATACCCTATTGCCACTGTTGTATTCAGTGCAATGACAGATAAGGTATTTGATGCTTTAAACGCAGGAGCAGTTGATTTCGTTCCTAAACCCAGTGGCATAACCTATGAGGAAATGCAAAGTTTTCTGGAAAATGAGTTGACTACAAAAATAAAGATTGCCAGCACGGCTAATCTTTCTAATTTTAAAAATTTAAACAGAAGAAATTTTATAAGATCCAAAGGACGAGAGGATATTATTGTAGCTATCGGAGCTTCCACAGGAGGAACCGAAGCAATTTACGATGTTGTAAAGAAGTTTGATATAAATATCCCCGGTGTTGTTATTGTACAGCACATGCCTCCTGGTTTTACAGAAATGTTTGCCCAAAGGCTTAACAAACAGTGCTCTGTAGCTGTTGCAGAAGCTAAAACCGGCGACAGGGTTGAACCGGGTAAAGTGCTTATTGCTCCCGGAAATCTTCAGATGAGACTTATTAAAATTAATGGAATATACCAGGTTGAGTGCAAATCAGGTCCAAAGGTAAACGGACATCGTCCTTCTGTCGATGTATTATTTGAATCTGTGGCAAAACAGGCTAAAAACAAAGCTTTAGGTATAATTCTTACAGGAATGGGGGCTGACGGTGCCAAGGGGCTATTGGAAATGCGAAAAGCCGGCTGTCCTACCATTGGACAAGACGAGGCAAGTTGTGTAGTTTATGGTATGCCAAAGGCTGCCTATGATATAGGCGCCGTTCAATATCAGGTGGATCTGGCACAGATTGCCAGAAAAACCTACTCTGTAATAGAACAAATGTAATATTAGAAAACAATTAATTATGTATAAAGGTAGAGAATTATAATGTCAGATTATAATGCAAATAAGGAGGAATTGTGAAATGAAAATTCTTATTGCGGAAGACGACTTTGCAACAAGAAAATATCTTAAAAAACTTCTTTCAAACTATGGAGAATGTGATATCACCGTTAATGGAGAAGAAGCTGTAGATGCTTTTATTATGGCAGTTGAGGATGATGAACCTTATGATCTTGTATGGCTTGATGTTATGATGCCTGTTATGGATGGTTTTCAGGCACTTCAGGCAATTAGAAGCATAGAAACCGAAAGAAACATACCGGATGATAAAATCACAAAAATTATTGTCAATACAGCTTTAAATAACAAAGCTCAGGTAGATAAGGCTTTTGAATTAGGCTGCACGGTGTACATAGGTAAGCCTATTGATATCAAAAAAGTTGAAGAAGTATTAAAAAAATATGGTTTTTCAAAATAATTATGCAATATAAGGAAAGGGGGGAATTGAAGTGTCAGATACAGATGGAATGTTAGACATGTACCTATTTGAAAACGGTCAGCTTCTGGAAAATCTTCAGGATGTAACTCTTGAAAAAAAGGATGAAAATGAATTTGATGAAGTTACCATTAATGAATTTTTCAGAATAATGCATACTATCAAGGGTTCGTCTGCAATTATGATGTTTGACAACATTACAAAGGTTGCACATAAGTTAGAAGATGTTTTCTATTACTTAAGGGAATCTCACCCCGAAAATGTGCCACATCTGGTTTTGGTTGACCATATTTTTATGGTTAGTGATTTTATAAGCGAAGAATTTGACAAAATCAGAGAAGGTGATGATGCAGACGGGGACCCTACTGAGATATTGGAAAAAATTGACAATTTCCTTCACAAATTAAAAGATGGTATCAGTGATTCTGGTGCTGTTCTTCCTGAGGAAAACAAATTTGAGGAACCCCAGCATTTTTATATTGCTCCGGCCAACAGTGAAAACAGTAAATATTACAGAATACAGATAAATTTCTTAAGTGATACACAAATGTGTAATGTTCGCGCTTATAATGCAGTACATGTACTTAAGGCAATTGCACAAAATATCCTCTATTCTCCTAGCGATATTCTCACAAATGAGGAAAGCTCTTTGGAGATTTTAGCTAATGGTTTTGTTATATTTTTACAGACACAATCCAGTAGTGAAGAATTAAACAGTCTTTTGGATTTTTCAAATATTGAAAGTGTTGAAATAGATGACATTACAGAGGATGAATTCCTGATTGGATTTGGTAATACGGCAGATAATGAGGCCTCTGATGCCATAAATACTGTTTCTTTTGAAGAAGCTGAGAAAATCAAGGATGAAGTAAAAGAAAATTCCAAGGTTAATAATCCTCAACCAGGTGATTTTGTCATTAAAGAAAAGGATCCGGGAAAGGGTGTAAAACTGGCAGGAAAGAAAAAAGAAGCAAAGAAGCAATCCTTTATCAGTGTAAATGTTTCGAAAATGGACCAGCTTATGGATCTTATCAGTGAAATTGTAATTTCTGAATCAGTGGTTTTACAAAATCAGGATTTGAAGGTTCCGGGACTGAATCTTACAAATTTCCACAAAGCTGCTGCTCAGCTTACAAAATTCACTTCAGAGCTTCAGGATATTATTATGTCCCTTAGAATGATGCCTCTAAACAATACCTTCCAGAAAATGAACCGTATTGTTTTTGAGACTTCAAGAAAACTTGGAAAAGATATAGAACTTATTATGATTGGTCAGGATACTGAGGTTGATAAAAATATTATTGAACATATCTCCGACCCTCTTATGCACCTTATCAGAAACTCTGTAGACCATGGTATAGAAACCAAGGAGGAAAGGCAGGCAGCCGGAAAGGATCCAAAGGGTACCATTACTTTAGAGGCCAAAAATGAAGGTGGCAAGGTTTATATCATTGTTTCCGATGACGGTAAGGGACTTGATACAGATAAAATATATAACAAAGCAAGAGAAAAAGGGCTGATTGGAAACAGACCAAAGGATGAATTTACCGACAAGGAAATTTTCCAGTTTATCACTCTTCCGGGATTTTCCACCAAGGAAAAAGTCAGCGAGCTTTCCGGTCGAGGGGTTGGTATGGATGTTGTTGTTAAAAATATCCAGTCTGTAGGCGGTTCTCTTGATATTACCAGCGAAAACGGACATGGTTCTTCCATGACCTTAAAAATACCACTTACGCTTTCTATAATAGAAGGCATTGTTTTAGAATCCGGTGATCAGACTTTTGTAATAGAAACCTCTGCCATTAAAGAATTTTTAAGGCTTACGGAGGATAGCATTATTACTGATCCGGACGGTTCTGAATTTATAATGATAAGAGGAAATTGTTACCCGGTAATCAGATTAAACGACAGGTATCAGCTGCAAAACGGTCTTCAAAGGGTTGATGACGGAATTGTTATATTGGCGGAATATGATGATAAAAGTGCTTGCATCTTTGTAGACAGACTGGTAGGTGAACAGGAAATCGTTGTCAAACCTATACCATCCTATATCAAAAAGGTAAAAGGTCTTTCCGGCTGTACCCAGCTTGGAGATGGTCGTATCGCATTAATCCTGGATATGGGCGGATTTTTATCATAGAAAGGAGATGGATGAAAAATGGCTGAAGAAATAATGGATGTTAATGAAGACGAAAGTGAAGATACTCAAAAAGATAAATTTATGACTTTTAAATCAGGCAATGAGGAATTTGCAATTGAGCTTCAATACGTAAGCGAAATTGTTGAAATGCAAAGAATCACCGAGATTCCAGAAACCGAAGATTATATTAAAGGTCTGATTAACTTACGAGGTAAAATTATTCCTGTAATAGATGTAAGAATCAGATTTAAACAAGATCCTATCGAATATACCGATAGAACCTGTATCATAATTACAAATATAAAATCTACAGTTGTAGGTCTTATTGTTGAAAAAATAGCAGGAGTTGTAACACTAAAAAGCGAAGATATTGTACCTCCACCACAGGTTTCCGAATTACAAAGACGTAACAAATATGTTTATGGTCTTGGAAAGTCCGGGGACAGCGTTAAACTGCTTCTTAGTCCTGAAAAACTAATTCGGGATGAAGATATGGAAACGCTGGAAGAAATGGCGGATTATGAGGAAAATTAAAAAGGAGGAGGAATTTTTGTTATGAAAAATATAAAAATATCACACCGTATTATTTTTACAATGGTGTTTATGCTTGCTGTATTGATGATTCTTGGAACTTTGTTTTTTATTGCTGATTCTGAAAATGGAAAAGATGAAGCTATTATGAATTTTGTAATAATGGCTATAAGGGTAGTAATTGTATTATCTATAGTTCTTGCCATTCCCCTTACTATCAGCCTTATAAAGACAATTAAGGGGCCTATTGATAAGCTTACAAAAGCCGCCAAACAAATGGCTGAAGGCGATTTGGAACTGGATTTGGACTTTGATTCTAATAATGAATTTAAGCCTTTGTTTAACGCATTTAAAGAAACTGTAGAAAGCACAAAATCGCAGGTCTTAGTTGCAGACCAGATGGCTAAGGGAGATTTGACAGTTGATGTAAAGCCAAATTCCGATAATGATGTTTTAGGTATTGCTTTAAAAAATATGGTAGATTCCACCAATAACGCCATGCTTGATATAAGAGAAGCCACCGGACAGCTTAACTCCGGAAGTGAGCAGGTTGCGGCTGCAAGCCAGGCTTTAGCTCAAGGTTCTACGGAACAGGCAGGTGCCATTGAACAAATCACAAGTTCCATGGATGATATTGCCAAAAAAACCAATGATACAGCCGGAAGAACCTCTCAGGCAGAAAAACTTGCCAACGAGGTAAAAACCGAGGCTGAAGACGGTAATGAACAGATGAAAAACATGATAGAGTCCATGAATGCAATCAATGAAGCATCCCACTCCATCTCAAAGGTTATAAAGGTAATTGATGATATTGCCTTCCAGACCAATATTTTAGCCTTAAATGCTACTGTAGAGGCAGCCAGAGCCGGAGTTCACGGAAAAGGCTTTGCAGTGGTTGCAGAAGAAGTTAAAAGTCTTGCAGAAAAAAGCGGTGATGCTGCTAATGAAACAGCAGAACTTATTCAAGATTCCATTGAAAAAGTGGAAGCAGGTGCTAAAATCGCCCATGATACTGCCGAAGGACTTGACAAGATTGTTACAAATATTGAAGAATTTGCCGATTTGATTCATGAAATCACAGATGCAACCAATGAACAGGCCACAGCTGTAGCCCAGATTAATCAGGCGATTGCTCAGGTATCCCAGGTTGTCCAGACCAACTCTGCTACCAGCCAGGAATGTTCCTCAGCAAGCATTGAGCTTTCTGAACAGACAAGAAATCTTAAATCTCTTATTTTCAGATACAAACTCAAAGAAAATCAGGCTAATTACACTCCTTCTACAGCTCCTACCCCGGCCTTTGGTTTTGAAGATAAGAATATAGACATTTCCCTTGATTCAGATGATTTGGGAAATGACGACTATAATTACAATGATGATGACAACTTTACAAGCAATTATGATAATGAGCAGATTATTTCCCTTGAAGGGGACAGTGGTAAATTTTAGCGCTTCAGATAATTAGTTTAACTCTTCTCATTTATCATTATATAAATGGAAATAAAACCTATCGGTGCAAAACACTTCGATAGGTTTTATTTTTTGAAAAATATATTAAAAATCCTTCATAGCTATTAACTGTCTGTAATGTTTATTATTTAAAAGCAATTCTTCATGATTTCCTATGGCACATATTTCACCATTTCTAAGCATGACCACCTTGTCTGCTGCCTTAATAGTGGATATTCTATGAGCAATTGTCATTATGCTTTTACCAGCCATATATTGCTGTAACATATCCTGTATGTATTGTTCATTTTCCGTATCCAGAGAAGACAATGCCTCATCAAAGATTACAATAGGAGTATTTTTTAAAATTGTTCTGGCAATTGCAATTCTTTGGCGTTGACCACCGGAAAGCTTGTAACCTCTCTCTCCTGCTATTGTGTCATAACCTTTAGGTAAATCCATTATAAAATCATGGGCATTTGCCATTTTGGCAGCTTTAATAATATCATCCTTACTGGCATTTTTTACTCCCAAAGAGATATTATCCGCTATGCTTTCATGGAAAAGGTAATTTTCCTGCTGTACAGCAGATATTTTCTCCCTTAAAGATTCCATTTTAACCTTTTTAATATTTACTCCATTTATCTTTACGGCGCCACTTTCACAGTCATAATATCTTAACAATAAATTTGCACAAGTGGTTTTTCCTACACCACTTTCTCCGATTATAGCCACATTTTCTCCCGGTTTAATATCAAAACTAATATTTTTTAAAACCGGCTTATCAAACTCATAGGAAAAATTCACATTTTCAAAAGATATACTTAAATTATCCCCTATTATTTCTTTATTTCCAAAATCATTTACCACAGGTTTTTCCCCGTAAAGATTTTGAATTCTATTGCTGGCAGAAAAGACAATTCCCATTTCCTGGGCAACTACAGCCACTTCCATGGCAGGATTTAAAATAACCGTAGAAAGCATTACAGCCACAGGATAAAGTTCAATCTCCAGTGCCCCCTTAGAAACAAGAAAAGCTGCCACCAGCATTACTATTACTGTAAAAAAGCCGGTGAGAACATGATTCATCATACTTTCCAAACCTTTTCTTTCTCCGTATTTTTTCTGGGAGTCATATAAATCCTCCATACTTTTATTTATACGGTTTCTATATAAATCTTTGCTGTTAAGCATGATAATTTCACGAAGTCCCTGAACTGTTTCCATCAAAAGGCTATTGTTGTCTGCCAGATATTTTCTTACTTCTTTTCCTTGCTTTCCCGCTCTTTTTTTCATTAAATAAGGCACCATTGCAAGTAAAACAGTAAAGATTAAAAGTACAAATGCCAAAGCAGATGAAATAGTTATAAGAACAAAAAACAAAACTGCTGCTACAATGGCTGCCACTATGAAACTGCTAAAAGTGTGAGCTAAAAACAATTCTAAAATTTCCACATCCCCCACAAAATTCTGGGCAATCTGTCCCGTTTGCTTTCTTGCAGTATAAGCAGGTGCCAGTTCATTTAATTTTTTATAAATTGATAAACGAAAATCCCTTATGGTTCTAAATGCCACATCATGGGCAAAATACATTTCCAGATGGAAAAAGAGAGCTCTTGCAATAATGCATAAAAAAAGTTCTATCAAAAGAATATTAAAAACTCCAATCAGCTTATGTTCCATTGCAAGTCCTACCATATATGCGGTAATTGCCGTACATCCAATTATAGACGCCTGCTTTAGTAAAGAAGAAATAATGGCAAGACTCATTCTCTTTCCGTAAGGTTTAATGGTCTTTGATAAATTTAAAACATTTTCTTTTATATTCATTAAGACAAAACCTCCTGTGCTTTTATTAAGGATGCATAAACCCCGTCTTTTTTTAACAATTCTTCATGGGTTCCTTCCTCTGCCAATCGTCCCTTGTCAAGAGCATAAATCCGGTCTGCATTTTTTACGGTAGATAATCTGTGGGCTACAATAATAGTTGTCCTATTTTTCATAACTTCATTAAGCGCTAGTTGAATCTCTTCTTCGCTATGGACATCCACGCTGGAAGTAGCCTCATCCAAAAGTAAAACAGGACTATTTTTTAAAATTGCCCTGGCAATTGATATTCTTTGTCTTTGTCCTCCGGAAAGGGTCATTCCCCTCTCTCCTACCCAGGTATCATATCCTTTTGGAAGTGACATAATAAAATCATGAATATTTGCCGATTTACAGGCATTAATAACATCTTCTTCACTGGCATCCGGCTTTGCTATCCTGACATTTTCTCTTATGGTGTCGTAAAACAAAAAGCTGTCCTGAAAAACAACGGATATGTTCTTTCTCAAATAATCAATATCATAGTCTTTAATATTTACACCATTTAAATTAATAACACCGGATTTAACATCATAAAATCTCATTAAAAGATTTAAAAGAGTACTCTTTCCTGAACCGGATTTTCCAACTATAGCAACTGTTGAGCCACCTTTTATGGAAATGGAAATGTCCTTTAATACTTCATTTTCCTTTTCATATTCAAAATACATCTTTTCTATAATTATATCCAAAGAACCTGTCTCCAGTCCTGTTTTTTTAGGACTTTCAATATTAGTTATAGATGGTTTTGATTTTAAAATATTAAATAAATCCCTGGCTACAGACATTCCAAGAAAACTGCCATGCCAATATTGATTCAGGGCAACCATAGGTCTGGCACATTCTACTGCCAGAAACATAAAGGCTGTAAGAGTTGTTTCAAGAACCTGACCGTTACTTACCCTAAGTCCATCAGATATTACGGCCACGCTGGAGGTAATACCGGTTAAAATAAGCATTAAATCCGAATTAAACAGGGAAATATTGGTATTTTTAATGGATTGCCTGCAAAATGCATTGGCACGGTTATTTAAAAATACTCCTCTTTCTTTCTCTGCATTTAATATTTTAAGAGTGGTTATTCCCTGGATAGTATCTATATATTCCGAAGTTATTCTTGAATATTCCTTCCAATAATCTGTTACATGTCTGTCTATAAGGGGCATGGTAAGCATTGGTAAAAAAACGCAAAAAAGCATTGCGATTATTAGTAAAATGCTGCTAAAAGAATCCAGGCGGACAAGATATAGGAAAATAAATACTCCTGTTAATAAAACAACAAACAACTGTGGTATATAATTTACAAAAAATGGCTCAAGATTCTCAATTCCATCTTGAAGCATTGAAATCATATCACCGCTTCTTTTTGCATTCATATAACCAGGCCCTAAATCATATGCCTTTTCAATAACAAAACGTCTTATTTTTGCCTTTATTTTTGCTGATAATACCTTGTTATATCCTTCTATCCATTTGCTTATGGCACCTCTTATTGCAATTAAAACAACTACAATTAATATATATTTTAAAATATATTCACTGTCCTTTTTCATCCAGACTGCATTTACAATCATGGACATAAAAGCCGCCTGTAAAAGATAAGTCAATGATAATCCAAGACCTAATACCACCTTAAGACTTATTTCCTTTTTTACGTTTGTTATATATTTTAATAATTCAAAATATATTTTCATTTCTGATTTCCTCAAAAGAAAAATCCCTTCTTTGCAGGCTTATTTAGTAAAGCCCTGCATTTATGCATCAAAGAAGGGATTTAATTTACAAATTATAATTATTTAGTTCCAAACAAGTCAGGATAAAAATCTCCTGCCATTGATTCTACTGCATAGGCAAGGCGGTCACCTGCAAGTACACTCTCTAATGTAATAATTGCATATCTTTTGTTTTTAACACAATCTAATTGAGAAAGAGTAGGATTTTCTTCAATTTCCTTGATTTTTTCTTCAACTGATGGTGAATCATAATCGTGAATAAGAATTACATCAGGATTTCTGTCAAGAACCTCCTCATAAGATACAGTTACCCACTGTTTCTCATCAATATCATCAAAAATGTTCTTTCCACCTGCTTTTTCTACAAGAAGTGATTCAAAGTTTGTACCTGAACAGGTGAATACTCCATCATTTCCTGAGTCATAAACCAATACTTTTACAGGTTTTGATCCTGATTCTTTAATCTTATCTTCCACATCCTGGATACGAGTTTTCTGATCTTTAATAAATTCTTCTGCCTTGTCCTTACAGTTGAAAATTGTTCCTATATCTTCTATCTCTTTATACATTTCTTCGAAAGTGGTAGCCTGATTTACATATACATTCATGCCGGCTTCTTCACATTCTTCTATATTACATCCTTCATCCCCTATTTCCCAATCAATGGTATATACAAAATCGGCACCAGAAGACAAAAGTGCTTCTCTGGTTACTGATTCATGATTAAGTTCAGGAATGGCCTCTACAGCATCCTTATACTCATCTAAAGGACCACGACTGTGATTTACAAGTGTACGTCCTATTACTAAATCTCCTAAGCCTAATGCAACAAATAATTCTGTGCAGTTTGGACCTAAGGTAGCGACTGCTGTCGGCCTTTCATCAATAGTAATTTGTCTTTCATAATTGTCTACAGTTACAGGATAATAACCTTCATCCTCTTTTTTGGTTTCTTCTTTTTTAGAAGATTCTGTTGTTTTGTTGGAGGTACATCCACAAAGCGAAGAAACAGCCAAGCTTACCATTAACAAAACACTTATAATTCTTTTTTTCATCTTTTTCTCCTTTTTTTATTTATTTACGCCAGCAGGTAAAAATGATATGGAAACTTTACCTGTAAGTGCATTCTTAGTTACTGAACTATTGACTCCATACACATTATAAATGTTTTCCTCTGTCAATACTTCTTCAGGACTTCCTGATAAAACAATCTCACCTTTTTTTAATACATACAACCTGTCGCAATACAAAGCTGCCATATTCAAATCATGTATTGCAGATAAAACCGTAACATTTAATCTTTTTATAAAATCAAATATTTGTAACTGATAACTTATATCAAGATGATTGGTCGGCTCATCAAGGATATAAAAATCACTTTCCTGTGCAATGGCACGGGCAATAATAACTCTTTGTTTTTCTCCACCGGACAGGTGTAAATAATTCTTTTTTGCCATACTTTCCATGCCAAGATGCTCTAAGGCATGGTGAACAATTTCTTTATCATGTTCATCATCCAAATCAAAGAGTTTTTTATGGGGTGTCCTTCCCATTGCAACGATTTCTTCCACCATAAAGTCAAAAGGAACATCATTCTCTTGTCCTACAACTGCCATTTTTAAAGCAGAATTTTTATAAGACATCGTCAAAAGGTTTTCGCCATCAATTTCTATTGAACCCTTATCCGGTCTTAAACCACGGTAAATGTTTTTTAAGGCTGTTGACTTACCACTTCCATTTGGACCAATAAGTCCCACAAATTCTCCTTCATTAACAAAAAAGCTTACTCCCTTTAAGGCATCTGACTCACCGTAGGAGTAATGTAAATTTTCTACTTTTAATCTCATGACTTATCTCCTACTTTTCTTTAGTTTGTTTTTTCAACATGTAAATAAATATCGGACCACCAATTACTGCCGTTAAAATACCCACAGGCAATTCCTCCGGTGCAATAATCATTCTTGCAGCCACATCAACCCATACTACAAGGATACCACCTAACAGGGCTGAAATCGGAAGAACCTTTCTGTGGTCACCACCCACAAGAAGTCTTGTAAAATGTGGCACCATAAGACCGACAAATCCGATTGTTCCGCTGACAGAAATGGTAACTCCTGCCATAAGTGATGCAATTAGTACCAATTCTTTTTGCAATCTTTTTACGTTTATTCCCAGAGCACCTGCTGTTTCTTCTCCCAGCAACAGGATATTTAAGCCTCTATAGTGTATCTGCAAGAATATCATGCAGATAACTAAAACTATCAAAGGCAACTTTAAATATGCCCATTTTGCACCGGCAAGGCTTCCTGACATCCAAAATTCCGCATTGTGTAACCCCAGTGCATTTGGTGCACTAAGTTTAATAATCTGGGTTACTCCTCCCATTATCATGGAAATTGCAACACCGGATAATAACAATTGTGTAATATTTATCCTTCCTCTTACTCTTGAAATCATATAGACAAATACAATTGTTATAGCAGAACCTATAAAAGCACTTATCGGAAGACTATAGCTTCCCAGAAAGCTGAAAGTACCAAATAAAATGCCAAGAGTTGCAAAAGCTGCCGCACCATTTGATACACCAAGTATAAATGGATCAGCCAAATTGTTTCTTACCAGAGCCTGCATGGTAACACCACAAACTGCCAAAGATGCACCCACTACCATACCAAGACAGACTCTTGGAATACGAAGTCCCAGTACAATGTTGCTTTCAACCTTTGTCCAGGTTTGTTCAAATATACCATTACAGCCTGGGAATTTAGATAATAGAATCTTAGCTGTGTCAAGGGGTGACACACTTACAGGTCCCAAGCCTGTTGCGACAATCATAGTTATAATTGCCAGAATAATTAAAATAATTACTATCCCTAACAAATTAGGGTTCTCCCTGTTAAATATTTTTTTTAGTTTCAACTTTCCATTTCCTCCTTCAGATAAATAATCTACCAAATGCCTAGGATAAATTTAAGTCCCCCGGGGGGATTATTGTTTTCTAACATTTTTAAGTAATTTTTGTTTTTTCATATAATCTTATAGTTTTATCAAATTTTTATGTTATTTTTATAAATATAAACCGATAATTTCATTATATGCATACTTTTTTTGTACAATAGGAAGGCGGACTTATTATGAAAAATAAAACTATGTCACTGCTACTATCTTTTATCATGATATTTTCTTTATTCTTTGATTTAAGCTATCAGATAGTATATGCCATGGACAAAGGGGACGGCACGAGGGAAAATCCCTATAAAATTTCCAACTATTCCGAACTGAAAGAGTTCGCTGAAATTGTAAACGGAGGTCACGAAACAATTCCTCAAAATACAGCTGCCTGTGGCATTTTAACCAACGACATCGAAGGGATGAATGATGACTGGATACCCATTTGGAATTATAGTGGAATATTTGATGGAAATAATAAAGTTATAAGTAAACTTAAAATCTCTAATTACAACGACTACATCGGTTTTTTCGGACATATTGATAATGAGGGTATAGTAAAAAATGTATCACTTAAAGAATGTGATACAAGTGGTAACTATTATGTAGGAAGTCTGGCAGGGGAAAACAAAGGAATTATAACAAATTGTAAAAATTATGGAAATATCACCGGTTCAAACCATCATTCTGGTGGAATAGCCGGATATAATAAAGGTCTGGTAAGTAATTGTGATAATTATGGAGATGTTAATACTCAAGGTTCTAGTCACGGTGGAATTGTAGGAGATAATTCCGGTACAATAACTAATTGTCACAACTATGGAGTAATAGAAGGTAGTGATAGCATAGGTGGTGTGGCAGGTGATAACGATGGGAATATAAATAGCTGTTTTAATACAGGTTCTGTTAAAGGGGAGGATTATATTGGTGGCATTTGTGGAAATAGCTTCTTTGGAAATCTTATGAATTCTTACAATGTGGGAACCGTAGATGGAAAATATTCTATCGGTGGTGTGGTAGGACATAATATATATGGTTTTATATCCTATTGTCACAACAGCCAGAACATTTCCGGAAATTACTATACCGGTGGAATCACAGGTTGGAATGAAAACATTATAACACACTGTTATAACACAAAAAATGTAAACGGAACATATTATACCGGTGGTCTTGTAGGGTGGAACTTATCTAGCCTTAACAATTCATACAACACTGGGGATGTCAATGTCTTAGTACCTTCTGATGATACTTATAGGAGTATTAATGGTGGTTTAGCAGGTAGTAATGAAGGCACTATAACAAACTGTTATAACTCAGGTACCATAGCCGGTATACATGCCGGATGTCTTGTAGGATATAATTACAACCTCCTTGCAAACTCCTATAGCTGTGGTAAAGCGGGCCAACATATGGATGGAGAACTGGTAGAAACAAATAATGGAACCATGCAAAATCTCTATTACGATAAAACTATAGGAGGCATTTTTTCCGGCACGATTAATAATAATGGGAATTTTGATAATATATTAGCATTAACTACCAAAGAAATGACCGGGAAGGACTGCAAAGTATATGAAAGCTGGACAAATTTTGAAGATAACTGGGTTTTAACAGATAGCTATCCTGTTTTAAAAGCCCTTACCCACAAGTTAGAAAAAATAAATCCCAAAGCAGCCAGCTGTACTGAAGATGGAAATTATGAATATTATGTATGCTCTTATTGTGGTAAATATTACAAAGACGAAGAGGCAACATGCGAAATTCAAAAGGATGACTTTGTTTTAAAGGCTACCGGGCACCAATGGGACAAAGGAATAATTACAAAAAAGGCAACCGAAAAAAGCACCGGTATTAAGACCTATACCTGTAGCCTTTGCAATGCCAAAAAAACGGAAATCATTAAAAAGCTCTCCCCTACTTCTACAAACATTCTTTTTGCCAATGTAAAAACCTATAAAAAAACGGGTCTTTTAATAAAATGGAACAAAGTTAAAAATGCATCAGGATATGAAATCTATCTAGAAAAGTATCAAAACAAAAAGAAAAATAAAGCCTACAAAAAGGTTAAAACCATAAAGGGAAACAATACCTTTTCCTGGAAGACTAAAAGTCTAAAAAAACAGACTCCTTACATGATTTATGTAAAAGCCTACGTTACCAAAAAAGGAAAAAAGAAGTATTTACAAAGCAGTCCAAGGATATTTGTCTTTACAGGAGATACATTTAAAAATTATACAAATGCAAAATCCATAACCTTAAAGCAGACAAAACTTTCTCTAAAGAAGAAAAAAACCTTTAAAATCAAGGCTCAGATTAACAAGATAAAGAAAAATAAGAAGCTTATGCCGGATACATATGTTGCTTCAATCCGATATTTTTCCTCCAATAAAAAAATCGCCAGTGTCGACAAAAAAGGTAAAATAACTGCAAAGGGTAAAGGGACTTGTTATATTTACATCTATTCCCACAACGGAATAACCAGTAAGGTTAAAGTGACGGTTAAATAGATATTCTTAAACATTATCAATTACAAAGGGAAGGCTGGTTTATTATGAAAAATAAAACTTTGGCACTGCTACTATCTTTTATTATAATATTTTCATTATTCTTTGAGGTGAGCTGTCAGTTGGTTTATGCCATGGACAAGGGAGACGGAACAAAAGAAAATCCCTATAAGATTTCAGATTACTATGACTTGCAGGAATTCGCAAAGATTGTAAACGGTGACCATGACACAATTCCACAAAATAACGCTGCTTGCGGCATTTTAACCAATGATATCGATGCGAAAATCGATAACTGGATACCCATTGGTGACTATAAAAAAGCTCAAAATAAATATAAAGGAATTTTTGATGGAAACAATAAAGTAATCAAAGGGTTACAAAGCTCGTATAATAAAGACTATTATTATATAGGTCTTTTTGGTTATATAGCTACTGAAGGTATATTAAAAAATGTGTCGTTAAAAAATAGTGATATTCATGGTTGTACATATGTAGGCAATCTAGCAGGCTGGAACGAGGGAATAATATATAATTGTAATAATTCAGGAAAGAATACCAGCGACTATTCGTTTCGTAATATCACAGGGGTATCTACTCGCGGTTATGCTTCGGGTGGAATTACAGGGAAAAACCTGGGTAAAATAATTTCCTGTTCTAACAAAGGAACCGTCATTTCAAAAAGCATTAATTCAGGAGGACTTACAGGTGAAAATCAGGGTATAATAAGTGATTCATATAATTTCTCACTAGTCAGTGGAATTGATGAATGCGGAGGAGTATCCGGTTCTAATTATGGCAGTATAGTAAACTGCTATAATAATGGACCTATTGAATTCGATATAAACGCAATAAACACTAAAATAGGTGGAATCAGTGGCATTAACTATGGAGAGTTGACAAAATGCTATAATACCGGAGTTGTAGATGGATATAATAATACAGGAGGAATAGCAGGTTTTAATATAAAAGGAATTATATCCTATTGTTTAAACACACAAAATGTTTCCGGAACTGACGAAAACATCGGAGGAATAACAGGTTGTAACGATAAAGGTACAATAACTTATTGTTATAACACAAAGGATATAACCGGAGAAAAATATGTCGGTGGGATTTCCGCAGATAACACCGGTAGCATAAAATTCTCTTATAACCGCGGAAATATTTATGCTACCGTAAATTATAATGCCGGCATAGCAGCATTTAACAATGGTGACATATCTAATTCCTATAACACAGGTACTATATCCGGTAATGATTCCGGAGGTCTTGTTGCAGCTAATCATGGTCTTTTAATAAATTCATATAACTGCGGAGCAGTCTCAGGAAATTCTGCCGGCGGCCTGATAAATTTAAATACAGGTACAGCACAAAATCTTTATTACGACAGTACTATCTTAAGCCCTTCATCCGCTATAATTTACAATTCAGGTAATACTAAAAAAGTCACCTCTTTAACTACCAAAGAAATGACTGGGAAGAACTGCAAAGTTTATAAAAGCTGGGAAAATTTTGAGGATAACTGGGCTTTAACAGATAGCTACCCGGTTTTAAAAGCCCTTACTCACAAGTTAGAAAAAATACATGCAAAAGCAGCCAGCTGTACTGAAGATGGAAATAATGAATATTATGTATGCTCTTATTGTGGTAAATATTACAAAGATGAAGAGGCAACATGCGAAATTCAAAAGGATGACTTTGTTTTAAAGGCTACCGGGCACCAATGGGACAAGGGAATAATTACAAAAAAGGCTACCGAAAAAAGCACCGGTATTAAGACCTACACCTGTAGCCTTTGCAATGCCAAAAGAACGGAAATCATTAAAAAGCTCTCCCCTTCTACTACTACAAACATTCTTTTTGCCAATGCAAAAACATCTGGAGAAACAGGTCTTATAATAAAATGGAACAAAATTAAAAATGCATCAGGATACGAAATCTATCTTGAAAAATATCAAAACAAAAAGAAAAATAAAACATACAAAAAAGTAAAAGCCATTAGGGGAAACAAGAACTTTTCATGGAAGGCTAAAAGTCTAAAAAAACATACTCCTTACATGATTTATGTTAAAGCATACATTACCAAAAAAGGAAAAAAGAAGTATTTACAAAGCAGTCCAAGGATATTTGTTTTTACAGGCGATAGTTATCAAAATTATACAAATGCAAAATCCATAACTTTTAAAAAGTCAAAGCTTTCTTTAAAGAAGGGAAAAACCTTTAAAATCAAGGCACAGATTAACAAAGTTAAGAAAAACAAAAAACTTATGCCAGATACATATGTTGCTTCGATTCGATACTTATCATCCAATAAAAAAATTGCAAGCGTTGACAAAAAAGGCAAAATAATTGCAAAGGATAAAGGAACTTGTTATATTTACATCTATTCCCATAATGGAATAACCAGTAAGGTTAAAGTGACGGTTAAATAGAAAAGAAAACTATATTTAATAGCCTACAAAACCTCCCTGAAATTGTATACATTACCAAATTCCCAGATTATTTAACAATAATAAGGGGGACAATCTGTTCCCCTTAAATATTATCACTCCGTAAGATATTCCAAAAAAAGTTCAAAATCCTCTTCTTCCAAATCAAGAAAATGTCCATTTTCATCCATTTTACACACAAGACATCTGTTGTATAGCTTTATACCCAAACCAGGGATATACGCTAATGCCTTTTGTTCCCCAAATCCTCCTTGAATTCTTTCAAGATATTCTTCTGATTTCATATATTCCAAAACCTCTTCTTCCTTGTACTTGTTGTAAATAAGATAAAGGTTTTTAGTACCGGGTATTTTAACCACACTTCTGTCTATTTTTTCATTTGTAAACTCCGGCTGTTTTTTTCCAAACCAGCCAAGAATCAAATTGTCCAGATTTTCTTCTTTTGCATATGTTAAAACCCTGTTTCCAAACAATGCCTGTATCATTATCTGAAAAGAGTTTTCACTTCTTTTGAAAAATACTTTTTTTAAATTATAATGTTCAAACCTATTATGTTCTTCTAAATTACTTTTTTTCATTAATTTTCTTCCCTTTTTTAATACAATTATCTATAATTCTACTTGATAACTCTATATTAAAAACTTATATGTACTATAAAAAGTACTGCAAAAAAGTAATTTAACCCCGTAATTAAACCACCTGACAAAGCTTTAATCTTCGCCTGGTGGTAATGCCTTTATTTTAAACCCTGATTTTTAATTTACTTTTTGATAGGCGATCCTTGGTGAACCGTCCTCCACGTAGATTCTACCACATTTTACATATCCATTCTTTTCAAGGATATGTTGCATAATCTTATTATCGTTGTGGGTATCTATACGGATATTTCCTATCTTTTTTTCACAATAAAAAAGCACGGCTTCCATTATACCACAATTATTCCCGGCTGATGCAACTTTGTGTATTACTCCATATTTGTCATCATTTAGCCATTTCCCATTTTCAATTATAGAATATGTTTTTTCTAGCCCGATAGTAAAGGAAAAAACACCACAAATGTCAGGATTGCATATTAATATCAAATTCCCGTTTTTAATATCCGACATAATTGTTTCAAGTGGTGGTTTATTGTCTCCCCACTGATTTGGATTGCCGGTTTTTCTCATCTGCTCACGGGCAAAAGCGTATATTTCCTGAATTCTAACTATATCTTCCTTTGTTGCTTTTCTATACTCAAACCTTCCTTTTTCCATGTAAATATCAACCTCAATAATCTCTAATACAATTTCTATTTATAAAGCGGACATTCGGAATCCGCTTCGCTACTTCCTCATGAACGCAGTGGCACTTTGTGCCACCTGTCAGAAGGGGCTTTAACCCCTTCTGACACTAGTAAGCTTATACCCCCGCTTAAAGCTTACGCTTTTGAAGCGGGGGATTGCTTACACTGCGTTCAAAAGCATTTCCAAAATGAGCATGCTCAGTAATATCTTTTTCTACAAAAAACATTCAGCCATTTTTCATTTCTATCAGATCTTATATCTTTAGTGACCATGTGCTTAATAAGTTCAAAACCCGCTATTTCAGGTCATTTGAATGTGGTAATTGCATAATGGCACCCCCTATCCCATTTCTTTACGAATCATATCTATCAATGTAACATCCGCCGGCAACCAGGATACTGAGTCAAGTTCCTCCTTTGTAAGCCATTTTCCATCCTCTGCCTCTAAAAGTGTTAATTCTCCCGATTCTATTTCGCACCAGAAACAATCCATTGACAGATGAAAATTGGGATAGTCGTATTCTATTGTGTCAATTAAATCTCCTACTTTTACTACTGTGTCAAGCTCTTCTTGAATTTCTCTTACAAGGGCTTTTTTAGGAGTTTCTCCTTCTTCTATCTTTCCTCCGGGAAATTCCCAGAATCCTTTAAATTCTCCGTAGCCACGCTTGGTTGAGAAAATCCGACTTTTGTTTTCTAACGAATCACATATTACTGCTGCCACTACACGTATTGTCTTCACTTTTTATGCCTCACTTACTAAATATTCATAAATATCTTCCCGAACCGGAACATCTAACTGATACCTGATTTCAAAAGCATCATCTCCGGTCTTTTCCATTTTAACAGGAATAGGTTCATCTTTGGCAAAAACTTCCCCAAGAAAATAAAACTCCTTCGCCTCTTTATCATCCTTATTCTTTCTTACAAATAAAAGAATCCTGTTGTCTTTATCCTCTTTGGTTCTTTTATAGAAATGATCTGCATCTGAAGAATTAACCTTTCTTGGATGCTTGGATAGAGCAATCAATTCTTTTGAAGAAATAAATCTATCTTCATATGCAATCGCATCCTCGGTCTTATCATAGTTTATAAACACTGGAAGAGTTTTTGTTTCAGCATCATAATGATACCCGCCAATACCTTGAGCATTTATATTTTTCTGCCAGTTTAACAACCTGCAAACATCTTCATAGGTATACTTTTGATACAAAGAAAGATTCGTATCCCTGTAATTGTCACAGTACAATTCTTTGCACAAAGAAATCCCATATTCAACCACTTGGCACACCATTTCATAAAAATCTTTATTTCTCATTAATAAAGATCTGAAATTTGAGCTTAACTGATAGCCCCCTTGGGTTTTATCTATTAATACACAATTGCTGTATTTCTTTTTTTCTCCTTCTTTTGGAAACTGATTGGTAAGATTTCGATAAACAGATTGTTCAACTTTTTCATCAAAATTTACATGAAAATGCTCTGTCATAATCGTCTTAAAATATACCGTTATCCAATTATTGTGTTCTATCAGTTCTTTTAACAACAAAAGTTCATGTATTCTCTTCATCCGGGTAACTTTTTTAGAAAGAAACTCTATTATTTCCTCTTCTTTACTGTTAAGTCGGACTTTATACTCATCTCCATAATACTTAACCAAAAAGGCATAATAAGAACCGCATTTTTCAAAATATTTACTTACATCTATAGAACCATATTCCTTAAAATCAAGGACTGTAGGTATTCGCCCCAAACGATATTTCAACTGTTCAAAGGACTGTTTTAAAAGCTTTATCTCATTGGTTTTGGCAGAATCTATGGATTTAAAAATTTTCTGTCTTGAAATCTCGTCAAAGTGAATAGTGGAGACACCGGGAATAATTCTGGTTCCCTCTTTAACATAACGACGCATTGAATCCTTGTTATAGCTTCTATCCCCGGAAAGTGCTATGGGAATCATGTAATTATTATTATAATTTCCAATAAAATCAATGATTACAACGTAATCCTTATCTTCTGCTTTTCTAAGCCCCCTTCCCAATTGCTGCACAAATACAATAGGTGACTGGGTTTCTCTTAGCATTATTACCTGATTTATCTCGGGAATATCTACGCCTTCATTAAAAATATCAACTGTAAAAATATAATCTAAAAAGGGCATATTTTTTTCATTAGCCGCCTTCTTATTTTCTATATCTTTATGGTGATTTTTTATTACGTCAACATCCACATCTTTTGATAACAATTCTACGCACTCTTCTCTAACAGACTCCCTATCCTCCCCAAAAAGAGTTCTTGCATAGTATCCCTGTTCCTGAAATTTACTTGAAAGCTCCAAAGCCTCTTTTTTTCCACTACAAAAAACAAGTCCTTTTACTCTGTCACCACTATGACCATAAAAGTTTGCATTTTTTAAAATATGATTTACACGCTGATTAGATACCAGGTATTTGAAATTATTAAGCTCTGTTTCCCTATTTATAACCTCCCCATTAATTTCTATATCCGTAATTCCAAAATAGTGAAAAGGACATAGCAAATCCTCTTTTAATGCGTGTTGTAATCGAATCTCATATGCAATATTGTGATCAAATAATTCAAAAATATCAAAACCATCCATTCTTTCCGGACTGGCGGTCATGCCAAGCCAGAAATCCGGTTTAAAATATTCCATTATCCTTTGATAACTCTTAGAACCTGCTCTGTGCACCTCATCTATACAAATCCAGTCATAGTGAATATTATGTTTTTTAAGATATTCAAAGGTCTCCGGTTTCGCCATCATATTCATTGTTGCAAATAAAATATCTGCATCATATTCTTTTGAATTTCCGGACAACAAAGCCATCTTTTTACCTGTGCCAAAAACCTTTCGATAACTTTTCATGGCCTGCTTTGCTATTAACTCCCGGTGTACTATAAATAATGCTTTGTTGGGATTTTCATTTTTCATGGCAAATGCTGATGCATAAGTTTTTCCAGTTCCAGTGGCACTAATAAGAAGTGCTCTTTTTTCCCCGCATTCACGAAGTTCATGTATATTTCCAATAAATGTCTCCTGCATCTTATTGGGTTTAAGATTATAGGTATCCAATTCTACAATATCTTCTTCCAAAGCAATCTTATGCTGGGATTTAATAAGCTTATCTATCTGTTTTTTTCTATCGTATTGCTTTATGTAAAGTTTTCTTATTTCCCTATAATCCCTGGATGCTGAGTCATTCCACAGGCTTTCAAACTCATTTACTATGGATTTAGCCATTGCACCACAATCAGTGCTTACAAGGGCAGTATTCCACTCCATATTGGTAGTAAGAGCGGTCTGAGTCATATTGGAACTGCCTATAATAATTCGATAGGTTCCTTCTTCTTTAAACAAATATCCCTTTGTGTGAAAACCAATGCCAGCCTCCTTTACATGATACATTTTTAACTCAACATTTTTTAGTTTCGCTAATCTATCCAATGCATATGGGTCACTAAAGGTAAGATAATCTGTTGTGAGAATTCTTCCCCTTATTCCCTTCTTTTCCAGTTCTTTTAATGTCTGTGAAAGAACCACAAAGCCACTTCGATTAATAAAGGCAACACTAATACAAAACTCATCACAATGTAAAAGTTCATTTTCTATATATGTTAGCACCTTGGTTCCTTTATGATGATTGTTTGTTAAAAACTGAGGGCTAAATGCAAGATTTGTATCGATGCAACTGTCAATGTAGGCATTTTGAATGCCTGAATTTATATCATTTATATTATTGTTTGTTAAAGCCATTTTTTATACCTCCCCTGGGTATGAATTTATTACAAAAATTCTCTTCACTCTTCTTGATTAATTCCACAAATTTATCATATAAAATATCAATACAAAGTAAAACTCTGTTACAAAATTGATTATACACTTTTACAAGGGAATATTTAATCTATGTAACACTTTTACAAGGGAAAATTTTGTTTTCATTACATTTTTACAAACGAATATACTTCCTACTCGTAGCACCGTCACTTCTTTTTGGCATCATGGAGGACGTTTACGGCATATCAAATACATGAAAAACTTGTTTTGTTAGGAATGTTTAGGGAATGAATCAGAAGGCGGGAATGAAAAAAGCTATATCAGTATATATTGAAAACTGATACTGTATCTTTCCTTTTTTCCCGCCTATAATATGAAAATAAATATAGAATTATATTAGTCTTATATTTCTGTAAATGAATATTCCACCACATGATATGGAGGATTGTCTATTATAATAACAATGCTGCCATCATCACTACGTTCAATTTTCATTTCAAGGTCTTCTTCCTTTTCTTCTGTTTTTACAAAAGAAATAGGGTCATCTGTCTCAATTTCTATAATTCTACTATCATAGGGCGTCCTTCCTCCACAAGTCGGCTGTTTCCTTTTAATTGCTACTTCATATTCTTTCATGTTAAAAATCTCCTTCTTAAATTTTGATTTAGTCAATTATTATTACAAACATTTTACCTCATTTCCTATGTAAAAATACAGGGCTATTATCTCAAAGGATAAATGCCCTGTTTTAGAATCTGTATTTTTATAAAGATTTCTTTAAATTAGCCAATATAATACTTTATAATTCTTATAACCGGGTCATAATAAGATCCTCCAAAAGAAATAAGATGATTCAGTAAATGATACAGGTTGTAGAGATTTCTTCTGTCCTCGTATCCGTATCCAAGAAGCTTACTATCAGCATAAGTATGATAAAACTCCTCCACAAAACCTCCAAAAAGCTCTGTCATGGCAATATCCGCCTCAGCGTGACCTACATATACTGCCGGGTCAATAAGCCATGCTTTACCATCATTTCCCGTAATAAAATTACCACTCCAAAGATCTCCATGTAAAAGCGACGGTCTCTCTGGTTCTAACAGCCACTTGTCAAGATTATCAAGAAGGCGATTAATATTTTTTATCATGGAATTATCAAAATATGTCTCGGCATTTTCAAATAGTGGAATAAGGCGACATTCCCTGAAAAAATCCACCCACTTATCATAAGAAGTATTAATCTGTTTTCTAGAACCAATATAATTATTATTCAAAAAACCATACTTCCCGGCTTTGACAAAATTTACAGCATCCGCTTTATGCATATTGGCCAATTCTTCGGCAAAAATGCTCCAGTATCCCTTTACTTTCCCGACGTTGTCAAGATATTCAAGAATTAGAAATGCTCCCCTATCAGAATCATTTCCACCGCATAAAACCTGTGGTACAGCTATTGTTTTTGTAGCGTGGATTGCTAAAAGTCCCTGGGCTTCAGCCTCAAAAAACTCTGTTTCCTTAGACTTATTTGATTTTAAAAATACCCTTTTGTCATTTGATAATTTCAGCATATATGCCTCATTAATATCACCACCGCTAAGCTTAACAGAACCGGTTATTGTGGTACTGTCTTTATTCAAGGCTTTGATAGCTTCATCAAGTGAGCCGTATCCAAAATTTTTTATATCCAAATCCTTACCTCCTGCCTGCTATCTATGAAGCTTTCCGTCATATACAACTGAATCAATTACTTTTCTTGTCTCTTGGCTATAAACTACAATGTTTACACCATCCAGATTTTTGCCATACTCAGTATCACCTATTTTTATAGAGCTTTGTGCTCCTGCATTAAAACCACCTGACACAATAGTGAAATTTTCCAGTTTTTTACGGGTACTTCCAGAATATTTCAAAAGTTTACTACCTGATTGCTGTACAGTATCATAATCAGTAATTGCAGCATAATAACTATCATTTTGTTTGGCATTCAAATCCAGTCCCAGTCGAGAAAATTCTTTCTTAACAGCATCATTAATGCAAAATAACATATCACTTTGAGTTGAAATTAAAATAGTGTATCTATCCTGATTTAATGCAGTGATATAATCATGTAAATCAGTAATATACTTTAAATTATAATCTGCCAATATTCTTTGATAATACTCATCTGTATCAGCCCACTGTTCACAATAATCACCACTACCTATTCCATATTGCTTCTTAAGAATATCAGCAAGATATAATGAAATTTTTTTAGCTCCCCATATGTTACTATGTTCATTATCATTCATATCCTTAGGATATACAAAATCACATGCGTCATATATCTCTTTAATGTTAAAGTCTAAAAAATCAATTCCATTATTCTTTGCATATCGGGTCAGATAATTATGTTTTGAAGTATCAAACCTCAAAGTTGGTGTCTTTACAAGTATCAGCTTAATATTATTTTCATCACACAGTTTTTTTATTTTATCAAGATATTCCCTCATTAAGGGTACGGGTTCACTTAAAACAGATGTATCATAATTAAAATATGGCTGATAATCATTTTCTACCTTATAACCTTTACGATAAAGTGGAGCAAATCCTTTTAGCTCGTAATGTGTTTCTAAATTTTTAAAAGTAAAATCCTGTTCAGTAAGATCTGTCCATCTGGTATGAAATCTTATATTTTTAAAAATATAACTTTCTAAATTCTGCTGTTTATCATTATCGCAAATTGCCTTTATAGCTTCATATTTTACTTTAGAAAACTTCATGGCATCTATTGCCATTCTTGTACAAGGCTCAGAAGTATTTAATGCTTCAGATTGATTAAATTCAAACATCATATAAGTATCCAGAATTACAATCTTAGGAGATTGATATTTAATGGCTTCTTTCAACCAATAATAGGAAACAAGAATACTTTGTTGCTCACACGCTAAATTATAACTTCTGATACCACAATTATTATATATTTCCTGAGGATTAAAACAGGCTGCGGCATGACTGCTTCCAAAAAACAGTACATCCACGGTATTTTTTTGCATTTGGTAAAATCCTTTATATGTTGATGTAGTTGGCCAGGCATCCTCATAGTACTTTTTAGGAGTAAGAATATAATTTGTTTCAATTATCAAAAAAGATAAAATAACAAAAAAGATAATTATTCTCAGAAAAAAACTACATTTTTTTAACATCAGAATCCTCCATAAATGAAATCTTGTGCATTAAAACCAAATCCATAAGTTCCAAATACCATTATTCCAATTATTGCTATCATGTAAACACTCCATCTTATTACAAGTCTTTGTTTCATTATACTATCACTGATAGATAATCCTTTTTCATGGTAAAGCCCCACTTTCCATAATAATACTATGGAAAATAATAAAATCATCATTTCTTTCCACTCTAATCCAAGAGTAAAAATCTGATTATTCCAAAAAATCCATGGATTAAACTCTGTAAACATATGCTTAATCATTTTAATCCCCAGTCGTAATGAATCTGCTCTAAAAATAATCCACGCCCAATTTATAAGCATGAATGTTCCAATCTGCTTCAATATCTTTTTCTTTCTTGATTCTGCCGAAACATTTAGAAACTCATATAATTCTTCTCTTTTGTTGTGAGTAATATCACCTGCGATTTGGTAAAAAGCATGAATTCCTCCCCATACAAGGAATTTATACCCGGCACCATGCCATATTCCACTTACCAAAAATGTAATTGCAAGATAGATATATTTTCTGATAATTCCTTTTCTATTTCCGCCTAAAGGGATATAAATATAATCCTTTAGCCAGCTACTAAGTGATATATGCCATCTTCTCCAAAAATCCTTTACTGAAGTGGCAAAATATGGTCTTGCAAAATTATCTATAATCTCAATGCCAAACATTTTCGAAACGCCCTGTGCCAATGTCGTGCAAGCCAAAAAATCCGCATATAACTGCACACTATACAAAATTGATGCCAGCCAAATAAACCCTCCCGAGTATGCAGGATAGTTTCCAAAAACAGTATCAACTACCACTGCTGCCTTGTCTGCAATCATCAATTTCAAGAAAAAGCCCCATATTATATAGCAAAATCCTTTGACGATATTTTTCTCTTCAAATTTATTGCCTGTAATAAGCTGGTTTTGCAACTGTTCATAGCGCGGTATAGGTCCTTGTATTAACTGAGGAAAAAAACTTGCATATAGAACAAAATGAGCAATATTTCGTTGTGGTGCTATTTTTTTGTTATAAACATCTACCAAATAAGATATAAGTTGCAAGGTATAAAAAGATATTCCTAATGGAGTTATCCATTGAATAGGATCTTTCTGTGCTATTTTTAAAATAAAGTTAAAATTTTTAGACAAAAACCACGGTGCAATTATTGCTAATAACGCCAATATTAAAATCAGTTTTCTTGTTTTTCCTTCAAATCCTTGTAATGCGATTCCTGCAAAAAACGAAATAATTATCGTTATTCCAAAAATCCACCAGCCGGTTTTATAGAATAAGAAATAAAAACCTATATTTCCAACAAGTAATGCAATCCACCTATGCTTTATTGGAAATAAATAATAAATAATTAGCACAGCAAGGACTAAGAAATAATAATACATTGATATATATGTCATAACGCTCTCGAATTCCCCCATTTAAAAGGTGTAATTGCGTAGATTTTTTCTAACACAACATCAATAATTATAACAAAATCCCTTGTATTTGTCCGTATTTTCAATCAATATTTTAAATTGGTTAAAATACTGTGACCATAGCACTGAAGACTCTCGCAAAATAAACATTGTATTATTGGCCAGAAAAAGCATCATAGACAATTTTATATAAATACTCTTTTTTACTAAAATCACTGCCATCTGAAAAAAATGCATTATATGCAACAAGTGCCGTTCTAACATATACAGCATTTTCTTCAAAAATCCTTCGATTAATCCTTATTCCTTGTGCTTCTATAAACTGACAGCAAAAAGTTATTGTAGTGCGAGTATTCCCTTCTCTAAACGGATGAATTTTCCATAATACCCCCAAAGAATTACAGAATTGATTTGATAATTCTTCCAGATTAAACGAATCCCATTCTTTATCTCTCATATCTTTCAATACATGATGAATATCAGAAACAATATCAAATTGATCAGAATACTCTACAGATTGTCCACTTAAAACATCTTCTTCTTTATAAATAGAAATAGTTCGAGGAGAGCCTGCCCAATCAAATATATCCTGAAAAATAACCTGATGCATCTTAAGAAAATGCTCAGTGTGATAATCTCCCACCAACGGATTTACTACTACATCTTTTAATCGATATACAACATAATCAGCCTCAGCTTCATCCAACAATTCTTGAGATTTTATACCAAGAATATTTTTTAAAATAGGAACATCCTCATAAAGATAAGGATCACGCATTTGTAGACTCCTTCATCTTATATTTCTTATCTAAAAAACGCTTTGCATCCTCCATTGTCACTTCACTGCGTTTTTCTTTTTCAATATATTCTTTAAATTCTTTAGTTGGCTCCAAACCATCTACTTTAATCATACCTATTGCATAATTCCATGCTTCAGCATTAGTCATACTATCCGCCTCCTTCACTATTACATTTTAATGATGTTAGCATCTAATTAGTACAAAGTAAAATGAGCTATTCCCTTGAAATATAGTATAATCATAACAATAGGAGGAACTCATTATGTCACGTAAAACAAAACAACACACTAAGCAATTTAAATTGGATGCTGTCAACTATCGCAAAGAACATCCCGATATTACTCAGGTTGAATGTGCCAAAAATCTTGGAATTGGAACCAGTACCCTAGGAAAATGGGAAGCTCAATTCAGAAATAATGATGGCGATATTCCTGTCAGAGGTTCCGGTAATTACGAATCAGACGAAGCTAAAGAGATAGCTCGTCTCAAACGTGAACTCCGTGACACTCAGGATGCACTTGATGTGTTAAAAAAAGCCATCGGCATTCTGGGAAAAGATTAACAGAAGCTATCTATACTGAAGTTTTTGCAAAGGTAGAGGCATCTAAAGTTACCGGACGCCGTGTCTCTACTTCCGGAATGCTGAAAATTTTAGGCGTGTCACGTTCTGGATACAGAGCTTTTTCCGCATAAGTTGTCCCATAATTCTGATTTACAAAAGCTATAATATCATGAATACGTATCCATTCATTTGACGCACTCTTCCACTCATTACTCGGTTTAATTCCTGCCATAGCTAATAAGCTTAGTGCACAAATATCTGACTGCTGCGCCTTTGGCATACCTATATCTTCTAAAAACTTCCTTGCTTCATCTATTTTAGACATACGCCACCTCCGAAATAATACGATCGCAATTATCTGTAGATAAATCTTCAGAAAGTAAAACTTGTTCTCCAATTTCTTTAATTAAATCTACTGGCGGTACAGGAATATTATTAATTTCTGTACTGTTAACCTGCGTACTTCCATTTAAGATTCTATAGTACATATCAAAAAATGTAGAATTTAACAAAGCATATATTCCATATGTCGTTTGCGCATCCATTTCTCCACCATCTGTTTTGTCCACAAAATTAATCTTGTTTTGAGTTCCTATATATTCATATTCTTCAAAATCTGATGGCGAATACACACCACATTGCAATCTACGACGTTCTTCTTTTGCTGTAAATCTTTTTATAAACACATAATTCTTGTTCTTCTGTATCAGCCCCGGCTTTTCATCACTTATCCAATCATACTCTTTGCCTGACGGTTGATGATTCACCCTGCCATCTCGAATATGTTGACTGTAAAACAGAGGTAACGTGTTTTCGCCCGGTTCCTTTCTCAACTCCTCCCACTGTCTAAAGTCAACAACTATTCCTGTCTTCATTTTTAATCCTTCGTCCGGCATTGTTGAATGATACATATTTATTTTCTTAATAACATTAATATCTGCCTCGTTTGTCGGAAGATATACATATAATTCTTCTCCCGAAACAACTGCGTCATAAGGCACTCGTAGTTCAGAAACATCTTCAAAATCGGAACTACTATTCGTAGATGTAATTAATACACTTTCGGGTTTTTCAGCAGTTTTTTTCATCTTGATAATCATAGTTTCTTGTAGAACCTGCTCGGCACCGAAAACCTTATCTCGGCTCACAAACAAGTGGATACCCTCAATTTTACCCACATTCAAGAAATACTCTCTAAACGCTTTAAAATATGCACCAGATGTCCAACTGCGCGGAATAATATAAACCATTTCAGCATTATCTTTTAAATTGAACAGGGACATCGATGCAAATAGGAAATAAAGGTTAGGCGCACCATGCACAACTTTGGGCATGGCAATAGCCGCAGGATTATCCCTCATTATCCTTAAATATGGTGGATTTCCAATAACATAATCATATTTTTCAGGATTCTTTGCCGCCAAAAGGTTTTCCTGAAAATCGTTACTCTGTGACAGAATATAATCTTCCTCTATAATTCTATAGCTCACACAATCATTAAATGCATTTTTTAAATATGCAAGATTCTTTTGTAAAACCGGCAATACATCTGCATCTGTTTCATAACAAGTTATATTTACACTTGTATTAGATTTCTCTGCAAATAATCTATTCACGAATGCAATCGTTAGAATTCCCGTACCTGCGCCTGGATCTAAAACAGAAACCTCATCCTTACAATTTGAAATATCAAACATGTTTGCCATAAAAATGGCTGTCTCAACAGATGTAAAAAACTGTCCTTTTTTCTTCCTTATACTTTTGGGCATTTTTTCCAGGAATTCTCCTGTTTGTTTTTTTACATAACCAAGTAAATCCATATAATCACACCCTTAAATTATTCTTCCGAATTATCGTCTTCAATAAACTCAACAATATCTCCAATGTCGCAGTGAAGCGTCTTGCATACTTTCATTAAAATTTCCGTCCCAACAACTTCTCCCTTTGACATCTTTGTAACTGACGCCCAACTTATGCCAGCCTCTCGTTGGAGATCTTTTTCATCATTTCCTTATCTATCAACAATTTCCATAGCTTTTTATAACTTATACTCATCTCTACATCTTTCTATTCTCAATATCTTGTGTTTCTTTTACCACGCGGTACATTATAAGCCAAACCTTTTTCCAAATCAAGATTTATTCTTGTTGCAGCAAGAATAAATCTTGAAACCACTCCCAAACGATTGTTCTATTGTATCACTATAATAATGAATTTTAAAGAGTAGTTTTAAAAAAGGTGGAATAGTGTTATCTTTTCCGTCTACTAACTCGTGTTGACTGCCCTAACTCCTTGATAATATCTTCCGTTTCCACATTCTTATTTTTCAACTCCAGATACTCTTCAAACTTGATTTCAAAATCAAATAGTTCTTCCCAACCCGGATTACGTCTTGCTTATTATTAAATAAATACAAAAAAGCACCCTTTTCAGGATGTTAAAAATATTATCAAGTTACATTACACCTTCCATCAGACTTTTAAGATATTCATCATATCTATCTCTAATTTTTCTGATATATTTTGGTGTATCTTCACGCAAATCTACTCTATTAGGCTCTAGCCAAGGTTCAAATTGTTCTCTTAATTCCTTAATTTTCCCTGTATCATAATCTACGTACATACAACTACCTTCTTTCTAGCCTCTGTTTCGTCCTATATTCTACATATGTTTCATCAAATCTTTTATATCTATATTGCAGCTCTATATACTACTTTTCTTCACTCTTTTATCTTTATCTTTTATCTTTATCTTTTATCTTTATCTTCTCTCTTTAATTTTTCTATATGCTTTTCAAACTCTTCATCTGACATGGCACGTATTTTTTCCATCTCGTCTCTCATCTCTTCTCTATCATCAACTATCCATTCTCCATCTTG
This sequence comes from Acetitomaculum ruminis DSM 5522, assembly GCF_900112085.1. GTDB lineage: Bacteria > Bacillota > Clostridia > Lachnospirales > Lachnospiraceae > Acetitomaculum > Acetitomaculum ruminis. Next base: position 38,257 of record NZ_FOJY01000004.1, read on the forward strand.
CATGATATCACCTACAATTTCTTGAATTTAAAACTAAATTTTTCAGATAAATATTTAACAACCGCCTCTTCATCAAGATTGTATTTCGAAAGCTTCTTATATGCAACATAATAATCAATTTTTTCTATAATTCTTGATGGTGCTGTATACAAGTAAACAGTCCCATCATGTCCTATTATTATTTATGGCCATTTCACAACTTCTATATTTCTTTTCAAGATTTGTGATTTATTCCACAGATAAATCATTTGCAGCCTGCTCTACTTCTTTATATCTTTTTCTCCAGTAGTCTTTACTATTTTTTCTCATTTGCCTCACTTTCCAAGTCAGTCGAGAAATGACCAACTTTGTATTTTTTATCTTCCATACGTAATACACCAAGGCTGAAAAAGTTTTAGAATTTGTATCCTGCTGCCTTGAAGATGAATTTACAGTCAAAAAAAAAGCAACAACGAAACATTCAAGATAAATAGCAACGGGAATCGAACCCGAACAATAAACTGCTATAACCCTTGTATTTATGCGTTTTTTTTGACTAATGGGCAAAATTTGGGGCAAAAAAGAAATTGTTTATATTTAAAAAGCCCTATAGTACTTTAAAACTTGTACTATAGGGCTTATTGATTTTTATTTTCATAGGATTTTATATGCTTATTATATTCATCTTTTTTATAAAAAATGAATATAATTGCTTGACATACACGTGCGTGTATGATATAATATAATTGTAGCAAGGGAATGGCAGGAAAGGAGTTGATACAATGGAGGATAATAAAATGACAAATTATCAATTTAAGGGAATCATAAAAATGATAATCGCTCTTTTAAAAAAAGGCACACCAGTCAATGAAATGATTGAATACCTAGAAGAATTAATTAAAGATTAAAAAAAGCTACCTAGCAACTAGGTAGCCCAAAACCACACGAGGGGCGGATACCTCAACATTCCTGCTGACCGCTCCTTGTAAAAACATATTAGCAGGAAAAATTACAAATGTCAAAGGAGTAAAATAATATATGCCGTATACAGAATCCCAAAAGAAAGCTACACTTAAGTATCAAAAGAAAACTTATAAAAGAGTTCCTTTGGATCTTCGTTATGAAGATTATGAACGATTAAAGGAACATTGCGAAAAGCTGGGTAAACCTGTAAACACTTTAATTAAAGAGCTTATTTTTAAAGAGTTAGAAAATAATTAGATTCCTTTAAATTAAGACCGTCTCACGCTCTGGGGCGGTCTTTTTTCATGTATATTTACACATACTATAATATCTTTGAAATACAAAAAAGGAGCCTGATCACCCAAGCAATCACGCTCCTATAAAAGGTCAACCTTTTTGTAACGTAGTTAAATTTTAACATTCCTGGAAAAATATTTCAACTATTTTTTTTAAAAAAGTAAAATTTCCTACAAAAGTCGTATTCTTCATATAGTAATCTTTATTCCTAATCATTCTGTTAACCAACTCATTTAATAATCGTCTAGCAGCCCCGTTAGAAGCACTACTTCCTATTTTTTTATGTGTATATAATAATGTGCAAATTTGAAGCATCCTTATATTAGAAAGTCTTTTATTTTTAGTGTCTTTCCTAATAGATGATAGTTCTTTTAACATTTCTTTATCTGGTTGAAAATTACGGTCTTTAGCTCGAAGATCACTTATAATACAATTATTATGTGCTGCTGCATTACGCAGAGGTCGGACCGTTCTCATGAGATAGTAATCATTTTTCATATCGTCATCATTAAACCGATCTGCACAAAATTTATAAAAGTCCAGCAAAGTCCCAAGTGAAACAACTTCAATAAATGCCCATATTGCATATCCATCAGAACACGATTCAATAATTCCACCACAATAAGGATTATTCCGATTCCTTTCAAGCTCATTACTAAGTCTGTTATGTTTTTTGTCGCTAACTTTAATATGGTTAAAATAATCATTCACAATGGCATAACCATCTTCATTATTTAATTCGCACCGCTTTAATAACTTTACTTTAAGAAAATGTTCTGTATTCAATGCCAGTTGCAAAACGCAGTATCTAACATGCATATCTATAGTTGCCAAATCGCATAACATTCCAAAATCTAGCCCTATATATTTCCCATCGTTCTCGCCTCCTGAAACCTTATCATAATTTTTTCGAAATGCACGTAGTTTAAAATAATTATTATTTTCAGTAAGATAATTCCTTGCTTCATCCCGACTAATAATATTGAATGTTATTCCCTTCGATTCCATATGTTTCAATTGGTCTTCTATTTTTAAAAATGGTTTTGTTACTTTATTCATGATGATTTCCTATTCTCAACTTCATCTAAACTCCTTATTTCCCTATTCAAGATTTTGCATCTTAACTTTCTCATTATCTTCGCTTAAATACTTCATTTAATTTATTAAATAATTATTTAAAAATTATATTCCTTTTATCCTTATTTATCAAGGTAAGCAGATTTTTTATAAAATATTTAATTTTTTTGTTATTCCCTTGACATATGTGTCCACATATGCTATAATATAATTGTAGCAAGGAGATAGCAGGAAAGGAGTTTACAAAATGGAGAAGAAAAAAATGAATAATTCAGAATTATTAAAACAAGTAATTGAAGAAAATCAAACAAGAAAGATTTTACTTATCTTAGAAACCTGTAAAAGCCTTGAAGAGGCAAAAGAAAAAATTAAAGCCTTATTAGATAAATAATAAGACTTTAAAACAAAAAACCTAGGGCGGACTCCTTAAACAGTTTCCTGCTTCCGCCCTTCCAATTAAATCTTAGCAGGAAACTTAAAAAAAATCAATTAGAAAGTAGGTGTATTATGCCAAGCGAATCTCAAAATAAGGCTACTGCCAAATACAAAAAGAGAAATTATAAAAGAATACCTTTAGAGGTCAAAAATGAACATTATGAAATAATTAAGGCTCATTGTGAAGAGCTTGGAAAGCCTGTTAATACTTTCATTAAAGAACTTATTTTTAAAGAATTAAATATTAAATAGCTATTTCCTTGCTACATGACCGCCTCATGCTCTGAGGCGGTCTATTTGTACACTTTTTTAATCTAAATAAGAGGCTGAAAGCCATACAATGCCATATCCTTTGACCTTGCATTTATAAAAGCCGTTTTCAGTCTCTTTGTTAATCTCAACCCGATTTCCTTTGTTTAGCTTTCCTAGAATCAAAGCTGTGTTTGAGGGGTTAAGTCTGATATTTAGTTTTTGACAATTTACTGTTTTGGTTGCTGCTGCCTTCCAGTTTTTTTTATCTAGATATGTTGCCGGAGCATAGCATACACCTATTTGAGGATGCTTAATCTTAACATATTTATTTATATAGGTTTCAAATTCAACACGATTGCCAGCCCCAAGCTCTCCAACCTTATGAGCCCCCAAATCTTTATACAAATCACACTTTTCGATTGCGATCAAGGTGCCTTTAGGTTTAAATCCTGCTGCTCCAGCTGATGAAGAGCTTTCACAAGGAGTATTAAATAATTTTTGTTCTGCCGTCCTTCTTCTTACAAGACCTGTTCTATATCTTGTGGCACTGCCCCAAAATTTCACTATATTTTGGCTTAAGCTATTAATATTATAACTATTTGTTATTAATTGCCTTAAGCCACCTGCACCCCTGTTATAACAATAGCTTACCAGTGCACTAAATTGATTTGAATTTAAATTCGGAAATTTTACCAGGGCAATATTAGTAACATAGTTTTCGAATTTAACTAGATCAGCTATAAGGGCATTTTCTGCCTGTTTTTCAGTCCATCTTGTACCTGCCGTTATTGATTTATCAAATGAATGTCCGTATCCAATAGTATAATACTGCTCTCCGGCTAATTTATAGGCCGTTAATGTACAGCCTTCAAAAGATTTAATTAAATTGATTCCTGCTGTATTTGTTCTCATTATTTCCTCCTATTTTACAAATAACTGTGTATTGCTCCTTGCTTGTGCATAATACTGTGATGTTGTGCCGTGTTTCATGTTAATTCTTAAATAACTAGCACCGCTTGGTACAGCCATTTCTACCGTGACAATTTCACCTGTGGTTGTGGTTGCTCTGTCATCCTCGGAGTATCTAATCATTTCATTGTTAGCGTTGAACCACACAAGCTGTAAGTAGTATTCTGTGCATATATTTGTTTGTACAGTAGCTTTAACCATTGAAACATTACTAACTGACACAGCATCTGTATAAGAGTACTTAGCTTTATCGTCTATTTCTCCCGTAACACCATCTACACGACCATTGTGCCATGTTAAAGGTATTTCTACATATTCCCCACTTGGCGGATTTGGTTCAACGCTTGCACTTGTGACTGTTATAGTAATGTTTGCTGTCTTAGTTATTCCATCTTCAGAATAACTTACTGTAATTGTGTAAGTTCCTGCTGCTGCCATATTTGCATTACTCGTATCCACTGTACCTTGTACCACTTGGCTTGAACCATCACTATAATGGGCTGTTATTGTAATATCATCCGTATTAAGACTTTCATTGGTATTGTATTGTGTCTTCGTCTTTGTGGCTGTGATGCTGCTTAGGGTTATTACAGGGGCATCTTCTACAGTTATGCTTATGGTATCTGTAAGTGTTGTTCCATTTTCTGTATAACTAATAGTAATTTGATACGTTCCCTGAATATTCATATCCACATTACTTGTATTAATCATTGCTGTTACTATTTTGCTGGTATTATTGCTGTAGTAAGCTGTAACTGTTATATCATTTGTATTTAAGCTCTCCCCTGTACTGTAGGATGTCTTGGTTTTAACTGCTTCTATGCCTGTTAAGGTCACTACTTCCTTAGCCGGAACCGTTACAGGTGCTGTATCAAGGTAAAATTGAGCTATAGAAATGAATTTATCCACAATAAAATCTCTGCCTTTTAGTAAAATGCCGTTTTCATAAACTTCCATTATCATGGCTTGACTTTCGGCATAAATATAATCTGTCACACTATCATCTTTTAAGCCATCATTATCAGAATCTATTAAATCTCTTGGAACAGTTAAAGACGACAAGTGTATGAGCCTTGCACCGTTGTTATATCTAGCATAATTTAAGTTTTTCATGCTTGCAGACTCTTGATATTCCCACTTGATATGAGAATGTCCTGAAAACCAAATCACATTTTTATAATGCTCCATAAGGCTTAAGAATCTCGTTCTGTCTGCTAAAACTCCCGAACTTGTGCCCCATACATCAAAGCTATATGCCCCATTTGCAATACCAAAACCATTATTTGACATAGCCCACTTGTTTGGTGGAACATGAGCAAATAAGAATACCCTTTGATTTCTGTATGTTTCCAAAACATCTTCAAGCCAATCTAATTGAGCTGTGGTGTACATGACATTGTCTCTGCTTTGCTTTACATCACCATCAAAGCATGATACAAACACATAAACATCCCCATTTATTACCTTGTAGAAGTAAGGCAAGGTATCACTTGTGCTGTCGGTATCTAAGTACGCTCTTATACTTTGGCCTTGCACAATAAGGCAATTATCATTATAGGCTTCATGATTTCCTGTGCAGGAATAAACTGCCAGGGAACCTCTGGCATTATCTCTGGCACTTTGCCAATTATTCAAATATGCCTGTGTCCCTTGTTGGGTTATATCTCCTGCAATACATACTGCATCAGCTCCTATAGTTCTGGCATACGACAATATTTTTGTTAAATCCTCTACGCTGGTATCATAGCCAATATGAACATCCGATAACAACGCAACATCCCCCACATGGTTACCCAGCACAGAGCTTGTTAATCTTTTGGCAACAGGTATTGTAAAACTTCCTACTACTGCTCCATCTACCAAAGCTATTACTCGTGTGGCAGCAGTGGGAATCAAATTAATCTCACTCATGTATATGTAGGCTTCTCTTTCCATAAATTCTACATTGAAGGCTTCCACATTAATATTTGTATATTCTTGCAAATCACCCTCATTATCAGCCCACCTAAGGCTAATATCTGTCAAATTTATATCTATGCTACATACATAAATAGTGCCGGAAGCATCCCCCGGCACATTATTATTAAAATTGTATTTAATTCCTACTTTTAAATCTGAATTTTTTATTGAGGCTATGGCATCCGGCATTTCAGACACTTTCATTAATGCATCTGAACCTGTTTTTGCCCTTAGGGCATTAGCTATGTTTTTAAGGGTAGTATCAGAAATTTTATAATATGACATTTAAACACTCACCCCTTCCGCATCTTCAAGCATTGATAATACTGTGTTTGCTATAGCTGTATAATCTGCCTGGGTAATTACATAATCTTCACCCGGATCACCCTTGTCCCCTTTATCACCTTTTGCTCCAGGCTCTCCTGCATCTCCCTTTTCGCCCTTTGCTCCTGGCTCTCCGGTATCTCCCTTTTCGCCCTTTGCTCCTGGCTCTCCGGTATCTCCCTTTTCGCCTTTTGCTCCTGGCTCTCCGGTATCTCCTTTTTCGCCTTGTGGTCCTTGAATTCCGGTATCTCCTTTTTCGCCTTTAAATAAAGTGACATGTGAATTTATGTATTCATCTACGCTTTGAGGTATTACTTCCTGTGTATATGTTTCTAAGTCAGTTTCCTTTACATAATCATCTAAATTCAAGCCATTATTATCAAGATAATCATCTAACTGCTGCCTGATTACATTTTCAGATATTTCCGCCTCCACGCTTGCTATTACTGCACTACCGCTTATGTTTAAGTTTAAGATGTCTGAAGCTACAGGCGTAGGTGTATTATTTTCCATAACCCTTGTGGCTATGCTTCCCGGAATTGTCCAGGCTATTTTATCGCTTTTTAAAACTCCGCCATTTTTAAAATTAATCTGGGCTTCCATTACTGCCTGTATATCTTCTTCATCCTGACAGATTGCCAATGAATCTTCCTGGCTTATTATTATTAAAAAATAGCCGTTACTGTAGCCTACATCATTATCCGGATATGTTTTTGTAATACTACTTACGTAGTCTGAATTTTTAATTGTGAAAATTACACTATCAACAAGCTCTACATTTAGATCCACAACCTGGACTAATATAACCCTGTTTTCACCGGCTTTAATAATTGCACTCATTTATTCCTTAGTTCCTTTCTTGAATTCAGCCAATAAACTTATAATCTTATCGTATCCTACCTGGCTGGCTATAGTTGTAGCAAAGGCTTCTAGTATGACATAAAGGACCATTGTAATATCAAAGGGTAATTCCATGAAAATGAAATAAAATACCGTTCCTACCCCACCTACTAAAAGGCCTGTTATGGTACTTAAAACAGCTACATTTGTGTCAACCATTTTTTTAAGCCATTCAAGAGTAATATTAGTAATTCCACAAAATAAGGTTAAAAGTGTAATAAATATTGTATAGGTCATGTGTGCCCCTCCTTTATAAAAAAATAAGCAGCCATAAACTGCTGCATGAATTGATGTAATTTATAAATAACTGTGTTCTCTTTGGCATCTGGCATCCACTTCCAATATATGATTTATGGCACCGTCTGCAATTCCATTTTTATAATTTGGGTTATCTAAACAAAATCGTCTGTATACATTTATATCTTCTTTAATTTGATTAAAATGTTCCTGGGTATGCTTTAATCCATGAATCAGTTCATCATCAAACCTTAATATCCTATATCTGGATGTAGTAAACTCCACCTCTTTAACATATTTATATAGGTCCTTTGTTACTTTCATTAATTCCTCTATTTTTGAGGGAATATCTCCCAGGATTGTATTACCTATCCATTTAAAAATAGCACTAAAAGGGCTTATCCTTATTGGTGCTATTTCGATAAAAAAGCTGATTATAAATATAAATTCTGCCCAGGTTGATATATTTAATCCTAATTGCTGTAACAATTCGTGTAATGTCATAATTTTTTTAACTCCTCATCTATCTGCTAATGTAAGTGATGGTTCCCTGAAGCCATAAACCTGACGGATCCATTTTAGTTCCATCTGTAATTCTTCTTACAAATTCAAGTTTTAGCTCTCCGTCTGTAGTAAGCTGTAAACCTGCAATATATTGATTTTGAGTCCTTCCCCAATACCTTGAGCCATTGGCTGCAGCTGGAAGTCCTGATGCTATAGTTATTACGCTATCCATATTGACTCCACTTTTTACATTAACCATATATTCCACTACAACCAAAGCACCTATTTTTATATATTTAACTCCCTGTGCTCCACTGCTTCCCGTTGTAACCGAAGATGGGGCACTCCCATTGGTACTTATGTCCACATTTACCTGGCTGGGATTTAGGGCATTGTACACTGCCCCACCATTTAAAACTTCTTTTGAGCCGCTACTTACTCCTGATGATGTTTTTTGTACATATGCGATGCCGTTTTCATTAACCCAAAAAGCATTGCTTCTCTCTGCCGAATCTGTGGCAGAGCCGCCTGCATTTTGGACACCTTCACTTCCGTTTCCCACAATAAACAAAGCACTTGAATTAGTTTCATTGAACTTTCCTATTACTGTCTGAGCTTTTACCGTTGCCTTTGTGCCCCATCCACCTGCATGGGAATACCAGCCTGATGCTATTGTATTGCATCCTTCTGCATGAGCCGCTTCATTTGATGCTGTCGTATAACGACCTTCTGTGTGAGAATAACTGCCTGATGCTGTGGTGGCAAGTCCTTCTGCATGTGCTTCAGAATTAGATGCTATTGTATTACATCCTTCTGCATGAGCACAGCTAACTGATGCTGTTGTGCCAAATCCTTCTGCATGAGAATAATAGCCTGACGCTGTACAATTACATCCTTCTGCATGTGCTTCATCCTTTGACGCTATACACGAATTTCCTTCTGCATGAGAACAAAACCCTGATGCTGTACAGTCATCTCCTTCTGTAAAGCTATTATTCCCCACTGTTGTTCCGCTTTTCCTATTAAGTGAAAAAGAACCACTCCCGGAAGGGTTACTTGTATTCATCTTACCTGTTTCATGGCTTATTACTACATTTACAGCCTTTTTTATTTTTCCTAAAGCTGTTGATAAGTATTCTCCAGAAGCTAGAGCTGTTAAGCTAGAAGCCTCTGTATACGTGGGTGTCTGATTATTTGTGCTGACATTTGGCACACTTCCTAAACCCACCTGGGACTTAGTTACACTATGGGGATTTGAGGTATTTGATAAGTGACTTATCAAAGAACCTACCGCCTTTTTTATCTTTCCAAAAGCCGTAGATAAGCTTTCCCCTGAGGTTAATGCCGTTAAGCTTGAGGCTTCTGTGTAGGTAGGTGTCTGATTATTGGTGGACACATTTGGCACACTTCCTAAACCCACCTGGGACTTAGTTACACTATGGGGATTTGAGGTATTTGATAAGTGACTTATCAAAGAACCTACCGCCTTTTTTATCTTTCCAAAAGCCGTAGATAAGCTTTCCCCTGAGGTTAATGCCGTTAAATTTGACGCTTCTGTGTATGTTGGAGTCTGGTCATTGGTGCTGACATTTGGCACATTTCCTAAACCTATTTGAGATTTGGTTACATTATGGGGATTTGTCCTATTTGATACATGCCCTCCTACTGCTTCATCTATCAAGTCAGCATTTGTATTAAAATCTTCTATATTGTAGGTATCTGTAACCTCCGGCTTAATCAGATCTAAATGTTCTGTGTAATTCATAAGTTCATATCTCCTTTACTAATCTCTTCATGGGTGTAAGCCCCCAGGGTTTCATGAGTATATGCACCAAGGGCTATATATTGCGTTAATATATCCGCTGTTATTGTCAGATTTGCAGGGATTATTTTTCGTAAATATTCTACTGTGGCATCCAGTATGGCCTGGGTGGCTGTAGGGATTAATATGGACACTGCATAACGGCTATAATTAACTATTAAATAGAATTCTTTGCCCTGTAATATCTCATTTAATTTATTGCTTATTACCTTTAAGGTGGGGTTATCTACTGTTCCAAGTTTTAAAAGAAACATTGCTCTTCTGGTTTCAATAGAATCTTCCTCCTTAATGGTGATATTGTATATTTTTTCAAGTCTTCTTAATCCCTCGTCTGTAGCTGTATTGATATACTGTTCCTGTAATACCTTATTTGCACTATGCCAGGCTGCATTAATCTGAGGTTGCTGCACTTTCATAATTTCCTTTATCTGCTTGTATTCCTGCATGAAATTGGGCAGATAATCAATTAATAATCTATCCATGTCATCACCTCTTAAGTCATCGTCCATGTACCTATTACCGGTATTTCATCATAAGACAGCTCTACGCTTTGCACTCCGTTATTAATGTTATTAACACTGTTAACACTTAAAGCACTTAAATCTTTAACTCCTGCCACGCTGTATATGGCACTTGCTATTCCCATGTAGGATACTGTTATGGTGTTTGAGTCAGCCCAGAGCTTGGCCAATGATTTAAAATATTTTTCAACTGCTGCTTTTACTGCTGCATCTATCACACTTTGCTCACTGCCTTCATAGGTTATGGAATAACTTATATTTATAGCTTTGTTTTTTGCTGCTGCCACTGTTAACTTATGCCCTACCGGCACCATACCCGTTCCATTACCATCTTGTAAGGGGTCCATTTTCTCCTGAACACTATTTACAAGATTAGAACTTGCCGCCTTAAATTCAGAATCAAGTAAAAGAGCTTTCACTGTCCCTCCGCCATTCCATGCTGGTATAATCTTAGTTGCTCCTACGCCATCTAAGGATTCTATTTTAGTCCTGTAATCAGCAATATTACCACCAAAAGCAATGCTTTCAAGATTTGTAAAATATTTCTCCCTTAACTCTTCATCACTTTCTTTGTCTTCTCCCGGAATGGCTATCTCTGTTATAGATGCTGTGGTTAACCCCTCCACGTAATTAATTGGTATAAGAGTGCCTACTGTGGCATTTGGGGCACTTCCCGAGGTTTCGCACCTTAGCAGATAAATTCCTGCTTCTATCTTTTCATAAGCTTTATATGAATATGCCCCACATGTAAAGCGTTGGTTTAGTAATTCAATGTTAGAAGGCTCAAATATCCCCTTTACTACAGCATATGTTGCTTCTTTTCTTTTTATGCCCTTTTCGCCACACCTTAGATCTAGATAGTCTCCTGTTGCTGTATCCACAAAGGTCTGATTTAAAACTGTATCAAGCTGTATATATAAATTAGCCAATTCAACTGCACAAGGTGCCAGGGCATCATATATTACAGAGCCTTCTTCGGTATCCAGTGATGGATCTATATTGGCTGTCAGGCTTTCCATAATGTTTTCAAAGGTCATATTTTCAAACATTAATAATTCACCTCCGTATCTGCTTCAATTTCTCCATATATAGTTCCTACTGTAAAAGAAACTACTATACTTCCCTTCGTTGTCGTGTCAAATTCAAAGTCATTAACGGATTCAATTCTTTCATCTATTATTAAGGCTTCTTTTATACGTCTTTCTATCTCCGGTACTACATACTCTTCCGGCTCTCCAATAAGGTCTTTAAATTCCACTCCATAATCCCAGCTGTATATAATATGCTGATACCTTTCTGTGTTTAGAATTTTATAAATTTTTTGTTTAATTGAATCAATGCCGGTACAGAAGGCACCTATATTTTTATTTTCAATGTCCATTCTGTAATCCGTTTCTACAATCTTTGAATCTTCAACTTCTGTATATTCATCATTATCAATTTCCGGAAGCAAGCTCATCCACCACCTTATCCATTGCTATAAATTGCCTTCCTCCTGGTACTCTTGCTAAGACCACCCTATCACCTACAACCATACTTTCCACTGATTTAGTAAGTATCAGCTGTGCTTTCGTAAGTACTAGCTTGCTGCTTATCTTTACCTGTAAAGGCTGTGTATTTACTACGGTAGCAATATAAAAAGCAGCCGGTTTAGATGCCTCTACTGCCTCAACTGCTGCCTTTTTTATCTGCTTTATTAAATTATTGAATTCACTCATTGTATCTGTGCTCCTGTAAGGGTTAAATCCATTAAATCAAGATTATCGCTAAAGGTATGGGTGCATTTTTCCACCAGCATGTAAGAATTAACATTTGTCAGCCCCATTTTAAGGGATACCGGTAAAAGGCTTCCTGCCCTTACTGAAGGAACTCCGAAAGCTTTTGTTACTTTAAGAGTGGCAGTTCTGCCTCCATACAGCCTCATTAAAGCCTCCGCTTTCGTTTGACCGTTTTCCCCGTCGCTTAACTTATCAAAGTACTGTAATGTGCCCCATTTGTTTATATTCTCGCTGTTTTTAACTAAGTAAACATCTCTTACTCCTGTATCCTTATTATCATAGACAAGTTTAATCTGATTATAGCTGTCCTGATCAATACTTCTTTCCAAGCTATAATCACTTGCCGTTTGAGAGTCTATATACAGATTATTTTTCATGTTTGAAATGTTTTTAAGGGTAAGACTCCCAAAATCATCATATAACACATATAATCTTCCTGTATTCATTAAGGTTTCATCCAGGCAGTCCCCGATAATATCAAATAAAGCCATATTATCCTCTGTAAGTGATGCTATATTATAGGCTGTATCCTCTATGCCCCCTAAATTTAAACCAAAGTCACCGGCTATCTTTATAACCATTTCTGAGGCTTTTTGGTTGCTGATTACATAGGTGTCCTTATTTTTTAAATACCTCAATTGGTCGTAAGCTACGATGGATATTACGTTTTCAGCTGTTATCGTTAGCTTAAATATAAAACCAAAAAAGACTTTTACATTATTCCACTTAAATCTGACTGCATTTCCTTCTTCTATATCAAGATTTTTATCATATAAAACCTTAAAGTTAAGTTTACCTGGGACTCCTTCTCTTTCGGTTTCCCAGGTAATATCATCAAATAATACCGGCATCATTATTTTTCCTGATGCATTAATAATAATCATTTCTGCTGCCATATTATCACCTAGCTTTCTGCCGGTATGGTAAATACCTGCCCCGGATAAATCAAATTAGGATTACTAATCTGACCTGCATTGGCATTGTATATAAGAGGGTACTTAGCTCCATCACCATAAAATCTTTTGGCAATGTTCCAAAGGCAGTCCCCTCTTACTACTGTATATTGCTGAGGAAGGCCATTGGAAGGAGCATTTGAGGAGGGGCTTCTAACCTCTTTAACCACTTTTTTCTTTTTTGATTTTGCCTTGTTCTTTTTCTTTACCTTTACTAATTTCGTTCCAAAACTTACATATTGCTTTAATTTAATACTTACTGTCACATCAAAGCCATTTGTAGCATCTTCCGTAATGGTATAGTTTTCTATGGTTACCTTCATGTTGGTATAGTGGAGCTTCTTCCTGTTAGGAAGCTTCCTGGAGATAATAAATTGAAATGGTTTCTTTTTCTTTTTGAGCTTTTCAAGCTTTTCTAAATAATAATTTGCCCTATGAAATCCCTTTTTATACATTGCATATGAGTATTTAACATTTGGAAGTTCAAAATCAAAGTCTATTTCCGTTAATTTAGGGCTTTTTATTACATTTATTTCACCCTGGTTAATTAAATCATAGCTTTTATTGTTTCCGTTTATTTTCATCTGAATCTTTTGGGGCGGAACGGGAAGGAGTATCTTCCCGAAGAAAAAATAATATGCCATTATGCATGCACTCCTTCCTCTATTTTTGATATTGCCTCTGTTACACCTCTTGCTAAGTAGGACACTACTCCGTCCAAATCGGTGTCACCATTTACATTGTTAGTAACCCCTCCAAGATTTACGCTTATTTGTGCTGTTGTAAATCTATTAATTGCATCTTTTTTTGCTAAATCTCTTATATACTCAAGATTTTCATTAGATACATTTACTGCTTTAGCTATATCTGCTGTATTTCCTGCCGTTTTCCCTGTATTACCGGCTATATTATCGCCTACATTTCCTGCTGTGCCTCCTAATGAGCCATAATCCGGTATGGATGCTCCCAGATCACCCATGTTTAGATCACCCATAATTTTTGATGGATCAAAACCGCCTCCTAAGGCTCCTGCTATTCCTTCAGCTACTCCGTCTCCATATTTGGCACCTGCATTAAAAGCTTTTCCTGCCCAATCTCCTTCAAAAGCATTTTGCCCTTTTGACATAGCTTTATCTATCTCAGCTCCAACATCTTTATAGTTTGCTCCATTCGCTGCCTTATATGCTGCAGCTGACTTTTTAGCATAGCCGCTTGCTGCAGAGCTTATGCCGGAATAATCAAAGCTTACAAAAGGCAATGAATTAAGTGCCTTTGCAATTGATGCAATTACACTTGATGCTGTGGCCAACAGATCATAAAAAAGCCCCTGGGCATAAGATATAGCCTGTGAAAAGGCTGTTTTTATATTATTTCCTACAGCTGATGCCCCTGCAGCTATAGCTCTAAATATGTTGATTCCTACTATTCCAAGATTTTGAAAAAATGCTATTGCTACATTTATACACCCAACTAATACTCCAAGGCCTGTGCTTGCTACCCCTGTTGCTTTTGCTATTGCTGTGGCTACTCCATATATTACGATTATTAACATTAAAACGGCTGCTACAATCCAAACTATAGGACATGCTGCCATAGCTGCATTAAGTCCCGTTTGTGCTGCTGCCGCCTGCCATGTCATACCACCAAATAGTGCAAGAGCTGCCGTTTGTATTCCAAGAGCTATAGAGTGTCCTATGGATGCTGCTGCAGCTATTCCTGTTTGAATCGCTGCAATGGATATGCAGGTTAAATAAGCACCTAATCCCACTGCTGCTATCTCAAAAATGGGACCTATAAAAGCCCATCCTTCATAAATTGCATTAATTACTATACTAATAATATCTAATAGCCCATTTATAGCATTAGCCACTATAGCAACAGCTGATACTGCACCGTCAACAAAACCTTGAAATGCCTGAGAATTTGCAATCTCATTAATTTTTTCTGACACCGGGAAAAATGCTTTTGTTGCTGCATTTTGGAATTTTGTCCAAATCTGTTCAAATGTCAAAGGCATATTATTTAACTTTTCATCTATTTCCCCGGCACTGCTTAAGACGGCATTCTTAACAACTTCTGCGGATATCATTCCCTTAGATGCCATTTCTCTGATTTTTCCTATGTCTACATCCATATAATCTGCTATGGCCTGAATAAGGTTTGGTGATTGTTCAAATATTGAATTTAATTCATCTCCCCTTAAGACTCCTGAGCCTAATGCTTGAGACAACTGAAGTTCTGCCGCTGCTGCTTCTTGTGCTCCTGTTCCTGCCTGTGCCATAAACTCTGCAACTGCAGTTGAAAATTTAACTACTTCTTCACTGGAATCAAAAGCATTTCCTGCATTGTTTCCAAACCTGGCCACCACATCTGCAAGGTCTGTATAATTGCTTCTCGCTCTTTGAGCCCCCTGATATATCATATCCATAAGTTCATCAGTAGTCTGCAAACCATCATTCATGTTATCAATCCTTGCCCTGGTGGATGATATTTCATCAGACATATTAATTACTTTCTTAACTGTCTGAAAACCCAAATAAGCTCCTACAACCCTTTTTACTGTGGATTCGAGATTATTTGTGGCACTCTGAGTGGAATTGGTGGCATTGGTAACTTCTTCAAGCCTTTCATGTACATCTGCCAGTTCATTTTCGTAATACACAAGGCTGTCCGCCACGGAAGAACCAATATCATCTGCAAAAGCTCTTGCACTGGCTTCATCTACTTCATCAAAGGCGGATATAGTGCTATATAGTGACTGTGTAATTCGGTTCAATACTTCCGTAACATGATCATTAAGAGTAATTGATGAACTTATATCAGACATATATTAACCCTTTACCTTTCTTCTTGCTTCTTTTTCCTGTTTCTTCTCATCTTCACATCTTATGTCTATTGCTGCCATGATGAAGGCTCTTTCTTCTTCATCCATATTTATATATTCACTTGGCCTGATGTGTAATTTATGAAGGGCATAGTATGCATAAGTTGATTCTGCATCATTGCCCCTTATGAGTTTTTTGCTTGATCTACTTTTTCATCCAGAGATTTATCAAATCCATTGTATTTTTGAATAAATTCCGCAAATTCATTGTATTCACTTGGATCATCGACCATCTCAAGAAGAAGCTCTTCTTCAGAGCACACTCCGTAGGAGTCCTGAAGCTCTTCATCTTTTAAATCCGGATATACAATGGAGTTAACCATTAATTTAACCAGATACGCTTTTGTATCTAATTTTTGTCTGTACATGCCCTTTTTCCCCGGAATTGGCACTTCTATTGTGCATTCACTTCTAATCTTTTCTGATTCTTTTGTAGTTATAGGTTTTATCTCCCATAAAAGGGCATTACCTTCCTCATCCTGTAAGGATTTGGTTACTGCGAAAGTTGTGTTTTCCTTCACTTTTTTGTTTTTCTTTAAAAACATTGATAAATTGCTCATTTTTTCCTCCTTTATACAAAAAACGAAGAGCCCTAAGGCTCTTCAAACTTAACTACATGTATTTAGGTGCTTTGTACTTTTCTTTTGATACATAATCCTGAGCATAGGCTTCTATTTCCTGCTCAATGAATTCACCATCTGCATCAAAAGCGGATAAAAGTACATCACCATCTATTACACAATCTTTATATACTTTCGTGGATCTGCCTATTGAAGTGGCAGCATCTTCCTGGGTCACCTGGATGGTAAAGGTCGGAAGGACTCCAGTTTTCTTATAATTTTCAATAACATTATCAAAGACTTCAAATACTTTGTATACCGTCATGGTAAGCTTAATTTCCATTCCTGCTGCCTTACGGCCTTTAATGGTCTTTCCAAGTATAGGCACCTCTTTTGTAGTAACTGAGGCAGTGGCTTCAAAGTCCTTGGCATTCATCATATTGTATCTTTTTCCATTAATAGTGCAATACACCGTTGCAAGCTTTGCTGATGGTACATCCTGCTCTTTTAAATATTTATTTGCCATATATTACACCTCCTAGGCTACTACTGTTTCCATGTATAACTTACTCATGGCATTTACTGCCGTTATTGTACTGGTTATAACTACACTGCCTTTATCATCACCTGCAGATACTATTACTTCCTCACTGTCAAACTCTTCTATAGCTCCTAAAGCATACAGCTCATCATAGATTGCTATTACATCTGCCCAAAGAGAAGTTCTTCCGTCAGGATTATTAGCTACATTTCCAAGATATTTAGACGTAAATACGTTTGCTATGGATGTTGCTATACTATCAATTATTCTAATGGTTTGATTGTCCTTAAAAAGCTCTCCTTGTGTTTCTGTAGTGGTTACAAAGGAATTAATGTCTAAAAGGACCCTCTTTTCATTTCCTACCCTGTGAATAACATACTTTCCTGCCTTAATTGCTGCTTCAAGTTCCTTCTGGGTATAATCAACTACAAAATCAAACTCCCCATCGTATATATCATTGGTAGTTGAAGTATTAACCTTTGCTGCTGCTTCTTTGCCCGCTACCCACCATACTAAATCAGGAGAATTAAATACATTAATAACTGCCACATTGTTTTTTGCACTGTTATAAAGTACTGTCTGAAGCTTAATACCTACTTCATCTCGCATCCTTATTGTCCAGGCTGCATATAATGATGCTATGGCATCATCTGAACCTGTATAGGCAATTACATTAATGTCACTATATGACTCACATAGATTCAAAAATGTCTGATGTGTGGTAGCTGATGATTCCATGTCTGTTCCACCGGTTAAATTTTCCCCGGCTACAGCTGTCAGGGTTACTGTCTTATCAAATTCTATAAAATCATTGTTTAAAAGCTCTGCTGCAGTTGTTACTTCCTGGATATCCACCTGGGTATTACCTACGTAAGTAGATACCTTAAAAGTACTGTCTGCTGTCTCTACTACAACAACTTTTATATCATTACCCCTGCTTCCTGCATATTTGGCAGTTCCAAGGCTACAGCTGGCCTGCTGTCCACCTCCGTCTAACCTATATGCATGAAGGGTGAGACAATTCTTAAATAAATCCCTTAAACCTTTTACTTTTTCAGCAGTATAATCCCATCCAAGGATTTTAAGAGAGTCTTTTTGGAAGTCTCCCATATCAATATCAAATATTTCACCGGATGGTCCCCATCCTGTGGCTATACCCATTGCTACAACACCTCTATCAGATAAACCTGTAGTTGCTGTGGCATTGGATATAAAATTAATATATACTCCGGGAAGACTCTTATTTTTTGTTATATAGGTACCGCCACCTAATGCCATTGTCTTTTCTCCTTTCTTTATCTGTAATGCTTCTTAATTATGCTTTCAATTTGACTTAAGCTATATAATTCGCCTTCTTTAAGGTTTCCTTCTAAAAAGTCCCTATAAGCTTCAAATTTCTTTGAATCAACGATAGCTGCTTTATAATACTTCTTTGGTTCAGATTTCTTTTCTTTTGTTTCTTTATCCATCTTCACTATCACCTTCCTTGGGTGCTATTTCGCTTTCTGCCACTTCCATTATTTCTTCTGTCTTTACGTCTTTTAATATAAGAGCGTCATACTTGGCTGTTACACATAAAACCCCATCTGTAATTACTGCATCAAAATCATAGGACCTTAATATCATGTCAGAGGTTTCTATTTCCTCTAAAAGGTCAAAGAGCTCTTCTTCTGCCTGGGCACATTCAAATGTACTTCTTTTATCCGAAGGAAAATAGTATATCGCAAAGGTGTATTCTTTAAGCCTTCTTCTAAAGAACTTATGCTCATGCTTTGCTGATACCTTTACAATACTAAAGCAGGGCTCTTTAAAACCCTGCTCTACACTTTCAATATAGATTTTATATGTATTGTCATATTCTTTTCTTATAGCCCTTGCTATGGCATTAACTATATCATTATTCATTATGATAATCCCTCACTTAAGTACCTGGTAAGCCTTCTGTTAAGAAGCCCCGGCATAATGGATTTTATTTCTGATTTAGACTTAGTAAGCATAAATTTACCATTAACCCAGCCACTTCTGTTTTTGGTTCTGTGGCCATACTCAACATATGAGGCATATTCTATCGGATTAGATATGGTTATCTGGTATCCGGATGCTGTTTTCCCTGCCGGATCTACTTTCCAACCTCTTCTTAAGATTCCTGTATCAACCGGTGTTTTTATTTTTGTCTTTCTTAGTAGCCTTGCCCCTAGTTCATTTAGGGTACTAGTAAAGAACTCATCTCTTTGTGCACCATTTAACCTCATTACCTTTTTTTGAAATTCTTTTAATTGTCTGTACTGTGCTGCCATTATGCTCTCTCCTTTTCAAGTATCAATTCTATTTCCTGGTGGGTTTCAAATACTAAAGCCGTTCCGGAGCATCTGTAGTCTGTTTCAATATCATTTTGTATCACTTTTATCCTTGCTCCTTCCGGTATTGGAATTGTATTATCCATAAAGAGCTTAATTCTTTGATTTGTTTTTGCACTGACCTCTCCAGGTGTTTGAATCGTTACCGAAGAATGAGACAGCCTGCAAGGCTCATCATCTAGTATCACTTCATCTATAAATTTTGTAATGCCATAAACATCTTCTATTTCCTTGGAGCATGTTATCCGGCATTTTCCATTATAAAAACCTTTCAATGCCTTTTTAAACTTCACCAGTTTATTTTTCGATAACATATTAATTTACTCCTTTTATTTCTTAATGCTCCTATTAAGTCAATTACCTTTGCTTCATCACTTTTTGACGTATCATATGAAACGGAAGTATCACCCATAGACATAGAGCTAATGGCACCATCAAGATTAAGCTCCTTAAGGTTTAATCTGCCGGATGAATATTCACCATAAAGCACTTCACCGCATACCATATCTACAAAAAGTTCTGACATCTCTTCCGTTATATTTTTGATATTGCAAAAGCTTAATATATCATTTTTAACTGACTGCTTAGCAAACGCTATGGTAAAAGCATCATCTTTTGTTATTTTTAAACCAAAACCTATAAGCCTTAATATTATCAAATCCAGATAATTTGTATCTATAGGTGTAAATCGTTCCACCTGGTCTTTAACCAGTGCAATTAAGCTGTCTATTTCTGCTTTTGATAATGCCATTTTCTCCTCTCCTGACTATGATTTCTTTTTTGTTGTTTTCTTCTTCGGGGGTTCCGGCTTTTCTTCTTTGGTAGCCTTTTTAGAAACAGACTCTTTCTGGTCTGTTTCTATAGCTGGCTCTTTTTCCAGTTCTACCTTTGTTACAGGCTCTTTTACTGCCGGATTTTCTTTATTTATGCCATTAAGGCTTCTTTTATGTCTTCTTAATAACATTTCATCACCTTACGCTTTAAATTTGGCCATTACTACCTTGGATTCATTGGATAATACAGCCGTATAATGTTCATCCGCTGAAAGTACAGTTGTCTTTGCAAGGATGTCTCTGTCGCTTTCCATTTCTACACCTCTTTTAAGATAAATGGTAATAGCCGGTGCCTCATTTGCTACTCCATCTGCTTCTGATGCCTCATTTGGATCATTCGAATCCACAACCACTATAGGGCAAGCATAATAAGCTGCTGCTACTGCATCAACTTTATCTCCTACGGCCAAAGCTCCAAGAGTTTTTGCTTTGTAGGTATCAATGTTTTCTGCGGTAATGGTAGTGGCTCCATTTTCACTTTTTTCATACTCAATCTTTTTAACCTTTTTGGATTTTACTATCTGGCAACCTCCAATAGTTCCGATTGTACCGGATACAAGAACATCCATTCCGGATTTTGACTTATCAATAAAGTCTGCATCCTTTCTTATGGTGCTTTCCTGCTTTGGATTAATAAATAATACTTTTTCAAGTCCTTCATCCACTTCATCCTCAAAGGTTGATGAGGCATCTACAATGCCTGCATAAGCAATTTTTGCAGCAGTACCATCATAGACAAGTGAAGAACCCTCAAGAGCTGTTAAACAGTCGTTATCTACTTTTGCAGCGATAGATAAAGTAAGCTGACCTGTAGCCTCTCCTACCGGATCACCGTAGCCGGATAATACAGATTCATCTGTAAGCTCTACTGCCTTTCCTGCCTTTTTAACGGTTGCATGAGTGGAGGAAGCCGTTAAGACGGTAGTTCCCATTGCAACACCTTCTGCTACATCCTCTGCATCTCCAATGTATGCATATTTAGGTACTGTAATTGTGTCCCCTGGCTGTGCTGCAAGAGTATCATCAATTTTTGCAATTGGTGAAAATTTAATTTTCTTTGGAAGAGCCGCAGAAACCATATCCGCCATTACTTCCGGGTTAATCAGATTTGTTAATTTAGTTAATCCCATTCCTATTCATTCCTTTCTGTAAGGGAGTCATATAACTCCTTATTTGTGTTAAATAATTCTGTTCTTTCTTTGTAGCCCATACGCCTAAACTGTTCCTTTGTTATTTCACCTGTTATTTTACTTCCTTTGTTAGCCGGGGAGCTTCCCTTAAGCTTAGTCTGGCCATCAGATACATTAAACAAAAATGAAGTATCTTCCTCTTCCTTAAGCTTTTTAATCTGATCAGCAAGACCTTTAATGCTTCCATCTTCTAAAAGCTCTGCATCCTTAAGGTCTAACAATGCTTTAACCGCAATTGTATTCTTTGCTCCATTTTTAGTAAGGGCACTTTCTACTGCTGCACTTACCTTTAAGGCTTTAAGTTCATCTTCATGGGCTTTAGCCATCTTCGTATTTTCTTCCTGGAGGGTTTCAATCTGCTTTTTAAGTTCCTCATTGTCGGCATTGTCCTCTTTTAATGCCTCTAACTTTTCATCATGCTCTTTAAGGAGCTTTTCAGCATTCTTTTTAGCTTCATTGACTTCATTAAAGCGTGTCTTTGGAATATATTCTTTTAATTCCTCTTTTGACAGCTCTGCTACCTTTTCTGCCAGTTGTTCGCTCATCCCTTCAAGTTTCAATAAATCTTCTTTTTTCATGGCTTTTTTCTTTCCTTTCTTACATTTTTTACGTGGTTTAGTCCACTGATTTAAAGGTTTTGTTTTTACATGTTTTCTTCATGAAAAGGCATGGTGGAATTGAACCACCAAAAAAGACACCCTTTAAGGTGTCCTGTTGCTTTTCCTGCTACCTTTATTCCATCTTTCTTTCAGGCATTCCCCACATGGGCATATTTCTTTTCTTTTTTTGCACCAATTATGCCACACTAAGGCTCCTGAAGAAGGATGAAATGATTTTAGTGTTTTGTGAATGCATTTCATATTTTCTCCCACTAAAAAAGCACCCTGTTTAGAGTGCTTTAGCTGTTATGTATGCTTATCTCTCGTGAATACTTTGCATATTTTAAAATCCATCAAACATAGCCATTCTTTTGTGAATATCTTTATAGTATTCCTTAATTTCATCCGGAGCATCTTCTCTTAAAGGTGCCGGTTCTCCCTGTTTCAAATTATCAACATTTAGCCATTTCACCATTTCATCAATCATCTTAACATCATATTCTGTCGCAAATATCATAATTCGAAACACCCCCTCATTAATTCTAACTTATACTCAAGCCTGTTAAATAACGTTTAATATTTTGCTAATCTAAAACGTATTAAATCTCCCAATATTCTTATCTCCTCCAAATTGTTCCATTAATATTTCCTGATGTTTTTCATGTGCTAAATCGCTATATTTTTGTTTTTCCTCTTCTGTTGATGATTCGTTGCTCTTTTTTAATAAGCTAAGATACTCATCTATTAAAATTTCTCTTTTACTTTTATTTTGCATATAACATTCCCTTTCATCTTGTAAAAGTACTTCTGCTATCAGTTCATTCAGACTGCAATCTGAAAAACATACTGAATTGTTCTATTACTGCATATTCTTACTTTCAAATAAATAATCTATGCTTTCCTCAAGGCTCACATCTGAATCAACATAAAGTGCATATACTTCAAAATCATTATACACTTTTATTTGACCTTCTGGTAGCATATAAATTTGAATCTTTGTATCATCTACATCATGTAATAATTTACTCTTTTCAGCATTCGGATATCTATCCTCTATCATTTTACAAGTTTTTTCAAATTTTTCTTCACTTGGTATTAAAGAAACTGTGTAAGATTTCAATTTAATCACCTCCCAATCCTAAACTTTTATTAACTTTTTCATTTGTTTTAGTTGCCGTATTATATATATCTTGTACAGCTTCATCTCTGCTTATATTTTTTCTATTCATTTTATCGATTAATAACTCTTCAAACGTTTTATTTGGACGGTTTTTTTCTATTTCAGCCTTTTTTTCCTCATCTGCCATCATGGCACGTGCTTCTAGTCTAATTCTATTTCTTGCCTCAAATGCCTGCTTTGCCTGATCTATCATCGGAAGTGACGAATCGATATTGTCCTTTATCTTTGATACTTTTTCCAAATAAATCTTTCGAACTTCTAAATTACTTAGTTTCATTGTATCAGCTTTATTATTTTTTTCAACTCCAGATACATCTTCTGTATCTTTATTTACCGAAGAACCCTTTTGGGTCTTATGACCTTTTTTTACCACATTTTTATCAAGACCCTCATCTAATTTTTCTTTTACTTCTTTATCCCCTTCAACAAATCCCTTCTTCCACTCCTTATATGTCACATCCTCCGGCAGTTCGTATACTGTCTTTCCATCTCCATCCCTGGAAGCTCTTTTGGCCAAAGTATCCTGCTGCATATCATCATCTTCAAAATATGGTATGGTAGTACATCTACAGAAGGGATGAAAAGGTGGAGCATTCACACTTATTTCCATATCTTTAACATAAAAATGCTGTCTATCCATGTCACCGCACACTTCACAGGTACGATTGTCAAGGGTAGACAGCACTTCATATGCATCAAGCCCAAGCTCTTTATAGCTGTCTTTTTCTGCCAAGGTAGTAAAATAAGCTTGCTCTGTTAATACAAGTCTTTTTACTGCATACTTTGATGTATTTAATACATTTGCTATATTTTTTATTGTTCTTTTAGGTCCCATTCCAGAAAGAACCATTGCTGTAAGCTCTTTATCTATGGTATTAATAAGCAAAAGCTTATTTCCCCATAGCTTTGAAGAAAAATTTGTACCATCCACAGACCAGGGCTTACTTATAATCTTCTGGATGTAATTATTATCAAGCTTTGAAACATCAAAACCTATACCGACACCTCTTTGTATTTCAAAAAGACTTTTGTAAAAGGTGTTTTTATACACATCACTAACTACTTTATCCACATCATCCACTAAACCACCTGTGGCAAGTTCTATCTGAGCTCTTACTTCAAGTTTTAAGGCTTCAAGTCTGTTTATATGATACTTTGCAGATGCGTTTTCAAGCTCTTTCATGAAATTCTTTGAAGCAGCATTTTTCTTTCCTGCTTTTATATATTGCTCTACGCTCCATTTAAGCTCTTTTAATTCATCCGAATTTAAAAGCCTTCTGGCTTCTTCTATGGATACATTATTATTTTCTGCTGCTCTTCCATACCAGGCTTCTATTTTGTTATTTATGGCCATTTCGCAATTTCGATACTTCTCTTCAAGATTTGTGATATATTCCACAGATAAATTATTTGCAGCCTGTTCTATTTCTTTATATCTTTTTCTCCAGTAGTCTTTGCTGTTTTTTCTCATTTGCCTCGCTTTCCAAGTCAGTCAAGAAATGACCAACTTATATATTTTTTATTTCCCATACATAATACACTAAGACGAACAAAAGTTTTAGTGTGAATTTTAGGTTTTGTATCCTGCTGCCTATCGGAATTTATCCTGCTGCCGTAATAGCAATAAAAAAGCACCCCTTCCTTAGGATGCTTTTCGCTCTTTTGGCTAGATTGTCCTGCTGCCATGTATAAAATATTAATTTGTCTTTGGTAACTCTATCATTTCCAAACCGGCAGCTCTTATCTTATATGCCTTTCTTTCTGTTATGTTAAGGGCTTTTGCTATCCTATACCAAGATATATTTTTTATATAATACACATATAAAACGCACCTTTCAGGACACATAGGTAATTTGGAGATTGCTGTAAGTACCTTCTTCTTTGCCAGATAACATTCTTCTCTTTGTTTCTTTAATTTTTCCTGTAAGCCTTCTTTTTTTATCATATACATCTCTGTCCCTTTAGCCCTGTATAGGTCTTGCAGCGTAAAATTATCCATATCAATTAAAGCTTTTTTGAGAGCTCTTTCATTAGATTTGGCTTTTATATAGCTTTTCATGAATTTGTCTTTTTCAACATCCACTATTTTTTTCTAACTCCTTTTTTTGAATGTCATATCTTAAAAGCTTAATCTCTACAAAAATCTGTTTAGTCATATATATTGCAAAACCTAAAGCCCTTGCAATAATTATTATCATTAATGCAACTAATACCATTAGAATTAATGTTACTATGCTTAATCCCATTTCCTTCCCCCTCCTATATATCTAAAGTCTGCTCTGCTCCAACTAAAGCATCTAAAGAAACTCCTAACTCATTAGCCAGGTCATAATTTTTCTTTCCCTGTTTCCTTAGGCTTACAAGCTCTGACCAACTGATGCCTATATCACATACTGTTTTGGGCAACTTATCTGAATGACCACTTTGAATCAAGATGTCTGCCACCTTAACCCTTGATAATTTTGTAATTTTTACTATTTTATTAAAGCTCTTTCCTTCTTTTGCTGCCTTAATAACTTTGTCTTTAATGCTATCTTCTACTGCTGCAACATTTATTTTTTGAACTGCCGTCTTTTCTTCTTTGGGTGTCACTTTTTCTTCTTTGGCTGTCACTTTCTCTTCTTTGGCTGTCACTTTCTCTTCTTTGGCTGCTGCCTGCTCTTTTTCTTTAGCTTCTTTCTTTTCTTCTGTAACTGTTGGGGAAGCATCTTCTAACATGTTTACAAGCATCCAATCAAGCCCCAGCTTTTTAATTACCGCTTTATAAATAGGCTTTGCTCCGGTTCCTTTTTTTACAGCCTCTTCTATAGGTTCTCCCTTATTAATTGCCGGAAGGATTCTTCTTTGAAGGTCTGCCCAATATTTAGACATTACTTTTTTATTTATATTTAGCTTATCTTGAATTTCATCTAGCTTAACACCTTTTTGAAGCATTTTAATACCTTTGGCAATCGTATTTACCTTTTCTTTAAACTCTTCATCAGAAGGAAGCTTTATTTCTTCTTTCTTTTCAGGCTTTTTTTCTTCCAAAACTTCTTCCTTCACAAGCTCTTTTTCTTCTTTGGAAGGTTCTTCCTTTTCTACAGTCATATCTTCAGGATCTAATTTAATCTCTATTAAATTCTGATTCTGGTATTTATCACTTTTTTCTGCTTCCATAACCAGGAGTATTTTATTTTCAAAGTTCATTTTTGAAAGTTGTATCAGATTTATATTTTTATCAAGTTTTTCCGCAATTAATATTTCTTTTTCAATATTCTCAATAATTTCACTCTTAGTAATCTCTTTAAACATATTTGCTCCTTTTTTACTTTTAACCTTTAATTAAACTTGGATTCTGTGTAATTGTTACTTCTACCCTTGGCTCTTCTCCATAGGTTTTTTCGACTGCTGCCTTTATGATTTGCTTATCATCTTCATATGCATGATTATTTAGTGCATCACACACACATTTAGCGATATTATCAAAGTCAGGCTTTTTACAAGGTCTTATTGCTCCTTGAAGCATCAAAACCTTTTTCTTTTTGGATGTACTTTTGGGTATAGCAAAAATAGCTTTGATTTCAATTTCAATAATTGCTTCAGCTCCCAAATTACACCCACCGGCATCATAAAAACATGCAATTACTTTCTTTTCATACTCTTTTGACTTTTTAGGGGTATATGTTCCCCATTTAGTAACTCTTGGTCTTGCTTTTCCCACGGGTTGCCCTGGGATAATAAAATTAATCATCTTCATCTGCCTTTTTAAAATCTTTAGTAGGGTCAATTCTTTTACCCCAGTTAATACTCATTTCAATTTGTCTTTCTTCTTTGACCTTGTTTATCAGCTCATCCCATGACACCATACCTTCTGCCATTCTGTGGGTATTACCCTCGAACAATCCATAGAAGGCTGTAAGTTCTTCTTTATCCCATCCCCAGCCATCTATTAGTATACAAAATGCCATGATCATATAAGTATCCAGAGTTGTCTGCTCAACTTCTGCTGCAAACTCTTCTAGTATCTCTTTTACAGCTTTCAAATTTAACTCTAAAGGGATATAGCAGGCATTCCTTCTTACAAGCTCTTCTCTAAAGTTTTCAATTCCTTCTTCATCAATTCTTTTTAGAGCCCAGGCTGCACCGTTGAGTCTAGCTTCCTCTGTATTTTTAAATCTCTTTTTTGTAAGATTCTTAAAAATAAGCTGGCCTTTAATTATGTCATTAACTACGTCAAGTCGCATTTGCTACTCCTTTTTTCCAGTTGATATATACATTTCTCATTTCAATCCAGGGAATATGCCCCCTTTTCTTGGTGCATATTGTCTTTAATGTGCCTTTTTGAATCTTTTTACAGATTTTTGTCCACTCATACGAAAAATAAGCTTCCCAGATTTTCCCTTCCAAATCTTCACTTGCATCCAAGCTATTAATTTTTTTCATAAGTACTCCTTCCTGTTTAGAGGTATAGCTTTAAGCTATATCGAACTCCTAAGAAAAAGGTAGCTCATCAACTAGAGAATCATCTATCATCATAAAATCGCTTCCACTGCTGCCTGATGAATTACCGGAATAATTTCCGGAATAATTATTAGCTCCTGGCTGACTGTTTCCTGTATTTTCAGAGTAGCTTTTGCTACTATCCTGGCTTTTACTTTCAGCAAATTCTATTTCTTCCACAATAATCTGAACACTATATACTTTTTGCCCATCACGATTTGTATAGTTATCATTTTGGACACGACCCGTTAAAAGGATTTTAGTACCTTTGTTTAGATACCGGTCACAAAACTCTGCCAGCTTGCCAAAGCAAGTGCAATTAAAGAAGTCTGCAGCAGCTCCACCTTCTCTTTTAAACTTTCGGTCAACGGCCAGGGAGAATCTTGCTATACAAGTTTGTTCTTCTCCATTTGACCATCTGACATCCGGGTCTCTACATAATCGACCCATTAAAATAATTTTGTTCATATTACTGAACTCCTTTCTTTGAATATATTTTTGATAATAATTATTATTTATCCACTTTTTATTTTGACTTCCGTATATTGCAGGTATGAAAATCCTGTATATGGATTAACTCCCTGAACTATGGAATCTTTATCTATGTAATAGCCTTCTCTTGGCTTTATTCCCTCATTAATTACTTTTTTAAGAGTCCATCTTTTATATATTTTTCTTTCCGGTTCAGGTCTGATTAGATTCCTGGAAGAAGAATATTTAACAAGTTCCTTTTTCTCTTCTTCAGGAAACATAGACATCTGTTCATCCTGTTCATCATTTGGCTTTTTAACAATATATTTGGCTAAATTGTCATATCCACCGGAATCATATAAGGTCTGGAAGTTCACTCTTCCATATTCCCAGGCAGATTGTATTATTATATCTGTTGCCGGGTCCCCTTTTGTTCGATTGCATAAGAAATGTATATGGATTCCACCACGGCTTCCTATCTCGACTCTATATATGAATTTCAAATCATTATCTTTCTTTTTGTAATCTCTTCTTAATCGCCTTAAAAATTTTGCTAAATCCTTTTTTACTTCATCAAGTGGTTTCCTAGTGCCTTTTGGATATTTTAGGCAGCACCAAAAGTCATGCTCTTTAAAATTTGCTTTGATTAATCTTCTAATCTTCTTTTCCTTCTGGTATTGATTTTGTTTTTTTATTTGATCAGGAGTGGCTTTTAACTTCTTTTGCCTTTTTTCTCCCTTAGCTCCATACTGACCAGCCCACTTAAATTCATATTCAACTGATTCTTTAAAAGTCCATGTATCTTTCCAATACATCTATCCATTTCCTTTTGACATTTTTTACTCATTTTGGGTTTCCACATCTATCTTTAAATTTTTAAACTTTATATTCTAAAATTTTTAACCTTAAATTTTTAATTTATTTTCTTTAATTATTTTTTTATATTTTTTCTTTTTAATTTTGACTGATAACTTTTTTGTGTCGTAACTTTAATATACTTATAGTGTTACAAAAGGGCATTTTAAGCCGTTTTGTAATTTTAAGAAATTTCTGGATTTTATCCTTTGAAATTCACAGGAAACCAAAGGATTTTTATTCGTTTAGTTTTAAAAATCTAAAACTTATGTTTTGATTCCTAAAAATAATCTTTAGGAGAGAACTGCTTTTTGCAATTCTTCCCTAAAGATTTATCCTTAATTTCTTATAAGCCTCTCCTTCCTACCTCTTAAGCTATGGAAATTGCTCTTGCCTACCCTTAGGTATTATAGATAGGCAAAATATGGATTCGTTCATGAATGTAAGTTTTTTCTTTTTTGACAGCTCTTATGTTTTTTTGACGATTCTAATTTATCTCTTATAACTTAAGAGGTTACTGGTAAATGACACAGCTAATTTTAAACTGCTAAATTCAATAAAATTGACTAATTAAGTATGGAAAATCTTCATAGTAATATTTCTATTTGTGTTATTGTAATAAATGTAATATTTTAACTGTGTCTGTTATTAAGTTACGTTTGTATGCACAAAAAATGTTTTTATAGTTTCTTTTCGGGCCCGAAAGAGCACATCCCGGGAATCGAACCACGGACAGCTTTAAAAGGCTGTTCCACCATATGTGCTTAATTTTTTAAGACATTAACATTCTTTGCTTTTGCTTGCTCCAGCGTATTAATCCATTTTCAACGATTTTTGTAATTTCTTCTTCTGACATAGGTCTGTCTACTATTCCGCAATAAATTACATTGGGATCTGGGCTTTTAACCCTGGACATTTTCCATTCATCAAATATCCAAGATGTATGTACTTCCTTCTTGTTGGTATCATAATTTACCTGGTAATAAATTCCGCTATCCGCTGATAGAAGCTTTGAAGCCACTGCCAGCTCATCAACTCCTTTAATATTTGTCATTATGCTCTCTCCTTTAAAATTTCATCATAAAATCCCACACTGCTTATAGCTCCGTTATCAATGGTGACGTACATATTGTTGTCTTCTAATAGAATTAATAAGCGTTCAATGCTTATATCTTTTAGAATGTCGCATAAATATCTTTCTATCATTTAAATTTTCTCCTTGTTTTGTTTAGTTTTTGACCCTTTCCAAGGTCTTTAATTTTTCCGTTTCGAATTAATCCGATTGTGCAGTCAGGGAATCGAACCCTGACAAGCTTAACCATAAGCTGCACTTCGTTGATAAGTATATATGTGTTGGACTGTAAGGAAGTTTAAGGAGCCGGGACTGGGGGAGTAATAGCCCCGGCGATTCCCTTATAGAGTTATGACACCCTATAAGAGCTTATTTGCCAAAGATATAAAGTATATCTTCCGAAGTTCCAAACTCATCTATTATTTCTTTTAGCTCTTCCACAGAAAAAGCACCTTTTTTTAGTTTGTAGGAAATGCCCTGGGGACTAACATCTAGCATATTAGCTAAATCCTGCTGCCGTTTAGAATTTCTTCTTAGCATTATTCTTATTCTCTCTGCCAGTTTTATCCTAAATCTGTCTTTTGGATTCTCCCCTAATTTAACTCTTGGCATGTTTTTCACCTTCTTCCTTATTTTCTATTCTTTCTTTGTTCTTTTATGTCTTTGCTTTATTCTTTTCTTTTTGATTCCCCTGCAAGGCTGTGACACCCTGCAAGGGCTGTACTATTGAATAAGGAGCACCAGGAACTGCTTCCCGGATATTCCCCTATAGAGCCGTGACACTCTATAAGGGCTTGCACATAAAAAAATTGAGGTATCTTCTCCAGGAACTACTTCCCGGATATTCCCCTATAGAGCTGTGACACTCTACAAGGGCTTATATAATTAGGTGTAAGGAGAAGGCCTTTTAATATGCTTCCAATTCCCCTGCAAGGCTGTGACACCTTGCAAGGGCTGTGATTGAAAAATAATAATTACTGGAGTTCCAGGGCTGCATATCCTGGCGATTCCCCTGCAAGACTGTGACACCCTGCAAGGGCTTATATTAAGGGGGATATTGTAATTGCAATCCGGGGGGGTGGTCCCGGAGATTCCCTTATAGAGCTTTGACACTCTATAAGGGCTTATATGATTTTTCTCATTTTAAAATCCCCTGTTTTTATCCCTACTTGCTACTGCATTCTTTTTTAATTTTCGGGCTGTAATAACTGCTATAGAGATACATGTAAGTTCCACATTTTGAACAATAGTCTTTATTTACATTTGTATCCTTGTGGCCACAAGTTATGCAGCTTCTGTAGGCTGGTACTGTTTTGGTAATAATCATTGGGGCTCCTTTTTGGATTCTTTTATTCTCCTATTAATCATGGCTCGATGAGCTTCGTAACCGCTTAGCCATGCGTTAAAACAGGCAAGGCCTTGAGAATCCATTCTTTTTATTGCTTTTTTTAAGTCATATTCTTTTTGGGTCAATATTCCTTCAGGTAAAGGTTTCATATGTTTCACCTCGCTTATATCTTGTTTAGATAATATTATATCTAGTATAGTTGATTGTCAAGTAGTTTTTTATCTTAAATAGATATTTTTCTTGTAATTTTATCTAACACATGCTAACATCATAAGTACAGAAAAGAGGTGATTTACTAAATGAATGAAAGGATTAAAGAAATTCGAAAATACTTTAAAATGACTCAAGTAAAATTCGCTCGGTCAATAAGCATTGCCCAAAATACCTTAAGTCAGTATGAAAAAGGTATAAGCACACCACTTGATGCTATCATTGCTTCTATTTGCAAAGTATATAACGTTGATGAACATTGGCTTAGAACCGGTGAAGGTGAAATGTTTGTTAATAAAGAAAAAAAAGAACTCCTAGCTGACTTTTTTGCGGATGTTCTAGCGGATAATGAATCATTTAAGCTTCAATTACTATCTGCTATCGCTACATTTGATGCTGATGATTGGGCAGCCCTGGAAAAAATTACAAAGAAAATTGTTAAGGAATCAGAAGCACGAGCTAAATTTACTCAAGAAGAAAAAGACCACGAGTAATATCATGGTCTTTAATGATGAACTGCTGCCCCCCTTACAAAAGCTTTTGTGCCATCTTGTAGAGAATTGCCAGCATGTCAAACTTATCCGTTTCCTGGATAAGTTTTATAAAAGCTTCTTTCATCTTTCCCCTTCTTTCTGTGGGAATCTGAACGGTGCTTTTATTTTACACCTTAATAGAACATATATTCTATTGTTATTTTTAACAAATTTGCGAATATATGTTTGTATATATATTAAAAAAGGAGAACAACGCACTATGAAAATTGAAAAACGAGGTAACGGTTACCGGATACGAAAAATGTTTGACGGGAAAATGTATCGTGTAACTGTGGATTACAAGCCAACAAACAAAGAAGCTTTGCAGCTATTGGCTGAAGCTGTCACTAAGGACAGACTTCCCGACCCCCATTTTACTTTTAATACTATGGCCAAAAAGTATATTGCCATCAAAGAAAATGTCCTGAGTCCTTCCACGATCAGAAACTACTGGAGCATCTTAAAGAATATTTCTGATGAGTTTAAAGAAACAAGAAAAAGTGAAATTACTGCTGTTTTAGTCCAGGAAGAAATTAATCTTTACGCTGAAAATCATTCGCCAAAATCAACCAGAAACCTGCATGGCTTTATTGCAGCAGTTATAAAAATGTATATTCCCGGTCTGGTACTTACTACTACTTTACCCCAAAAGGAAAAACCAGATATATACATTCCTTCTAAGTATGAGATAGACAAGCTCATGGCCAAAGCGAAAGATACCCGTTATGAAATACCTTTATATCTTGCCATGTGTGGATTAAGAAGATCTGAAATTTTTGCCCTTACTTTAGATGATTTAAAAGACAATATCTTAACGCTCAATAAAGCTGTTGTCCTAAACTCTGAAAATGAGAAGGTGATTAAAACAACTAAAACCACATCAAGTAATAGAACTATTGTTATTCCTGAGTATGTTGCTTGTCTTATCAAGGATAAAGGTTTCATTGTTCCTAAGAACATGCCCATAGAATCCCTTAATAAGTGGTTGGCCAAAACTCAAGACCAACTACATATACACCACTTTAAGCTACATGCATTAAGACATTACTTTGCAAGTACTTTAAGCAAAAACGGAGTACCAGAAGCAGACATTATGCATTTAGGTGGCTGGGCAACTCCCCATGTCATGAAGGCAGTATATAGGCATAGTATGTTAGATAAGGACCTGGAGGCAAAACAAAATGCAATTAATAGTATTTTTAAATGAAAAAAGACTATGCACAAGCACAGTCAATTTTCTACTAGTTGCTGTTTTAAAACCTATTGAGTATCGGATTATAAACATTATATTTCATTTAAATATCCTGGGCAAAATCTTGGGCAAAAAATTTGTAAAAAATGGCTTTATTATGTATAGTTTCCCTTTATTTTTTACAAAAAATAAAGAGCCCCAAACCTGCTATTTTCAGCGGTTCGTGGCTCAAATCAGCATAAACGCTGATACCACCAAAAAAAGCTAGCAACGGGAATCGAACCCGTGACCTCAACACTACCAATGTTGCGCGCTACCATCTGTGCCATGCCAGCTTGTGTTTCAATCACACTAAACAACTATACTATTTTTAATTCACTTAGTCAAGCATTAATTTTAAAAAATGTTGCCTTTTTTTGAAAATTCCTTTCTCAATTTGTTTTTTATTCTGGAGATTGCATTATCGATGGATTTTGGTGGCTTTTCCAGTTTTTTGGCTATGTCACTATAATTCATTCCATCCATGTAATATTTTAAAACCTGATACTCTAAATTGCTTAGTTTTTCTTTTACAAAATCATCCATGCCTTCTAAGTTTTCCTTGGTAATCATCAGATATTCAGGATTTAGCTCCTCGTTTAAATGTATTTTTTCATCTGATTCTATTTTTTCGCTGTTGTAGGAAACATAGTCATTTAAAGGAACATTTTTCTTTCTGTTGGAAATTTTTATGGCAGTCATCATCTGTCTTTGAACGCAAATTCTTGCGAAGCTTTCAAAGGGAACATTTAAGTTTTCATTATAATCTCTGACTGCCTTAAATAGTCCAATCATTCCCTCCTGAATAAGATCGTCATTCTCTCCCCCTATTAAAAACATTGCCTTTGCCTGTTTTTTTACAATGGGCTTATATTTTTCAAGGAGAAAATCCATTATCCCGGAATTTCCATTTCTAAGCATGCTTATTAAATCATTATCTTTAAATTCTTCATAATTTTCCAATTTACTGCATCCTTTGTCTAACTATTTCAAATGCCAATATTCCTGCAGCTACGGAAGCATTTAATGAATCAATATCTCCCTTCATAGGAATTGAAGTGGTAAAATCGCAATTTTCTCTTACCAGTCTGCTTACTCCTTCTCCTTCATTTCCTATAACTAAACCTATAGGTCCTTTTAAATTTTGCCTATACATTATTTCCCCGTCCATATCGGCGCAAACAAACCAGATTCCTTCATCTTTAAGCTTTTTGATTGTATCTGAAAGATTATTTACCCTGGCAACAGGTGTATAATTTATGGCTCCTGCCGAGGCTTTTGCTACTGTAGCTGTAAGGGAAACTGCCCTTCTTTTTGGAATAATAATACCGTGAGCACCTGCTAAATTTGCAGTTCTTATTATTGCACCAAGATTATGAGGATCTTCTATATGGTCAAGAAGTATAATAAAAGGATCTTCCCCTTTGTTTTTTGCATTTTCAAGAATATCTTCAACCAAAGCATATTCATAGGCTGCTGCATAGGCGATAACTCCCTGATGTTTTCCGGTCTGACTCATATTGTCAAGACGGTCTTTTTTTACAAAACTAACTATGGTATCATGTTTTTTTGCTTCCCTTAATATTGTCTGAACAGGGCCGTCATGACAGCCGTCTAAAACAAATAATTTATCTATGGTTTTACCTGAACGAAAGGCTTCTATTACTGCATTTCGCCCTTCAATAGTAAATTCTTCGTATCTCATTTTTTCTCCTAATCTTATTTTAAAGGGGAGAATAATCTCCCCGTATTTAAGCCTTATCTATTATCTCAAGTCCCTTTTTTATTAACTCTAATATTCTTTTATTATCACCTTTTAAATAAAGATACCCCATTAAAGCTTCTAATCCGGTGGCTTTCCTGTAATCACCTATAGGGGCATTTTTTGCAGAGGTGGCAGATTTTGCATTTCTTCCTCTTTTGTAAACGGCTTCTTCTTCTTTTGTAAGAAATGTTTCCAGTCCTTCAATCATTTTTGACTGGGTAACTGCTTTTGCTATGTCGCTGGTGTCTTTATTAAGCTTATTTACGCTTTTGTTTCCCTTGTTTACATAAATGCTTCTTATAACCATCTCAAATACCCCATCTCCCAAAAATGCCAATGTAAGAGGGGAATAAGTCTCTAACGGCTTTAATTCTATATCAAAATAGCCTGCAATTTCATTATTTATACTCTTGTCCATGTTACTCCTTCTCTAGTATCTTTAAGAGCAATTCCTCTGGCTAAGAGCTCATCTCTTATTTCGTCTGCTCTTGCAAAGTTTTTAGCCTTTCTTGCAAGATTTCTTTCTTCGATAAGTTTTTCAATATCTGAATCTAAAAGTTCATCTTCTTTTTTAAATTCAATTCCCAATATTAAGCATAATGATTCCAAACGCTCCTTAAGAAGCTTTATAAGCTCTTTTGAATTTTCAGAGTTTACTTTTGTATTAATAAATTTAACTAATTCAAAAATAGCAGAAACTGCATCAGCGGTATTAAGATCATCTTCCATGGCTTCTTCAAATTTTGTTACAAATTCTTTTGAATCTTCGTAAATTATTTTTTCATCATCTGTAATATTTTCTAATGTACTTGCTTTTAATATTCTCTCTAATGTCTCATCTGCAGTTTGAATTCTTCCTAAAGAAGCTTTGGCAGATTCCATTAAATCGGCACTAAAATTAAGAGGACTTCTATAGTGAGCACTTAACATGAAAAATCTCAATACCAAAAGATCATATTTTTCTGATATCTGTCTTACTGTAAAGAAGTTTCCAAGGGATTTTGACATTTTTACATGGTCAATATTTAAAAATCCGTTATGCATCCAATAATTTGCAAAAGGTACTCCATTACAGGCCTCAGACTGGGCAATTTCATTTTCATGATGAGGGAATATCAAATCTTCTCCTCCGGCATGTATATCAATAGTGTCTCCTAAATATTTTTTAGCCATTACTGAACATTCAATATGCCAGCCAGGACGTCCTTCACCCCAAGGTGAATCCCAAGCAGGCTCCCCTTCTTTTTTAGGCTTCCAAAGCACAAAATCCAAAGGATCTTTCTTTTGATCTTCTATCGCTATTCTCTTTCCTGACTCAAGATCTTCTATATTTTTCTTTGATAATTTTCCATATTCCTTAAAATTTCTGGTTATAAAATATACTGTACCATTTACCTCATAAGCATAGCCTTTTTCGATAAGATCTGAAATCATCTTTATCATTCCATCTATTTCTTTTGTAGCTAAAGGTGTATTAGTTGAAGGAAGAACATTTAAGCCATCCATATCTTTTTTACATTCTTCTATATATTTTTGAGAAAGTTCTTTTGCAGTAATTCCCTGCTCATTGGCTCTTTTAATAATTTTGTCATCCACATCCGTAAAATTTGATACAAAATTTACTTCATATCCTTTATAGGTCATGTATCTTCTAAAGGTATCAAAAATAACCATTGGTCTGGCATTTCCTATATGAATAAAATCATATACTGTCGGACCACAGACATACATTTTTATTTCATTTTCTTTTATTGGTTTAAATTCCTCTTTTTTTCCTGAGAGAGTATTAAGAATTTTCATTTATTGTTTTCCTCCATCCTTTTGTTTCTTTGCTTTTCTTTCAAGCTTCATTATCCTGAAATTTAATTCATCAATTACCTTATAAAGCTTGTTTATGTCTTCTTCTACCACATCCGGCAAATCTGTCTGTTCCAAATCCACAGAAGGCATTTTTTTGTTATTTATTTTTACTATCTGCCCCGGAACCCCTACAACGGTACAATTTGGTGGAACTTCTCTTATTACTACAGAGCCTGCTCCGATTTTTGAATTATCTCCTACTTTAAATGAGCCTAACACCTTAGCTCCTGCACTTACCATAACATTATTTCCAAGGGTAGGATGTCGCTTTCCGGACTCTTTTCCCGTACCACCTAAAGTCACTCCCTGATACAGGGTAACATTATCTCCAAGTTCTGCTGTTTCTCCGATAATTACTCCACTTCCATGGTCAATAAACAGCCCCTTGCCTATAGTCGCACCGGGATGTATCTCGATTCCGGTTTTTCTTACTGCCCTTTGGGATATCCATCTTGCCAAAAAATAATGCTTATTAAGATAAAGTTTATGAGCAATTCTATAACTTAATATAACTTTAAAGCTTGGATAAAGAAGCACTTCTAAATTGCTTTTTATGGCAGGATCACGCTCTCTTATTACCTTGATTTCTTCCCTGATAAAACTGGCTAAACTCATTTCAACCTCCATAAATGAATTAAAGATAGTTTTTATGTCTAAACACAAAAAAAGCCTCTTATTTTACAATAAGAGACGAATATATCCGCGGTTCCACTCTATTTAAAGAAATCTATCATTAATTTTTAATAATAAATCTTTCCCTCAATACAATTAACGCTTGTACACGTACAGAAATACTTAATTCCTTCTGTCTGCTCCAGGGCGCACTAAATCTTTTATAGAATTCCGGATTCTCAGCAACACCGAATCTC
Organism: Acetitomaculum ruminis DSM 5522; assembly: GCF_900112085.1. Lineage (GTDB taxonomy): Bacteria > Bacillota > Clostridia > Lachnospirales > Lachnospiraceae > Acetitomaculum > Acetitomaculum ruminis. Next base: position 76,067 of record NZ_FOJY01000004.1, read on the forward strand.
TGTATCTCTAATAAATAAAAATCTTATTTCCCATTCAACGCATTTTCTATTTAGCTTACACTTTCCCCATAATAAAAAAAAAATTATTTTTTGTCAAGTACGGTAAAAAAGAAAAAAGACCAAAGTAAAAACTAAGGTCTTTTGTAGTAGCGGAAGGGAGATTTGAACTCTCGACACCACGGGTATGAACCGTGTGCTCTAGCCAACTGAGCTATTCCGCCATTTCTTCGCTGTCTTTCGCGACAACAAAATGAATTATACTACAGGATTTTTTATAATGCAAGTACTTTTTTAAATTTTTTCTAATAAGGCCACTGCCTGGGCGCTAATCCCTAATAATTCCCCCGTAAATCCTAAATGTTCCTCTGTGGTGGCTTTAATGTTTATACAGTCGATTTCTATTTCTAAGGCTTTTGCCACATTTTCTCTCATTTTTTCAATATGTGGGGCCATCTTTGGCTCCTGGGCAATAATGGTGGCATCTACATTGCCTACCTTGTATCCTTTATTTTGGCATATTTTTTTTACTTCCTTTAAAAGCATTATACTGTCTGCTCCCTTGTATCTTTCGTCAGAATCAGGGAAATGTTTTCCAATATCTCCTAAAGCTGCTGCCCCTAATAAAGCATCCATAATGGCATGTAATAAAACATCTGCGTCTGAATGACCTAAAAGCCCCATTTTATAGTCGATTTTAACTCCACCTATTATTAAATCTCTTCCTTCTACTAATCGATGTACATCATAACCTGTTCCAATTCTCATATTATATCCTTTCCGCTGTAGTTTTTGTAAAAAAATACGAATATCCATGATTCATTTAAACATTTCCTCTAATAAAGTAAACGACACTTCTAAATCATTGTTTATCTGCCTGTTTTTTTCTATATAGATATTTAACTTCTTTTTGATTTCTATTACAAATTTTTCGGCAAAACCTTTTACTTCATTATATCCGTTTTTTATTCATTCTATGATAACAAAAATATTTTCTCACAAAAAAACCTTAGCAAATGCTAAGGTTTAAAGTAGCGGAAGGGAGATTTGAACTCTCGACACCACGGGTATGAACCGTGTGCTCTAGCCAACTGAGCTATTCCGCCATATTCATTTGAAAAATGATGGGACCTACAGGGCTCGAACCTGTGACCCCCTGCTTGTAAGGCAGATGCTCTCCCAGCTGAGCTAAGATCCCATGTCCATCATTTTCATCAGTCACTGACGACTGCCTTGCTATTATATACTTTTTATTTATATTCTGTCAAGCATTTTTATATTTTTTTTATTTCTTAATCCACTTGTAATAAAATGGACATTCTTAAGCTTTTTACAATACTGTTTCGTAAAAAACACACGCCTTTTTCTGGTAGATGATTCGACAATTTTCTTTATCTCTTTTTTAAAATGCAAGAAAAATGGCCATACTTTTTAAAGTATGGCCATTTTGAACATTAATATGTAATGAATATTCCCGCAAGATGTGCTTTTATAAAACTATCTAAAATATTCAACTCCTGATTTAAATAACTCAAGATTTTGATTTCCTTCGATGTTTACAGCAACGCTATCACCGCGTCTTTCGGAATGTGCCATTTTTCCGTAAATTCTTCCGTCAGGACTTGTTATACCTTCAATTGAAAGGTATGAACCGTTTACATTATATTCCTCATCCATTGAAACATTTCCTGTCTGGTCTGAATAAACTGTTGCAACCTGACCGTTTTCCACGAGCTTTTTAAGCCATTCATCATTTGCTACAAATCTTCCCTCTCCATGGGAAACAGGATTTACATAAACACCACCGTTTGTAGCATTTTTAAGCCATGGAGACTTATTGCTAACTACTTTTAAGTATGCCATTTTTGAAATATGACGACCTACGGTATTGTAAGTAAGTGTAGGTGCATCAGCACTTTGTGGAACTATTTTTCCAAAAGGAACAAGGCCTAATTTTATAAGTGCCTGGAAACCGTTACATATACCTAATACAAGACCATCTCTTTCATTTATAAGTCCTTCTATAGCCTCTTTAATCTTTTCATTTCTAAAGGCTGTGGCAAAGAATTTTGCTGAACCCTCCGGTTCATCTCCTGCACTGAATCCTCCAGGGAACATTACTATCTGAGCTTCTTTTATTCCCTTTGAGAATGCTTCTACAGAATCTCTTATATCCTTTGCTGAAAGATTTTTAAATACATTTATGGAAACCTCTGCGCCTGCGTTTTCAAATGCCTTTGCACTGTCATATTCACAGTTTGTTCCAGGAAATACTGGGATAAATACCTTTGGCTTTGCTACTTTATTTTTGCAAATGTAAATATCTTTTGTCTCAAAAACCGGAATGTCTATCTTCTTATCCTCTGCCTTGTGAGAAATAGAAGGGAATATTTTTTCAAGAGGTTTTTTCCAGGAAGAAATAGCCTCTTCCAAAGCAATCTCTATATTATTATAAATAAGAGCAGGTTTTTCAATTGTTTCACCAATTTCAATAAATGGAATATTAAGCTCATTAATTCCCTCTTCTTCAATTTCAGCGATTATAGAACCGTTTAAAGGACTGTAAAATAGACTTTCATCTATATCTTCGTCAAATTTTACACCGATTTTGTTTCCGATTGCCATATCAAAAACAGCCGGTGTAATTCCGTTTCTGTCCGGTACATACGAAGCCTTGATAACTTTCTTTTTAACCAGTTCGAAAAACTCTGAATACATTTTCTTAGCATCTTCATATACAGGAACATCGAACTCGTTTTTCTTAAAGGTGAAAAGCATTAATTTATGTCCAACACCTTTTAATTCAGGAGTTACAACATTGTTTTTGTCTGCAACATCCACTGCAAATGAAACTAAAGTCGGCGGTACATCTATATCATTAAAGGTTCCTGACATAGAGTCTTTTCCACCTATTGCACCAAGTCCAAAGCCTATCTGAGCATCATAGGCACCTAAAAGTGCTGTAAATGGCTGACTCCATCTTTCAGGGTCTCCTGTCATGCTTCTAAAATATTCCTGGAAGGAGAAATGAATTTTTCTATAATCTCCACCTGTTGCCACAATTTTTGCAATTGAATCTGTAACTGCGTAAATTGCACCATGATATGGACTCCAAGATGAAATATACGGGTCAAATCCGTAACTCATCATGGTTACTGTATCTGACTCTCCTTTATCTATAGGTAATTTTGCTACCATGGCCAAAGTAGGGGTAAGCTGGTATTTTCCTCCATAAGGCATGGTTACTGATGCTGCTCCAATAGAGGCATCAAACATTTCCACAAGACCTTTTTGTGAACACTCATTAAGGTCTGAAACAGCATTTAAGAAATATTCTTTAGTAATTTCTTTTTTACCGTTGTAGAAAATACTGTCTTTTCTTGATGGAATGTCAACAAAAATTTCTGTTTCCTGATGAACTCCGTTAGTATCAAGAAATCTTCTGCTTAAGTTTACTATTTCTTTTCCTCTCCACTTCATAACAAGTCTTGGAGATTGGGTAACCTTTGCAACTATTGTAGCTTCAAGGTTTTCCTGGGCAGCATATTTCATGAATTCATCAACATTTTCAGGGGCAATAACAACTGCCATTCTCTCCTGGGATTCTGAAACAGCAAGCTCAGTTCCATCAAGTCCTGCATATTTTTTAGGAACTTTATCAAGATCAATTTCAAGTCCGTCAGCAAGCTCGCCAATGGCAACAGATACACCACCTGCACCAAAGTCATTACATTTTTTAATTATGCGGCTTACTTCGCTTCTTCTGAATAATCTTTGAAGTTTTCTTTCTGTAGGAGCATTACCTTTTTGTACTTCTGCTCCACAAGTTTCAATAGATGATGTAGTATGTACCTTTGAAGAACCGGTAGCTCCTCCGATACCATCACGGCCTGTTCTTCCACCAAGTAATACAATAATATCCCCCGGATCAGAGGTAAGTCTCATTACATTTTTTCTTCTGGAAGCACCCATTACGGCACCGATTTCCATTCTTTTTGCAACATAACCAGGATGATAAATTTCCTTAACATAACCTGTTGCAAGTCCGATCTGATTTCCATAGGAGCTGTATCCATGAGCAGCATCCTGTACGATTTTCTTTTGAGGAAGCTTTCCTTCAAGAGTCTTTTCCATTGGTAATGTAGGATCTGCGGCTCCTGTAATACGCATAGCCTGATATACATATGCTCTTCCTGAGAGAGGATCTCTTATGGCACCTCCAAGACAAGTAGCAGCACCACCAAAAGGCTCTATTTCTGTCGGATGGTTATGGGTTTCATTCTTAAAGCTTATAAGCCATTCTTCTTCTTCTCCGTCAACCTTTACAGGAACAACAATACTGCAGGCATTTATCTCATCTGATTCTTCCACATCTGTTAAGATGTTCTCTTTTTTAAGCTTTTTAGCTGCAAGTAAAGCCATCTCCATAAGACAGATAAATTTACCATCTGTGTCTTTGTAGATTTCATCTCTGTCTTTCATATAATTATTAAAGGCTTCTACCAAAAGCTTTTTGTAATCGCCTTCACCAAAAAATACATCTATAATTTCTGTGGAAAATGTTGTATGTCGGCAATGGTCTGACCAATAAGTATCAAGCACCTTTATTTCTGTAATAGTTGGCACTCTTTTTTCTACCGTTTTAAAGCAGTCTCTTATATATTCAAAATCATTATAGGTCATTGCCAGAGAAAGGGACTCATATAATTTTCTAAGTTCCTCTTCAGATTTGTCATTAAAACCTTCAAGATATTTAATATCCTCAGGCTCATCATATACGGTAATTAATGTTTCAGGCTTTTCTTCGCCACATTCTCTTGAATCAACAGGATTTAAACAAAGGGATTTGATTTTTTCCAGTTGTTCATCACTGACATCACCCTTTATTACGTAAGTTGTAGCAGTTTTGATAACCGGATCTTCGTTCTCATCCAGAAGTTTCACACACTGCATGGCTGAATCAGCCCTCTGGTCGAACTGACCAGGAAGATATTCTGTGGAAAAAATCTTTCCATCGTAATCAAATTTTTCTTCATATAAATAATCAACATTCGGTTCACAAAAGACTGAATTTTTAGCCTTTTCAAAAACCTCATCCGATACATTTTCAATGTCATACCTAATAAGAATTCTTACGCTTTCAACGTTTTGAAGTCCTAAAAAATCCTCGATCTGTCCGAAGAGTTTTCCGGCCATAACGGCGTATGGTGATTTTTTTTCAACATAGAGTCTTTTTACTTTACTCATTTTTATCCTCCACTTTATCCGGTTATTATTTTGCTTACGTTTTACTATACTAAATCATATTACACCATTTGGCAATGCATGATTTATCAGAAAATAAGACGAAACTCATAGTAAAAATTATTAAATTTCACCGTCTTTTCTTTAATATATTATATAGCGATTTTCTTTAATAACCAATTATATTAAACCTGATAATTCCACAAAAAACTCTTAATGCAGGTATTTTTCCTACATTAAGAGTATCGTCTGTTTTTTGTCTATATCTTATTTTTCTTTAAGTTTCATAATTTCTTCATCAAACGAAGGGGTCATTTCACTTCCAGGAGGGACAATAACAAATTTGTCTTCATCCCAAGGACCTTCGATTAAAGCTTTTAATAAAGTGTTTTCGCCTTTCATTTCACGAAAATCCCAGCCTTTTTTTGCAGCTATATCCATCACTATTTCCCTAGATCCTTCAAGCCGGGTTTCATCCCAATATACATAGGTAGCACAATTATAGTTTTTTAACATATCTTTTTCCATGGAAATAAGATATTCCACAGTATCTTCATCTTCAAATTTTTCCATATATTCTTCTCTTAACATCGCTAAATGCTTTTCGTCATTATTCGTGGCTCCCATATCCAAAAATCCCTGAGAATAAAAATATGAACCACCACAATTTTCAAAATATTCTTTATACCTTTCCTTTGAGCCTAGAAAAAAGGTTGAACAATCATGAGCCTTTGGAATAACCAAAGGATATTTTTTACTTTTTAAACCTACTGTGGCATTTGAGCAAAGTCCATATCCTATAAGAATGGCCTTTAAATCATTTTCTTTAAGGTCATTGGTATGACAGTCTGCATCCTCATCAATACGGTCTATCTCTGCCTGAATAATATCCTTTAAAACAGCCGGTTTATTATGAAAATCTTGTTTAATATAGGTTATATCTATGACATTTTTTGACCCTGCCACAAGGGATGATATTTCTCTTGTAATTATCTTGCAGGAAATTAATTTTAAATACATTTCTTTATCCTCCGGTTTTATTTATGGTAAATTAATTTTAAAGTAAATTATAAATCCTGTAAAGAATCCTCTTTTAAGCGAAAACTCATCGGGTAATTTTTTATTTTCTTTAACATTTTCTGTGTAGAATATTTTTTTACTATACGGGGCATTTTAATTACAATTATTATTTTTTGTACTCATTGTACCTATTTTTATTTGATTTTTAGACTTTGAGTACAAATTCCCTTCCAAAAAAATTGATTATTTTTATTCATTTAGCATCTTTTTTTCAACATATTTACCACTAAAAAATTTACATAATTTTACAATTCTGCTTATTCTGTATTTTTTTTTGTTTTTTTTGCATTTTTTGACGATTTCTTTTGACATTTTGTGCTAAAGATACTATAGTAATAATAGTTAAATTAATTGATAAAAAATTTAGTAAATTTAATATGGTGGAGGGTATCAGTATGAAACTTAGCATGTGGATTTTAGCTGATTGGCTTTGGAAGTACAATCCGATAATTTACATCAAACACGGTGAACAATCTTTAAGAGGGGTAAGGTTGTATCATCCGGAGCAAAAGATGGAAAAACAAAATGTTTATCTTGGACGCGCCCAGGATTTTATTGGCAGCGGTGGAGATGGCGTTATTTGTGTTCATGAGCACGACATGCTTTTGCTGGATACTAATGACATTGATATGGTTTTAAATGAGATTTTTTCAGCCTTTGATTTTTATAATAAATGGGCAGATGATCTTACCGGTTCCATTGAGCACAACAGTACTTTACAGGAAATCATTGACATTAGTTCAGAATTATTCGATGAGTCCGTTATTATTTGTGATGCTTCTTATAAGGTTTTGTCATATTCAGCCAATTTTGAAAAGGAGCCTTTTTCAAAGGACTTAAAATCAATTCTTATGGAAAGACAGAATTCTCTTTCCAAATTTACCTGTGTCCGCACCGGTCTTCAAAATAATGACAGCGTTAATGCCGCATTTATAGCGAATTTCCCTGATTTCGAAAACAGGCTTATTATTTCTAATGTCTTTAATTTCAAAAAGTTTTTAGGTCAGGTACTGGTTGTGGAACAGCATCATAAGATTTCAGAAGGACGCTTACAGCTTGCTTCTACTTTAGGAGATATTGTTGCCTATTGGATAAGATATAATTCCGAACATATTTCCATGAGAGCCGAGGCATCTATCTTTAAAGATCTTATTGAAAACAAAAATATTTCAAGAGAAGATGCGGTAAGACATCTTAATCAGATTGGCTGGCGAGAATCTGATGATAAGATTGTAGCAAGATTATCCGTTCCAAACAGTTCTGCCAATATTTTAATGAAGCAGTTAAACAATATAGGTCTTACTGTTCCGGATTCATATCTTATAATACATGAATTTTCCATAGTTCTCATTGCCAATTTAAGAATTACACCTATGGAAACCTTAAAAACCCAGCTGAATCAGATTATTGAAAATTCTAACTACTGCTGCGGTGTAAGTTCTACTTTTAAAGATATTTTGGATTTTAGAAAATACTATAATCAAACAAGTATTGCCATTAAATACAGTAGAAGAAAGGTTGGAGATATAGTATTTTGCGAGGATTATATCATGGATTATATCTATGACATTATCCGTACTAATTCAAATACTATAATTATGCACCCTATTGTTAATTCCCTAAAGGAATATGACCTTGCCAACAAGGCTGACCTTTATAACACTCTTTATCAATATCTGGTTCATGAAAGAAACCTTGTTAAAACGGCGGAAAGTCTTGGAATTCACCGAAATTCCCTTCTTTATCGTCTTAAAAAGATAAAAGAAATTTCTGATGATGACTTTAATGAGTCAAAAATCAGAGAATATATATTAATGTCCTTTAAACTAGATTTATTTACAAATAAGGCATGCTAGAATTTAAAACGCAGGATTAAGTCGTCTTGGTCCTGCGTTTTTAGCACATAAAAAAAGGAGGAAGTATGACTGACCTATTAGAAGAAATAGCCATATCAGAAGATGAAAAAAATAAGTTTGAAGATTTGAAAAAATATCTCAAAAGCCTTAAAAGTGTCGCCATTGCCTTTTCCGGCGGTGTTGATTCTACTTTTTTATTAAAGACAGCTCATACTGTTTTGGGAAACAATGTGCTGGCAGTTACTGCCACATCCCATACTTTTCCTAAACGAGAGCTTAATGAAGCCATTGATTTTTGTAAAAAAGAAGGCATCAGACATGTAACTGTGGAATCCGAAGAACTTAAGATTGAAGGTTTTTCCAAAAATCCCGTAAACAGATGCTATCTTTGTAAATATGAGCTTTTTAAAAAAATACAAACTATTGCCCTAAAAAACAATATCAGTAATGTGGCTGAGGGCTCAAATATGGATGATTTGGGGGATTACAGACCAGGACTTCAGGCCATAGCTGAATTACATGTATTAAGTCCATTAAGACATGTAAAACTTAATAAAAAGGAAATCCGGGATATTTCCCATGTTTTTGGTCTTCCTACTTGGAATAAACAATCCTTTGCCTGCCTTTCTTCCCGTTTTGCCTATGGCGAGGAAATAACTGAAAGCAAGCTTTCAATGGTTGATAAGGCTGAACAGCTTTTGTTGGATTATGGTTTTAGTCAGGTCAGAGTCCGGATTCACGATAAACTGGCAAGGATTGAAATTCTTCCTTCTGAATTTGAAGCATTGCTTAAATACAGGGAAAATATTTACAAACAATTCAAAGAATATGGTTTTTCCTACATAGCTATGGACCTTTTAGGTTACAGGACAGGAAGTATGAATGAGACTTTAGAAAAATAATTTAAACGGGTAGGAGGTAGATAATAATTTTATCTACCTCCTACCCACAACACTGTACATACAGCTCCGTATACACCGCTTCTCAAATTATCACATTTTTTTAACATGAATTTGTGAATACGGGGCGTCTAAGTTTGCTACTTTCACTTTATTGATATAAGTTTATTGCATCTTTTCTCATTTGTATTAACAAATCTCTACTTTTATCGATAGCATCGAAAATCTAAATAGGTATGCCTTTACGGTTGCAACACGATATGCTTGAACTATTGGATTATTATATTTTTTGCTTATGCCGGTTATAATAAGTAAATCTATATTCTCCAACTTCTTTTCAAAATTATTCCAGTCATCTTCCGTATCTATCGTTTCATCCATAGTACTCAATGAAATTTTACGCACAATCTCTTTTCCAATATCAAATATACAATAATCTTCTCCAAAATTTGGAACTTCCATAAGATTTTTTGTTGTGATTGGATAATCTGACAAATTTATCTTTTCATATTCACAATTCAGTAGAAACTTTTGATATATGTATTTACTCATTTTGATATCCTCCAAGAAATATATCTATTTCCCAAAATGTCTTCGATTTTTGAGCCAATTTTAGAGAATCTTCTACAATATCTAAAGCTTTTTTTTCTTCCGGCTCTTTTAATTTTTTTCTTTCTTTCTGTACTAAACCAATAGCTTTGTCAAGATCATCATATATAATTCTCTCTTCTTCACACACATCAATTATTGTTCCAAAATTCTTGTCAAATTTAGAGAACAGACCTAACGGTTTGCGAAGATAATTATACTCTTGTTCATTCAATTCAAAAGTAGCAACATTTGAAATATTTTTATCTAGATTGTCTAATTCTCTCACGCCTTCCTCATTTAGAGGTACATTAATATAGTATACAAACATTCCAACCACCTCATTTTCTTTTTTTGATAATATAATGTGTTGTCCTATTAAATTCAGTCTTTGTTTTTCCAACCATTTTACCCTTATCAGTAATTTTATTGTATGCTTCTTTTCCATTTTTATCTAAATATTTAGGTTTTCTGCCTTTATGTGTTAAATCCTGCACTCTTAGATATCCACTTATATCCGCAACAACCGCTTTTGTTCCATCTTTGCTATAATAAATAATTTTACCTCCAGCAATCACTGGTTTTGCACCTGGAGCAACTACAGAAACAACATCATTAATATCCACGGTTTCCCACTGATCTCCATATAAAGATTTCCTAGCGTAGCCTTGCTGGATTAAATCTGCGATAATAGAATCTCTCGTTGATACATCTTTTTGAAAAGCAACTAAATTAGAGTAGTCTGTTTTTGCATCTGACATTATTTCACCTTCTCTCCTCGACTAATTCGTTGATAGTCGGTAAACACTTTATATTGTACTCCATATTCATCTAATATATCTGAATATTCCTTCTTTAATTTTCCATAGAAAATTAACATTTCCGGATTTGTAATAATTAGTTTTGTACGCAAATACATTTCATTGATTTTAATATGACCGTTACTGCAGCCCAAAACTCCAACTGTAAACCATGAATTTGTTGGATACAATGCTAACATATCCACCGTATCAAGGCATCCAGTCCTAAAGTTTGGTATAAGCTTCACACCATGAAGAGCTAAATACACATCTGCCATCATGTTTAAAGCAATATTAAATTTTTGCAAGTTTAAATCCCAGTTTATTCTTGGACTTAAATCAAAGCCACCAAAAGCCTTAAATTCTAAGTATTTGTCTATATCCTTATCTAATGATAGTAGTTTTTTATAAATCTCTTCATCATTATTAAAAGAAACTAACATTGACCTCTTTTTATTCTTTACAGCCGATGTTTTGCCCAAAGGACATACTTCATCCGGCATTTCTCTTATAATCATATCTTCTGTAATTATAGGATATCCTTCATCCGAAAATTTTACTCCTTGATTTAAAAGATAAGAATATAAATATTCTGACAATTCAAATAAATTCATTATAACCATCTCCTTTTTATTTAAATTAGGGTACAAAAATACACCCTAGACTTCAAAAATATTTGCAATAAGCCGAGGATGTGCTATAATGAATGTGTATGTGGTGCTCATTATAGCACAAGACTTAAGCGCATTATAACTATTGCCGTAGTTACTGATGTGCTTTTGTTTTATTTATTTTGCTTTGCGTTATCGTTTTTTATTCTCCCTCCTTTTCTATCTTTATAAATAAAATCTGTTCTTCTAGATCAAATTGAGCAACATATCGTTTCGCCGGTGAAAAACTAATACCTGTAATCGTTGAAAGATATTTTATAAAATCCTTACACCCAATGCGTACCCATCCATTTTTTATTCTGCTGTAGAACTTATAAGGTTTTGCACCTTCCATTCCTTTAGCATCTTTTATTCCAATCGTTAGCTGCTGCTCATCAAATCCAACAACAACCTCTTCTGGATTTCCCAACATCGATATAGCTGGTGTGTTACACCCCAAACTCAACTCGCTAATCGTTACATATGGAGCACCTGATGACACGTAATTCCAATCAAAGTTAAACTTCATTTTATTCACCTCCATTTTTCTTTCTAAGTATAACACTCCGTCTTTATTTCGTCAACAATCAAAAATATTTTTTAATAAAATCTCACAACATCACAGTAACATAATCAATGCATGGTTTAATTCATCAACAAATTTCATCTACAATTATTATAATATAGAAAATCATTAAGCAAATGTTGATACTCCGCTTAAATTTAACACCTGTGTCATTAATGTTATATATATGTATAAATTTTTATGTTTTTTTGTAGAAATTTTGTTGCAAAAATCAGTCATGTTCTTTTATTAATTTGAATAAGTGATCTATTAATTATTATTCTATAACAGATAACAATGTATACGTCTTATCTTAACCAATAACGGTTATACATTCTTTTTTAATTCTACTACAACATCGAGTATCAATAAAGCAAAATCGTACTCACAACATTTTCTTGACTCTGTTTTGTCGCAATAATCACTGTCACATTTTTTCAAATAGTACTGTATTAATCCATTCTCATTGTACAGGAATACATTGTTTTATGATCATATTAAATTGTATTATTTTTTATTATATATATTGTCAAGCTTTTTCCTTGTATGTTTTTTATATTTTCTTACAAGATTATTATTCACTCACACGTTAAGATATTTATGGATGATTGAAATATCTCTTCCATCTTCGATGATTAGTTATATTTTTCGATAAAAAGCTCTAATACACTTACTGTGTCATATTTTTTCTCTAAATCCATATCTACCGTATATACACATCCATCGTTTGTTGTTTTAGTGTTTTAGGTAATCCTCTGATATATGTAACAACTAAAACGGGTCTACCCTTTAAATTAAGAGTAGACCCATTGTTATTTTTTAATTAGCTTTTTTCTCATCAAAATTTCTATATGAAATAGGTGTCATACCATATTTTTTCTTAAAAACTCTGGTGAAGTGTTCTGCACTTGGATAACCTGTTGCTTCTGCTATTTTTTCAACACTCATATTTCCGTTTTTAAGCATTGTACTGGCTTTTTTCAGGCGAATTTTCTGAACATTTTCCACAAATGTATTTCCTGATTTTTTCTTTATGTATTTGGAAATATATGGCTTTGAAAGTCCGAATTTTTCAGCTACATCCTCTAATGTAACGGTTTTATAGTTTTCCTGAATATAATTCATCATTTCAATAAGTCTTTCATCTCCTGCCTCACCGCTTTTAAGATCAGGAATCTGATTTACCGCTACGCAAAGAGCGTTAACTGATGATTTAATAATATCTTCATCAATACCTACTCCCCAGTGTTTTGTACCCTTATAGCTTATTCCCACGTAAGTTACGGCTTTGGAGGATGAACCTTTTGTAAGAGCATGTTCTTCGTAAATTGAAAGCTCGTAACTTATATTAAAGCATTGTTTTATGGCATTGCTTACAGCATCAAGACGACCGTTTCCATTAGCGGATACATTGATTTTATGCTCATCATTTAAAATGGTAACATCTGCTATAATACCATCCACCTGTTTAAAGTGAAACTCCGGAATAGTAAAGGTTGTAGCAGGATTAACATATTTATCCATAAAGATTTCATATACTCTTTCAGGATCAAGTTCTGCGTGTTCTTTATCGGATACACCCTTCATTGTATATCCAACATCTGACTGCATCTGTTTTGGCACTGCCATACCAAAATTGTGCTCAAGAATATAGCTGACTCCGCCTTTTCCTGATTGAGAATTAATCCTTATAACATCTCCGTCATATTCTCTTCCCAAATCCTTAGGGTCAATCGGAAGATATGGAACAGACCATGGCTTATCCATATTTTCTTTTCTGTAGGCAAATCCTTTTGAAATAGCATCCTGATGTGAACCGGAAAAAGCTGTAAATACCAGTGCTCCACCGTAAGGTGATCTTTCATATATTTTCATTCTGGTTAAACGCTCATAGGTTTCACCTATTTTTGTAATATCTGAAAAATCAAGCTTTGAATCAACGCCGTGAGAAACCATATTCATAGCCAGGGTTACTATATCAACATTACCGGTTCTTTCCCCGTTTCCAAATAAGGTTCCCTCTATTCTGTCTGCTCCTGCCAGTAAACCAAGCTCCGCGTCGCTTATACCGCATCCTCTGTCATTATGTGGATGGAGAGATAATACTACTCCCTCTCTGTATTTAAGAGTTTTGTTAATGGTCTCTACCTGAGTTGCAAATACATGGGGCATGGCTATTTCTACTGTTGTAGGTATGTTTATAATAGCCTTATGTTCTTTTGTAGGTTTCCATACATCCAAAACCGCATTACAAACCTCCACTGCATATTCTACTTCAGTTCCCGGAAAACTTTCCGGTGAATATTCAAAGGAAAAATCTCCCTCTGCTTTTTGTGCCAAATCGTTTAAAAGTTTTGCCCCGTCTATGGCAATTTGTTTTACCTCTTCTTTACTCTTTTTAAATACCTGCTCCCTTTGGGCTACCGAGGTGGAATTATAAAGATGTATAACAGCATGAGGCGCACCTTTAACTGCTTCGAAGGTCTTTTTAATAATATGCTCTCTTGCCTGGGTAAGAACCTGTATTGTAACATCATCAGGAATCATATTGTTTTCAATAAGAGTTCTGGCAAATTTGTACTCTGTATCCGATGCAGCAGGAAATCCTATTTCTATTTCCTTAAAACCTATTTCTACAAGCATTTTGAAAAATTCCAATTTTTCATCTAAGCTCATTGGCTCAATAAGTGCCTGGTTTCCATCCCTTAAATCTACACTGCACCATATTGGAGCTTTGTCTATATGGTCTTTTTTCACCCACTCATAGGTTGGTTTTTCAGGCATAAAATAGGATATCTGGTATTTTTCGTAACTGTTCATTTTTTTCTTCTCCTTCCTTTTTTACGTTTTCAAAAATAAAAAAGCCCCTGCATAAAAATACTTTTATACAGGGACGAAATAATCCGCGGTACCACTCTGTTTTCGTGCTCTAAAACACGCTCTTATAAGACACCTTCATGTCTATCCCATATAACGGTGGGAAACCGTCCAAATCTACTGTAATTCAACCGGAAACTCCGGGGCGAGTTCAAATATTTCATCGTACTGTTTCGCAGCAACCAACAGCTCTCTGTAACTTAAAAATATTCTAATATTCCCTTTCGTAGTCTTTAATTAATATTGGTCAACTATCTTGACTTATATTAACATTAACGCTTTAGTGTGTCAATACCTTTTTCACAAAATAATTCAATTTTACTGATATTTTTTAATATGATAAGCAATTAGTTCCTCATCTTCAAAGTAATTAATTTTCATTGCAGCTTTTACATCATCCAAAGTCTTTTGGGCAACTTCTCTTGCTGTTTCGCTTCCTTTTTTAAGAATTTCATAAACATATGCAATATCTTTTTCATATTCTGCTCTTCTTTTTCTAATAGGCTCAAGCTCAGCATTGAGAACTTTTATAAGGAATTTTTTTACCTTAACATCTCCAAGTCCACCTCTTCTATAATGAGCCTTTAATTCATCAAGATTTGCATAATCCGGTAAAAATTCTTCAAAATATTCATCTTTACAAAAGGCATCAAGATATGTAAATACTGTATTTCCTTCTACTTTTCCCGGGTCTTCCACTCTTAAATGGTCAGGATCTGTATACATAGACATTACTTTTTTCTTAACCTCGTCTGCTGTTTCAGACAGATATATACAGTTTCCAAGGGATTTACTCATCTTGGCTTTTCCATCTGTTCCTGGAAGTCTTAAGCAGGCATCATTATCCGGAAGAAGAATCTCCGGCTCGACTAAAGTTTCCCCATATACTGAATTGAATTTTCTGACTATTTCTCTGGTTTGCTCTACCATTGGCTCCTGGTCTTCCCCGGCAGGAACGGTAGTTGCCTTAAATGCGGTAATATCTGAAGCCTGACTTATAGGATAACAATAAAATCCTACCGGAATACTTGTTTCAAAATTTCTCATTTGAATTTCACTTTTTACTGTCGGATTTCTTTGAAGTCTTGAAACTGTTACCAGATTCATATAAAACATTGTAAGTTCTGTAAGCTGTGGAACCTGTGACTGAATGAAAAGGATTGATTTTTCAGGATCAAGTCCCGCTGAAAGATAATCAAGGGCAACTTCTATAATATTTTGTCTGATTTTTTCAGGATTCTCAGCATTATCCGTAAGAGCCTGAGTATCCGCAATCATTATATATATCTTCTCAAATTCTCCTGAATTTTGAAGTTCTACTCTTCTTCTAAGGGAGCCTACATAATGTCCAACATGGAGTTTTCCTGTAGGTCTGTCACCTGTTAATATTATTTTTCCCATTTTTTCTCCTCCGATAATAAACTACAAGCTGCCAACAAGTATGCTTTTTTGCAGACTGCTGGCAGACCTAAATCTTTGCAAAAAACTCTTAAAATTCTTTGCTTTTATTAATTATTCTACTGTAACAACTTTAGCAAGGTTTCTTGGTTTGTCTACATCAAGTCCCTTGTCTAAAGATGTGTAATAAGCAAGAAGCTGTAAAGCCACTGTAACAGGGAAAATCATAAATTCATCTGATACATCCCTTAAGCGTACTACTTCATACCATTCTTCTTCGTTTTCAAGTTTGATTCCATCCTTGACAAAGAGTATAACCTTAGCTCCACGAGAACGAACCTCAATAGCATTTGAAAGTTCTTTTGAAGCTAATTTGTTCTGGGTTACCACTGCTATTACCGGTGTATCCTGGGTAATAAGCGCAATGGTTCCATGTTTTATTTCTCCTGAGGAATAAGCCTCTGAATGAATGTAAGAAATCTCTTTTAATTTTAAAGAGCCCTCTAGTATTGCAGAATAATCAAGGCCTCTACCTAACATAAAAAGATCTTTTGCTTCAATTATTTTTCTTGAAATATTATGTATTGTCTCTCTGTTTTTAACTGCTTCTTCTACTACATCCGGTATTTTTCTTAATTTTTTGATAAATGCCTTTCCTTCTTCCAAGGTCATTTTTCCATTTATCATAGCGATTTGAACTGTTAAAAGATACATAACCGCAACCTGAACCGAGTAAGCCTTTGTGCTGGCAACTGCGATTTCCGGGCCTGCATTTGTATAAATGACATAATCAGAAGCCTTGGCAATGGAAGATTCCCTGACATTTATAATAGAAATGGTAGTGGCTTTCATCTTTTTAGCCATCTTAACCGCCTCTAAAGTATCTATTGTTTCTCCCGACTGGGAAATAGCAATAACTAAAGTGTTTTCATCCAAAACAGGATTGTCATAGATAAATTCTGATGCTATTTCAACATTGGAATATGCCCCTGCAAACTGCTGTAAAAGGCTTTTTCCTACAAGACCTGAATGCATAGCAGTACCACATCCAATAAAATATAATCTCTGGAAATTCTTAAATACCTCCTCAGGTATTCCATCCTTTGAAAAATCCACAATATCGTCTGTAATTCTGGCCTCAATGGTATCTTTAATAGCTTTTGGCTGCTCTGCTATTTCTTTTTCCATAAAGAAAGGATAGCCGTTTTTGCTTGCTGCATTAACATCCCAGTCAATTTCACAATATTCCGGTTCAACTTCATTTCCATTAAAGTCTTTTACTGTAATCTCATCTTTTGTAAGCTTTAACACTGTTTCTTCAGGCAATACAAAATATTCCTTTGAAAAAGGTGTCAATGCAGTAATGTCTGATGCCAATACGCAGCCGTCCTCGCCCTTTGCAACAACTACCGGGCTTACATTTCTGACAGCATAGATAGCTCCTGGCTCATCCTCTACTAAAACCGTAAAAGAGTAGGTTCCCTTGAATTCATCTACCGCTTTTACTAAAGCTTCTTCTATATTTTCTGTTTCGTTGTAAAAATTATTTATTACAGCGCAGGCTACCTCAGTATCTGTACCTGATACTAATTTGTCTGCTAAATTATATGCTTTTATAAGTTCTTTGAAATTTTCGATAATACCGTTATGAGTTACGGTAACCTTTCCTACTCGATGAGGATGTGCATTCACATCCGTAACACCACCATGTGTAGCCCATCTTGTATGACCGATTCCACAAGTACCTTTTGGTGCTGCATTTTCAACTTTTTCTCTTAAATTTGCAACTTTACCTACACATTTATAAATATTTATATCTTTAGAATCGCCGCCTGCTATAGCAACACCGGCGCTATCATATCCTCTGTATTCCAGACTTGCCAGACCCTTTATCAAAAGACCGGCGGCCTGTCTTGTGCCTGTATATCCAATAATTCCGCACATATATTTTTATTTCCTCCTTCACTGACATATCAATTAGTATAATCTCTAAAGGAAAAAAAGTCTATATCAGGGAGGAAATTATTTCTTGGATATACTATTTTTTATAATTTATTATTTCCATTTATCTATAAACTGAGAGTCTACATTTTTTAATTTTGAGGCACTTTTATAGTAATGTGATGCGACATTTTTACTCATTCTTGATTTTTTAACTCTTGTTCTCATTTTTGAAAAATGCTCTTCAGCCTTTGTTTTATTTTCTCCTTCAAGTGCCCTTACTTCTACTATCTTTCCCACTATATCTTTAATAAGTTGCTTTAACTCGCCTATGGAATCTGCATAATTTTGTGGATTTGTAGTTACCTCGTCTTTTATTATGTCATATACATCTTCAAAGCCGGCATCTAAAATGTTTAATTCCGCAATGAGATTCTCTTTTTCTTTAAGATTCTCGCTTAAGGCATCTTCATCAAAAAGATCTGTCTTAAAAATCTTTTTTTGCTTTTCCTCCATATCAATTATGCTATTTAATACATTGATTTTCTTTTTTGAACTGTCAATTAAAATGTTCAGATAAGTCTTAACATCCCCTGCCATAAAAAACCTCCTTATTTTTTTAAATTATATTCGAAATCCGCTTTACTTTCTGTATGAAAACGGAATATAGTAAAGCGGACATTCGGAATCCGCTTCGCTACTTCCTCATGAACGCAGTGGCACTTTGTGCCACCTGTCAGAAGGGGCTTTAACCCCTTCTGACACTAGTAAGCTTATACCCCCGCTTAAAGCTTACGCTTTTGAAGCGGGGGATTGCTTACACTGCGTTCAAATTAAGAGAAAGTCCGTCTTTTGACGAACTTTCCCATATTATATCACTTATTTTTTTATTATGATACCTGGGAAACGGAATTGGTATTTGCCTTCATAACTTCCTTCCAGGCATCTCTCATGGTTCTTAAGTGTCTTAAAACTTCCTCTAAAATCTCTACATCTTTTTTCATATTTGCCTGTAGTAATCTTTCCATGAGATAATTGTAGACATTCTCAAAGTCCTTGGCTACAGGATATCTGTGATCCAATGTAGCTACAAATTCCCCAATGATGTTTTCTACTTTTACTATATTATTGTGTGCTGTTTCTATATCATTCTCATTTATAGCCTTAATAGCTATATTTGTAAATTTGATTGCTCCTTCGTAAAGCATTAAGGTAAGCTCCTTTGGAGAAGCTGTGAGAATCTGATTATTTTTATATGCTGCATATGGGTTTTTAGCCATATCATAAAACCTCCTAATTTTGTTTAGTACCTCCGTTTTTAACTACAAGCTTCGAAAGCACATATGAGTTCTTCATAACCCCCATAGAACATTTTAATTACCAGTACCCAAAAGACCTGCTAATGAGGATGAATTTGAATTCAGTTTTGCCAGGGCTTTTTCCATAGCCGTAAACTTGCTGTAATAATAATCCTCATAGTACTGAATCTTGTCTTCCCACTTGTCAATCAACTTAGTATAATTTGTATATTCTTTATCCAACTCTTTATCATTATAGACGGTATAAGCACTACTAAGCTCTGTCTTTTTCATCTTGTCATCAAGGGCTGAATACAATCCTTTAACCAGCTGTGAGAAGAAGGATGAAACCTTTTCAGGATCAGTAGCTATTGCTGCTTTTAATTTATCCTGATTATTTGATGTAGAAGAGTCATCAGCATCACCATCAATGTGGAATGCATGTTTTTCATTCTCAGCTGCTGTAAAGTAACTCATTGTAGAAATACCAAAGCTTGATAAAGAATATTCTTTTCCATCTATTTCGTATGTCTTTGCCATAGCCATAGTCATGGCCTGAGTTACACCATTAAGAGTTGAATCCCTTCTTAATAAAGCATCCTTGATTTTTGTTTCCCACTTTTCAACTTCATCATCTGATAAAGATTCCTTTTCTTCATCTGTCAAAGGCTCGTAATCTTTTGATGATGCAGCATTGTAAAGCTTGTCCATCTTATTTACAAGAGTATTATAGGATGTAATAAATGATTTTATTGAATCATAAATTTTATCTGTATCAAGTCCAACATTAATTTTCAATGTGCTTGTGGTAACATCTGTAGCTTCAACGGTGAGTCCGTTAACAGAAAATGCATTTGTGGATGAGGTATAAGTTGCATTATCCAAAACAATTTTTGCATCCTCACCATCTATTTTAGCTGCATCCTCGTTAACAAGATCTGCTTTTTGTTTTGCTTCATCTCGCCTTGCCTTATAGCTTTCAAGTAATTCATCATGATCAAGAGTATTATCAGTAGCTATTGCTGCTGTAACCATGTCTTCAAGTTCATCATCTGTATATGCAGACCACGCTTTTGTATCATCATCAACTCCGTATAAAAGTCCTAATTTGCTAAGAAGTTTATTTCCCTCAAGGGAGTCTGATGATAATTCAAAGTTGGCAGCTTCGCCTGACTCTTTTGAATTTATGAAAAATCTGTTGTTTGTTGAATCATAGGATGCATTTAATCCAAGATTCTTTAAGCTTGCAACTACATCACTGACTTTGTTTGATGCATATAAAGCTATTTTTTTCTCTTCACCACCGATTTTAACTGTAAGTTCTGTAGTTGAACCGGTATAACCCAGATCGCTTAAGGTAGAATTTTCATTAATTGATGAATCAAGTTTTGAACCAGTTAAGTATCCTGTCTTTGCTGTATTTATAATATCCAGTGTATGAGTTCCAACTACAGCATTTGAACTTGCTGAAATAGAAGCCTTTGTAGAATCTGAACTCGATGCTTTTTTGGAATTATAAGCAGAACTGAAACGCATATTACTTAAGCTGGTTGAATAAAAGCTGTATATTTCAGTATTTAAGGACTTCCACGCATCCTGCTTCCAGGAAAGCTTTGTCTGTGCCTTAACATATTTGGTTTTCTTGTAACTATATCCTGAAACCAGAGCCTGAACCAGGCTTTCTGTATCAAGTCCGGAATTCAGTCCTGTCACACGTATCTGAGACATATGTATCCTCCTATCCCTGCTCGTCAACGATTATACCAGCCAACTCAAGAGCTTTAGCGTACATGTCTAGTAGTTCCTCAGGCGGATACTCCTTGACGACTTCATTACTCTTTTTATTTACAATCTTAATAGATATTCTGTCAGTTTCTTCGTGAACACTAAATACAGTCTTTGTCTGTGTATTCTCCATGCTCTCGTTTATCTTTTCAACGGCTTTCTTTAAAACATCATTGGTATTAGTTGTCTTTCCTTCATTTTGCCTGTCGATGACCGTTTGCTCTATAGTATCCAAAAGATTAAAAGTTCCTGTTTCTTTTTCATATTTTCTACCATGAGCTGGCCTTTCAACTGATTTTGAAGACTTCGAACCCGTATCAGTATTGTAAACCCGGCTGTTTAACATACTAAGGGTCTCCATTTCCATTATCACCACCTCCATGTGCCTGACTATTATTAACGTTCTATCGTTAGTATCGGCATTTTGACGCAACTTCTTAAGTTACAACTCCGTGTGACCAAAAGATTTAATTTGTTTTTAATCTTTATAACTAAATTATCCTTTTAATCCCAAAAGATTTCTAAGATCGTCAAGTCCTTCCTGTTCAAGAGAATCCTTGTTAGAAGCCTGAATCTGTAAATAAACTTCTTTACGATATACCGGTATATCTCTTGGTGCCTTAATTCCTATTTTTATCTGATCCCCTTTTATTTCAAGCACGGTTATTTCTATATTATTATTAATTATTATAGATTCGTTCTTTTTTCTAGTTAATGCAAGCATCGTTTTCACCTTTCTCAATCAGTAATTATTCTGTCTTACTTTCAGGCTTTATTATATCATATATATAATACTTAATTGGGAAAGAATTGTCATTTTGTATGCATTGGGCAGCATTTAAAGTACTGGAATTAATAAATATTGGAGCACGCAGATTTACAGACAGTTTTGTAATATCCTTTGGTGCTGTTAATGTAACTAAAACTATTATATTATCCGCTTTCACATCCTCATCGTCAGAAAGAATATCCAAGTCTAAAAACGGTTCATAACCCTTTATAACAAGCGAAGGATCTATTACCGGAAATGCCACATCCTTATCATCTAAAGACTGAAGCCATTTAATCATACCTGTATCTTTTTTATCCAGGTCATATATCAATGTATATCTTTTGTATTCCGGCAAACCTATCATTCCATCCTTAAATGTAATGATTTTGTCTTCACCTATGTCAATTTCCCCAAATAATCTTGTTTGTGCCTTCATTTATAGCTCTCCTTATTTTTTATTTAGATATAGTCCAAAAGTGAGGTATTCAATGCCTTGCTTGTTGCCTGCAATGAAGCCTGATAAGCTGTATAAGATGCAGTATAGTCAATGATAATATCACTTATTTCTCTATCTTCATTCTTTGTCTGAAGCTCTTTATAAACCTCCTTTTGACTTAATACTCTGGACTTGGTGGTGTCAAGCCTCTTTGACCTGCTTCCTATATCTGTAACTGCTATATTTACATCTTTTAAGTATTCTTGATATTTTGTCACGCCTTCTGAAAACATTTTATGCATTCTTTCATCAGCATAATCCTGTTCTCTTTTGGCTGCTGAAAGCATTTCATTTAATTTTTGCTGATCCTCTTCAGATGCATAATCATTATCCTCAAGCATTTTTTTAATATCGTTAACCTTTTTTTCTGCAGCATAAGAGTAGGTTAGCGCATTTATCAGCTCATCGATATCTTTTTCCATATCTGCCGCAAAAACATTGGAGCCTTCAACATTTATGGTCATTTTCTGATTAAATCCCACTGAATAATTTATGTCATTTTCAACCTTGGTATACTCCACCGGATCCCCTACCTGGGTGCCATTTATATCATATTCTGTCTTTGTACAGTCAAAATACATCTCCGGTCTTACCTCTCCGTCATTAAATCCGGTCTTAGAATAAGTAAATTCTATGGATGTAGCAGATTTTAATGTTGTAGCCACATCAGATGCCAGAACAATCTCTCCTGTTTCCGGAATAAAATATGCTTTTCCTGCAGGCGGCTGATATATCAGGTCAGAATTTACATTATTTTTTTCAAATGTATTTATTGACATTGTTTCAACATCCAAAACCTGGGAATTACCGGATTCGTCCACATAATTTAATGTCATGCTTTCGTAGTTTTCTATAGAAACTGTCTGACCGTCCCTGTCCACATAATCTGTAGTACTTCCTGAACTATCCAGATTACATTCAAGATCAGTATAGGCAAGTCTAATTCTTTCAACTGTAAGCATTTCAGGATTTTCTACACTGTCTTTGATAGTTCCATAAGTTACCTGCTGATTATTTGTTATGTAATATTCGTGGCTTATATCCTCACCTGTAAAGGTTTCTTTTATCTCATAATTGGTATATTTACCATCATTATCATCAAAGGTGAATTTTGTATCTGTTTTATAACCGGTAAAAAGAGTTCTTCCACCATCGTCAGCATTTAATTCATCATATATCTGATATTGAAAACCTTGAAGTTCTTTTAAAATAGCATTTCTTTCATCGTCTGTTAAAGGATCATTTGATCCGCTTACACACTGGGTATATAAGCGTTCAATAATTTTTTCCATGTTAATAAGAGCAGTTTCGGTAACCTCCATCCAAGAAGTAGCATCCGGTATGTTCTTATCGTAAAATTGTTCTATTCTGCTTACGGTACTTCTAAGCCTTAAAGCCCTGATTGCTACTACCGGGTCTTCTGAAGGAGTCTGTATCTTTTTTTGAGTCTGTAACTGAGTATTATATTTATCAACATTAAACTTGTTGTTTCCAATCATTGTCTTGGAATTGTTTTGAATCATTGTATTCGTAACACGCATACTCTCACCTCCTGATTATACCCCTGTCTGAGTAATAAGTCTGTCATAACATTCTGACATAGTCTGTATCATTCTGGAACAAAGGTTATATGCGTTTTGAAATTTAACCATTTCTATTCCTTCTTCATCTAAGTCAACATTTGAAACCGATAATCTTTTATTTTCAATAACTTTTGATACATTAGTATAATTTTCCGAAAACAATCTTGCCTTTTGTGCCTCAATAGCTATGTCTGAAAGCATATTTGTAAGGAAATTTTTAGCTGAACCTGAAGCCGTTATGTCTACCTTATCATATAATTTCGCCATCTCTTCAAGTATATCTTTATATTCCACTCCCAATGTAGGATCAGATGATGTAGCAAGCTTTGACGGATCCTTTGTTATTACATCAGAAACCTTTAAATTTCTGGCTGTCAACTGATTATAAGAATCAGAAGTAGATGTAACATCTTCATCTGATAATGTAAGATCCGCACCTGTAATCAGATCTTTTCCGGTAAGGAAGATGCCGGCTTCATCACCGTTTAAATCTATTCCCTTTGTATGAATATCATTAAATAATTTTGCAAGACATCTTACAAATTCATTCATCTGCTGCTGATAAAAAGGAATTCCCATATAGTCAACGGATTTTCCCACAGTAGCTGCAGCCTTTGAATTAATAAGCTTAGCTGTGTCTGTGGCTTTTTCTGTTAGAGTAAAGGTAAAACTTCCATCATCATTTACGACATAACCGGTGTATTTGTATTCTTTAAGTCCTAAAGTAATTGTTCCTTCAGGATAAAGAGTCATGTCTTTTTCTTCAGCCATATTAGTATCGCTTACTGTAACTGTTGAATAAAAATACTGGTCCCCGTTGGCATCTTTACCTTCGTTTGTTTCTATAGCTGTAATAATTCCCTTAAAATTAGCTGAATTATTTCCATTTATTATGTCATAAAGACCTTTTAATTCACCTGTAAGAGCATTACTTGCAAAACCAATATTTGATTCATCAGAGTTCCACTTAAAGTCATAAAGACCTTCTACATCTGACTGATTTATCTTATCCTTTCTTGGGATACAATCAATAGTATCATAATTGTAATTATTAACCAGATTGTGTCCGTTTACCTTAATGGTATAGTAGGTTGCCCCTGTTTTATCCTCAGGATAGTTTGAATTAGCAACCTCCTCCTCTGAAACCTCCACCGGAAGAAAAAGAGAAAGCTCATCTACCAGTAATGCCCTGTTATCCCTTAATTCATTGGCCTTAGAAGGACTTTGCTGCTCAACGATATTTATCTGCTTATTTAAGCAAGCTATTTCCTTTGCAATGGCATTTACTCTTTGAACCTTAGTATACATTACACTGTTGGCATCCTCTTGCATTTTTTCCAGTGTAATCGCCGTTGAATTAAAGTATTCACAAAGTGACTGTGTATAGTTAATAAACTGATTTCTAAAATTTAAGTCTGAAGGATTGTTCTTCAAAGTTTCAAGAGAATTAAACATTTCCGTAAGAATTGAAGAATATCCCTTTATCTGGTCTGTATCATTAAAGAAAGTATCTATTTGAGACATATAATAATTTTTTTGCTCATACTCTCCTACTCCACCGTTGTTATTCCAATATCTAAGGTCATAAAATTCATCCCTTAACTGGGTAATGGCAGTAGTTACAACACCTGAACCTGCCTGTCCGTATCTTTCGTGAACTCTTAAAGGTTCTCCTGTAACCCTTGTGGTGGTCTGTCTTGTATAACCGTCAGTATCTGCATTTGAAATATTATTTGCTGTGACATTAAGTGCCGTCTGGTAAGCACTTAAGCCTGAGCCTGCAATAGTTAAGCCAAAAAATGTTGATGACATGGCTGCTTACCTCCTTTATGCTCCTACCTGTGTTAACAACACTTCTATCATGTCGTTTACCGCGTTAATATATCTGCTTGATGCATTATATGCATTCTGGAATTTAATCATATTTGTTAGCTCTTCATCAGATGAAACTCCTACAATCTGCTGTCTTTTATTTTCAATAGTATCTACTTCATTTTGTAAAGTATTTGCCATTGTATTTACTGTTTTCATATCAGTAGAAAAAGACTCAATCATACGAGAATAATAGTCAGTGAAATTCAAAGGTGCTATGGAATCAGGATTTAAGGTAAGAAAAGCCTTATCCCACACATCGCATAAACTTTCGGTAAATCCATAATCAATTTCTCCTGATTTTGTCCTGTGAGGAAATAGAGATTCATCAGCTAATAATTCCTCATTTATAACTATGGATTTAATGGAATACATTGTACTTTCCTGTTCTGTATCTTCCTCATTGTATACATAATAAGTCGATGTTTCCCCATTTACCGTAAGTTCAACAGCATTATATCTTGGTACGGTTTTTCTGGAAAACAATTCTTTTCCAGGTCCCTGACCGTCACTTCCCACATGTCCATTTTCAGCATCCCACACAGTATAGGTATTTCCCAAATCATCTGTAATGGTCTTATTAGGACACAAAATATCATTTATTGCTACCACCAGATTATGTATAAGCTGGTCAAACTCTGCCTCAGAGTTTACTATTGCTGAAAGACCGGTGGTTTTATCATAGGTTGCTGCATCCATGCCCTCTATATAGGAGTAATCCGCCGGTTCTTCACCCCTTGCTAAAATAAGAGCCTTTAAGGAACCTATATCTGTATTTGCCTTTGTTGAAACACCTTTACTAAGGTCAAATACCTCCTCATAATATGTGCCGTCTGAAAGGTGTGGCCATATCGGTGTGGCAAAATCAGTAATTGGATCTTTAATCATATCCATTTTGTTATATCTTGCCTCGGTAATGAATTCTACCCCTTCTATACTTACAGTTATAACACCGTCTACATTTTCTTTAAAATCAATACTAACATATCCTGAAAGTTCATCTAAAAGAATGTTTCTGGTATCCCTTAAGTCATTGGCTTTTTCCACGCCTCCGGCTTCGACCTTCATTATCTCACGGTTAAGTTCTGTAATTTTCTTGCCAATTTCATTTATTCTGTCAACCTGTTCTGTTATCCTTTTATTTATATGAGTCTGATAACTTACAAGTCCGTCATAAATACTTTTTGCCCTGTCAACTATCTGAGAGCCCTTTAAAATTACAAGGCTTTGATATTCTGAAGTTGACGGGTCTTTATCAAGTTCGTCAAAAGCCGTCCTAAATTCCTTCAAGGCATCAGAAAAGCTTGTTCCTTCTAGTTCTCCAAATAAAGTCTCAACCTCACTCATTGCATCTAAAGTGCTGTCATAAAAATTCTTTCTACCATATTCCTCGCGATAATTCTTATCTAAGAAATAATCTCTAACCTGTACCGCTTCAGCGACCTGTACACCAAGTCCTTTTTGCATTTGGCCATTTCCGGCTTCCCCAAACTTAATATAGGTAAGGTCACTTTGGTAAACCTGTTGTCTAGTATATCCCTCTGTGTTTACATTTGCTATATTGTGGGACGTAATATTTAAAGCATTCTGACTGGTTTTCAGCCCTGAAGTTCCCACATATAAGCTTCCAAAAATAGACATACCTCACACCTCCAGTAAAAAAAAGTAAACTTAATAAACCAGCCATTTTCGCATTCCTTTGCCAAATAACTGAAACTTCAAAATTCAACTATTTTCCTAACATCATGTTTTGGGAAATTATAATGATAACGCATGGTCTAGCTCTTACTATCGAAACTACCCTCTCTCAAGTGAACCCCTGCATTTTCAGCGTGCTTGTCATAGTTGGCTGTTTCCGGAGCCTGGTGCATGCTTTTAAATAATTCTATGTCAAACTCAACCATTTCCAAAGACCTGGCAATCAAAATCTCATTTTGCTTGTTAAGTCTTGACATATCATATAATACACTTCTTAGATTTCTTTGAACCTGAGATAAAGCTTCTCTTTCCTTAGGTTGGTTTTCCAAAAGCTTTATCAGATTGTCCAATTTCAAGTCTTTTTTGTCTTTATTTAAAACAATAGCGACATCCTCAGTAATGCTTTCCCGCTTGTTTTCAAGATTAAGAATTACACTTGTAATTTCCTGCTCTTTATCGGTAATTTCCTGCAGACTGATGATATCGCCTTTAATAATTATTGCTTTCTTTTTTTCAGAAAGCTTAGCCAGCTTCCTGTACTCTTCACATTCATTCGTTAAAACTGTAATCAGTTCATCCATCAACCCAGCCACAAGTTATCCTCACTTTTCAATTTTTAAACCTCTTAAGAGGAATCTTAACAAATTACTTCATAGCTTCTAACAATTTTGTAGCAAAATCGTCAGCACTTACTTCGTAATCTCCATTATCAATTTTATTCTTAAGTTCAGAAACTAAATCTTCTCTAATGTCTGATGCCTCTGCTACAGCTTTTCTGGCAATCTGATAATCCTTACCAAAATCAGATATTGAAACCTGATCCTTAATGTTATTATACTGTGTCTTTGAAACGCTTTTAGCTCTGTTTACTTTATAAGCAGCGCTAACCTGTGATAATGCATCTATACGCATGACACTCACCTTCCTTTTCTTTCTTCAATTAATTTCCTTCATAATTTCTTCATTTCTTCATATAACAAGCTCTTCAACTCTTGTTATAACAAATATCGGTATTATTTCAGCATACTTTACATACCATTAAAAAATTCATCTTTTAAACACTTTCAGTTTATTTTTCTGTCAATTGTGGCTGATAATTAACATTTATAAACAATTGATAAATTTTATAGTACAAATTGTAAATAAAATACCGATTTTTACCTGTAACAAATTCGGTCGAGTTTCTTGCTCAAATGAATCTTTTTTCTTGTTACACATAGGTTATCGAATCCATTTATCAATAACTTTATAGGTAATTTTGACTATTTTTATAAATAGTTTATTGTTTCTTTAGGAATTATGATACTAAAAAAAATCAAAAAAATCTATAATTCTTTGGATAATTTTATTATAATAAATTTTCTATTAACTTTATTAAGCAAAATTAAATTTATTATTTATTTTTTCGGCTCATAATACATTAATTAGATGTAAATCAAGATTATATAAATTAATTATTATCTTATTAAATTTTTTTGTAATTTTGTTTAATATTACTATAGGATTTTTTATTTCGAAGAAAAATTTTATTAGTTATTTTAATGCTGTTAACAGTTCAATTATCTTTTCTTCAAAATCATCTCCACAATAATCAACCATCCTATCTACGCTTTTAAGGTTTGCTTCAGCCCCTTTTTCATCGTTGTCTTCAAACTCCCAAATATGATAAATAAGTCCTCTGTGTTCAAAATCGATACTGTCTAATCCATCCTCGCTTACAAGTTCATATTTAAGGTTTTTACGCTCAAAATAATTTCTTACTTTATTCATACTCATAATAATAATCTCCTTTTTTTCTTAAGTTTACTATATAAACAATAAAGCCTTAAATCCCAACGGATTAAGACTTTATTATTGTATTTATTATATTGCTTTATTTTTAATTATCTGGTATTCTGTATTTTTGCTTGTAAAATTCATATCTTTCTCTAAAGGATGAAAACTCACCCTGTTTTACAAGATCCATATAAGCATGTCTTCCCGGGGAATTTACATCTGTTTCTAAAATTGTAACTCCGATATTAGAGCAATGGTCTGAAATTCTTTCTAAGTTAGTAGTAAGGTCAGTGAGTACAAATCCCATTTCTATACTGCAATTTCCCTGTCTGAGTCTTTCTACATGATTATCCTTTATTCTATCCGTTAAATCATCAACAGTTTCTTCTAAAGGCTCTATTTCAAGGGCAATTTCCCTGTCAGATTCCTTCATGGCTTTTATTGATAAATCAAATATTTCCAGACATGCCTCTCCAAGTATTTTTATTTCTGTATTGGCCTTTTCCGACATTCTTTGCTTTTTATCTTCCATTTCCTTGGCACTTTTTACAATATTGGCAGCATGGTCTCCGATTCTTTCAATATCTCCTATGCAATGGAGTAGGACATTTAATTCTTTGCTTTCTACCTCAGAAAGTCCCTTGTTAGAAATCTGCAAAAGATATGTTCCTAATTTGTCCTCATATCTGTCTACGGTCTCCTCCAGTTCCCAGACTTCGTCAGCTAAATCCTGCGTATAGTAGTCAAGAGTTTTTAATGCCTTTTCTAAACTGTCATAACATATATAGGACATTTTTTGAACAGCCTTTTGAGCATGTTCCAAAGCAAGACCCGGAGTCTCCAAAAATCGTGGGTCCAAAGCCTTAAGTTTTCTGTCTTCTTTTTGTCTTTTTTCAGCAAGCTCTTTTTCATCTTCTCTTACAGTCAGATAAGCAAGTTTTTCCAGGACACCTGCAAATGGTAATAAGAGTACTGTAGCTGCAATATTAAATCCACTATGAATAAGAGCTATACCGGATTTACTTGCAGATTCTTTCAAAAATCCAAAATCCATAAAGGAATTAATTGCATAAAAACCTACCATAAACACCAATGTACCGATTACATTGAAATAAAGATGAACCATAGCTGCTCTTTTTGCATTTTTTGAAGTACCTACAGAGGATAAAAGTGCTGTAATACAGGTTCCGATATTTTGTCCCATGATAATAGGAATTGTAGCTCCATAGGTTACGGCTCCTGTTGAACATAAAGCCTGCAAAATACCAACTGATGCGGAAGAACTTTGTATAATGGCTGTAACTGCCATACCCACCAGCATTCCAAATATAGGATTACTAAACATCAATAAAATATTAGTAAATTCCGGAACATCTTTTAAAGGTTCCATGGTATCGGACATAATATCCATACCCATCATTAAAACGGAAAAACCTACTAATATTTTTCCTACTTCTTTTCTCTTTTCATTTTTTGCAACCATTAAAAGCACCATACCTATAATACCTAAAACCGGTGCAAAAGAGCTTGGTTTTAAAAGAGAAATAAAAAAGTTATCACTTTCAATTCCTGTTAAAGAAAGTATCCATGAGGTTACAGTGGTACCTACATTGGCTCCCATTATGATACCCACAGCCTGTGAAAGTCTCATAATTCCAGAGTTAACAAAACCTACAACCATAACCGTAGTTGCTGAAGATGATTGAATGACTGCCGTAACAGCCAGACCAAGAAACACACCTTTAAAGGTATTTGAGGTAAGCTTTTCCAATATATATTCAAGCTTTCCTCCTGAGACCCTGGTAAGGGAATCACCCATTACATTCATACCAAAAAGAAATAATGTCAATCCTCCAATGAATGTAAACAGAGAAAATATGCTCATATAAATCCTCCTGATTATAATTATTAAATAATACGTTTGCCTTAAGTATAGCAAAATTTTTTAGGTCAACATTTGAAATTGCTAAACTTTTACTACGAACAAATTTACCTTATATCTTTGTTCTATCTTTTACCTGATTATTTTTAAACTCTTCACATGTTTATCTGTCATTTTTCTAATCAAATTATGCTTTTTGCCAAAACATTACGATTAGATTTGAAACCCCGTTATATACTAAAACAGCACCAATTATCTGTAATATAAAACTTGCTGCTAAAAAAGCGTTGAAAATAATCGCTATTCCGCCTATGACAGTAAGTATTGCCAAAATCATAGAATAGCTCGTTTTATCTGATAAAGAATCCTTATAAACAAGAGCTGTTCTAAGATTAATAATGCCGTTTACAAGAATTACTACACCAACTATAAAGGGTATAATGGAAACTATAAATCCCGGTTTGGCAATTATGAATATACCTGCGATTGTTGCAAGGACACCGGCAGATACCATAGGCATTTTGGTGTTTTCTTTATCAAGAAGCTGAGGTATCATTGTGCTAAGTCCAAGGGCAAGAATACCGATGCCAAGCATTTGAGCAACTATTCTTAAAGTCGCACCGGGATATACAAAAACAACGATACCCAACAAAACTGATAATACAGATAAGGTCACACTACTAACTTTCCAAGTCCTCATATTTTTTTCCTTTCCTAGATTTTTAAAAGATATTTCCTCCCCAAAAATACATTTTTACACAACACTCTTATAATAGCATTAATCAGTCAATTAATAAAGAATTATTTCTTTTGTATAAAATTCATTAATAATAAAAAAATAAGCTGCCTCAGGATAATTTACTTTTAATAAACTATCCTGATACAGCTAATCTAAAGAATAATCCAATTTTTTTAACTATTTCAGTAATGTTTCCACAACTTTTTCCAGTTCATCCCTGATTTTAATATGTTGAGGACATACTTCCTCACATTCACCACACTTGACACATTCTGTGGCAGATGTAAAGCCATGGTCTTTAACCAGCCACATCTCCTGAAATTTTGCCCCGTTTAAATCCTTATATAAAGTGTACATATTCATAGCATTAAAGGAACCTGAGATTCCTATGTTATTTGGGCAGGCCTTGGCACAATAATTACAGGTGGTACATGGAATTATAGGGATTTTAGCCATTTCCTCCTGGGCTTTATACACAACTTCCATTTCTTCCTTTGAAAGTCCCTTAAAATCTTTCATATAAGAAAGATTATCTTTCATCTGGTCTATGGTGCTCATTCCTGAAAGTACGGTAATGATTCCTTCAAGGCTTGCTGCATATTTAATAGCCCATGAAGCCACAGACATATTTGGATTCGCAGTTTTAAAGACATTTGCTACGGTTTCCGGAGGATTTGCAAGGTTGCCTCCCTTAACAGGCTCCATTATAACAACAGGTTTATTATATTTTCTAGCAACTTCATAACATTCTCTTGATCTTATGGCCGGGTTTTCCCAATCGGCATAGTTTATCTGAAGCTGGACAAATTCTGCCTCAGGATGAGCCTTTAATATTTCTTCAAGTTCTTCCGGTGTAGAATGGAAAGAAAAACCAATATGTTTTATAAGTCCCTCTTTCTTCTTTTCCTGTATGAAATTCCACATATCATACTCTTCATAATATTTTGTTCTTCCCTCTCCCAGATTATGGAGAAGATAAAAGTCAAAATATCCTGCTCCGGTTCTTTCAAGAGATGTTTCAAACTGACCTATGGCATCTTCCCTGCAGGTACAGTTTACCCTCCAGGCAGCATTTTTTGTGGCAAGGGTAAATCTGTCCCTTGGGTAACGCTCCACCAATGCCTTTCTTATGGCCTCTTCACTTCCCGGATAAGCCCAGGCAGTGTCAAAATATGTAAAACCTGCCTCTAAAAACAAATCTACCATTTCTTTGATTTGTTCGATATCGAATTCCTCTCCATTTTTTGGAAGTCTCATAAGTCCAAATCCCAGTTTTTTTACCTCTTCTCCTAAATACGACATAAAAATACCTCCTTAAAAATAAATAATCAGACAATAATAATATTTTGCTGATATAAAGAAATAGTATCACAATTTTTCATAATTGTGCATAAATAATTATATTTTGACAAAAAAAGAACCAGAAATGTAATTCCGATTCCTTCTTTAGTATGTATATATCAATTAATGTATTACGCTGTCCTTACCACAAAGCTTTGCTCTGTATAAATTCTGGTCTGCCAGCTTAATAAGCTTTCTTAAATCGTCGATATGGTTTATGCGTCCCGTGATATAGCCTCCGCTGCAGGTAAAATAAACACCTTCATTTAAAAATATGGTATTTCTGAAAGTATGCTGCCAGTTTTTTACCTTGTACTCGAAATCCCTGGTTTCATCCTTTTTTAACATTACAACGAATTCATCTCCACCATAACGATAACAATTTTCAGAACCGAAGGTATTTTCTAAAATCCGGGCAAATTCTTTTAAAACCACATCTCCCGCATCATGACCATAGGAATCATTTATACTTTTAAAATCGTCTATATCTGATATCATGATATAAACTTCTTCCTTCTCAAGCTTACAAACATCTTCTTTTAAAGAGTATCTGTTTTTTAAACCGGTTAAAAAGTCGAAACAGGACATTTCCATAAGCTTTTTGTTCAGCTCTTCATTCTCAAAGATTCTGTTAATCTTTTCAAGATTGTTCCTGTATCTCATAACACTGCCCACAACTGTTATAAAGGCAACTGCCAAAAAGTTTACTATGTGATAATGAGGTGCTCTTGTTTCAAAGCCCGGTAAAATACCGCTGTCTATTATGCATAAACCCACAAATAATTCCAGATAAACAATGCTTGTTATAATTATTGTCACCAAAGGATGGAATAATAAAAAGCAGGCTGAAAAAATCTGAACCACATACAAAAGCATAATCTGTCTATCTAAAGCATAACTCCATAAAGACATGCCAACAGCCCAGGTATTCATGTAAAAGTAAATTATAATTACAAAAATCTCACACCATTTTTTATTTAATTTTGAATAATATTTGATTATGTCATGACATCCAAAATACATAATTACACAACCAAAAAGACTAATATAAAGACTTATTCTGTCATCTAATTGTGTTAATCCGGGTATAAAAAAAACACAAAGGAGAATCAGCTGACAAACAGATGTGTAACGTCCCATACGATAAAGGTTGTCAATGTTATCTTTGTCTATGCACTCTTTTGATCTTTCATCAAGCTGAGGATATAAAAGACTTTTGACCTTCTCAAAATACTTTTTTAATTTTTCTTTCATATTGTAAAACCTTTAATCAGATGAATATAATTCACCTGTATACACTTTTTCACTCTCTAGTGCTATAGTACTATGAAACCACTTCGTTGTAAACAATTATTTTACAATAAAAAAAAAATTCGGATAAAGTTGTATACAATACACTTCATCCGAATATTTTTTCTTTTAAAAATTATCTTTTTTTAAGTTTATCCTTTCATCTGTAATCATTACACAATTCATCCGTAAGTTTTTCAATGGCTTGGTAAGTATCTTTTTTTAAGGCAGATTTAATGGTAACATTATTTGCCGTATAGGTAATATTTTTCGCCTCCTCAAGCATTTTTTTCATTACCTTAATAGCAGCCGGTCCCCAGGAGCCATTTTCCACAAAAGCAAGGGTTCTGTTTTGGAAATTTCTTTCCAGCAAATGAGTAATAAATTCTCTCATAAAAGGAAAAATATCTCCATTATAGGTAGTGGTACAAAGCACCATTTTGTTGTATCTAAAGGCATCTTCTACCGCCTCTGCCATATCATCTCTTGCCAAATCTGCTATGGCAACTTTAGGACATCCCTTTTCTTCTAATTTTTTTGCAATAAGAAGTGCTGCTTCTTTTGTATTTCCATAAACTGATGTATATGCAACTAAAACCCCCTCTGTTTCCGGTCTGTAGGAAGACCAGATATCATATTTTTCGATATAATAACTTAGATTTTCCTTTAATACCGGACCATGTAAAGGACATATTATTTCTATATCAAGACTGCTTGCTGCTTTTAAAAGCTTTTGAACCTGATTTCCGAATTTTCCAACAATTCCAATATAATAGCGTCTTGCTTCACAGTCCCACTCATCATTATCCGTATCATTGGCTCCAAATTTTCCAAAGCCGTCTGCTGAAAATAAAACCTTATCTGTGCTGTCATAGGTTACCATTACTTCCGGCCAATGAACATTTGCAGCAAAAATGAATTTTAGTTTATGCTTTCCAAGACTTAATTCTTCTTCGTTTTTTACTTCTAGCCTTTTAACTTTTGAATCAAGCTCAAAAAAATTATCCATCATTTTAAAGGCTTTGGCATTGGTTACTACGGTTGTATCAGGATACTTTTCCAAAAAATTGGCGATATTTGCTGAATGATCCGGCTCCATATGATGTATGATAAGATAATCCGGTTTTCTATTCTTTAAAATATTTTCAAGATTATGAAACCACTCATCTTTAAAGTTAATATCTACAGTATCCATAATTGCAATTTTTTCATCCAATATACAATAGGAATTGTAAGCCATCCCTTCAGGAACAATAAACTGTCCCTCAAAAAGATCCAGCTTATGGTCATTTACTCCAACATATTTTATATCATTTGTAATTTCCATTTAATCCCTCCTGCTTTTAAATATGTTATTGTCTGTATTTGCTTAAAAGACGAATATTGTATTGTTCCGTTTCGTTTAAAATAGAAGAATCGAATGCTTCAGGTTCAATTGTTCCATAATACCAAGATTTTGAATCAAAATAGCTTTGAAGATTTGCATCATCGAACTTTCTTCCGTAACGGGCATATATTTCATTTATTGCAATACGAAGTTCTGCTTGTGACAGTGATTGGGCTGTTTCTTCAGATATTTTTTCGTAACTGCTGTAAGGAATAACATAATCATCATCGTTGCTAAACTGTGAGTCATTACCATCTTCTTTATTAAACGTTTCAATATAGTCTATTTCATCACTTACCAGCCAACAATCACCTGTCTTTGTGAGATATATGCCGGTATAATTAATTGTACCTTCTTTCTTTTCACCGTTGAGATTGATTTCTAATTCATATTCATTAATACTTTCTATATTATTCAGGAGATTTTTTTTATCTCCCCCTCCAATCTGGCTGATTAACTCTTTTTTCTTTTCCTTAACATCCTTATCTAAAAATTCTGATTCTCCTTTTACCTCTACATTTACATTTAAAACTGCACCATAATCTATGAAAGGAGAGTGGTCAAATTTATAGTTTATAACTTCCTTCAAATCTTCAAGGTAATAATCATAAAATATCTTATCTACCCCTCTGGAAAGCTTCACCTTCAGTTCACCATTAACCAGCGGATTAAAATATTCCCTAAAAATCACCTTAGGAAAATCATCATCTTCTGTTACCGCATCTAAAAATAAGCTTAAATAACCTTTTTCATTTACCAGAATATACAAATCATCAAAATCAATATCTTTTGTTGCTTTTGAGCCTTTAACCGTTAAGGTAAGGTCTATCTCATAAATATCATCTGCCAAAGCATTATTTGAAGAAGTCAAAGAGGATAGTTTGTCATTGATTTTCTCAACATCGTCCTTTTCCATTTTCTCGTTTTCTGTAAGCACATAACTAATTTCCTCTATACTTCCACAGGCTTTTTCCAGATTCTGATAAAAAGCTGCCATATACTGGGTGGAGTAATCATCAGCTGTAGTTTCGTAATAATTTTTAATAAATATGTCATCAGCCTCACTGAAGTTATCAGATAAATCTGTTTCTTTCTTTTTTAAAAGCTGACATACATTATCAAGGGTTTTTGAAACTATATCCAATTCATTTTCATCTGATGCTGCCGTTTTTGAGTTGTCAGAAACTTCTTTGTCAAATAATCCCTTTATCATCTGTGAACCTCCTGCAAAGTAGAAGGCTGCAGCACCTACAAGTAAAAATACTAATACAACTGCCACTATTACTACGCTTTTTTTGCCGGAAGATTGTTGATTATCTGTAGAAGTATTCTGAACTTTAGTCTTATCCTTCGCACCTGAATATTTAGACACATCATCTTCATTTGTCTTTACCGGAACTTTTTTTATATTTTCGTTTTTAGAATCCTTTTTTATCGCCTGTCCACACGCTGTACAAAAAGCTGCGTTTTCAGGTAATTTTTTACCACAATTAGTACAAAACATTTTAACTCTCCTTCTTTTGCCCTGGCAAATTAATTATTTATACATAAAAACTGCCAACACTTTATATATCGGTAATACAAAAAAATCTTTTATTCATCTTCTTTTCCAAATAATACCATTGTAAAATATACAACCGTAGTTCCATCATAAGAAGATGTTAGCCCCAAATCCTCTAATACCTGCACCAAAAGTATTCCATGGCTTTCCGCTGTCATTAATCTTTCTTTTGGATGTCTACAAGGTTCTTTTGGACAGGTACATTCATCACAAATTGTACATCCTGATGAAAGTATATATATTGGTGGATTTGAATCCTCATCCAAAGACTGTTCTTCTAGGTCAAAATGGTTTAAGAGTTTCTTTCTAAAATCCCTGGTAAGGCTTTCATGCTCTTTTTTCATAAAAAGACATGCCTGATAATTCATGGAATCAGAAACCTCCCAGACTGTGGAAAATACCATGAATTGTTTGTATTTTCCTATTCTTTTTATATTATCGTCTATTGTGCCGGCATGAGGGGGACATGCCCAGCTTTTATTGTATCTGACACAGTCAGTTTCGCACACTGTAAATATTTTATCTGAGAAAGGTATGTCTTTTGCATCACCATAGGCATATTCGCAAATAGGATACTCAACTATCAATTCTTCAAGAAAGTTTTTTACTTTTTCCACATCTAAATAATCCTTACCCATACAAGCCTCCAAAAGTCATTTTTTTCATTTTAACATATTTATCTGTTTTACCAAACACTTAAGAAAAACCCAGCTTATACCTTCAGAAAAAATTCTTGTAATAGGTTAAGCTCATAAGATAAAATATCTATATAAATATATTTGGGAGGAATAATTTTATGAGTAAAAATATTATTGGTATTGTAGCTGCTATGGAGTCTGAAATTGAGCTTATCAAAGAAGCTGTGAAGCTTGATTCAAAGAAAACAATGGCGCAAATGGAATTTTGTATAGGTAGTATTTTTGATAAGAATGTGGTGGTGGTTCAATGCGGTATCGGAAAAGTAAATGCTTCCATAGCTACCCAGCTTTTAATAAATGAGTTTAATGCCTCTTATATTATAAATGTAGGCTGTGCCGGAAATCTTAACAATTTAATCGGAATAGGCGATTTCGTTGTTTCTAACAAGGTTGCCCAGCATGATTATGATGCAAGTGCCGTAGGGTTTAAACCGGGAGAAATTCCTTATACAAATAAAGTCTTTTTTGAAGCTGATGAAAAACTTATTAGTCTGGCATCAGATTCCATAAAAAATGTGGCTGCCTACAGAAAATTAATTGTAGGACAGGTTGTTTCCGGAGACCAGTTTATTGAGCAAAAAAGCCAAAAAGATCTAATTATGAAAAACTATCCTGATGCTGACTGTGTGGAAATGGAAGGTGGCAGCGTAGGACAAACCTGCTACTTAAATAATATACCTTTTGTGGTTATAAGAGCCATGTCCGATAATTCCGACAGCAGTAGTGATTTTGCAAAATATCAGGAAAAAGTTGTTAAAGAAGGTGCTAAAGTAGTAATTGATATGGTCAAAAATATGTCCTTATAAAAAAAATTCCCGTAGATTTAAGTCTACGGGAATTTTTTTTATTATATTTTTTCCTATTCTAACGGACAACCCTTTGAGTAATATACTATTACCGGTGTTCCTTTTTCTACAAGACTGTAAATTCTTGCTACAGATGACATTGAAAGATTTATACAGCCATGGGAACCGTTTCCTGTCATATATCTGTCTCCACCGAAAGAAGACTGCCAGGTGGCATCATGCATTCCTATTCCAATATCTGTTATAAACGGAAGCCAGTAAGATACTTTTGTTTCGTATTCATAACTACCATCCGGTCTTCTATCACCTTTAAGGACATGATCTCTTTCCTTCCATGCAACTTTATAGATTCCTGTAGGAGTATATCTTTCCTTTACCATGGCTCCGGATACAATATCTGTTTCAAATACCAGATTAGAAGATTTGTACACCCAAAGATGCTGACTGCTTATGTCTATTTCTACATAATCATAACCATATCCGTTGTTTTCCAGGGTAAAAGGAGCTACTCCCCATACAGGCTGTCTTTCTGTTACGGTACCTGATTTAAGCTCTGAAAGCATTTGTGAAACTTCAGAAGCTTTATCAATCCACCATCCGCAATCAGAACTGTATCCCCTTACGGTAAAGCCGATATTTATATCTCCACTACTAGAAGTCTTAAAGGTATGTTTTTGAACTTTTGCCTTCATCTGGGTAATATATTCATCCGCTTTTGAATCTATATTGGCTTCATCATAGGTATATGCACCATTCTCATCAACCATAAGCCAGTCAATAGTAGTTGCCTTGTCCAAAACTTCATTTCCTCCAGGAAGGTCATAGGTGATGGATGCGCTTGTAAAGGTATTTATTAAAGATAATGTGGAGGTAAGTCCTTCATCATCTTTATATACGCTAGGTGTTGCGTAGGCATTTTCAACATCTTCAATGTTTATGGTTGCAAGTGAATTTGAAACAGCCTCCTTTGCGGCATTTATTACTGTTTCAGTGTCCAATTGATTTCCATAGGTTTCTTCTGCGATTTCAAAATTCCCGTCTTTATTGGAAACATAGGCATTTGTAGGCGGAATCATATTTTCTGCCTTCATGGTATCATAGGAATTTAAAAGATTTGTAAGCATTTCCTCATTGTAAACCATATCAACACTTATTTCGTTTTTATTGCCGGTAATATAATTTGCAGGCCATGAAAAGATATTTTGTTCTTCTAAGGCATTTGTAACTTCTTTAACATGTTCATATCTGTAATCAATATCTGATGAACTGATAGTATCTGTTACTCCACCTCTGAAATTTATGGTTATGCTGTATTTTTTTGCATCTGCTTTTAATTCATTTTCTGCTTCCTCAAGGGTCATGCCACTAACATCTATATTATTTATCATGGTTCCCTTGAAAAAATGTGTGTTGTAATCAATAGCTATTTTTAAATAAACACCTGCAATTACAACAACTATAACCCCCAAAATAATCATGGCAATTCTAAAAGCTTTTTTATGGGAAGATTTTTTCCCAGGCATTTCATTATTAATACTTCCCTCTACTGTATTTTCCCTCATTTCAACGTTCCCTCACCTTTTTTTATTTCATCAAGACTGTTTTCTTCTAAGCAAAACAACTCCTCCATGCTAATATCCAATACTCTGGATATTTTGTAGGCCAAAAGAAGACATGGATTAAAATCTCCTTTTTCAATAGAAATTATGGACCTGCTAGTTACATTACAATCCTTTGCTAGCTGCTTTTGAGTCATTTTCTTCTTATTTCTGTATTCTTTTAATTTATTCTTCATTTTCTCCTCCACTTGAACAAGATTTCATCTGAAGCTTTGTTCACTTTATCGCTAAATCGCAATAATGTCAATACTAAAATAAGAGGTAATTTTTACTATTTTTATTATAACAAAAAAACATTAAAAAAAGTTTTCTGAAATGTTTAATTTTTTCAGAAAACTTTTTTAAGAATTGTTTTTTATATGAGGTGCTCTTTCATCTTTATCTATAATCACCATATAAAATATTGAGCCAAAATATTGATTATGTACAAATCTTCCATTATCACAAACATGTTTAACTTTTCCGTTTTTGGTTCTTATTCTATAATCAACATAAACCAAATCCGTTGTTCCTGAATTTATCTGATTCCAGATATTTAGTTTTGTTTCTTCATAATCCTCAGAATCTACCACACCTTTAAAATGGCCTTTTGTAAACTCCATAAATTCATCAAAGGATTCACATTCAAAAAGCTTTACCATACAATCATTGGCATATAATATTTTTTCTTCACCTTTAGCCCTATATACCAAAACAGCTCCCGGCATATTTAACATCATATCATTGGTTGCAAATCTTAACTGCTCCCGGTTTATTTTTTCAATCTCATCTGAATACATATTGCAACCATGTTTTAAGGAGGAGCGCTTTCCATAATAAAGAGCAGCTCCCGCTTTTGCAAACAATGCAGTATAGGTAAGAGCCTGTTTAGGATAAAGGGCATAACCTATAGAAACTGAAAATACATATTCCCTGTCATTATAAATAAAGCTTTGTTTTTCCCTCCATAAGTTTTTGATTTTTTCTGCTACTTCTTCAATATTTACATCTTTTAGGAAAATGTAAAATTCATCTCCCACATTTCTTCCCAAAATTGCCCCCTTGTCAAAGTATTTAACAAGTTTTTTAGAAAACTCCACTAAAGTCATGTCACCTGCACGAAGTCCCAGAAGATCATTCATCATCTTAAAATTATCAATGTCTATAATTACCGCTACTGATGAAGTATCAGGATTTTTTTCAATATATTCTCTTATGTATATATCAAGTCCCTTTTTATTTAACAGTCCTGTTACGGGATCGTGACAGCTTTCATATTTTAACAACCTGTATTCCTGTCTTGCAATAATTTTAGAAGAAATGAAACTTGCCACTGTTTCCAATACCTTTCTTACATCAAAGGTTTCATATAATTCAAAATTATCTGCTGCAAGATAGCCTATAATCTTATCATTATTAAAAAGTGGCACTGCCAGAATACAGCTTATATTTTCATAAATCATATCATGGTAGTTTTTCTTATCAAATTCTTCTAACTCCCCGGCATCAGTTATAAGAACCACATTTTCTCTATAGGACAGATAATCCCAGGTTGCAAAATAATCACTTGAAAGATTGGTGAAAATACCTTTTTTGGATGAAACACCTTCATCACACCATTCATAGATATTATGCTGGTTTTGCTCTCCCTTTTCTATAACATATATTCTGTCTGCGCAAATAAACTGACTGATTTTTTCAAGAGTAAGATTCATTACTTTTTCATAATCTTCCTCGCCGTTTAAAGTTTCTACAACCTTTAGGATAACATCCCCAGTAGTCCAATCTTTTTTTACCTGCTCATAACTTTCTACATATCTGTCCACTTTGGCAAAAGTCATTGCCACATATCCCTTTATGGAAAGTGGTTCAGCACTCATTTCCAGCCAGTGGTTAATTTCCTTGCTGTAAATATGTATGTAATATTTCTTTTTTCCTCTAATAGCTGTATCATAAACAATCTTAAACCAGGATACATCTCCCCCCTTAAAGACCTCAAGGTAAGTATGTCCAATAAAATCTTTGCTGCTTTTTTCGCACAATTTACAAAACCATTCATTAACAAATATAAATTTTACATCTGTTATAATATCTTTTTCTTCATCATATAAAGGCTTGTAAATTGCATAAGCGATAGGTATATCCTTATAAAGATCCATTTTACACAGGACACTATTAATAATTTTTTTGTTATCATAATCATCGCAAACCTGCAAAACTGTGTCATCAAGTTGTAATGCATCTTTAGTTTGAGAGTCCTTATAACCTATTTTATCCTGCTGTATAACCATTTCTTCCCTGTCAAACCGCATCTTTGATGCAAGAAAATAGCTGACGGATTCAAGATATTTTTTTATATCGATTTCACCTGAATTTCTACAATCACAAAAGCCCACCAGGCCTATTATCTTTCCTTTACTCATTATAAGAGCTGTCACAAATCCGGATACATCTCTTTCTTTTAAATAGTCATAAAAATCTGGAAATTCTTTTTTTAGTTGTTCAATATTTTCCACAACTGCAATACTATTCTTTGTAAGGCTTTTTATTATTTCTACATACTCACAATTAATGCTTTCATTTACGCATTTTAGCTCTTCCTTTATCCATACAAAAAAGTCAGCAGATTTTTCTTCTATATTTTTTATAACAAAAGAAATATCACTGTTAGAAACTTTTCCCATCATTTCCACAGTTTGATTTATGGCACTGATAATGTCATCCTCGCCATCAAGTATTTTTGCTATTTCAATAATGGCATCATTTGTTGCAGTATCCCCGTAAAATGGCTGCTGTTTTTTTCTCTCCTCATCAATGACATCACAAATAACACTGCAGGCTCCTGATATGGATGAAGGTGCCGCAGTCATGCTTACCCAGTGATTTGTAGAACCGTCATATATCTTTAAGTGGATATATTCTCCTTTAGAAGCACGATAGGTAAGTTCAACCCATTTAAAATCTGATTTAGGGAAGAGCTCCATATATCCCTTTCCTATAAGATTGCTTCTGCTTTTACCTGTCATTTGACAATATACCCGGTTGGCAAAAATAAACACCATATCCTTAACTTTTTCACC
Organism: Acetitomaculum ruminis DSM 5522; assembly: GCF_900112085.1. Classification (GTDB taxonomy): domain Bacteria; phylum Bacillota; class Clostridia; order Lachnospirales; family Lachnospiraceae; genus Acetitomaculum; species Acetitomaculum ruminis. The sequence goes on from NZ_FOJY01000004.1 coordinate 119,624, forward strand.
ATTCATTTTGGGATATACAACCAGATAAGGAACCGGCAAATCCTTATATTGATCCGGCAATATTACTTCATAATTATTCAGTCCATTCCAGCCACCCTGACCAAATTTATGCCTTCTGTTGGCAATGTCTATTACATTTTGAAAATCGTCTGCTTCTGAACCTGCTGCCGTACCGTAACTTACATGTAACTGACAGTTCTTTCCTTCTATACTTCTTATACTTTCAATTTCTTCTTTACACCTGTTTAAAAGGTTATAAACCTTATCAAAATCAATATTTCTGGCACATGCTGAAAACATGGCACCGGCATTTCTTGAAATTACTGCAATATCTCCAAAGAAGTCTTTTATTATTCTGGCAATTTCACATAAAAGTTCATCACCTGATTTTTGTCCGTAATTTTTGTTAAATTCATCATAGCCGGATACGGAAATGGATACATAAATATAGTTTTCATCATTAATGGTGTAATTATTATCCAGTTCCATTAAAGTTACCATAAATCCCTGGGCATTCATAAGCCCTGTAACTGTATCCTTTACTACTTCATCCCTAAGACATTTTTGCCCACAGATTTCTTCTTCAACATCTACAAAATAGCCCACCAGACCTATTATTTTATTGTCCTTATATATTGGAAATTTGTTGGCAATTATATTATGAGCAATGCCGTCAACAACATTTGTATTTGCTGCTACACGAATAATATCACCTTTAGTAAGAACTCTTAATTCATCATTTTTAAAAGGAGTATCGTTTAAATGCCACCCCATATCTTCGTCAGTCTTGCCTAAAATATCATATTTTGACTTAAAGCCATAATAATCATAAAATGCCCTGCTGGCACCAAGAAATCTTCTTTCTTTATCTTTCCAGAAAAACTTTAAATTTCCGAAATCCATTAAAGAAAGCCATATATAATTTCCCAAATCCCGGCTTTCGTCTACTTTTAAATAATTGTAGTCAATAATCCTTTTTATGACTGCAGCCTTATCCTTTTGACTTTCTATGGCAGATTCTTTTACTCCAACTAATATACATTGCCACTCATCATCTTTTTTAATGTCAACAATGATAATTTCGTCCCAATGATATGAACCGTCATCTCTTTTTATACAAAAAATTTCTGAGAAAAATCCTTTTCCGGTTTCTTTAGCCTTCTTTAAAATGTATTCCTTGGAACAAAACTCTCTCCATCTTTCAATATCATCTTCATAAATTCCCTTAGGCAGATAATTTTTATAAAACTCGTGCACTCCTTGTACCACATCACCTTCATTTTCCCCGGGAACATCAGAAATGATGACTGTTCTTGTGTCATTTTCAAAATCTATTATATAAACGCTATTGTAAACAGACATAAAAGTCCTGATAACAGCATCTCTTTCAAAATTTCTCTTTTGTTCTTCATAAACCCTGCCATCAACAGATACTTCCATCATATAGCCTTCGCTAGATTGTGCAACTATCTGCAGTGATAAATTATAGTATTGACTGTCACTTACCAAAGTCATATTTTCTCTTTTTTTGGTATTAAGAACTTTCTCTACTAAGACCATAAAATGAGAGTCAATAATGCTATCATCCGGGTTTAGTTTTCCTTCTTTTAAAATATCAATCTTTTCACCGTTTCTTGAAATTTCTCTTTGAAAACTGTCTGTTACATATATAATTTTAAATTTCTTTTCCTTGTCATAAAAGGCAAGGGCAATAGGACTGTTTTTTGCAATATCCACAAGACCTGTCTTTTGATACAAGGCAGAAATTTCCCTACTTTCAAATTCAATATTATTCTTTTTGATATGTTCTACCACTTCTGCCAAAGGCATGGGTTTTCCAAAATAATATCCCTGTAATCTTTCGCAACCTATGCTTTTTAAGAATTCAAAGTGATCTTTAGTTTCTACTCCTTCTGCGAGAGTATGAATAGTAAGGGATTTAGCCATACGAACTGCCATTGTCACAATGGTTTTGGATTTTTCATTTACATTTTTCAAAAAATCCATATCAAGTTTTATTTCATCAAATTCGAAGTCCTTTAATACATTTAATGAAGAATAACCACTTCCAAAGTCATCCATCCAGACTTCAAATCCCTCTTTGTGAAAACGATCTATAATTTCTTTGATGAAACCGGTATCCGTCATAAGAGCGGTTTCCGTAATTTCTATACAAATTAATTCTCTTCTGACATTATGGCTGTCACAGGTCTTACATAAGAATTCTACCAGATCACAATACAAAAAATCAGAACGGGAAAAGTTTACAGATACCGGAACTATAGGAAGTCCCTGTCTAATGCGTCCCTGAAGCATGCTAACAACCCTGCTTACTATGTACATATCAAGTTTATAGGAAAGACCGTTTTCCTCTAAAACAGGAATAAAATCTCCCGGAGAAATCATACCTCTTTCAGGATCTATCCATCTTGCCAAAGCTTCGAAATTACACAATCTTTTGGTGAGGGTACGAAAAACCGGCTGATAATAAGGCTCTATCCATGCCTTTGAAATAGCCTCATCTATGTGATTTAATATATACTCTCTTCTTGACAAATGTTCTGAAATTTTTTCATCGTACCATACCATACTGCTAGCGGAAGAATTATTAATGGTGTCCGATGCCTGCTTTGCTCTGTCACAGGCAGCTTCTGCGCTGATATTTGGTTCACATTCCGAAATACCTACTCTTATATAAACCTCAACTCCGGATATACATTCTTCCACTCTTTTATTAATAGTCTTTATTGTATCTTCTATTCCGTCTTTTTTTGCAACTGAATAAAAATGGTCTTCACCAAATCTTCCACAATGCTTATTTCCATAAAACTCAGATAAAATATCTGCAAATCGGCATAACAACCTGTCTCCCTCATCCATTCCAAATTTGGAATTAAAGCCTTTCATATCTACAATATCAAATGCCACAACCACAATTTTATAACCTTTTTCAAGGGCATTTTGCTTTTCTTTGTTAGCCTGTTGCAAAAAGAATTTTCTATTTGGCAAACCGGTGAGGGGATCTATTTTTACATGAGCAGCCGAAACGAATACATAAAAAATAGCACCATCTACAGGGTCGTTACTGAATCTTCCATAATCTTCTATATATTTTACATTTCCCTTTTTGGTTATTATCCTGTAATGAGCCTGAACAAAAAAATCCTCTGATTCATAAATTTGGGCATAAAGACTTTTTTCTACATAGTCATAATCATCAGGGTGAACTATTCCCTTAAATGAGCCACCTGTGAATTCTTTAAACTCTTCTTCATTTTCGCATTCAAAAATGTCAAAAAGATCCTGATTGGCATAAAGAATCTCCTCCTTGTCCCAATCAGCTTTATACACAAAGAATCCTCCCGGCATACTGATAAGGCCATTAGAAAAATATTTTTTTCCATTGTCCGCATCAAAAAACCTGTTTTTACTCATAAGTCTCTTCCTCAAATCAATAAACCAATTCACATTTTACAAAGTCTTGCACCTCTCCACTTATCTTATCGGCAAATGACCTGTTTCCATGAATAAAAGTATCTATAATGCTTTTTTTCTGACAAAAAAAGACCCTTTAAATGATTTTTTTTAATCTTTTAAAGAGTCTTTAAAGTCAATTTTTTTATATATTATTTTAATTCTAAAGCAGCTTTATAGCCTGTTTCCAAAGCCTGTCTGATTCTACCAGACTTGGCAGCATCACCAATAACACAAACTTTGTCAAATTCTTTTTTGAATTCTTCTACAAAACCTGTATCAGGTTTTGTTCCCAGGGCAACTACAAAAGAATCAGCCTTATATTCTTCTTCTTTTCCTGTAGTTGTATCTTTAAAGGTAGCTGTGTCTTTATTAATGGACAACAACTGATGTTTCGGATGCATTGCTACATTGCCAAGTCTTGAAAGAACATCTATAAGGTTCTGGAAGAAAAGTCCCGGTCCAATGTCATCAGCCATTTCAAATATTTCAATATCATTATTTTGATTTTTAAGAAATTCAGCTGTTTCAATACCGGTCATACCTGAACCTATAACTGCCACCTTCTGGTTTTGTAATTTAGCCTTACCGGTAAGAATCTCTACAGGATCATAAACATTGTCCCCATCAAGTCCACTAATAGATGCAGGCATTACTGGAAGTGATCCTAAAGCCACAAATACGGCATAAGGATTGATTTCTTTAACGCTTTGTGGTGTTGCTTTTGTATTTAATCTTACTTCAACACCAAGTTTTTCCAGCTGATTTACCTGATAATCTATAAGATAATCTATTTTTTCTTTTTTAGGTGGTTTATTGGCATAATTAAGCTGTCCACCAAGTTTATCTTTTTCTTCAAATAAAACTACCTTAAAATCTCTTTTTGCAAGGATTCTGGCAGCTTCCATACCTGCTGGTCCTCCACCAACTATGGCTACTACTCTTCTTTCGCCGTCTTTAGCCGGTTCAGGATACTCAAGCTCAGCTCCACCACGAACATTGATATTACATTTCTGGTTAGGTCCTGTCATAAGAGTTTCCATACAGTAAAGACAAGATATACATTTTCTTATATCTTTAACATTGCCTTCTTTTGCCTTGTTAGCCCAGTAAGCATCAGCATAAAACTGTCTTGCTGAACCCATCAGGTCAATAACACCGTCTTCTATAAGCTTATTTACATATTCAGGGTCTCTAAGAACTGAAGTAGCAATAACCGGAATTGAAACATTTTCTTTAATGGTTTTTGGATTAATATTTTTCCATCCCTGATCGAATCCGCTTGGCTCCCATGCAGTATTCATTGTCTCATAATTTCCAGAAGAAATATCTAAAGCATCTACTCCTAATTTTTCAAGTTCTTTACAATAATAAATTGTATCCTCTAAAGTGATACCTTCACCCGGTTTTCCCGCTGTTTCCATGTATTCATTAGCACTAAGTCTTACAAGTAAAGGAAAATCTCCACATTCTTTTTTGATTCCTTCTACAATTTCTCTTAAGAACTGGAATCTCTTTTCTCTTGTTCCACCATATTTGTCAGTTCTAAGATTTGTATATGGTGATAAGAACTGTGTAATAAGATATCCATGAGCTCCATGTACTTCTACTGCGTCACATCCTGCCTTTTTAACTCTTACAGCAGCGTCTACAAATTTCTGAACCATGTCTTCCACTTCTTCAAGGGTCATGGCACGAGTTGGCTGATGAACACATTGACATTCAGTCTGGCTTGGGGCCAACATAATACCGCCGTTAATAGCCGCAATACCCTGTCTTCCAGGATGATAAATCTGAACACAAAGCTTTTTGCCGTATTTGTGAATTTCATCTGCCATCTTTTGTAATCCCGGTATAACCTCATCAATACCCGTTACTATTTCGTTCTGATTTCCAAGGCCAGTCTTAGGGTCAACCGCAGTACATTCGGTAATAATAAGTCCTGTTCCTCCTTTAGCTCTTTCTGCATAAAAAGCTATATCCTTATCAGAAACAGTTCCATCTCCATTTGCCAGCAAATTTCCCATAGCTGTAAACACCGTTCTGTTGTCAACAGTCATGGTTCCGATTTTTACACTTGAAAATAATGCATCAAACATAAATTCCTGTTCTCCTTCCTTATCTTAATATATGAATTAATATTTATTTGGATACTGTATTAAATCCTCATTGCTTGATTATACTTTAAAACGAGGGGGGATTATTTGTCAGATTACCATAAATTTACATAGTTTTTTTATACCATAGAACAAATTTATAATTAGTTTATCGTACAAAATACATTTATTATACATATAAAAAAAGATTAAATATTTAACTTCTCATATAAACGTTTGGTTAATTTTCATTATTTTACTATGTAATCTATTGCTATTTTTGTACAATTTCTATATATTATAATCTAAGCTAGGATAGGTTAAAAATAAAAATATATAAACAAATTACGAGAAATTGGAGTGATAAAAATGTTAAGAGAAATAATAGATGATACTATGGATGACGACTTTAATGTGTCAGAAGAGTCTTTGAAAAAAATAAGTGAAGTCGGAGATTCAAACAGTTCTTCCAATAAAAATGTGACTGAAAATATAAACGGAAGTCTAAATATTAAATCGAATAAAAGTTTTTAATTCATTTCTTCATACAACGCAGTAAATGTGCAGGTTCTTATGGTAATATCCTTAAGGCCTGCACATTAGTATTTTCCATTTATTTAAGCCTTAGCTTCTAACTGCATTAAGGCCTTTTCAACTCCTCTTGCAAGTTGGTCGGCACAGGAGGTATTTTTTCCTCCACAATCATTTCCTTTAAGAAGCATTACTGCTCTTTTAGCATCTGTTCCTTCTAAAATTTTTCCTATAGCTGCTAAATTTCCGGGACATCCTCCATGAAAATTAATATTGTGAAGTTTTCCATCTTCTATTGAAAAATCAATCTGACTAGAGCAGATTCCCTTTGTTTTTACGCTAAAATTTTCCATAAAATATTTTCCTTTCTACTACAGTTAAACAAGTCCGTTTCTAATTATAGCAATTTAAGTAAACTTGGCAAGACTTTTTAGGGCAAAAAAAGGGAAGCCACCTAAGTTTAAAAAGGTGCTTCCCTTCAATGTCTTTATTTAACTTAGAATATTAATTATTTTTTTGTTGTTACAGATTTTGTCTTTGACCAGCTACTGTAATATTTCTTTCCATTTACAGTCTTATAAGTTCTAATCTGCACATAGTATTTCTTTTTGGAAATAGCATTTATCTTCTTTGAAGTTATAGTATTTTTATTAATTGTTGCTAATTTAGCTTTTTTCATATTTTTGTCTGTTGAATATCTTATCTGATATCCGCTTGCCTTCTTTGAATTAAATGCCTTCCATTTTACTATGAAAGCCTTCTTTTCAGCAGTAATTTTTGAAATAGCTGTATTACTTGGATTAATGGTAAAGGTTAAGGTTTTAGTAAAGTTATAATTATTCTTTCCTTTTACTACAACAATTGCCTTTCCAACATTAGTATTGTTTTTATATGTTACCGTATAGTTGGATTTTGAAATAGTTTTTTTCTTACTATCTTTAATAACTATAGACGGTTTAAGGGCTCTTCCTGTATATACAAGACTTGTTTTGTTTAATTGTACTGTTTTTGCTGCGTAGATTTTTTCTGTTTTTTCAACATCACCGCAAGAACAGATATATTTAATTTCTCCGTCTTTTGTTAAAGTAGCTTTTTTTACAACTTTTTCATAGTCATGAACATGGACATCTAAAACAAAATTAAATCCTTCATCAACAACCTTTTTACCATTTTCTACATATGAAGCTCTTGTCCATTTATTTAATGTAAATGGTACATTAAATGTAGCTGTCAAAGCGTTATCATCCTGGTCAGTATAAACAGTGTCACCAACCATTATGGATTCAGCCACTTTAGCATCTGTTTCTGAAGATAATACAAGCTCTACAGTATTTACCTTATTTTGGGCTGTAACTTTTCCAAATGTAACTACTAAATCTTTTTTGCTTTCAACTTCATCTTCTGTATTTTCTTCTGGTTCACTAAAATCAGGTGCGGTAATATATTCTGCATCAACAGGTGTATATGTTCCGTCTTTTAAAACCCTGTCATCTACTTTACGCAGATATTTACTTCCAAAATAGATTTGTCTGTTAAACCAGTTTCCGCTTCCTGAAGCGAAGTTTACAAAGTCAAGATTCTTATCAAGAGATGTTATAATAACATTTTTAAATAAACTTCCCGGATTTTTATATCCATAATCAAAATCCTCCGGATAATACCAGGATGTTTCTCCAGCTTTTATTGCATCATCTTCACTTCCTGTATAGATATATGGATAAGAAGACTGTCTTTGCTGAATAACAAAATCAGCTTTCATAATCCCCTTTTCCACTTTAAGAACTACAGGCTCATAATCGATTGAAAGACTGTCACCTTCTGCAAATGTTGTATAAACACCGTCTTCAGGAACTACATCTGGTGTAGCAGGTTCAGCATATATAGTTGGTTCTGGGTCATCTTTGTCACCTGTTTTTGCTCTTTCAACAGCATCTTCAACAGCTTCAATAATAGCTTTTGATGTGATAGTAGCACCTGTTACAACATCTACTCCATCTACACCGTTATGGGCAATAACCTGTTCTTCTATACCTGTTTCTACTACATCTTCTGCTGTCTTTGGTGTTTCAGGGTCTATGTAATAATATCCCGGATTAGTAACTACATGACCATCCATAGCCCAGATAAGGTAGTTTCTATCACTTCCGGAAGCTGCTACATTTACTCCGTCTGTATAATCAACAGCCACAATCTTTCCATCTTTAATGGTGGTTGTTACATTAAAGCTGTATGGATTTTTAGGATAACTAAACACTCTTCCGTCTGAATATTTAGGGTTTTTAAGATCCATTGGGATTGTTACATTTTTTGTATAATATCCGTCTGTATAAGTTTCGACACGACCACTTTTATCAACTGCCAAAGTTAATGTATATTCTACATCACTAGTCTTTGACATAGCTACTGTTGTAGCTACAATAGCTGTTTCACCGTTTGCATTTACAGGGATAACAAATATACTTCCATCAGTATTTGATGTAGGAGCATAATCTGTATCAGAAACTTTTACATTTGTATATTTCGTACTGGAAAATTTGATAGTTGCGAAAGCTTCACCGTTTTTTATCTCAACCTGACTACAGGTAATGGTAACCTTACCGCTTCCACCTGAAAAAGAAAAATTAGTTGGAGTGTAAATACCATCCTGCAAAGTAGCATTCTGGGTATTTTCAACCACTCCGGTTTCCATTGCCATTGTATTATATGCTGGCGAAAGAATGATTCCGGCTGATAATACAAGTGCTGTAACTTTTTTTAATACTTTTTTCATTGCTTTTCCTCCTTGCAATATTAATATTAAGTTAATACGTGAAAATGAGTGTATCACAGTTCACATTTTATGTAAATGCCCATACCCATAGGGGCATTTATACACTCAATATAAGAAAAACTATTTGTTTTTAGATATTATAGAGAAATATTTATCATTTTTTAAGATGCCAAAAATAATCAATCTATCTCCAAATTAACTTCTTCTTCGCTTAAAAGATCTTTATTTACCTTAAAATCTATTCCTTTTTCAAGATTTAGGTCTGTAGAAAGTAAATCACTATCAAGTTTAGTAAAGTCCTGTTCACTTTCGGGACAATCGTATTTTTCTATTTCTTTTACCTTTTCAACTTCATAAGGCTCTAAAGATTTTGCACTGTCAAGCTTTGGTGTTGGCATAACTGCAGGAACTGATTCTATTGTTTTATGTTTATTTTTATGCACTATGGTTTTTCTTTTGTTTATTTCATTTTCTTTATTAGTCATAATAATCCTCCGATAAATCTGCCCTTATATAAATAACCAGATTAAATGACTGTCAAAATATTTTTAAGGGAAAATAATGGCATATTACACCGGCACAAATAAACCAGACCATTATCACAGCTATTAATATTGATATTATATATAACTTTTCTGAAAATTCATGTTTTGAGGGAGCTATATCATCAGGTTCAAGAAAATTCCCAAAAATGCTGTCATCAAAGGCTTCTTCATCATAATACACATCCATTACCTCCTCAGGCTTAAGCTCTTTTAAGTCTTCTTCCTTTGGAAAATCAATTATATTAACAATATTAATGTCTGAATTTTTGATTTCTTTTTCTTTCATTTCTATTTTTCTTTCATCCAGTTTTTTATTGCCCTGCTCTTTTTTTGAGACCTTGGCATCTTCTATAAAGCTTTTACAAACCTTTCCATAACACTTAGGATAATTTTTTTCTAAAATCAATAATTCATCTTTAATATCTGATTTTGTATTGCTGCCAATAAATATATCTTTTTGTTTTTTGATAATATTGTTAAGATTATTTTTGTCTATTATATCATTTGAGAAGGATAAAAGTATAAATATAATTTTTTTCAATTCCTTTTTTATACTGTCATCTCTTTTCAAAAGCTTGTATTCAAGCTTAGCTTCATAATCACGACTTGTTCTTCCATAAAGAGCTTTAAAGGTTTTTTCCCCCTCTTTATAAAATAAATATGAATTTTTTCGGATACTTTCTATGCGACTTACAATGCCTTCTGCATCTATTATCATAAGACCATTCAATTCATTTTTCTTTTTTGAAGAAAAATTTGCAGACAAAAAAATTCTTATGGCAGGATGAAAATCTCCGTTTTCAATGGTTTTTATAATCTGTTTTCCCAGCATATAAAGACCGGAAGGATTATTTTTTTCAAGTCCCAATCCCTGATATATTTTATCCAATTCCTTAAATAAGACTAGATTTTCCTCCCTGGCACAAAAAACCATAAATTCCAGCAATATTTGTGCTATTTCTTTTTTATTATCTTCTCTTTTACTTATGGCAGTTAATTTATATAGTAATTTAATGCAGATTCCCGCGGAGACATCAGAATTAATCAGATAAGCTGTTCTAAGGCTTTCACAGTAATATCTGACTTTATCAAGTTCATTATCCGTAGTATCAATCAGTTTTTTTAAAACCTTAAGGGCATTTAAAAAATCTCCGTTTTCTTCAATGGAAAACCTTATTTTCTTTACTTCTTCAACTGAATCCACCATAGCCCCACCTTTAAATTTCATCCATAACAATTCCCCTGCCATGAACATATATCACTGTATCCGGATTAATGGTTTCAACTGTTTCTATCAGTTCTAAATATCCTGCATGGGCAGAAAGGGAAATATCTTCAAAATGTATTTCATCATACTGCCTGTTTTTGATAACATTTAGCATACCCTGACTTTCATTGATATAACCAACCTTCATAATGCATACATTTTCTCTTTCTAAGAGTCGTTCCACATATTTTGCAGCTGTAGAGCCCGGTTGCATCATACCGGAGCTTGCCAAAATCACATCATTATTGTCAATTTTTCCATCAATGTCACGAATTCCATTGCAGGAATTAACTCTTCCGTTTAAAATATCTCTTTTGGAATCAATTATCTTTTTATATAATTTTGTAACCTTTATAGAAAGACCGTCAATCATTATATTGTAGCCGCCCTTTCTTACAGTTTCAGCCAAAAGTATTGCTGTTTCCTGGGTTCTTCCCACAGCAAAACAAGGAATGAATATTTTATTGCCGTATTTTAAATACTTTTCACAAAGAGAAATGAATATTTTTTCATAACTTTCCAGTGTCAACATATCTGTTTTATCGCCATAGGTGGTTTCCATAAGAAGAACATCAACTTTTGTCTTGTTTTTTGTAATATCTTTAAGATCAAGACCTCTTACAGTACACTGATCTGACAGGGAAAAATCACCTGTATATATAATTCTTTTTTTATCTTTCCAGTTTATATCAAATAAAACAGAACCTAAAATATGTCCATTAGGGATAAACTGTATCCAGATATCATCAAATTCCAGATATGAATAGGCTTCAACAAACTGTATATTATTAAATCTTACATCATTGGTAACACATTTTATAATTCTTCCTGTTTCCTCTGTCATAAACACCTTTGTTTTTTTTAGTTCACTTAAACTTCCATAGTGATCTAAATGAGCATGAGATACCAGAGCAAAATCCACATGTTGTATATTTAATCTGTTTAAAATACTCCTTACAGGTATGTTCATCACCCTGCCCTGTGACATTTCACTTCCACAATCAAGTATTATTGTGCAATCTTTGTCCCTTAAAATATGCATGGATGCAGCTACATTTTTAGGCTTATAACTGTATATTTCAAGATCATTTTCCATATAGACAAGTTCTATTCCATACTCGTCCCCGTCACTAATCTGAAAATTATAATCAGTGTAGTATTGCCATTTTTCCGATTTCACGCTAAGCCCCTGTAATTCTTTTTGACTTCCCCTATCCCACACTTTATTTAATAATGGATAATCCTTAGACAGATTTTTAAAAAGTTCTGTGTTTTGTATGCTTTCTGACATGCCATCATAGATTAATTCCACTACTTGTACGATTTTAGACTCAAAATACTCGTTGAAAATATCCCAATAATAGTCACTTATTTCCATATCTTTAAAATACAGGGAATAAATAGCAGCATGTTTCCAGTAAATATTAAATTGTTTAAAGCTTTGAAACCAGTCACCCTCATGCTTTTTATAGCATTTGTATGCCCTTTTATAAAGCCCCAGTTCCATCATTGACATCATAAGATAAAATTCACATTGAAAAAAATCTGTCCGATACCTTTCAGACAAGTAATAAACCAGCTCAAATTCTTTGTTTTCATAATATGTGCATAACATATCCGGGATGTCACTGATATCATAATCTACAAAATATTTTCTTTCAATTTCTTCTATATCTTCAACAACCATATTACTTCTTGAACCCTTTCTTTTCAGTTCGGAGCCATAATCTCCTTGCTTAATAATATGCTCTTAGATCTTTGTACTACTTTTATGTCATCAGAATTTTTGTAAATACTAAATACTGTATCCTCTACCAAAGCATTCCAGTTATGAGAAACGATATCCATCATGGATATAACCACTGATACTTCAAGAGGAAATACATTTGAATCTTTAGAATATACCTTTAATATCTCACAGATATATCTCAAAAGATTTACAGGTATTAGGTAAGATATTTCTCTGCTCCAGAACATTTGCAGGTTTTTTGTCATTTTTATAATGCCCTGTCTGTCTTCTGTGGATATTAATTTTATATATCTAAGATATAATCTTCTTTGGAATTCCTTTAAAACCTCATGTTTCGAATTAAAATCCGCCATTTTTAATAAAAAAAACAAATCCGATAAATTATACTCCTTTTTTTCTACAAAAAAATCGATTATTTCTTCCATTGATTCCCCATCCATCAATATCATAAGAGCAACCAAAACCGGATAATTGTTTAATTCTAAACCCGGTACATACAAATCACTTATTATACTCTCTGCCTCCTTATAGCCTTTGCTTCCTAATATTCCAAGGGAGATAACAGCATTATTGTAAGTTCTCTTTTTTAATTTACTAATATTAGCTAAAATAGTTCTTAAAAATTCCCCCGCCTCTGGTCTGGAAAACCTACTTAGATAACATGCTTCTTCGTCGAACTTTTTATAACAAAAAGTCATAAATTCTATAAAAGCCTCTTCGTCATTTACGGATTTTTCAGCAAGACTTCGCATATAATCCATGTCTCCCACATTCACCCTGACTACTCCATTATCTAAAAGAAGCTGATTGATGGCATTTTGCCCGGCTTTACTCATGGGACGAGTTTTTTTGTATTCTGTCAAAAATAAAAGCACCTTGGAAAATTTTCTAAAATCCCTTATTTCCCCATTAAATTTTTTAACTATAAGCCTGTCTTCTTCATTTGTTCCTATATTTGATATTATTTTCAAGGCCCTTTCAAGATTTTTTTGGGTTTTTACTTTCATTATTGCATTAAAAACATGGGACTTAAGATCCTTTGATTTTGCAAATTTTTCTAAGATAAGATCCATTAACAGGTCATTTTCACCAAGAAATCCGCACACTTCTATAACAACTTTTAACTGGGGTATCCAGCTCCATTTATTAATAATATGTATCAATATATCTGTGGTGTCTTTTTCGTGAAACTTGCAGATATTAAAAATTTCTTTAGCAAGAATCTCTATCATGTTGTTGTCATTGGACAGCCTTAAATTAATTATTTTGGAGGCATAAAGCATACATTCCACAGGATTAAAACCCTCTTTTAACATACGATTTTCAATTTTGTTAATGTCAACCTGTAAATGTTTCTTGGAATTTTCGGTTATTACATCTAGTCTGTATGCATCAAAGATTTTACACATGTCTTTAAGGTCTTCCTCCTTAAATTGCCAGATAAACAAACAGTTGTCCTTAAGTTTATTATCATTATCCAATAAATTTAATCCATTCACTTTTCTTCTCCCATCTTTATCTCAAATGTTTCCTCGTAAAGCGGACATTCGGAATCCGCTTCGCTACTTCCTCATGAACGCAGTGGCACTTTGTGCCACCTGTCAGAAGGGGCTTTAACCCCTTCTGACACTAGTAAGCTTATACCCCCGCTTAAAGCTTACGCTTTTGAAGCGGGGGATTGCTTACACTGCGTTCAATCTTTAAATCACTGTCTATATACATCTCAAGAACCTGTTCTTTCTCATCATGTATAACTATTGTAATTTCTATGGCCTTATTGGAATTTATTTTATATTTAATATCAAAAGGAGTACCACTAGACACCGGATACTTAAATTTCTTTTCAAAGCTTTTTTGAATTCTCATGGAGGAATCATATTGATCTTGTCCTGTATAAATATTTAATTTTATCCCTGAAGGAGATGTAGTTTTATACTCATTTAAAATTTCCGATTCAAAAGGCACTTCCGTTTTTCTTGGAATAATTACCTTTGGAAGACCCTGTTGCATATCAAGCATTATGGCTTCTGCCATCATCATATTGTCTTCCATTTTTCTTTTCTTCTTTCTGTTTTTTTTCGTTTTTATTTCTTTTTTTAAGTCTATTTCTTCTTCAAACTCATTTTCTATATCAAGATTTTTAAATCCGTCTTCAATAACATGGCCAACTTCCTTTCTTTCCATTGTATTAAAAAAAGGATAAAGGGAGGCTCCCCTGGCTACGATTTCCATTGGATCTTTTGGAACAATAATCTCACATCCAAGATATTCCTTAAGTTTATCCTGAACCGTCTTAAGCTGACTCATGCCCCCTGTGGCAAAAACATAGTCTATAGAATTTTTGTCAATAGCATAATCATCCAAAGTCTTTCTTATTACACCAATGATATTTTTATGCTGTTCCATTTCCTCACATTTTTTATAATTGACATTTTCATCATTGTAAAAGTCCCTGGTATATTCATCATATTTAGCCTTTGTCATACGAATTCTATATGTTTCCCCCTCAAAAAAAGAAGTTATGACATGTCTTATTTCAAGTTTTTCCGGATCAATATTTTCATCTGCCAAAGTAGCCGCTTCTATTTTTGCGGAAATTTTTTCCTTTATAACCTCTGCTGCAGAACGAAGCTTTAAGAACAATTCCATAATCTCATCCTTACTAAGCTCCCTGTTTACCTTTTTTTCCATAAAATCATTTAAAAGTCCCACTGCAAACCTGTCATCAAAGTCCATTCCACCAAGTTCCTGATATATCCCGATTCCTATTTCCTTAAAATTTATTTCGTCGTCCCGAATAATAACATCAATTATAGATGTATCGCAGGTTCCACCTCCAAGATCAAAAACCATTATTCTTTTTTCAGTTGAAAAATCCAAAATATCATCTTCAATGATATTTTCTGAATTATCATACAAATATGCTAAAAGTGCCGCAACAGGTTCATGTTTTATAGCAATATTTACTTCATCAAAACCTGCAAGTTTAGCTGCTGCTAAAATATCGCTTATCTGTTCGGGACCAAAAGAGGCTGGAACAGTTAATACAACCAATTCGTAGTCTACATCCTCTTCTTTATCTATATTTATCTTGCAATGCTTCAAAATCATACCTAAAATATCTTTGGGTTCGTAATCTCTCCCACCAATATTCCATTTTTTTACTGTACCTGCAAATTGCTTGGGATTAAAAATAACCCTGTTTTTATAGACAGTTTTATATTTTTTTGCCTCTTTTCCCACTACGATGCCCATATTGCCAAAAAAAACCGCAGAAGGAAGCATAGGAAATTTTTCCCAACTGTCGTTAAAGATCTGACCCATTTGTATAACCTTTGTTATCAATTTGTCATCACTGTCTGCATATGTATAGGCCACCACCGTATTATTGGTTCCCAAATCGATTCCCAGATACATTTGACTCCTCCTTGCAATATTTACTCTTACTAAATATCCTATTGTATTTATCGTTTTTATTTGTTATCCGTTAATGATTTTTTTAGATTTTTTCCAAAAGAAAAAAGCCCTTGTAAATGAGGTGACCCCCAAAACAAAGGCTTTATTTTCTCTTTTTAAGAAGACGCTCTACTTTTTTATTTTTCTTGTGATTTTTCAAATGCTCTTTAATTAGTCTGAAACTACCCTTAAATAAATTTCCATTTACTACTTCCAAAATGGCATGAGCCATGTTCATGTCAATTGCTCCACCGGACATTTTGGCCATTGCCCTAAAGGGCATATTATAAATAAATAATGTATTTAAGTCAGGATTATTATTTCTTTGTGCCTTAATCATTTTGTTTACCAGAAATCTGTGAAACATTCTTGCATATACGCTTTGTGCTTTATCCATTTGACTAAGGGCATCATTGATATCCAGTTTTCTTCTGTGCTTTTTATGATTATGCTTTTTATTTATAACAATTCCTTTGCCATTTTCCCTTGTCATAAGGGCATTAAAGCTTTTATCGCTGATTTTTTTAATATGAGCTTTGTAATAAGGCAAAAGAGTCGGATTTTTTTCAGGAAATGTCTGACTTGTTCCCTTTACATAATACAAAGCAGAAAGTCTTATATCCTCTACACTGGCTCCAATGTAAAACTGGTAATAGCCTTCTTCTATTTCCCAGGAAGAAGTAGCACTGTTCCAGTATCTAAAAGCTTTATCATCAAGCTTTATAGTAACTGTTTTTGACTGACCTGCTTCTAAAAACACCTTGGAAAAACCTTTTAACTCCTTTAATGGTCTGAAAATTTCTGAATCAGAAAGTCCTATATAAAGCTGGGAAATTTCCGCTCCTGAATATTTTCCCGTATTTGTAAGTGTAAAGCTTACTTTATCATGACTTATTTTAAGGTTTGAATATTCAAATTCTGTATAGGAAAGGCCAAATCCGAAGGGAAATAACAGGTCTTTTTTTGCCCTGTCATAATATCTGTAACCCACAAATATGCTCTCTTTATATTCACAATCTCTTCCTTTGGCATGCCAATAGGAGGCTGCCGGAGAATCACAATATCTTTTGGCATAACTTTCGTTTAATTTCCCTGAAGGATTTATCTGACCGCACAAAACCTTAAGAATGGCTTTTGCACTGTTTTGTCCACCCAGATAGGTATGAATAAGCCCCTGACATTTATCAAGCCAGGGCATTTTTACAGCTGAACCGGCACTTAGTATGCCAACTACAGGCTTATTAGTCATAAAAAGTTTATTTAAAAGAGAAATCTGGTTTTCAGGAATTCCTAAGGTTTTCCTGTCCATTCCCTCTATTTCACTGGATTCATCAAGCCCGAAAAAATACAGCAATACATCAGATTTTTCTGCCAGCTTTAAAGCCTCATTTTCATTATTAACATCCACAAGACTGCATCTTTGATATCCCCTTTTTATTCCGGTACATTCAGGAAAATAATTGTAAACCACATCTTTTATGCTTTCTAGCTTTGTAGCATTTACCTTAGAAGATCCTGCCCCCTGATAACGAGGTAAAATTGCAAAATCTCCTATTACTGCAACTTTTGTCTCTTTTTTTAGAGGCAATATATTATCCTTGTTTTTTAACAGGACAATGCTTTCTTCTAAGACCTTTCCGGCAAGTTCATTGTGGGAGTTTATAAGCTCTTTTGAAAGCTTGGGACTTGTTGATTTTTCCTCTTTATTTTTAAAATCTGTAAGATGATAAATGGCATGTAATAATTCTTCAACTCTTTCATCTATCTCTTCTTCAATAATTTTTCCGATTTTAAGTCCTTCTAACAAAGCTCTTGCCGAATCAAAACCGGGACATGGCATTTCTACTGTAGAACCTGCTTTTACCCCTGAAATATGGTCATTTGAACCGCCCCAGTCAGTTACAACCATACCCTTGTATTTCCATTCTCCCCTTAAAATATCTCTTAATAAATGGGCATTTTCATTGGCATAGACACCGTTCACCTCGTTATAACTGGTCATTATGCAATGGGCATTTCCTTCTTTAATTGCAATTTCAAAGGCTGTTAAATAAATTTCTCTTAAGGCTCTTTCATCCACCACGGAATTTTTTGCCATTCTCTGATTTTCCTGATTATTTACGGCAAAATGTTTTGGACAGGCAAATACCTTTTGGGATTGTACTCCCCTTACAAAAGCTGCTGCCATTTTACCCGAAAGGTAAGGATCTTCTGAAAAATATTCAAAATTTCTACCACAAAGAGGGCTTCTTTTTATGTTAAGTCCCGGAGCCAATAAAACATTTACTCCTAAAGCCTTAGCCTCTTGGCCCAAGGCCTTTCCAACTTCGAAAGACAATTCGGTATTCCAACTATTTGCCAATGTTGCCAAAGTAGGAAAGCAGGTAGATGGAAGAGAATCATTAAGTCCTAAATGATCTCCTTTTCCTGCCTGCTTTCTTACTCCGTTTGGTCCGTCACTAAAGGTGATGGATGGTATATTTAATGCGGGTATCTCATGGGTTTCCCAGGAGTTTTTCCCACTAAGAATGACCGCTTTTTCCAAAACGGTCATCCTCTTTATTATTTTTTTTATTTTTTTATTTAAATTACTCTCGGTCATTTCTTACACCTGCGCTCTGTCTAATGATTTATGCTCAATCTTAACCCATGTTGTGCTTGGTTTAAAGCATGTCTTTATTGAACAAATCATATAGGCAAATGTAAATAAAGGAAATGTAAGTAATGCAAAAAACATTCCTTCACTTTCAATTTTATTGTACCTTGCAGCTCCATAAACTGCTATATACATTGTCATAAGCCCTACAACACCAAGAATGACTGCCGGAAGACATGCATAAAGCGGAAGCTTCCAAAGAATTATGAGCATGTTTAATGCTGTTATAATAGCCGATAGCCATGAGCATGGACCCATTAATAAAAACATCAAACTGTCAAGTTTTTGTAAAAATCTTTCGTTTTTACTTCTAATTATGCTGTAAAAATACTTATTCAAAATCTGATAGCTTCCTGTTGTCCAACGGGAAAGCTGATTCATCATTACTTTTAACTCTGAAGGCTGTTCATCAAAACATATAGCGGAGATGCAAAATGCAACTCTTCTTCCTTTGATGCAGTTTTGGATGCTGTATTCCACATCCTCTGTAATAGTTGAAGTATCCCAGCCCTCTTTTTCTATCAAATCTCTTTTTACCACAAATCCTGTTCCTGTAAGGAAAGCCGAAAGATTAAGTTTTTCTCTGGCATAGGAAAAATATGTTGTATATGAAGCCCAATATAATGTATACCATTTTGTAACATAGGTATTGTATGGTCTTCCTCCTAAACGGTTACCTTGGATAATATCATTACCCTGGTTCATTTTCTTGCTCATTTCCGTAAGGAAATCTGCCTTGGCTACATTATCGGCATCAAAAAATACAAAAGCATCACAACTGTCTTTTTCTGTCATTTTTAATATCCTTGGAAGTCCCCAGGATAAAACAACACCTTTTCCTGTTGTAGGCCCTTCATTTCTTTCCATTACGGTTACAAAAGGATAGCTTCCTGCTATTTCAGCAGTCTTATCAGTACAATGATCACATATAACATATACATGATATTTATCTTTATCATAATCCAGGTCACCTAAACTTGAAAGCAAACTTCCAATAGCTTTTTCTTCATTATGTGCACAGACTATAATTGCAAAACGGTTTTTGTAATCTGAAAAAGCTTTGACCAGGGCTTTTCTTTTTATTAAGCCAAAGACCAATATAAAAGCAAGCCATCCCATAACTAGCATTGGCGCAATTTCTAATATTGTCCAAACGACATCCACGAATAACTCAAATTTTTGCATAATTGTCTCCTCAATCTTATATGTACCTATTTTTTTTAATGTCAATTTAATCCCCGAATCTAAAATCGGCTTTTTTAAGCCAGACAAGAACTGTCTTCATTTCTTACCATTATCAGATAAAAAAATTAACATTATACAATATATTTCTTAAATTTTTCTTAGAATACCGGTTTAATTTATTTGCTTAGTTCATTATACTTAGAAAACCTGTAATTCCGATAAACATTTTATTAAATGAATGTAAACTTTAAGGGGTCGTTTAATTTTTACATATTTTTGATTAAATTGCAAAGGATATATGCAAATTTCTCGTAAAAAACCATATTTTTTTTGTTTTTCTACATTTTTACCAATGACATCTCTTAGAATATTGGGTTAAAAAGAAAAATATGAACAAAACCGCCCCTAAGGGCGGCATATTATTTTAGATAGTTAAAGCTTTATGTATTAAATTTTAATTCCTTGGATTTAAGAATTATTTTTTTCCCGGCGTTGCTATCCTTCATTGCATGATATTTTCTCTTGTTTTTATAAAGCTCATTATCAGCTGCATTTATTAAATCATTTTTTTGCATCCAACTTTCGTAGGCGTAAAAACCATAGGATAAGGATACATTTAATTTCGATTCATCACTATATTTTATATTGCCCATTCTTTCATTTAATTTTTTCAAAAGAGCTTTTATTTCCTCTTCCCCTTCACATAGTAAAATTATAGAAAATTCATCTCCACCAAACCTGTAAATATAGCTTTTATTATCCCTGTTTTTACCAAGAGTTTTTTTCATTTCTTCAGCTATATTGCTTAAAACTTCATCTCCTGCATCATGACCATATTTATCATTTATTTCTTTAAAGTCATTTATATCTATCATAATCAGATATATTTTATTTTTTTCATAAGCTTTATAATTGGCAATCAACCTATCCAGATTAAAATTAAACTCTCTCCTGTTCATAAGTTTTGTAAGAGGGTCCAAAGAAACCTGAAATTCCACTTCATGGAAATAGTAAAGGAAAAATCCCACTGCTAATACAATTACATATATGGGAACCGGGTCAAAATCCACATTTTTTATACTGGCGATGCAAATACTGCTGGATAATATCAATATTGACAAAGTATTTTTGCTATCTGCTTTCCCGGTACTTATTTTGGCTTTCAAATAATTAGACAACCTGATTAAAGCATTCACTACCACTATTCCGTAGGGCAAAATATTTCCTAAAAAATAATACTGTGCCCTCCTGTAATCCAGCAAACCATCTACTTCCACTACTGTATATAAAAATCTGTATTTAAGATTTAAAATATGCAAAAGAATAGTAAATCCAAAGGGTAAAAACAAGAGGAATTTTTCTTTCTTTTTGTATATTTTTCCACAGGAATAGTCAAAATATAAAACCAGATTATAATAAATCATTACATCAAAAATAAAATAAAAGGCATTAATCAGCATCTGCATATCTTCTGTCATGTCTTTTACACCAAGGTCAAAACATTTCCATACCATATTATCAATCATTAAAAGAATACTGAATACGCACACCCTTACAGCATATACTCTGGCTATGGTATAAACCGAAGAACATTGCTCCTTGTATGCCACAAAGAAAAGTAATGCTATGCACAACAAACCTATGGTGGTATATATTTTTAACATATCCATCGTCAAAGAATTGACTGATTCCTGTAACAATATCATATTTATGTCCCTCCTTTATTAAGGATATGATATCCTATATGGGAAATATTTCCTATACCTTTCTATCGTCACTTTAAAAATAAATATTATATAGCATTTTAAAGGCATCTTTAAATAAGTCAGTCTATTATTTTTTTCTTTAGATTTTTTATAATAAAAAAAGAGTAAAGCGGACACTCAGAATCCGCTTCGCTACTTCCTCATGAACGCAGTGGCACAAAGTGCCACTGCGTTCAAATGCCCATTTTTAATGGTATCTGAATCTCTTTTTTCATAAGTTTATTTTATATATATATCTATCTGACTTTACATCCGCCCCATTCAACTAATGTAAAGCCTTTTCTTTGGGGACAATTTTCTTCTTTTGGTTTTTTAATCTCTACAAATGTGTCGCTATCATACCATGCCATAAAAACCCTAATTTGGCTATCTGTTTCAGGTGTGGTTTTTAATTTGGCATTATCGGTATAAGCCTCTTTTTGGAAGGAAATTACATTATATTTGTTATCCTTCATTTTTGAAAGCCAGTAAACTATAAATTCATTGGCTTCTTTTCTGTTTAGACCAAGTTTTTTTAGTTCTTTTTCCAAAAAATCTTTTGTGTCTTTTCCTTTTATGCAATATCCCTTTGAAAAATCATATTCTATATCAGATTCTCCCTCCCAGAAAAGATAATTATAGGTTTCTCCACTAGCATCTTTTAAGCTTCCATCTGGATAAGCTCTTACTTTCCAGGTATTATCCTGACTAAATTCCGGATAAAGACAGGTGAATTTTCCTATATAATCAAGGCTTACAGACACATCCATCTCCTCTTTTGGATAGAGATAAATTACAGGCTTTGCCACTTCCTCCTGTTCATTAGGGTCTATAAAAAATCTACATGCCGTTAAAAGGTTTGCTTCAATTACAATCATTAAAATTACTAAAATAAGTTTTCTTTTTTTCATTTATTAACCTCTTTATTAATTATTTAACTTTACATCCGCCCCATTCAACTAATGTAAAGCCTTTTCTTTGGGGACAATTTTCTTCTTTTGGCTTTTTAATCTCTACAAATGTGTCGCTATCATACCAAGCCATAAAAACCCTGATTTGACTGTCTGTTTCAGGTGTAGTTTTTAATTTGGCATTATCGGTATAGGCTTCTTTTTGGAAGGAAATTACATTATATTTGTTGTCCTTCATTTTTGGAAGCCAGAATACTATAAATTCATTGGCTTCTTTTCTGTTTAAACCAAGTTTTTTTAGTTCGTCTTCCAAAAAATCTTTTGTATCTTCTCCTTTTATGCAATATCCCCTTGAAAAATCATATTCTATATCAGATTCTCCCTCCCAGAAAAGATAATTATAGGTTTCTCCACTAGCATCTTTTAAGCTTCCATCTGGATAAGCTCTTACTTTCCAGGTATTATCCTGACTAAATTCCGGATAAAGGCAGGTAAAATCTCCTGCATAATCAAGACTTACCGATACATCAGTTTCCTCTTTTGGATAAAGATAAATAACAGGCTTATATTCCTTTTCTTCTTTTATTTTAGTTTCTTGACAAGCCGTTAAAGAAAACATCATAAAAATCATAATTAAAAATAATGTAATAAAAATTTTTTTCTTCATTTTCTCACCCTTTCTCTCATTATTTAACCTTACTTCCGCCCCATTCAACTATGGTAAAACCTTGTCGTATCGGGGTTTTGTCATCATCAGGCTCGTTAATGTTTACAAATTCATCACTGGCATACCAGGCCATAAATACTCTTATAAGAGTATCTGCCTTGGGACTTGAAATAAGCTTTGCACTATCTGTATAAGCCTCCTTTTGGAAAGATATGACATTATATTTATTATCTTTCATTAGTGGAAGCCAGTATACTATAAATTCGTTGGCTTCTTTTCTGTTTAAGCCTAGTTTACTAAGTTCTTTTTCCAAAAATTTTTCAGTGTCTTTTCCTTTTATGCAATATCCTTTTGAAAAGTCGTATTCCTCTTTGGAAACTCCCTCCCAGTAAAGATAATTATAAAGCTGTCCATTATTATCTTTTATTTCTCCTTCAGGTGTAGCTGTAACAACCCAGGTATTATCATGGTCAAATGCAGGATAGATACAGGAAAAATCTCCTTTATAATCAAGGCTTACAGACACTTTTGTTTCTTCTTTTGGATATAGATAAATTACAGGTTTTTTGACCTGAACTACGTCTACATCGTTTTCTCTCACTCCAATGTCCTCACTTATGGATGTGTCACTGCATTCTTTATCTTCTTTTTTTTCACAGGAAAATAAACTTAAAGAAATAATACCAAATCCGGCTAAAATAAGAATTTTTCTCATTGTTTTGTTCATAACATTCCTCCCTTAATCTTTTTAGTAAAATCGACAAGTATTTTTTCTTATTTATAATTCTACAATACTTTTTTTAACTTTAAAGAGTTTTTTTCTTAAGAATGATTAATTTACAAATTATCCCATTCATTATATAATAAAAGGATATTGTTCAAAAAGAGAGGTAACTATGAAAGTATTACAAGCGATTTATGATTTTTTATGGGGAGATTTAATTACAATCCCGCTTTTAAACGGCTCGTCCCTTGGTTTATCATTATTAATCATTATTCTAATTCCCCTGGGGATTTTTTCAACTATAATTACAAGATTTTTACCTGTCAGATTATTTCCTGAAATGCTTAAAGTGGCAGCTCATAAAGGTGGAAATTCCAATAAAAGAAGCAGTGTTTCCGGTATTGAAGCCCTTATAGTATCCACAGCCACAAGAGTTGGTATGGGAAATTTGGTAGGTGTCGTAGCAGCTGTTTCAGCAGGAGGTGCCGGTGCGGTATTTTGGATGTGGATAACTGCTATTATTGGTTCATCAACTGCATTTATAGAAGCTACTCTTGCACAGGTTCATAAAAGCAAAGACCCTTTATACGGTGGCTTTAGAGGTGGTCCTGCCTATTATCTTCACAAGCTTTTTGCAAAAAATAAAAACAAAAGCATACTGGCTGTTTTATTTTCCCTTTCCGGACTGCTTTGCTGGTGTGGAATCAGTCAGGTAATCGGAAATTCTGTATCATCAGCTTTTGAAAATGCCTTTAATGTACCGCCCCTTATAACTGCAATAGTTCTTTGTCTTCCGGGAGCCTACATTGTTTTAAAAAAGAATGTTACCGTAAAAGTTTTGGATTTTATAGTACCTTTAATGGCCGGCTTTTATATATTATTGACATTATTTGTAATTATAAACAACTTTTCCCTGATTCCTTCGGTTTTTGCCAGGATTTTCAATGAAGCTTTTGGACTTCGACAGGCAGTTTCCGGTGGATTTGGAGCCATACTTATGAATGGTGTAAAAAGAGGCCTTTTTTCCAATGAAGCAGGTAGCGGTTCTGCTCCTTGTGCTGCTGCAGCAGCAGATGTGGATCATCCGGCAAAATCAGGACTTTTACAATCTTTAGGAGTGTTTATAGATACAATACTTATTTGCAGTTGTACCGCATTTGTAATGTTACTTGTTCCGGAAAATGTTTTATCAGGTCTAAGTGGAATGGACCTTTTACAAAAGGCTATGTCTTATCATTTTGGAAATGCCGGAGTTATTTTTATTGCCATTACCCTCTGGTTTTTCTCCTTCTCCACTTTTTTGGGGATACTCTTTTATGCCCGTTCCAACATAGCCTATGTTTTTGGGGATTCCTGGACAAGCCAGACTATTTATAAGGCAATAGCCTTAATTAATCTTTTTATAGGATGCCTTGCTGCCTATACTTTCGTATGGGATCTTGGAGATGTGGGAATCGGACTTATGACAATATTTAATGTAATAGCCTTGATTCCAATGTCTAAGGAAGCGGTTTTTTATTTAAAAGATTATGAAACCAAATTTATTAAGCACGAAGAAAAAGCCGTAGAAAACGTATCTTACGAAAAAACACACAGATAAAAAAACGATCACGGTATGATATGTGCCCGTTAAAAAGGATACATATCATACTGACCGGTTTTTTTATGAAAAAAATTCCACTATAGTATGAATTGCAATATCCATTGTCTTTGGATCTGAAAATCTGTGATCAGCATTTTCAACTTCTAACATTTCGATTACATTATTTTGGGAAAATTTCCTGGAGTCTTCTATATTTACCATTTCATCTTTAGTTCCGTGAATAAGAATAATATCATCTGCGTAATCCATATAGTCATATTTCATTACATCACTGTTTTTAAGTCCCTCTAAAAATTCCTGATCTATTTTCATTTTTCTATCATGCCCTGCTAAAACCTCTTTTTTCTTTGATAGCTTTAACATATCTTCTTTAGAGATACCTTTTATCATGGTATCATACATTTTTAAGGCAGGGCACCTAAGGGCTATTTTCTTAAAAGGATTATTAATTTCCACAATGTATTTTAAGGTAAGATAAGCTCCAAAACTTACGGAATAGATATATAAATCTTTAGCATTAAGTTTTTCCTTTGAATAGGCTATTACAAAAGAAAGGTATTCCATGCATTCTTCTAAAAGAAGTTTTTTTCTGGCATCAGCTCCGTGACAAGGCCAGTCAAAGGATAATACCCCATAGTTTTTATGTTTTGAATAAAGCTTTTGAGCAAATTTTTCAATG
The DNA here is from genome assembly GCF_900112085.1 of Acetitomaculum ruminis DSM 5522. GTDB lineage: Bacteria > Bacillota > Clostridia > Lachnospirales > Lachnospiraceae > Acetitomaculum > Acetitomaculum ruminis. Next base: position 145,683 of record NZ_FOJY01000004.1, read on the forward strand.
GTTTTGTTTTCTTTACTGCCACCAAAACCATGGGTAGCTATTACTATGTATTCAACATCTTTTAAGTCTTTAGCATAAAACATTTTACAACGAACGCTGAAACCTTTTTCGTTTATGTCAAAATATTTTTCCATTTAAATCATCCTTTTTTATTATATTTGTAAATATTACAGGTAAATCAGTTTTTCATTTTCCATAAAGGTAGATAATCTGTGGGAAATTGACAAAACTGTTTTTCCTTTAGAAGCATTATTTAAGGCATCAATGACCTGCTTTTCCGTATCACTGTCAAGATTTGCAGTTATTTCATCCAACAGCAATATAGAAGGAGAAGTAACTATCGCCCTGGCAATTGATAAAAGCTGTATCTGCCCCCTTGAAAACAATCCTGCCTTCATTTTTGTTTCAAGCCCTTCAGGAAGTTTTTCCACTACATTTCTTAAACCTACCGTATCTAAAGCCTTCCAAATCATTTCATCTGTAATATCCTCGTCAAATAAAGTGATTTGTTCCCTTAGATTTCCCAAAACCTCCTTTAAATCCTGCTCAACACAACCAAAAATTTTCCGTCTTTCTTTAAAATTTATTTCCCCAGGATGTTTTCCTTCTACTAATATAGCACCTTCATCTGGAAAATATAATCCTAAAAGTAATTTAAAAACTGTGGACTTACCTGCACCGGTTCTTCCTAGTAATGTAACTTTTTCCCCTTTTTTAATGGAAAAAGAAAAATTATTCAGTATTTGTTTATCATCATTGTAGGAAAAAGTAACATTATCAAATACAATTTCACAGTTTTCATAGTCTTTTTTTACATAATCAAGCTTTGTTTTTTCCGGTTCTTTTGATATCTCTTCTTCTTTTAAGAATTCTTCTATCCTTTTTATACCTGCCAGTGCAGATTGAACATTTTGTATCTCCATGCCAATAGCTTCTATAGGTGTAAATATTTTTCCCACATAGGCGGTAATTGCCACTGCCGAACCTACGCTAATGCCAAAAAATTTTTGAAAATCTTCTCCTGCTGCCGCTGTTGTCATCATTATTAAAATTACAATAGCCTTGATAATAAGAATAATGGGAGAATACAAGCTGTCATAGGTATTGGAACGATTTACAGCCTTATAGCTTTCTAGTATATAATCATCATATTTATCTTCCATGTATTTTTCTTTTTCAAAAACATGTATCATCCTGATATTTCTAATGGTTTCCGGTACATGATTATTTACCCTGGCTATGGCCTTTCTGTTATCCACTTGGGCCAAAAGGGTTTTCATTTGAAAATGTTTTGTAAGAAAATAAATAAAAGGCATTAAAAGAAAAATTATTATACCAAGTCCCAGACTTTTGGAAGTAATAATAAATAAAATTCCAAATAATTTAAATCCGTCTGCAAACATCCCCACTATACCATCAGAAAAAAGTGTATCAATAGTATCTGCATCATTTACAAATACAGAAGTCACTTTTCCACTTCCGTGTTTAATATAATAATCCGTAGGTAATCTGTTTAGCTTTTCGCCTAAAATGCTTCTTATTCCATGGGTAATTTTTTGTCCCACAATTGTTATTGAGCTGTTTTTTGCAGACTCACAAATATTAGAAATAACAGTAAGTCCAAAATATAAAAAAGCCAGTTCTAGACCTACTCTTTGATTACTTGTCAGGGTATTGACCACTTTTTCCAAAGCCAGTGGAGGCAAAAGTGATAATAACACAGAAGCCACTATACATATAGTCATAAGAATAAGAATTCCCATATTTTTTTTCAGTATTTTTTTAATTATCTCCCTCATCTAAATCCTTCCTCTTAACCTGCTTATCAAACAGTTCTTTATAATCATTAAAATTTTCCATAAGCAATTTATGATTTGAAAACTCACCTTTTCCATCATGTAAAAACAATACATGGTCAAACTCCGGAAAATGATAAAGTCTATGGGATATTAAAAGTATGATTCTATCTTTAAATTCCTTTCTTATGTTATTAAGTATAATTTTCTCTGTAAGTTTATCTACTGCACTAAAGGGATCATCAAGTATCATAACTGACCTTGAATGAGATAAAGTTCTAGCCAAGGCTAATCTTGCCTGCTGTCCTCCGGATAGTTTTACTCCCCCATCTCCAACTAAAGTTTCTTTTTTATCTGACATTTCAAAAACTTCTTCTGACAAACAAACCATGTCAAGCCACTTATCCACATCAGTTTCATCTCCCAATGCCACATTTTCATAGATTGAATTGCTCATAAGTTCCGGCTCATGTCCCATGTAACTTACATATTCATGTTTTTGTTGCGAAGATAAACTCTTAAATTCTTCTCCATTTATTCTAATGCTTCCCTCATAGCAACTTTCATCTATGAAAATCTTTCCCAAAGAACTTTTTCCTGAAGCCACAATTCCGGTAATTCCAACTATCTGACCGGGCTTTACACTAAAGGAAAGACTTTTAGCCAATGCCTTAAAATTATTATCATTATCAAAATGTCCAAAAGAAACATTTTCAAATTCAATATTAACTTTTTGGATTTCTTTTTGTGAAAGAAGGGATTTTTTGATTTCAATTTCCTTCATCAAAGGCTTTATTCTGCCCCAGGAAACTTCCGCCTTTTGAATTGCATTAAAAAGCTTTGCGGCCCGGCTTACCTTAACTGCAAACTTGGTAAAAACCGCAAGATAGGTGGTAAAGCTTGCAATATCCCATTTGGTAAAACCGCTTCCGGCTACATTTTTAGAACCTATATAGATAATTATTACAGTTCCTGCCATGGTTAGGGAATTATATAAAGGTGTCATACTGCCTTCAAAGATATTAGCCTTAATACTATTTTTCTCATAATCATTAAGAGCCTCCTCTAAGGCTTCATTTCTGGCCTCCTCCCTGCCAAAAATCCTGTAGGTTATGGCATTTGAAACCCTATCCATGGTTTTGTGATTTAAAAGTGTAGCACTCATTTTTTGCCTTCTGTTTGCCCTAACAACCTGTTTTTTTAAACGATTGGCCAAAAAATACGCAAAAGGAGTAAAAATACCTGCTATTAAAGTAAGCTTAAAATCATAAAACAAAAGCATTGAAATATAAACTATCATTGCTACACCGGTATCAAAAACCTCTGTGGTAAACTTTCTCATGCCCTCTGAACAGATATCCACATCAGCGATGGCCTTGGTCATTAATGCCCCAAGTCCCTCCTTATTTAACTTTTCTTTATCCATCCTAATCAGACAAGAATAAAGAGTATGTCTCATTAACCGTCCCACATCATTGGAAAAAACCCTTACGCTATATCTTTTTATAGCTCTCATACCCTGAACAAAAGTCAAAACCACCACATAGGTAATTGCCAATTTTAAAACATCAAAAAAAGTGCTGTATCCTTTAAAAACCTCATACAGCTTTCCTGCCAACTGACCTTCATAGTAGGGTCCTACTCCGATTCCGGCATTGTATAATATTCCGGAAATCGTAACAACTATTAAAACCGGCAGCTCCATTTTAAAATAGGAGCTGATTTTTTCCGGTTTTTTTACTTCCTTAAACACTTTTTCACTCATTTTAACTCTTTTCTTCTTTTACTGTTTATTTCACACTTATACTAACAGTTTTTGTGATACTGCCTTCTTTATAATCTTTGGTAGCCTTTGAACTTATTTTAATTTTAATCTTATAAGTTCCCTTTTTAAGGCCTTTTTTTACGGTAACCTTACCGGCAGAAGATAAGGTTATTTTGCTGTCTCCGCTTACCTTTTTAAAGGTGATTTTTGCCTTTTCTTTAACAGTTGCAGATATTTTAAAGCTGACAGAAGCTTTTTTAAGACTTCTTAATTTCACCTCTTTTTTCGCAGTAACTTTGGAAAATACCTGCTTAGCCTTTGTTATTACCAGTTTTACCACATTTGAGGTAGCAGCTTTATATTCATCTTTTTGCGCCAGACTTGCCTTTACATAATATGTTCCTGTATATTTTGGTGCCCCACCGGCACTTGTTGCTCCATGTGTGGATTTTGCAGTCTTTTTCTTACAGTTTTTATCTGTAAAGTAGGTATAGGTAACTTTTCCCTTACTTCCCTTAACTACAGCCTTATCCACCTGGATATTTTTTCCGGTAAAAGCTGTGGTTTTTGCTTTCAAAGTGATACTTGAAGCCTTTGTTCCCACTGATTTGATTGTAAGTCTGGCAATATTTGACTGGGCTGACAGATAATTGTTATCTGCTGCTACTGTTGCCTTTACATAATATATTCCAACCTTTGCTGGGGCACTTCCTTTTGTAATTGAATCTGAATTTTGACTTGTTGTTAGTTTTTTACAGGCTTTATCCGTGTAATAGGTATAAGTAACTTCACCTGTAGAGCCCTTAACACTAGCCTTTCCTATACTTACAGGTTTTCCTGTATAAAATACAGTTTTATCAGAAAGGCTGATTGTAGTTTTTTTCCTGTCAGGATTAACAATCTGTATCTCAATTATTTTTGAAGTGGCTGCTTCATAATTATTATCCTCTTCCAAAAAAGCCTTTACATAATAAGTTCCCACATTAACCGGAAATTCTCCGTCACTTCTTGCTCCGTCAGATTTAGAGGTAAGATTAATGCCTTTTTCATCCTTATAATAAGTAAAGGTAACATTTCCACTACTTCCTTTTATATCAAACTCTGACTTTGATAAATAAAATCCCACACCGTCAAAATTTCTCTCCCTTTTGACATCGTCTTTTATTTCTATACTGGAGGCTGCTTTATAAATATTTATTTCTATAGGCTCGGACTCAGCTCCCACAAATTCCATATCAGTATCTACATATACTTTTACATAGTATTTACCTGCATTTACGGGCGCTGTTCCTGTAACTAAAGATCCACTTTCAGTATCTGTAGGAATTTTACATTTTTCATCCTTAAAATATTTAAAATCAGGCTCTGTAACACTTCCTATAATTGTAATGCTATCTTTAGAAAGTTCCAAGGGTTCTTTATCATAATATTTTGACAATTTAGCATCTGCATTTAAAGTAATTGTAGTGATTTTGTTAGAGACTATCAATTTTACGATTTTAGAAGAGGCCGCCTTATAGTTTTCATCTTCTTCTACAAAGGCCTGTACATAATAATTTCCTGTCTCTACAACTTGACTTAATTCATTCTCTCCCTTTTCATCTTTATAAAACTTATATGTAACCTTGCCACTGCTTCCTTCCACTATGGCAGCATCTAAAGTAATGGCTCCTCCTGTATATAATACCATTGTATCATTTAATGTAATCTTTGTATTAGCTTTTTCTATTAGCAATACTGCAACATTAGACTCTGAAGCTTTATAATTATCATCTTCATCTACAAAAGCTTTTACATAATACTCTCCGGCATTAACAGGTGCACCGCCTTCACTTGCAGATTTATTATTATCAGGAGTTGTCTTAATTTTCAAATCTTTGTCACAATAATATTCAAAACGAAGATTACCATAACTTCCAATTATCTCTGGGTCATTTATATTTATAATTTCTCCCGTATAAATCGCTCTTTTATCCCTTAATGTTACTCTGCACTTGGACTTTTCAATGGTTACGGTTGCTTTGTCAGATAATTTTTCATTGTAATTTTGATCCGCCTCCACAAAAGCTTTTACGTAATAAACTCCGGCATTTATAGGGGGTGCAATCTCATTTTTGCATTCTTCATCCAAGTAAAAATAATAGCTGATTCTTCCGGTACTTCCATCCACTACAGGTTTTTGGCATACAACACTGCTTCCTGTGTAAACAGTTGTCATATCATAAAAAGTAATAATAGTCTCTGCTTTATCAACCTGTAATAGGGCAATATTTGACTCAGCTTCTTTGTAACAATGATCTGCCTCTACATATGCCTTTACATAATAGGTTCCGCCATATGAAGGAGCAGTTCCCATATCTTTAGAGCCGTCTCTAAGAGGATTTGTTTTTTCCTTAAGCTCTTGGTCTTTATAATATTCATATCTTATGCTTCCTGTACTTCCGGTAACTACTGCATTGTCCATCGTGACATGATTTTTGTTATATATTACGGTTTTATCTTCAATGGTAATGGTACTTTCAAGTCTTTCCACAGTTAAAACTGCAACATTTGACTGGGCACTTTTATAAAGTTCATCTTCTTCTACAAAGGCCTTTACATAATAGGTTCCCCCATATACCGGAGCAGCCCCCGGGGTTTTCGAACCATTGTCTTTTTCATTTGTTTTAATAAGACATTCTTCATCATTATAATATTCATAAGAAACACTGCCGGTACTTCCCGTAACTACCGCCTCATCAATTATTGCAGGATTTCCGTCATAGGTAAGGGTCTTATCTTCTATAGTGACAGTACTTTCCAGCTTTTCAATGGTTAAAACTGCAATATTTGACTCTGCATTTCTATAGGTTTCATCTTCTTCCACAAAAGCTTTTACATAATAAACTCCGGGTTTTACGGGAGCTCCTCCCTCCTTAGAAGTACCCGTTTTTTGCGTTGTAGTTTTTTGGCTGCATTTATTATCCATATAATAAATATAACTTACAGCTCCACTGCTTCCTTCCACCACTGCAGGGTCAATAGAAAGTTCGCTTCCTGTATAAGTTTCAGTCTTATCATTTAGGGTTATTTTTGTGGCGTATTTATCTATAATAAGTCTTGCCGTATTTGACTCACCAGCCTTATAGTTTTCATCTTCTTCTACATAGGCTTTTACATAATAGGTTCCCATTTCTACAGGAGCTGATATTTCTTTTTTACAAAGACTGTCTGAAAAATATTTATAGCTGATTGCACCGCTGCTTCCTTTAACCACTGCCCCTGTCATTTCCACAGCTTCACCGGTATAGCCTGTTACAAAATCACTTAAACTTACGATGGTGTCCCCTTTTTCTATGGTAAGTTTTGCAATATTTGAGGCCAGACTTTCCTTATTTCCACTGGCATTGGTAAATTCTCCGCTGGCAACAACATAGTATTCCCCGATATTTACAGGTGCTTCTCCATCCCCTGCTGCACCTGATTCACTTGAAGTAAGAATATGGCAATTACTGTCAGTGTAATATTTATAAGTAATATTTGAAACCCCTGATGCCCAGATAGGGTCTATTTCAATAGGACTTCCTGTATAAGGAGCAACTTTATCAGCCAAAACAAGAACAGGATCTTCGCTCTCTTCTCCTGGATCTACTTCTCCATAGACTTTATAGTTTAAACCATTATTTCTACAAAATTCTTCACCTTTAGAACCATGCACTACAATAATTTCCATATTTTTGGCATTATCAATAACCAGTCCACTTTTTTTGATTTCTTTAACAGATGCCGGAATAGTAAGTTTGGTTATAGCAGTTCCACCAATCATATATGCATCAGCTATTGATTTAACTGAAGAAGGAACAATATAAGCTCCTGCCTTTCCTTCCGGGTATTTTACAAGTGTGGTTTTTAATTTATCAAACAATACTCCCTCTAAACTGCTATAGGCCGGATTATTGTTATCAACATTGATAGAGAGCAGATTTTTACAGTTATCAAAAGCACCGCTTTCAATTTCAGTTACTCTCGCAGATATTGCAATAGAGGTAATATTGCAACCGGAATAAGTATTTGCTTCAATTTTTACAACACTTGAAGGGATTGTAAATCCTCCTGTCTTTTTTTCCGGTATTTTAATAAGGGTACTCTTATCTTTATCATAAAGCACACCTGACTCTGAACAATATGCTGTGTTTTCAGCACTAACAGATATTTTATTAAGATTAGAACAATTAATAAAAGCGCTGTTAGAAATATTTTTTACTCCTTCTAAAATTATAACTTCACTAAGTTTAGAGCCATTAAAAGCATTCTTTGAAATATTTTCAACAGTTTCCGGAACGGTATAAGCACCACTTTTTACAGGAGGACAAATAATAAGTGTCGTTGCATCTTTGTTAAAAAGCACACCTTCAGCTGAAGTATAATTTTCATTTCCTTCATTAACAATAATTTCCGAAAGATTTGAGCAGTTAAAAAAAGCATTTTCTCCAATAGATTTTACAGATGAGGGAATGGAAACGGTATCAAGGCTGGCGCAACCATAAAAAGCACTTAAACCTATATTTTCAATTTTAGGTGTAAGAATAATATTTGTAAGTTTTGTACAGCCATAAAAAGCATAGGGTTCTACATTTTTGACATCCTCATTTACTTCAAACTCTCCTTCTTTAGCCGCAGGTACTTTATAAAGAGTATCTTTATTTTTACTGTATAAAACCCCTTCAATACTTAGATATTTAGGATTTTTTTCATCTACATTAATATCCAAAAGATTTATGCATCTTTCAAAAACATATTCTCCCAGAGTGTCTAGCCTTTTTGAAAGTGTTACACTTTTTAAACTTTCACAACCTGCAAATGCCGAATCACCAATCCATGTTACATATTCCGGAATAATTATGGATTCAAGACTTTTACATTCATAAAAAGCCATAGCACCTACAGTTTTTAGATCTTCCGGCAATTTAATGTTTTTAAGTAAACTGCATCCTGAAAAGGCTCCACTTTGTAAATCTTTTACTTCAGTGGGAATATTGATTTCTTCAAGACTTGTACAGTTAGAAAAGGACTTGCTTCCTATTTCTTTTACACTTTCAGGTATTTTTATGGAGATTACTTTACTACATGATAAAAAAGCCCCTGATGCTATTTTTGTAACGGTATAGTTTTCGATTTTTTCCGGAATAACAACGGATTTAGCATTTTTATCACAGCCTGTAATAGTAACAGTTTTATTATGATCTTTGTCAGATATAATTTCATAAGATAAGTCACCATACTCTGAACCAGTGGCTTTTAAAGAAAGCTTTTCTCCATCAAGAGCATAAGCTTCAGATTTACAAAAAAACCCATTTAGAAAAATAAACATCAACAATAAAGGAATAATAATCTTTTCTTTCTTCATGCCCCTCTCCTTTACAAATAACCTTAATAAATTTCCTTTTCCTGCTAAAAACAGCTTTTTGCTTAATAATTTCAGCATATTACATATTTTTTTCTTAAATATTATTCGGCTTTTTATTAATTTTATTTGATTCTTATTTTTAGGCATTTAATCTTCTTTATTGGCTTTTGCAAAGGAAAAACACATAAAAAAACCTCCTTGTCAGATAGTTAATATCTAACAAAGAGGCCTTAGTTAAATTTTAATTTTACATGGAAATAAATCCTAATACATTTGCTACACTTGAAATAAGAATAATTGCTACAAAAAACGGGCAAAGATACTTAATCATAAAATAGTAAACAAATCTACGGGAAAACTTATGTCCGTCAACTGTAACTTCTTTTGTTATTTCTTCAACTGTGATAACTCTTGTTACCAAAATACATATCGCCATAGCTGCGATAGGCATCATTACGGAATTTGTAATGAAATCAAAGAAATCCAAAAACTGCATATTAAAAATAGTAACATTTGCCAAAGGACCATAACCTAAAGCTGAAAGTGAACCAATGGCAATTATGAAAATACCTGCAAGAACAGTAGCCTTTTTTCTATCCCATTTAAGCTCATCTTCCAGGGTACAAACTGCACTTTCTGCAAGGGCTATTGAGGATGTAATAGCTGCAAATAATACTAGTAGGAAAAAGAGAATTCCTATAATTCTTCCTATACCCATTGAATCAAAAATCTTAGGCATTGTAATAAACATAAGTGACGGGCCTGCATTTAAGTTTTGTCCTGCTTCAGAACCTGAAAAAGCAAACACTGCCGGGATAATCATAAGACCTGCCATAATGGCAATACCGGTATCAAATATTTCAACCTGCTCCGTACTTTCTTCTATTGAGCTGTCTTTTTTCATGTAAGAACCAAAAGTAATAAGAATACCCATGGCAATGGATAAAGAATAAAACATCTGTCCCATGGCACTTACAACTGTCATCCAGGAAAACTTTTTAAAGTTAGGAATAAGCATATACTTAACTCCTTCTATTGCTCCCGGACGGGTAATTGAATAAATAGTAATTACGAAAGCCAAAACCACAAGAATAGGCATCATAATTTTTGAAACTCTTTCAATACCGTTTTGAACACCCATATAAATAACAATAACTGTAGCTAAAACAAATACAATAAAGCATATCTCAGATGAAGCACCGTCTGTAATAAATGATGTAAAAAACTCATCTGTTGCCTGATTTTTAGTTCCGCTTACAAGATATTCATACAGGTATCTGATAACCCATCCTCCGATTACTGCGTAATAAGGTACAATCAGTATTGGAATAATGGCATTTATCCAGCCTCCGAATTTAAATCCTGCTGAATTTCCAAAATGCTTAAATGCACCAACCGGGCTTTTCTTGGTCATACGACCAATGGCAGTCTCTGAAATTATCATGGTATAACCAAAAGTTAAAGCCAGGATAATGTAAACCAGAAGAAAAATACCTCCTCCGTACTCAGCTGCCAAATATGGAAATCTCCATATGTTTCCAAGACCTACTGAGGCACCGGCAGCTGCCAGAACAAAGCCCAGTTTGCCTGAAAAGTTACTCCTCTTTTTTTCACTCAATTTTTTTTCCTCCAAAATACGTTCAAGGCGTTTAAATCCTTTAAAACTAAGGGTTCAGACGCCTTTTTAGTAGAGCATTCATTCAGAATATGTTTTGATGTTTCTTTATGAACACTACTTTCACACAACTGCTTCATTATAACACTAAACACAAGCAGAAACAATTTCAAAATTGATGAATTAAAGTAGTAAAGTATCATCATGTTAAAGATTTATTGATTTTTGAAATAACAAATAACACAATTTTTCATTTTTTTATATTTTTTTTATTCCAAGAGTGTTTTAATTACATAAAATGAATTATCTGTCTTTTTTTCATGCAATTATCTAACTTTTACTACACTATCAAAAAAGTTGTGCTAAAACATATTTTGAACGCAGTGGCACAAAGTGCCACTGCGTTCATGAGGAAGTAGCGAAGCGGATTCCGAATGTCCGCTTTACGATTATAATTTATTTGATATAATGCACTCTGTCCGGTTTTCTTTCATGGGCTTTTGGTTTTTCTCCATCAGCATAACCTAAAACGCAATGTCCTATTCCTTCCCATTCTCCCTCTATTCCTAAATCTTTTAAAAGATTTTTTCCATATTCATGTTCAAATTCTTCTTTTGCCCTGTGAATCCAGATGCTTCCTATGCCAAGACTGTCTGCTGCTAACATCAGATTTCCCATTACAAGGCTACCATCATAAACTTGTGTAGCAACGTCCTTGTTTCCTAGTACGATTAGTACTACAGGACCACCATAAAACGGGTCAAATCCAGCTTTCCATCCACCAATTTGACGATTCAAATCACTTAATTCGTCACGAACTTTTTTATTTGTAACTGCAATTATTTTTACTGCCTGTTTTCCCATTCCATTAGCTGCATATAAGCCTGCCTCAATAATTTTATCTATTTCCTCTAAAGGAACCATATCTGATTTGAATTTTCTGATACTTCTTCTTTCTTTCATGGCCTTAATAACTTCATTCATTTTACAACTTCCTTTCTTAAAATAATAAATGATTTGCAAAGTTATATTTTGCACAATTAATTGGTATTCTCAAATTATACCATAAATATTTATTTAAGCAAGTGTAAAAATATTTTGAGGTATTTTTAAGATTTTCCTTATAATTTTAGCAAATATCAGCTAATTAACAGTAATATAACTATACATTATCTATTTATTCACTTATTTGTCCCATAAAAAAAGCAGATCCTGAAACAATTATCATAACCTGCTTTTAATTTTATTTACAAAAATAATTTTCTATTAATAATTTTCTGCTCTTACTTCAAAATAGCTTTGTGGATGTTTACATACTGGACAGACCTTTGGAGCCTCTGTACCAACAACAATATGTCCACAGTTTCTGCATTCCCAGATAGTAACACCACTCTTTTTAAATACTTCCATGGTTTCAATGTTTTTAAGAAGTGCACGATATCTTTCTTCGTGTTTCTTTTCAATCTCAGCAACGCCTCTAAACTGCTCTGCTAAAGCTGTAAATCCTTCTTCCTCAGCTTCTTTAGCCATTCTTACATACATATCTGTCCACTCATGGTTTTCACCTTCTGCTGCAGCTGTAAGATTTTCAACTGTATCGCCTATTCCTCCAAGAGCTTTAAACCAAAGTTTTGCATGCTCTTTTTCATTTTCAGCAGTTTTTAAAAACAGCTCTGCTATCTGCTCGTAGCCTGCTTTTTTTGCTACTGAAGCAAAATAAGTGTACTTATTTCTCGCCTGAGACTCTCCTGCAAATGCCTCTAAAAGATTTTTCTCGGTTTTTGTTCCCTTATACTTATTGTCAGCCATATAAACTTCCTCCTTTAAAATGTATAAGTCTTTTTAGTAATATTTTATTGATAATAACATTTTTTAAGAAAATATTCCATAAAAAAAAGATAAAATAGCGATTTTTTTGTAAAACTTGTTGATTAATAATCATTTGCTTCTTCTGCCCTTTAAATATTTTGTTTTTTCTAAAAAAAGGCTTGTTTTTTTCAATTGTCTAAACAGTCAATTGGTCACTTAACACAAATAATTTATTAAAATTAACTAATCAAAATATAAATTTTTTATATATTCACAAAATAAAATCTATTGATTATACAATAAAATTCCTGTACTATATTTGGTGGAAAGAGGGTAAAAACTCAATAAAAAAAGCAGAGTAGGTTTCGAAGCGTCAAGTGCCCATTGAACAGGGAGTTGTCGATGGTACAAAGGTTAATCTACGATTTCGAAATCGCATCCCGCTGCTACACCTATAGATGCAGATTTACATCTCCGCTGTAGTTAGGGGCTTCAAAGGAGGTACATTTCATGAGTAAACTCAAAAACACATTCACATTAACAACCGCTGCCATGCTTTTAGCATTAGGCATATTATTAGGTCTTTTTAAATTGCCAATAAATCAATTTATTGAGATTCGATTTGCATCATTGCCGATTTGTATCGGGGGGGCATTATTTGGTCCTGGCATAGCTGCAGTTATCGGTGCCTTTTCAGACATTGGTGGATTTATTGTAAGACCTACCGGTCCGTATTTTCCCGGTTTTACAATTAGCGGTATTATAACCGGTATTATTTTTGGAATCTTTTTATACAAGAAAGCTTTGACCTGGAAGAGAGTTTTACTGGCTCAGGCAGTAAATACCATTGTTGTAAATCTTTTAATAAATTCCTATTGGCTTACACTTTTGTATGGAACAAAGACTTATACAGCACTTTTAATCGGTCGTTTACCAAAAGAACTTATTATGGTTCCTATCCTTACTGCAATGATGGTAGGCATTGCAAAATCCATGGAACATGTAAAAATGTCTGTACATGACAAGGCTCACGCTAAATAATCAGCAAGCAAAAAATTTATAAATTTACATAAGTCGGAGAAATAAAACCTTAGATGTGCATAATATAATGTAAACTTAGGTTTTATTTCTCCAACTTAGTTGATTGTTTCCTTTTTCTAAAAATAAAATCGGGAGGTAGATATGATTGATTACAAAGAATTGCTCTACTTTGTTGAAGCAGTAAACTGTAGAAATCTCTCAAGTGCTGCTGAAAAGTTATTCATCTCTAGGCAAACCCTTTCCTATACCTTAAATAAAATAGAAACAAAGCTAAATACCAAACTCATATTTTCATATAACGATGGCACTAAAACGCTTCAACTTACTCCAAAAGGAGAGAAATTTTACATCGGTGCCAAAGATTTAATACATTCATTTGATAAATTTATGGATGAAATTAATAACAACATATCAGAAGATATATCTTTAGGTATTAACAGTATTATTTTTCATTTGTTTCCAGAATTAAAAAAAATGTTTTTTAGTTATATTAAAGAAGATACAAATATTTCCTTTAAACTTAAACATACTGATAATCAAAATAAAATAAAAACAGATTTAAGTTCCGGGGATATTGATTGTGGTTTTGCCATGTTTTTAAATGAAATACCGGGATTTTGGTCTGTTCCTTTTTTTAAGATACCTGTTTATGCAATTTTATCAAAGACCCATCCTTTGGCTTCTTATGATGAATTAGATATTGAAAAATTATTAAAATATCCAATCATTTTTAATGGAGATATTAATTGTTTTTACAAACCTTTTTATGATATTTTAAAAAGATTAAACAAAAAAATCCATGCCTTCGTGGAACCACAAATTTTTAAAGCACATCATTTTCTAATCACAAATGAAGATGCTATTCATTTAAGTACACTAGCTATAGATATTCCTGCTGAATACGAATATTTAAAAGCCATTAAATTAAAAGGGGTTGCTTGGCACATTTCTCTTATCGGGAATAATAAGGCTTATAACAAGGATATCTGTATGAAGTTTGGTAATTATCTGAAAGAAAAGATTAAAAATGAATAATTGAGGAGACAAAATTTGCAGGGGGTGCAAAATTTTTTTACACCCCCTGCAAATTTTTTTTACTATGCAGAATATTTATCTTATTCTATAATGTTTATAAAGAGTAAGCGCTTACAAAAAATACATCTTATTTAGAAGGAAAGGAACTAAAAAAAATGATAAAGAAAATAATTATTCTTCTAACGGTTGTCATTTTGGTATGTGTGGGCTGTTCTGGAAATAGTGATTCTAAGTCCAGTGATAACAAAAATGCTAAAACTACTAAAGAAGAAGCATTTGATCTTGAAAACTTAAAGCTTACTCAAAGTAATACCTATATGGCTATAAGTAAAAACGAAAAAAAGGGCTACAACAGATGGATATTTTTCTTCTTTTCTTATGAAAGTAAAGAGGACTTAGACGAAAAAGATGTTGAAGAATCATTATATAATTCAATTAAGTCTATTTCTATGAAAAGTGACAGTAAGGAATTATATGTAGAAAAAGAACCTATTATTTCTGTAGGAAAGAATGATAAGAATAAATACGATATAAACATTGAATTGCAGCCAGATGTTGGGGCTTTAAATTTAGATGGTCCTACAAATATATCAGATATCACTATTAAAACAAGCGATTCACAAAAGGAATATTCTTTTGATAACTATATCTTAGAGGAAAAAGAGACTTTCACAGAAGATGAATTTTCAGTAACAAGCTCAGCATTTTTTTCTCAAGTATCCGAAGATTCCACTGCCAGTGCAACTTACGCATTAGAAAATAACGGCAAAGCTATCCAGGAGATTTCTTTAGAATATTCTGATAAGATGGACTTTATAAAAAACACCAAAGTTGATAAGACAAATCCATTAACAGAGGATGAAAGCAAGACAAGTGTTTTTGAAGCTTTATTTGAGTTAAAGGAAGATTTTGAATACAAAACATTCAGACCTTTTATTAAGATTAAAACAACTGAAAAAGAAGGTTATGTAGTTCCAAGCGTTCCTCTCTGGTTTGTTGATTTTTTAAATAAATAAAAATGAAATAACTGTCCCGGATTTATTTCCGGGACTTTTTTATCGGCTTGTTTAAAGTCTTACTATGAATTATACTTTAGGTTAGAAGGATAAAAACTACATTCAGACATACTTTCGAAGGGAGTCCATATGTATTTTGAAATTTTCACAAAAAATAAATTAGTTTCGACGCTTTTGCATATGGGAGAAGCTCTTTTTAAAGCAGGTGCGGAAGTTTATAGAATCGAAGACACTTTAAATCGTATTGGTTATGCCTACGGTGCTACAAATATGAATGTTTTTGTAATAACCTCCAGTATTGTAATCACCATTGAACTTCCTGGAGATGAGCATATTACCCAGACCAGACGACTTAGGGAAGGCTCTTCTACCGACTTTCACAAATTGGAAAAGCTAAACTCATTAAGCAGGGAGGTTTGCTACCATCCCATTCCTTTGGATGAGTTGGATAAAAAAGTACAAGACATATCAAAAAAGAAAGCAAGTAGGAAAGAAACTCTTATAGGCTATATTTTAGGTGCCTCCGCCTTTTCCATTTTTTTTGGTGGCTCTTTTTATGATGCCCTTGTAGCCGGTTTAATAGGGGTTTTAATCTGGTTAATGTCCCTTTATCTTTTTCCTTTGTGTATGAATACCCTGGTTTATCAGTTTTTATCCGCATTTATAACAGGAATAATAATATGCTTTTTAGCAAAATTTCTTTTCTTTATCAACAGGGATTACATTATTATCGGTGATATTATGCTTTTAATCCCCGGTATTATGTTTACCAATGCCCTTAGGGATTTGTTACTTGGAGATACCATCTCAGGTTCCATGCGACTTGTGGAAGCCGTATTACAAACCTTTTTCTTATGTATAGGATTTATTTTTGCCATCTGGCTGATAGGGATAATCTTATAAAATGGAGTATTTAAAATGGAAACACTTATTATACAAACCTTTACAGCTATAATCGGTACTGCCGGTTTTGCTTTGATTTTTCATATAAGACATAAATTTATGTTTTTAGCTGTTGCCGGAGGTTTAATCGGCTGGCTTGTTTTTTCAGTATTTAATAATATTTTTACCCCAAAATCCCTGTTTATTTCAAATTTAATGGCAGGTCTTATATGTGCTCTTTATTCAGAAATAATGGCAAGGCTTTTAAAGGCTCCTGCCAGCATTTTTTCCCTGCCTGCCGTTATCCCTTTAATCCCCGGAGCCATGCTTTACAGGTGCATGATAAACATTGTAAACAGCAATGAAAAACTTGCATCAGATTATGGGAAAGCTGCCTTTGTAACTGCCCTTGGCTTAACTTTGGGCATGAGTGGTGTCTGGGCAGTCTTTGACCTGGGAAAAAAAGTAAAAAATCATCTAGATAAGTTTTCCTAAATCTGTCATTAGGCTATCGTATACTTCTTTTGCCACGGCCATTTTATATAAAAGTCTTGTAGGCTGGGGCTTAAGGCTTATATGATAATTTGTAATTTTCCCATCAATATCAAATGCAAAATCCACTTCACCTGGTATAGATGCCTCTTTATTTGCAGGATCTATATTTCCCATTGTGCCTGTTACTCCAATTCCAATTTTTGAATTATAGGCTTTTTTACAGGCCTTTGCCATTTCTATAGCTGTTTCTTTTGAATATACTGAATATTTTTCTATAACTTTTGCATCCACCCCATTTAAGATTTTAGCTTCATTTGAATAAGTTATAAAGGCTCCCTTAAATATAGCAGATGCCCCGCTTGTATCAGTAATAAGGCTGGCTATCTGTCCTGAAGTAGCACTTTCCATGGTGGTTATAGTCCAGTTTTTTTCAATTAAAAGTTTTGTGAGTTTTTCATAATCTTTTCTTATATTTTTTTCTATATATTCTTTCATTTTTTGCCTCTTTAGTTTAGTATTCTTTTTTCTATCTTCCAATGAATTCTTTTTTTGATTGTACTTGCATTTTTAATAATATATATATTTCTTTAAAAAAGGGATGTATAAGAAGAAAAGCTTTTTTTCTTCTCCTCTTATATACATCCCAAATAAACAGTGTTTTAATTTAAAATATTTTAATCAGGCAGCCTTTTTTTCAATATTATCTTCGTCCTTTTTTTCACATTCACTTTTTACTTCGTCGTAAATACTATTTATGCTTTCTGACGGAACCTTGGTTAAAAGTGAAACCGTAACATTAACAAGAAGTGCAATAATAAATGCAGGAAGGAGTTCATAAATTGAGAAAACACCTCCCATTGGAGCTATAAGATATTTCCAGACAAATACCATAAGTACCCCGGTTATCATACCTGCAACTGCCCCCTGACGATTACTTCTTTTCCAAAAAAGAGCCAAAAGCATTACCGGGCCAAAGGCTGCTCCAAAACCTGCCCATGCAAAGGAAACTACCCTGAATACACTGCTTTGTGGGTTCCAGGCAAGTAAAATACCAATTATTGCAATGGCTATTACAGTAAGTCTGGCCACAAGCATAGATTTTTTCTGATCCAGATTAATTCCAAAAAATTCATGCAAAATATCTTCTGACATACTTGAAGCAGCTGCCAAAAGCTGTGAATCCGCTGTGGACATGGTTGCCGCCAAAATCCCTGACATAATTACTCCTGCCACTATTGCAAAAAATATTCCATTCTGACTCATTAAGTGGGCTATGGAAACAATTATTGTCTCTGATTCGGCACTTGTCTGAAATGTAGGAACTTTTCCTACAATTGAAATACTTAATCCGATAATTCCAATAAATACCGCAATGGCCATGGATAATACAACCCATACTGCTGCAATACGCCTTGACACTTTAATCTCTTTAGGATTTCTAATTGCCATAAATCTTAAAAGAATATGAGGCATTCCAAAATATCCAAGTCCCCATGCCAGGGTTGAAACAATAGATAATATTCCAAAACTTCCTGCAGAATTTGTACTTATGTCATAGCCCTTTGTCAGGTCTAAGTAACCCGGAAGATTACCGGCATTTTCAATCACTGATGAAAGACCTCCTGCCTGACCTATACCAAATAAAATAATAATCAATAAGGCAATTGACATAACTACTGATTGAATTAAATCAGTGGTGGAAACTGCTAAAAATCCTCCTAAAACAGTGTAACCTATAATAACTATGGCACCCACTATCATTGCCATATGATAATCCCAGCCAAAAAGACTGTTAAACAAAGTTCCCACTGCCTTAAATCCAGAAGCAGTATAAGGAATGAAAAAAATCAAAATAGCCATGGCAGCTATAAAGGATAAAGTATGTTTTTTATCCTCATATCTTTTGGCAAAAAAATCTGGTATGGTGGTTGCCCCGATTTTTTCTGAATAAATTCTAAGCCTTTTTGCCACCAATAAAAAGTTTAAATATGTTCCAACTGCCAGACCTAAAACAGTCCAGCCTACTTCTGCCACACCGCAAAGGTATGCCAGTCCCGGAAGGCCCATTAAAAGATATGAACTCATATCCGATGCTTCAGCACTCATGGCTGTTACAACAGGATGAAGCCCTCTGCCTCCCAGATAAAAGTTTGCCGTACTTGAAGCACTGCCTTTTTTACTGTAATAAACCCCGATTAAAACAGTAAGCCCCAGGTAGGCGATGATTGCGATTAGCAAACAGATTTCTGTACTTGTCATAATTCGCATTCTCCTTTTCTACTATAAATTTTAACAACTTTACCAATGATAAAATTATAGCATATACGAAAATTTTTGACTAAAATATTTTAAATTATCAAAATATTCCAAAAAATAAGGTCTCCGATTGTCTCAGAGACCTTAAATAATCTTTCATAAATTTTATTTTTAAAATTAAACTATTTTAAAAGTTCTTTTCCATCGCTAAATGCCTGACCAACTTTTGCGCCTACTTCATAGTATCCTGCCTGATATGGGTCAAATACTAAAGCTTCAACCTTAACAGTATCAATTTTTCCATCTTCTGTAAGAACTCTCTCATCAGCTGATGTATTGCGGATTGTTCCTACTATGCAGTAAAAACTGTCAGTCTGAACTTCTTCTGCCAAATCACATTCCATACATACCGGAAATTCATCAATTATTGGTGCATTTACAATTGGCGACCTCATTACATTAAAGTTTGAACGCTCAAATTTGTCTGCAAACTTCTTAGCTGATGCAATTCCAAAATAATCAGCTACTTTTTCATGAGATTTGTCAGCAATACTTACTGTGAATGCTTTGTTTCTTAAGATATTTTCTGTAGTCCTGTGGGCCTTGTTAATAAAAAGTGCAATTTTGTTTTGTCCACAAATCATTCCCCATGCAGCATTCATTACATCAATGCTTCCGTCTTCATTATAGGTTCCAATCATAAGTACAGGCATAGGAAATACTGCAGGTAATACTCCAAGATTTTTCTTCATTTTTTAGATTCCTCCATTCTTTGAAAAGTCTTTTTAATCATTATACATTAATTATAATATTTTGACTGAATATTTCAAGAATTAATTTGCAAATAAATTATTTCTTTTGCTATTTTGTGATTTTATTCTTATTTTCTTAAAACCATGCACAACTAACGTTTTTTATTTGTTAATTTATTATCATTATGTAAAAAATAGCTTATTTCTTGCATAAAAAACAGAGCATCCACTGCTCTGTTTTAATCTTATAAATATAAAAGTTTATCTCCTTGGGCAGGTGTCATAGCTGATACATTATCACATCCGCCTAAGGGGTCACGGTATGAACTTTCATGCCATCATCTGAATATAATTTACGTCCTGAATACATTATAAATGTTTTTTTCAAATATTGCTAGACTTTTTTTCATTTTCTTTAAAAATTTTATATAATTTTACAAGAAAAAAATTATTGACAAAAGGTATTATTTATTTCGTGTCATATTTTTTTACAAAATCCTACCTTTTTAGCTGTTTTTTACTATTGAATAAAAATTCTTAAAATGACGGGAGATTCCATTTAAAATATATTGCCAAAAATCTTATAATTATTACTACTGCCATGGATACTACGGCTGATAGGATTTCTGAAAAATACGCTGTGGCAAAACAGTATATTACGGCACCTGCTATGGCAGCCATTGCATATATTCTCCTACGCATTATCAAAGGCATCTGCCCTGCCAACATATCTCTAAAAATCCCACCACCTATACCTGTTACTACACCGACAAAACTTATTAAAAGATAATTGTCATTAAAACCTACCCGGATTGCAGCCTGGCATCCCACTACCACAAAAGCTGCAAGTCCCACAGAATCTGCAATATTTAAAATTGTATTGTTGATTTCGTTAAGTTTATATCCTGAATCTGTTTTGCCCTTTTTTATTCTTATTTTTTCTATAATGAAATCCATTACACAAGTCACTACCGCCACTATTACATAAATTGGATCCTTAAACATATCCGGAGGAGTTTTTCCCAATATTAAATCTCTTATAACCCCTCCCCCTACTGCTGTTGCACAGCCTAAAACTATGGCGCCAAAAATATCCATTTTCCCCTCTTTTGCAACCATTACCCCTGAAATAGCAAAGGCTATGGTTCCTATTATTTCAAGGGCGAACATAATATTATCAAAATTCATTTCTTTCTCCTAAAAACATTATTAATACTAATCTAATGTAGATTAACAAATCATTTTTTAATAAAAAAACATCTAAATAATAACATATTCTCGTAATTTTGACCATTGTAATCAAGCTGTTAAAAAGAATATTTTGCCATAAAAATACCGCCCCCTAATCGTTAGAATTTTGGTCTAACTTTTTGGGGCGGTACAAAATTTGGGCTTAAAAATTAGTTTTTTAAGCAAACTCTTATTAAAGAGTATTTTGAGTAATCCTAATAGAGAGGTTAAGATTCTTATTAATTTTTATAGGCTATAATTCTGAAAGATACTCCCGAATAGCCATATTTCCACCGTTCCATTCTTCTTAAACTGTTTCTGAAACGGTCTTTTGTAAAATTCATCCTTTTAAAACCAGCATTTTGGATAGCTTTTTTATCAAGTTCAGGCCTGTCTCCCGAAAAAAATGGAAGATTGGCAAATGCTCCCACAGGCCTGTCGATGTCTTGTCTATAGACTTTGTGTTCTGTAAGCCAGATTAGCCCTACACTTATTTTATGCCAGATTCCAAGCCTTAAGGATTTTTTATAATCCCTAAAAATACTGTCATAATATACTATTTTTCCATTATCTTTTAATACATCATTCCATCTTTGAAAGGCTTCTTCCGGGTCGTAAAGAGTCCATACTACATCCCTTGAAATAATCAAATCATAGCTGTTAATTTCTTCCTCAGGCAGTAAAACTGCATCTTCTACTTTTGCTGTTACATCAATTCCTTCAGCTTTAAAATTTGCATTGGCTTTTTCCACCATTCCTATGGCTGCATCTATAGGTTTTACATTATGCCCCAGGCGATTTAACATTATTGTTAAAAATCCGGGACCGCATCCTACATCTAGTATGTTTAGTTTTTCTTTTCCGCAAATTTCTTCTAATTCACGCATCCAGTAGTCAACGCTTTTCTTATCCAAAAGCTGCTTTTTTATTATGTCATCATAATCTTTTGAATCTTCTGTCCAGGTTTTTGCAAGTTCTTTGTACATTGATATTCTCTCCAAAAATTTTTATTAATTAATACTTATATCTTCCCAGACTATTCCCTGATAGCTTGTAGCAGCTTTATCTACACCGCTCAATCTAGCATTATAGTAGTAAGTCTGGTTTGGATAATAAAGAGGAATTGTAAATGCATTTTCATCCATATACTTAAATATTTCATCATATTTTTCCTGAACATTTGTTATGTCAGGTTGTGCAATTACATCCCCAATCATTGTGTTGAGTTTTTCGTCATACCAGAATACGGAAGGCTGATCTTTACTTTGATAAAATACACTTGAAAGAAAACCATGTGGATTCCAGGAATCTTCATAGGAACGATAAATTATAATATCGTAATCCCTTGTAGTCCAGATTGCATCATAATATGCTGCTGTTTCCATTTCTTTAAGCTCTATATTTACGCCAATCTTTAAATATTCTGACTGTATAAACTCACAGATTGTTTTCCAGTTTG
Source organism: Acetitomaculum ruminis DSM 5522 (assembly GCF_900112085.1). Taxonomy (GTDB): domain Bacteria; phylum Bacillota; class Clostridia; order Lachnospirales; family Lachnospiraceae; genus Acetitomaculum; species Acetitomaculum ruminis. Next base: position 168,220 of record NZ_FOJY01000004.1, read on the forward strand.
AATATTCTTCTGTCTGAAATACAAGATTTAAAGTAAGGTCTTTTCCGTCTTTTTCAACAATTCCGTCACCGTTTGTATCCTCATATCCTGCTTCTTTTAATAATTCCTTTGCTTTTTCAAGATTATAGTCATAACCTTTACTGTTTTCTTTTGTTACGAAAGGAACAGATGATGAAAATATACCGGTTGCTGCAGTTGCATCATTATTCATTATGTCTTCCACCATGCTTTTTTTGTTTGTAGCATAGTTAAGAGCCTGTCTGACTTTTATATCTGAAAAAATCTTGTTATCATAATTTAATCCAAAGAAAAATGATAGTGTAGATACATCCTTTACACTAGAAACATCTGTGTCATCTTCTAATACACCGGCAGACTCTACAGGTACATCAGCAAGGCAGATATCCGCATCTCCACTTTGTAATGCCATTACTCTTGATTGTCCATCATCTACAAATTTAAGAACAACTTTTTCATAAGATGGCTGTTTTCCGTAATAATATTCGTTTTTTACAAGGACTGCCTCCTGTCCTTCTTCATAACTTTCGATTTTCCATTGACCTGTTCCTACTCCCAAAACAAATTTGCCATCTTTATCAAGACTGCTTGGAGCACACATTCTAAAAGGTCTTGGATATGTAAATTCTATTATTATAGGATAAGCTGCATGGTCAAAGGTAAAGGAAACTGTATAATCATCCACTTTTTCAACTTTTTCCAGTTTTGCAGAAAAATTACCTTTTACCTTGTCATCCCAACGGTTGGTATTATAAATTACGCTGTCTGCATTAAAGTTTGTTCCATCTGAAAATTGAACATCTTTTCTTAAATGGAAAGTATAAACTTTTCCATCTTCGCTAACGTCATAAGACTCAGCCAAAGCAGGTTCAATTTCACCATTTTCTCCGTAACGAACCAATGGGTCATATACCATTTCATAAAGCTGAAAGGCATTTGTAGAAGTATCAATTGTGTCTGCGATTTCCGGATCAATGTTAGATGCTGTTAGAACTGTTATGGTATCTTCCTTTGTGCTTTCTTTGCTTGTGCTTTGTGTTTTTTGTCCCTCAGATGCAGATGAAGCCCCTTTATTTTCCCCAGCTCCACATCCTGTTAAAAGCATGGACATTATAAGTCCCGCTGCCAGAAATTTTTTCACTGTTTTTTTATAGTTCATATTTTCACTCCTCCTGTGTTTAAAAAATTTTTAACTGTAAAGCCTGTTGTCAAAAAACTTTACATGTTTTCTCGTATTTTTATACTAAATGACATGCCACTTTATGTCCCGGGTATATTTCTTTCAAATCCGGTATATTTTTCTTACAAATTTCACTGCACTTTTCACATCTGTCCCAAAAAGAGCAGCCTTTTATTATTTGATTTAATTCACTTACTCTTTCATTGTCTTTATCATAAACAATACTCCTATTATGGGGATTAGCCTTGGGTATAGAAGCATAAAGTATTTTTGAGTAAGGATGAATTACTTTTTCACCTATTTTTTCTGTGTCATCAAGGTATTCTACTATTTTCCCCTTATACATTATGGCTACAGCCTGACACACATAAGATACATTTGAAAGATCATGCGTAATTAAGAGATAGGTGATACCATATTTTTCCTTAATTTCATTTAAAAGATTTAAAATCTGCTTTCTAATAGAATAATCAAGACTTGAAACCGGTTCATCACATATTACAAATTTAGGTCTTAATATAAGAGCTCTGGCGATATTTGCCCGCTGACACTGTCCTCCGGAAAGCTGATTTACATTTCTGTATTTTAAGTCAGGATCAAGTCCCACACTTTTTAGGGTTTCATCTATCCTTTCCTCATACTCTCTTTCTGATAATTTTTCAAAATTTTTTAAAACTTCTTTTATGGAATCACCAATGGTATATGTGGGGTCAAAAACCCCTTTACTACTTTGAAAAATAATCTGCATATCCTTTCTTAAAGATCTAAACTGCTTTTCAGAAAGATTATCTATTCTTTGATCCATAAAAGATATTTTTCCAAAAGTGGGTTTTTCAAGGCAGGAAATAATTCTTCCCAGGGTGGATTTTCCACTTCCGCTTTCTCCTATAAGTCCTAAGGATTTTCCCTCTTCAATGGCCAGGCTGACATCGTCTAATGCCTTAACCACTTCTTTTTTTCCATAGTATTTTTTTAAATTTTCAGTCTTTAATAAATATTTCATACTGCACCCTTTTAATTGATAATTGAAGCTATGAGTTTTTTGGTATAGGAATGGTTGGGTCTATCAAATATATCAAAAGCATTGCCCTTATCAACGATCTCACCCTTTTGCATAATATAGACCTTGTCAGCGATTTCCCCAACAACACCTAAGTCATGGGTAATAAATAATACTCCTACATTTTTTTCATGGCAAATCCTATATATCTTTTTAAGTATCTGCTTTTGAACTGTAACATCCAAAGCCGTTGTGGGCTCATCCGCTATCAAAAACTGAGGTTCTAAGGCAATCATCATAGCTATCATTACCCTTTGACACATTCCTCCGGAAAGTTCAAAAGGTCTTTTTTTCATTAACTTTTCCGGTTCATCAAATCCCATGTCAAATAAGTTTTTAACTGCTTTTTCATATGCCTCTTTTTTTGAGCATCTGCTATGATATCTGATTCCTTCAACCATTTGTGTTTCAATACTAAACAGGGGATCTAAAGAGGTCATGGGATCTTGAAAAATCATTCCAAAAAGATTTCCGTTTAAAGCCATTCTTTTTTTTGGTTTCATCTTTAAAAGGTCATTTTTTTCCCAGAATACATTTCCCCCGGTAACTTTTCCATTAGAATCCAAAAGTCCCATTAATGACATGGAGGTAACGGATTTTCCACTTCCGCTTTCTCCTACAAGTGCTGTTATAGAACCCTTTAAAATCTCAAAACTCACATTTTTAACGGCATGTATTTTTCCCTGTTCACAATCAAAATCTATACTTAAGTTTTTCACCACAATTTTTTTAGGCCTATCTTTTTTTTGCTGAGAGTCCATCCTGGATACCTCCTCCCACAAGATTAAATGCCATTACTACAATAACAATTGCCACACCAGGGTATATCATAAGACTTGGAAATGTCTGAATATATTCCTTACTGTCACTTAATAGAATTCCCCATTCCGGTGTAGGCGCCTGAACTCCCAAGCCTATAAAGGAAAATCCAGCTATTGATAAAATAATCGAACCTATTTCCATGGTTGCCAGGGCTATTATGGAGGAAGCAATGTTTCTTAACACATGTTTAAATAAAATCTGAAAATCATTACATCCCCCAGCTTTTAAAGCCATTACATAACTTTGTTCTTTTATCTGCATAGTAAGAGCCCTTGATAATCTTGCATACTCTGCCCAGTAAACCAAAGACATGGAAAATACCAGATTTTTCCCACTGGCACCTAATGTTCCTGCAATAGCAAGAGCCACTATAAATGAAGGCATTGCCATAAAAATATCTATTATCCTCATTATTACACTGTCAACCTTACCTCCAAGATACCCTGATACAAGTCCTATAGGTACGCCTATCATTAAGGTTGCAAATAGTACAGTAAAACTATACAAAAGGGAATTTCTGGCTCCCCATATAAGTCTTGACAAAACACATCTTCCCAGCTGATCTGTTCCGAAGGGATAACTAAGGGAAGGATTTTTTAGTTTGTTTGTTACATCTACCAAAAGGGGATCATGAGGTGCTAGTACAGGTGCAAATAACGCTACTGTTATAAAAATAATTATTATTAAAAATCCTGCTTTTGTGCTTGTTTTTTCTAAAAATCTCTTTAAACCAAAATTTGATATGACTTTATTTTCTAATTTTTCTACTTTACTTTTCCTGTTATAAAAAAATACATTTTCTATATCTATTACTTTTTTCACCATTTTATTCACCTACTTAAGCTCTATTCTTCTGTCAATAACAGAATATGAAATGTCCACTAAAAGATTCATTACTACCACAAAAGCCGATAAGATTACAATAAAACACTGTAAAACAGGAAGGTCCTTACTTATAACGGCCTCAAGAGCCAAGGCTCCGATTCCATTTAAAGAAAAAATAGATTCTATAACTGCAGAACCGCATAATACTCCTATTATCATGCTGACAATCCTGGTCATAACCGGAAGCATGGAATTTTTCATTCCGTGTTTTAAAATAATATTTAAAGATGAAAGTCCCTTTGCTTTTAATGCTTTTACAAAATCACTTAAAAGTACTTCACTTAAATTTGTTCTTATTAGTCTTATGAGTATTCCAAAATATCCAACATCCATGGCGAAAGCTGCTATCCAGGGTACATCTCCATGGGTTCCTCCTATAACAGAAATAAGTTTAAACTTTACTCCAAACAGATATAAAAGCATTAATCCTATCCAGAAATTAGGCATGGACACACTTATAAATGAGAAAACCTCTATTATTTTATCCAAAATGGAATTTTTAAAAACTGCTGATAAAATACCCAAGGGTACTGATAATATAAGCAAAAGTATTATGGACATTAATGCCAGCTTTCCAGTGACGGGAAAATGTCTTTTTAATTCATAAAATGCAGGATTTCCTGTGGATAAAGACTTACCAAAGTCACCTTTTACAGCTTTTTTCAGCCAGTTCGCATACTGAAGGGCAAGGGGCAAATCTAATCCATTCTCATGTCTTATTTCTTCAATTTGCTTTTGTGTAGGGTGATTATAAACCTTTTCTGCCATTACCCTGGCAGCATCACCTGCGGATATAGAGCTTAAACCAAACATTAAAAGGGTAACGGATAATAGCACAGGAATTATAAATAAAACTCTTTTTACTATATATTTAATCATCTGACCCTCTCTTTTTATTTAACTGCACCTACCATGAATTCAGGTGTTGGCCAGTTAAGTTCCTGATCAAAAGCATCTCTTGCCAATAAAGAAACATCAGGTTTTGCAAAAACTTTTGAAAATCCTATCTCCATAAGATATTTAAGATCCCATAAAGGACGTCTTTTATCACTCATAAATAATTTTTTTCCAAGTTCTACACCTTCTTCGGCATTAGCATGTTCGTGAATTCGTCTATGATATTTTTCCCATATTTTTGCTTCATTTTCCCTATATATTTTTCCAAGTTCATCATCATAATTATATAAGTACCAACAAGCATCAAAAATTAATAAGACCCCATCCTCTTTCAAAACCCTTTTCCACTCTTTATATGCGGTTTCAGGATCATCTAAAGTCCAGGTAAGATTTCTGCATATAACTGCATCAAAGGTATTATCCTCAAAATCAAGCTTTTGGGAATCCATTGTCAGAAGCTTTGCCGTGACATTGTATTTTTCAGCATTTCTTTTTGCAACGGTAATCATATTTTTAGTAATATCAATACCAGTTACATGGTGACCTTCTTCTCCCAATATTATAGGGAAAAAGCCGGGACCGGTTCCAACATCAAGTATTTCAAGTTCTTTTTTGTCCGGCATTTCATCTAAAACAAGCCTTTTCCAATTATCCTTTCTTTCACTTTCAAGTTCAGCTTGTATACCAGTATCATAGGTATTAGCTTCACCTTCCCAGTAACCTTTAACTTCTGAGTTTAAATCTGTATTTTTCATTTTTTCCTCCTAATCAAATGCTGAAACAATAATCTGATTTCTATAATTAATAAATATAAACAGACTAGTCTCATAAATATTAATACTACTTCCTGACAAAAGAATATTTTTATATCAACATTTTCTTTTGTCGAAAGTAATGATATAATAAATTTGCATAATATTATATTAAAATCAACCATTATTTATATAATAATTATATTTTTTTGCAAGGAAATTTTTTTATGAAAAACGAAACTTTAAACATTTATGAAAGAGAAATTGTGGATTTTAACATTAAGCATCTGCCAATGGCTATCAATCTGTTCTCAAAAGAAAAAGAAAGCAATAAGTTACATTGGCATTACGAAATCGAATTTGTACTAATACTTTCCGGAAATGCCTTTTTACATATTGAAAAAAAATGCTTTCCCCTTAATAAAGACTCCATTGTTATAATCCATCCCCATGTAAAACATAAAATTGTTTTTTCTGATAATGAGGATTGTCGTTTTTTATCCATACATACCGACAACAGCCTTTTTATGGAAAATAAAGCCCTAAGAGAATATTTTATTAAGCCTCTTATGAATTCCAATTATGCTTTTCTTATCGTGGATTCTTCTTATAACAATCACGGTATTATAAAAGAAATGATGACAAAAATATATAACCTTACCCAAAAAAGGCCTAAAGGCTACAGTCTTTATCTGGTAGGTCTTATAGAATGTATTATGGCAGAAATAATCAGCATTTACAGACCTAAAGCGGATAAAAGAGTAAAAAAAGACTCCGAGCTTGAGATACTTGAAAATATGTATTCCTATATTTTAAGATGCTATCAAAATAAAATATATTTAGATGATATAGCAAAAGCAGGAAATGTCTGCAAAAATAAATGCACACAGATTTTTAACAAATATTATTTTTCACCGCCAATAGAGTTTTTAAATAATATAAGGCTTTCTGCTAGCAGAGATCTCCTTATAAGCAGCACCATGAGTACTGCCGACATTGCTCTTTCCTGTGGTTTTTCCAACCAGAGTTATTTTATCTCGTTATTTAAAAAACGCTTTGACATGACTCCTTGTGAATACAGAAAGGCAAACATAGAAAAAACTCCTTATTAGATTCAATAAGATACCCGTTTTTCCTTAAGAATACAAAAAGTATATCTTTAAAACGGGTATCTTTTATATAAATTTTCTAACAATATATTCAATTTCAATCCCATATAAATCAAAAATATTTATCCTCATTTTAAAAGAACAAAAGCTGTCTTAAATACTGTTCTGGCTTTTACATAATGTGGAGCCCCTTTTGCAAAAACAAATTGTTCTCCGGCTTTTATAACAAATTCTCTGCCTTCACATCCAATTATTCCTTCACCTTCCAAAGCAAAGAATATACCCGTTCCAGGGCAGGAATGTTCTCCAAGAGCAGTTCCTTCATCAAAGGTCATTGTAACTACTTCTACATGCTCATTATCAAAAACATGCATATTTACAATTTTACCCTTTTGAACTGAAGTCATTTCTCCCAGTTTAAATACTACTCCCGGTTTAATAGCTTCATTCATAAAATCTACCTCCTGTCATATGCCAATCCATTGTGCAATATAGATTTTCATAAATATCTGCATTCCCCTATTTTCAGTTGTAAGAAAGCTTTCTCCCTTAGATTTTCGTCACTCAAAAACAATTATTTATACAAGTCATAAATTTTAATACTTTTTAATACAGCTTTAATCCTTTATTATCTTTATAACTTTTTTTAGAAGATTAAAATAATTTTATTTAATAATATTCACTAAATTATACCGTAAAGCGGACATTCGGAATCCGCTTCGCTACTTCCTCATGAACGCAGTGGCACTTTGTGCCACTGCGTTCAAAATAAAAAAATCTCCAAAAACTGATAAGGAAGTTTATTTCCTTATCAATTTTTGGAGATTAAATTTTTTATTTCAGGAATAAAATATGCATATTCCCATCCTGGTCATCAACTATCTGACTTTCAACATTGTAGATGTTTTTTATCAAATCGCGGGTCAAAACCTCCCTTGGCTTGCCCTTTTCATAAATCTTTCCGTCTTTTAAAACAAAAATTTCATCACAGTACATGGCTGCAATATTCAGGTCATGAATAGCTGATATTACCGTTGCATTCAGCTTTTTAACAATATCCATTAATTCTAACTGATAGGTAATATCAAGATGGTTTGTAGGTTCATCTAAAATAAGACAGGGTGTCTGCTGGGTAAGAGCCCTGGCTAAAATAACCCTTTGCTGTTCTCCACCTGACAAAGTAGAAAAAATTCTATTGGAAAAATCCAACATATTAACTGTTTTTAAAGCATTCTGAGCAATTTCATAATCATGGGCATTATCCCTTTCAAGATTTTTTTTATGAGGCGCCCTGCCCATTAAAACTACCTGCATCACAGAAAAATCAAAATTGTAATAATTATGCTGTGAAACAACAGCCAACTTTTTGGCAGATGTTTTGTAGGGCATTTTTTCTATTTCCTCGCCATTTAAAAATATGGCTCCCTTATCAGGCTTTAGAACACGATAAATGGCCTTTAAAAGAGTGGATTTTCCACTTCCATTTGGACCTATAAGTCCTACAAACTTCTTCTTGTCTACCTGAAAATCTATCCCTTTAAGAATCTGGTGGGCACCATAAGATAATTCAACTTTTTCTACATTTACCTGCATTATCTTTCACCTCCAAATCCATAAGAACGACTTGCCATAAGGTAAATAAAGCAAGGTGCACCTATCATTGAAATAAGTATTCCGATTGGAAGTTCTGCATTTTGTAAAATTATACGGCATGCCACATCAGCCCAAATCAGAAAGATTGCTCCTACCAGGGCACAAAGAGGAATAAGCCTTTTGTGGTCTGTTCCATAAAACATCCTTACTGCATGGGGAATTACCAGCCCCACAAAGCCAATTGTTCCGGCAGAATATACCGCAACGGCAATTAAAAGTGAAGATAATATCAAATATTTATTTCTTAACTTTGAAAGATCCGTACCAAGTACAACTGCCGTTTCGTCTCCCAAAAGCATGAGATTTAAGTTTCTGTATTGAGACCAGAAAACGAAAGTTCCGGCTATCATTAATGCTAAAATTATCAAAACATCGTCCCAGTCAGCGCTGGCAAGACTTCCCATTGTCCAAAAGGTTATACTTAAGGTGGCATTTTGATTATGAGCAATGTAGGTAGCAAAATTGGTAAAAGCCGAACATACGGCGGATACTGCCATACCGGAAAGAATTAGCTTTCCGGCATTTGAAGTACCTCCAATATTTGAAATAAACAATACACCAAAAGATGTAACCATTGCCCCGATAAATGCCATTACTCCTACAAAGGAGCTTCCAAAGATGCCGCCAAAGATACCACTTCCCACGCCAAAAAGTATGGCAAGAGTCGCTCCCATGGAGGCTCCTGAAGAAATACCTAAAACATAAGGATCAGCCAGTGGATTTTTTACTACAGCCTGCATTACCACACCGCATACAGATAGTCCTATACCAATTGCTATAGCAAGAATTACCCTTGGAAAACGAATTATCCAGACAACATCATGTATGCTTCCCTGACTATAGTTTTCAAAACCCTTAAGATGTAATATCTCATTTGCCAATACGCTATATACTTCTTTTACAGAAATATCCGCATTACCAAAAGTAATGGATGTAAGTATAGATAAGAGTAGCAAAACCAGTAAAACCACCATTACTATTGTAAATTCCAAAGTGGTAACAACTCTCGTCTCTCCGTTATTCTTACCTTTTCTACTCATATTACCTTAATTAAGTCCAAGATCCAAATCCGGATATAAACCTTTTGCAAATGTATTGATACCGTCTTGTGTACGGGTAGCTGCTGCATACATCTCACTTAACATAATTGGATATACATGACCATCCTCAATAGCTTTTACACTCTTTAAGGCTTCATCATCATTAATATATGCAAGTTTTTCATTTTTAAGAGTTTCAGGATCATCACCTGTATAAGGCATGTAAACAACAAAGATAATATCAGGATTAGCTGTAACAATATCCTCTTTTCCAACTTCTGAAGCATCAGCATTGGCAAGTGTTGCGCCTAAAGATGTAACCATATCTCCACCTAATGATTTTGAACCATAGTTTGTATAAGTATCATCATAGGATTCAAGAATCATTACTGATGGTTTTTCTGTGATATCTTTAGTTTTTTCTGTAACAGTTTCAATTGTTTCTTTCATATTATTTACAATTTCTTCTGCCTTATCTTGTACATCAAAAATAATTCCAAGATTTAAGATATCATTATATTCATTTTCAAGAGTTCTGGCACTGTCAGCTTTTGAAGTGTTTGAATTGATATAAACATTTACACCCTTGTCAATCCAATCTTTGGTATCACCAAGAGTTTTATCCTGGAAATATGAACCCCAGGAGAAAATCATATCAGGTTCAAGCATTGTTATGGTTTCTTTTGAAGGTGTAAATTCATCGAGATATTTTGTCTTAGAAAATGCACTTTTAAGGCTGTCAGGTACTTCATTATCAAGACCTGCTGTTGCAACGATTTTATCTTCCAGTCCTAAAGCAAGTAATGTTTCGATACAACCTTGATAAACTGCAACAACTTTTTCAGGCGCTTTTTCATAGGTTGTTTCTATTTCAGAACCGTCTGAACCATAGGTTGTAATAGTAACAGGATATTCTGTCTTTTTAGAAGATTCTGTTGTATCCGAATTATCCTTTGATGTGTCTTCGTTTGTGCTAGTAGCCTTATTGTCCTCTTTTATGGCTCCAGCAGAAATTCTTCCTGCATCACCACTATTGTCCTTAGAACCGCATCCTGCGAAAGTTCCTACTGTCATTGCAACACAAAGTGCCATGGCAACAAATTGTTTACCAAAAAATTTTTTTCTCATTATTTTATTCTCCTTTTGATATTAATATTATTTCTAACGGATTTAAATCCGTATAGATACCTGAATAATTAATAAAATGTTTTTAAGCTGATAAAAAAGCCATACATACTTATAAATCGTTTTATTAAAGGAAAAAGTTTATAGAAACTCCATATTATTTTTATTTTTTTTAAAATTTCATTTTTATATTATAGCATAAAAATACACCAAACAAAATATACTGTCTGATAAGTACAATTTCGATTGGTGTATTATAAAACCTACAGATTGTATTTTAAATTATTCTGTGCAAACTTTTTATCCAATCTTGTTTCCGCATATCGGGCAAAACTTGGCATCACTTTCAATGTCATTTCCACATGCCGGACACTTCTTAAATCCATCATTGCTTTGTACCGGTACATTGTTTTGAACTGTCGGCTTTTGTAATGAAGTATGATTAGTGGTTGGCTGAGTTGGCATAGCTTGTGATGGGTTTACCTGATTGTTTGGTTGAGCTGGCATACCCTGTGATGGGTTTACCTGATTGTTTGGTTTTGTAGGCATACCCTGTGGTGCATTTGCCTGATTATTTTGTCTGTTAGTCATTCCCGAAACCAGATTTTGTACATGAGGCATTTTATCTACAGAAACATCAAATGCTGCCGTAGCATTTGAAGCGTCACCTTTCATTTTAGCATTAATTTCAATGGTATTTTTAAGCAACATTATCATAATCATTGAAAGCTCATAAGTAAGCCTTGTAATAATTGGTCCGCAAATAATTAACAATATACCCGGAACAGCTGTTGAATCTCCACCGTAAGTGCCATAGCCATAAAAACCATAACTAGGTGTGTGTGAAATTAATAAGAAAACTCCTATTGTTATACATGAAATTGTTGTCAAAATAAAGAAAAATCTAAGAATTGCCTCTACTACAAGATATTTCATTAAAAAATAATCTCTAATAAATCTTAAAAAGCCTGTGTATTTTCCCTCCTTAGATTTCGGTGTTACCACGGCACAAACAACAATTGTAAGAACAAGTGAAATAAATGATCCCAAGCCAATGGCAAATCCCATTTCCATATCTCTTTTCTCCTTTCGTGAACTTTATTTTTGAATTGTAATATTATTATAAAACACATTGTTTATAATCTGTCAATAATTCTAAAATTTTTCTAAATTTTTTAAATCTCGGAATTTTATCAACTTTTTTTGAGTTTTCTTTAGTATATTTAAGTAAAAAATATAATTCACAACTATGTAAAGCAAGATACCTACCACTTTATATATATCGAAAAAAGTATATATCATAGCACCATTAAGTATAAAATTTTTAAGGGAAAAAATTTTAAAATTTCCTTATCAATTATCCAAAGCTTCTATTTTTACACCTACATCTATAGGTTTTGCCGTATAAAGACTGGTGGTTACAATCCCGTCTATAGAAGCTTTTGCATATTCCCTGACATTTTTTTCATTAATTCCTCCTGCAGCCAGTAAGACGGCATTCGGATATTTTTGTCGTATTTTTTCGCAAAATTCAACCAATTCTTCCGGTTTAAGCTTTTCAATCTGAATCCCATCTACTCCTGCTTCGAGACATTTTTCTGCCTCTTTAACATCAGAGGTTTCAAACAGAATTTTCTTTTCCACACAGGAATGTTTCATTTTTGGTAATTTCTCTAGAAATTTATCAAAGCCTCCTAAAAGATTTAAATGCTGTTTAAAGACTAAAATGGTTTCAGAAGTCCCTAATCTATGGGGAAGAGCTCCCCCTGCCATAGTAGCCTTTATACTAAGAGCCTTAGTTCCTGAAAACATTTTTCTTGTGGTAAGTATTGCCAAATCGCTTTTTACGCTGTGAGCTTCATCTACAAGCTTCCTTGTTTTAGTGGCAATTGCCGAAGTGTGATCTATTAAATTTTGAATCACTTTCCAGGCTGTAATAACCTCTGTGGCCTGGCCTGTGCCAACTATTAATTCTTCGTTGGGTTTTGCCCATTCTCCGGAATATTTAATCTTTGTGGTTTCTATGCCAAGACGCTTAAAAATTTCCCTCGCCTCTTCCGTTGCACATACCACACATTCCTCTCTTGTAAAACAAGAAATACGTGCTTTTTCGTGGTCAAGTCCTAATTCAAATGCCGTTAAGTCAAAATACGGCACATCTTCTCTTATCAATGCTTCAAAATTCACATTTGCCAAATACATTTTATAATTCTCCCTTTTAAATATTTATACACATAATAACAGTATAAATGTTTAAAAGATTTATTAAAACCTTATTTTATGATTTTTTCCCCGAGGAATAGTACTCTTTTCCGGTTTCAAGACATATTCCGGCAAGTTTACCTCCTGGAAAACAGGCTCCGCAATCTAAGGCTATGTGGTTATTATCTCTGTATATTTTTCCCGGTTTTTTATTAGATTCAATAATCTGAGTAGGTGTATGACCTGTCACAAGATAAGTGTCTTCAAAATATTTTTTCCCATAATCCGGCCTGTCCCAAACCAAGTCATGAAGGGAATATTCCTCCATTGATTTTTCAGGACTGAAATTTCCTATTCCTGCATGTACAAGAAGGTATTTATTTCCATTTACCTCTGCTTCTTCATAAAGGCTAAAATCACTGATATAATCTATTACCTCCTGACGCATTTCAGCATCCAGTTCTTTAAATTCTCCTACAGTAGTAACGCTTCCATTACACTGCCAGGTCAAGAGATTATCCACCATTTCCTTATCAAGCCCCGCAATACTTTCATCAGTAATTTCTTTATTCAAAAACTTAAGACACTCAAGAGCCATTACTTCATGGTTTCCAACTATATTAATTACATTAGGCATACTCATAAGTTTAAGCATTGCTTTAATAGGATGAGGCCCCCTGTCCAAAATATCACCAATTATATATAAAGTATCCTCTTTTGTTATCTTCATCTTCTTTAAAAGTTCTAATAACTGTTCATATTCTCCATGTATATCACCGATTACATATGTGGACATTTTGTATCTTCCTTTCAAAAAAATAATAAAAACCATACTAAGATATCCAAGGTTTGCTTGTATAAAAGCGACACTTTTATAAGTTATCGGACAATTATTTTTATCCTCCATCCTTGAAAAATGTTTTTAAAAAAAAGAAAAAGACTTTGCCAAATGACAAAATCTTTTTCCGGTTTATATCGTGTATTTTTTAGAAAAGGTCTTGATAATTATACTCAGATGGATATTTCGCCCCATCCAAATATATATCAAACAGTTGTGCTAAACATATAACCTTCTTTTTTATCTTTAGCACAAAATCAAAGAAACCGTTAAACCACAGCGATTTCTTTTTATGCCTAAGCACAATATTAATACTACTGAAAACATAGATTCTCATCTCGTTTTTCCTAAACAGAGATCCTATCCTCTGTTGTTTGTTTCTATACTACACTATTTTTTTACTAAAAACAATAGGTTCGTGCAAAGTATTTATTTTTTGTATGATATTTTAAAGTAGGGTAAAAAAAATGTGCAAATTGCACAAATTTTCACAAAAACTTAGGCTTTTATAAACATAAATAAAGGGAGTTTTTTTACATCCGGCTATTTTTCTAATGAGGTTTTGTCCAGATATGCATTTAGAAATTTTTGTGCAAGACTGCCTTTCATAATATTTTTTGCCGCTTCCTCAAAAGAAAACCACTTGTAAAAGTCAATTTCTTTGTTAGGAGTCATTTCCTTATCATCATCTACAAAAACGGTAAAATTACACATCAGGGTATTTGAAGGTTCAAAGTAGCTTGTCTGATTAAAAATTAAATCTACAGCCCTCATGCCTGTTTCCTCCTTTAGCTCCCTTAAGACAGCTTCTTCAGCCCTTTCCCCTTTATTTACATATCCTGCAACTAAAATAAAAGCATCTTTCCCATATTGCTTTATTAAAAGAATACTATTGTTTTCTTTATTTATCACAATCATACTCACTGCCACATTATATTTGGGAAAACGAAACTCCTTACATTTATTACAAAAAGGAACCATTCCTTCTGTTTCAAGTTCCTTTAAAACAAGTTTCTCACCGCATTTCACACAATATTTTTCATCCATAACTGAATCCTTTTTATTACCCTTTTACCTGATATCATGATTTTTTATAAGCTCTAAAAACAGTTTATTTCCGGCATTTTCATTGCCCACCTTACAAATAGTGCTAAGAAGTACATCTTCCTCATAATACTCAATTGCATAACAATAAAAATCCTGCTTATTTTTTATTACCGGTTCAAACTCATTTGCTATTGTAAATCCATTTTTCACTAATACATTCATATATGCATCATCCTGTGACGAAACTTCAATCTGTACAAAGTTTTCCAAAAGCTCGCCAAAAATTTTTTTCATTACAAGAGCCAAAATTGGAGCTGAAATAAAAAAGTTTTCTCCAAAAAAATCCTTAAGTGAAAGATCCTTTTTGAAAGCTAACGGATGCCTTGCTGACATCACAATAAAATATTTAAGCTTCATAATGGGATAAATATTAAAACTTTCCTGGTAAAATTGTTTAAAATCAATGCTTACAGCCATATCAAGGCTCCCATCTAACAGCCTTTTTTCCAGCTTTGAAACATCCTGTCTGCAACATGTTATGGAAAGTGTTTTTACTGTTTCATCAATATCATTAATAACAGGCATAAATGCATACTCTGCGTAAAGATCCTTTAAAAATCCTATATTCAGACTCCCTTTTTCTCCAAGTGCCCTGGCATTTGCCATTCTTGTAGTATAATTAATCTTTGATAATGCCACACTGAATCCATCATACAATATTTTTCCGGCACTGGTAAGCTTCAAGGGTCTTTTATCCCTTTGAAACACATAATAGCCCAATTCTTCCTCTAACATCTGAATCTGCCGACTTAAAGTAGGCTGTGAAGAATACAATATCTCCGCTGCTTTAGAAAAATTCCCATAATCTGCTATTGTAATAAAAAAAACTATTTGTTGTAATGTCATCATATTCCACCTTTCTATTTGAGAGATAAATATACAAAGTGGACATTCTCTCCCCTTATCATTAAATATATCGATAAACCTTACGGTTTTTTTAAGTATTAAGTTGAATAATAGTCTGAATACTGTTAAAATTTTTGTCAAGGGTAAAGTGGACATTTTTTAATCTGCTTTGCTACTTTCTCATGAAGGCAATGGCAGTATGTGCCATTTGTATTCGAATCATTTTTATGCTGAAAGGATAGAAAATATGAATAAATATGTTATCAGCTGTTGCTCTACAGCCGATTTATCAAAAGAACATTTTGAAAAAATAAATGTTAAATATATCTATTTTCACTATGAAATAGATGGAGAGGAGAAAGCCGACGATTTAGGAGAAACCATGGCTTTTGATGAATTTTATCAAAAAATGGCTGATGGTGCCATGACAAAAACTTCCCAAGTCAACGCTGAAGAATTTGAAGAATTTTTTGAAAACTTTTTAAAAGAAGGCTATGATATTATTCATGTCACATTGTCTTCCGGAATCTCTGGTGTTTTAAATTCTGCCAATATTGCAAAAGATATACTTTCTGATAAATATCCTGAAAGAAAAATATATGTAGTGGATTCCCTTGGAGCTTCTTCAGGATATGGTCTTTTAATGGACAAGATGGCTGAAAAAAGGGATGAGGGATTATCCATAGATGAGCTTTATAAATGGACCGAAGAAAACAAATTATATGTTCAATCCTGGTTTTTTTCAACAGATTTAACCTTTTATATCAGAGGCGGCAGAATCTCAAAAGCCTCCGGAGCCATCGGAACAGTTTTAGGAATTTGTCCTCTCCTTTGCATTAATGATAAGGGAAAACTTATTCCAAAATTCAAAATCAGAACAAAGAAAAAGGTTATTCGTACCATCGTTGAAAAAATGGAGGAATTTGCAAAAGACCGCCTTGATTATGCAGACAAATGCTATATTTCTCACTCCGCCTGCATGGAAGATGCCATCGAAGTAGCTAAACTGGTTGAAAACAAATTTCCAAAATTAAAAGGACATGTGGATATTAACTGGGTTGGAACCACCATTGGAAGTCATACCGGTCCCGGAACCGTAGCACTTTTCTTCTGGGGTGACAAAAGAAGTGAATAATTATTGATTTTACAAAAGGGTTTTGCTTTATACAAAACCCTTTTATTTTTATATGAGTCCTTTTTCTTTTAAATACATAAGAAATCCAATGCACCCTTCTAACACATCTTCATAGGTCTTATCAAAGTTTCCGGTATACCATGGATCTGCAATATCCCTTCCATCACTTTTAAAAGATAAAAGCTTGTAAACTTTCCCTTCAGGATCTCCTTTAAGCATCCTGTTTAAATTTCTGATATTGGCTGAGTCCATGCCTATAATATAATCAAATTCCTCATAATCTTTCATAGTTATCTGACTGGCTCTATGAAACAGCACCGGTATCCCCTGCTCCTTCATTTTATTTACAGTCCCCCTATGAGGTGGATTTCCTATTTCTTCTGTGCTTGTAGCCCGGCTGTCTATCAAAAACAAATCCTTTAGGCCTTTCTTATTTACCATATCCTGTAAAACAAATTGACTCATTGTGCTACGGCAGATGTTGCCGTGGCAGATGAATAGTATTTTAATCATAGTTTTATAAATCCTCTGTTTTCCTTAATTTTACTGGGTTTGCGGCACATTTTCGGCAGATTATTTTGTTCCATTTCTTGGCATATCTTGGCATAAAAAGTTGTAAATTTGAATTCCGTACAACTCGCTATTACTGAGCCTTTGATAATCGCTCCATCTCTTCTTTGGCATCATCAAATGTCAGATGTGTATAGGTATTTAATGTAACACCTATATCCGAATGCCCCATAATATACTGAAGCGTCTTAGGGTTCATTCCTGACTTTGCCATATTGGAACAGAACGTGTGCCTATAAACATGTGGCGTAATCTTTGGCATCTGAATCTTATAAACGCCATTGTACTTCTCTACAACGTGCTGAAAGTATTTCTCCCAATGAAGGGCAACCATAGGCATCCCATTCTTATCGAGATAAAGAAATCCACTGTAGCCATCTATCATCGGCTCCACCTTTTCTTTCTTTCTCTTATCAATAATCCTATGAAAACATTCTGCCACTTCAAAAGTCATGGGAATATCTCTGGTACCACTGGAAGTCTTGGTATCTTCAATGATATATTCCATATTTCTCTTTCGCTGAAGCTGATGCGTAACATGAATCTTCATCTCTGTAAAATCAATATCATTTATGGTAAGTCCTACAAACTCTGAAATTCTAAGTCCGGAAAGCATCCAATTCAGGTGTTATCTCAACCTCAGGAAGCAGCTTCGCAATATCATATAAATGTCTCGAATCTCGATCCATCATATTTTAAATACGATAATCGCAAACAGCAAATACCTTATCAATAAGTGTTCGCCCCAAGGACTGCACCTGCATACTTATCTTTGTTTCATCAAATGGAATAGGAAGTGTAATTCCATTCTTTTCGCAGAATCTTCCCACAAAGCTATAAACATCGTGATTCTCTGCCGGATAAACGTCCTGATAAAAACTCGTTTCAATAATCAGCTCCAAAGGTATTTCACTAAAAAATGATTCATACTTAAACACATATTTGTTATAGCTATGGCGTGATTGTATATCCTCTGGATTCGTTAAAATCAAACCTAAATTCTCCGCTAAGCTTAGAATCAAATTCTTTGTCTGCTTCTTTTCACCTTCGGTTGGCTTGCGATTCATAGACAAATCAATATCTTCTGAAAACCTATCAATGAGACCATACGCTTTTGATACAGAAGTTCCACCCTTAAAAACAAAAGGAAGGTCACTTTGAGAAATACCCGACAAAATCATCGACTGAATAGTATCTTTCTCAACCATCTGTGTCGTACGATGCTCTTCAGCAGCTACCGTCTCAATAATCTCTTTCCATTGTTCTTTATAATCTCTATACCAGCTCACCCATAAATCCTCCCTCATAGATATTTCTATAAACTTTATCCGGATATAATGACAAGTATTGTTTTACAACCGAAAAATCCACACCTACTGAGTTGACAAAATCTTTTAGCTTTGAAGCAAATTCCTGTCCGGAAATCTCACTATACTTATCAATCACAGACATCAAATCCAGAAACTGTAATGCCGATTTATTCTTAGATGTAATCTCAGCAACCGGTTTATATACAACAATGGTATTTCCATCTATCTCCTGCTTACGCTGTTTGGTAGATGCTTCATTGCTACAAACTTCATAACAAGAAGGATTCTGTGTTGTAAATCCATATTTGTTTGCAAGCTGTAACCCCGTTATATAGCCTTCCACCTTTTCTTCTGACCCAAGATACTTCTTCTCGATATATTTATCTACTGAAACCTTTCCTTTTGTTCCAAGAATTGTAACATAGGAAAGAAAATATACACCATTATATAAACGTTCTAACTTTCCTTCATCCACAAGCTTCTTCATCTCCTGGCGAAGATAATCTTTTGAATCGCCTGGCAACTCAGTCAAAAAAATCGGCTCACCATTTTTGTAATTTTCAATTATATAATCATATACCATCCGGTTCACCTCACAAATTAGAAATCATCAATTTCAACTTTATGATACAACCATTTATCCTTATTGGCAAGTTTTTATTCTTACAGAACGGATAGCTCTCCTGACCAATTCTTGGCAATTTACGAAGCTTCGCACAACCAGAATTCCTTGTAAAATCAGTATTCCGCAGCTATTCAACGACCTCGTCCACCATATGGCGACAACATTCTTGCCCACATAATATTACGATTATCTCACAATGCCCCTTCACGGATATTCCGAACGAACCTTCGTAACTCTGGAGCCCCCACAAACACTGAATTCTGCAGAAAAACTGCGAATTTCCAACATTGTGCGGATAATCCGACACTTCACTTAAATTTACAGTAGCAGGATACGCATAAAGTTGCAGGCACATTTAGCTCCAACCACCGGAATCCTATAGATTTCGGACCAAGGAAGACCCTATTCCCCCGGTAGGCAGTAACTATTTTCACCAAAAGAAAAAGTGACGCCAAAATGACATCACTTTAAATCCTAGTTGACGTCAAAATGGCGTCACATACTTTTATTATCCGAAGGTCATTTCCAATAATTCCTGAGCTGCATCTTTGCTCTTAACACGCATCAGATTATCATCAATCTTTGCCCTCGAAAGTAAATTCATGCTTCCGTACCATACTATTTCATCGTCAATGATGGCAAAATGTTCATGCATATGATCCTGGAGTCTAACCTTTATGCCACAGTTTTCTAATACCTGTACAAGAGCCTTTGTATCTTCAATCTTTTCTTCCGGGTATCCTTCGGGATCAAGTGTAACAACAATAATCTTCACCCCATTTTCTTGTCTTTGCTTTATAAGCCTTACAAATGCATTTACCTTAGCCTGATTTAATCCCGGGCTGGAAATAATGACCTCTTTATTCGCCTCCTGTAAATCTCTCTCATACACTTTTTCATATGTATCTATACCAAAGATTGCATTTACATTTTGCTTTTCGGCAATGACATTATTGCATATTTTGTATCCTATCTTCTTATATGCCCGAAGTCGTTTATGATACATTTTTTCAAGGACACGAATATGAGAATCTACATAGTCGTAAATAATAACTTCTGTCTTAGTTTCATAGTCTCGATGGAGGCGCCCGGCAAACTGCTCGATATTCCCTTCAGCTGCCACAGGCATTGTAAGCATCATTGTATCAAGCCTCGGGTAATTGAATCCTTCACCAATATACTTATCTATCGCTACCAAGACAAACGATTCCTCATCTGGAACAGCTCGCATTTGCAATCGCATTTCGTCCTTGACTTTTCTACTACCTCCACCTTGCAAAAGATAGACATGATCCGCTTTCCCTTGCAGTCTCTGATACAATAGTTCCGCATGTTCCCTATACTTTGTCAAAACAAGCGGGGTTCTTCCATTTTGAACGCAGTTCTCAACGTCTATAATAATCTGCTCATTTCTGGAATCGCATTCAATAACCGCTCTGTTTGCTTCGGTAACTTTAAGATCAGATGCACTAACAAGCCTTGTAAATCTCGGATAAACAAAATGATCAATACCCTGTTTTTCAGCTCTTTCTTTAGCAGTATAACGGAATCTAATCGGACCGAACTGCATAAATACTTTCTTTTCGAGTCCATCTTCCCTCTTAGGCGTTGCGGTCAATCCATAAACGTACTTCGCTTTTGCCGATCCTATAACATCCTCAACAGTTTGTGCCGCCCCATGGTGACATTCGTCCATAATCACCATTCCATACTGTTCAATAATCGGATTGATATCATCTCCCTTACCCAGAGATGAGAATATAGCCACATCAATAATCCCCGTCATGGAATTATGTCCGGCATATAGCTTTCCAATTACGCTTTTTCTCTTCTTTACCCTTCCTGTTTTGGTCTTATATTCCGGCAGCTCAGCATTTATATCCAAGAACTTAGTTAAATCCTCTATCCAGTTCTTTTGAATTTCTGTATTATGTACCAGAATAAGGGTATTAGTTTTTCTTTGCGCTATCATATATGCGCCTACAACCGTCTTTCCAAAAGAAGTAGTTGCAGCGAGAATGCCATTATCGTGTTCCAGAATAGTCAATGCTCCCCTCATCTGCTCTTCATATAGTGTTCCATTGAAAGAAACATCCAAAGGTGTTCCTGTGCACCTATTATCTGTCAGCAAAAAAGGAATATCCACCTCATTGAATCTATCAACCACATAATCAAGCAAGGCGCGAGGAATACAAATATAACCCGAGTCATCGTAACCGCAGAAAACTATTCGCGGTATACCTTTTGTTGATAATCCCATTGCAGCCTTCTTATAAAAATCCGGATTGCTAAAAGCTGCCATGCGCCGCAATGCATTTTGCATTCGTGGTTTCATGTTATTTGTATTGATATAAACCTTGTCAGCAATTACAATCTCAACAGCAGAGGAAACGTCTTCTTTATGCAAAGGATGTTTAGCTTTGTCCCAAGGCTTAGTATTGTTCGAAACCTCAGAATCCGCTTCGAACTCATTGCTAAGAACACCAAGGATTCCTTCTGCTGACCACTCTTTTATTCTTTCTTCTACGGTTTCATAAGAAAGCTTTTTCGCCTCTTTTAAGCACTCCCATTGATTGGGATATGCATTCCAGTTTTCATCAACAAAAGCGCTATTTCCATACTTCAAAGCCTGTCCTTGTAATGGCAGTGCTACAAGATTACCAAATCCCGGCTTGCCTGTTTTTGTATTAATCGGTATATGATCCTGAGCCGGAAGCATTCTGTCATAATACTTGAAGCTTCTCATATTAACAGACTCAGCACCTTTAGTTAAAAGTGCTGTTCCAAATCTTCTTGCTGTAATGGCAGGAATTGGCTTTTCAAAAAACATCCATATATGCGCACCTTTTCCGGAACGCGAACGCTCAACCAAAATCGGCACATCATTGTTTTCACATATCTTTCTGAATGTATTAACCTCTGTCATCCAGTCCTGATCAAGGTTTGCACCGTCATCTCCACCAATTTTGTCGTCATGACAATCAAAATCAAATACAAGAAAGTTGACCGTTTCGTCAGGAAACATCGGATATAATCCGATTACATCCGAGGCATCTTCCTTCGCACCGATTAAGTGCTCACACAGTACCTGCCCAGTCAATTTTTTATATCGCTGATTCTGGCACTCTCCGCAATTGAACTGAGGATTATTCTTCTTAGGACATATTCCATCTTTCCAGAAATTCCAGCATTGCGTATAGTATCCATGCTTTCCTGTTTTCTTGTTAGCCTTTCCGGAACGTTTACTATACACATCATTTCTACCCTTGAACAAATAATAGTAATACTGGATATGCTGTTTGGTAATAGTAACCGGAAGAATACGAGCTCCTTGATTCTCTTCAAAAGCAAGATTCTTATCCGGAGACAAATCATCTAACTCCTTTGCTTCCCGCTTGTATGAAATCCCAGCATTATCGAGAAGTCCGTGCAAATATTCAATTTCATTTTCAAGTTGACTTATTCTCGATAAGTACTGTTCTTCATTCATTGCAATCCTTCCATTTTTTATTTTGCTTTATATTGCTTCCAATACTTTTCAAAGCATTCCATGTATTTCTTTAAATCCTCTGCCGTAGGTATGTCTCCATTAATAGCTCTTGCTTGATCATGACACCATGCCGAACACTCCATCATACCAGCCTCTAGCTCTGAATACAAATCTTGAATAAACGGAGCTTTCTTAAGCCTTTGTGTCTGTACACAAGGGTTATATCGCTGAATTACATCATTAAAAAGAATTTCTTCAACAGCTTGCTCCCAACTTTCTCGAAGTAATTCACACCACTCTTTAGCTCTGTAATAGTAACTATCCATATCCCCTGAATTATAAAGAGAAACTATACCCTGTAATTCATTTTTTAACTTTCCAGTTCTGTCTTTAACCGTCATTCCTTGCCAAGGAATAATCTGTGATATGTCTCCTGGCTCATTACAATAATTACTTATAGTTTCTTGTTCAAAAATCACTCCACTCCTATCGGCCTCGGTTTTTAATTCCATAAAGAAGGTTATCTCGTGAGTAAAGACCACAACCTGACGGTTTGTCGCTTCTTCTAAAAGTCTTTTAACAATGAGGCTTCTTCTTTTATGATCTAACGAACATACAAGATCATCCAGCACAATTCCTAAATGTTATAAATAGACCTGTGTGCTTCATCAGAGTATGTCAAGGTAGGTCTAAAGGTTTTTTCCGCCATCTTTTTTGTGGCTGAAATCCCCTATCGATTCAATTTACCGCTCGTCCCGTAACAGAGCATACCAATCTGCATCACAGATTCCTTGATTATTTCTGTCAGAGCTTCTTAACCTGCCTTCGTATTTCATCCCGCATTTTTTCATCACCATACCGGAATGTGGATTGTTAGGATCATGTCGGCTTTCGATTCTATTGGCTTCCACTCTTTCAAAGAAGAACTCCATAACAGCCTTTAGTGCCTCTGACATGATGCCTTGATGCCACCAGTTTCTCCCGATGCAATAACCGATATGTATCATTCCCACATCATCGTTCATTCCAACTGCAGAAATACTTCCTATCGGCTCGTCTCCATTGCTCTTTAGGATAATTGCCCACTGGTAATAGTTTTTCTGATTATACGATTTAATCCAATCTTCCAGAACCGCTTTACTAACAGCCACATTGACATGGGGAGGCCACGTAAGATATTTTGTCACCTCAGGATCCGAAGCCCAGTTTTTATACATAGCCTCTGCGCCTGTAATGGTGAATTGCCGCAGGATCAATCTACCTGTTTCCAGCCTTACTGTTCCGCAATGCTTCAATGCCATAAAAAACTCTCCATATTCTCACTTCTTTTTCTTTGGAGCTGGGAGTTCATCATACATTCTCTCCAACAGTTCCTTCAAAAACTCCTTATTCTCAACATTATCTACAAGGAGCATTTCCTTTGCCCCTTCATACGGTAGTTCCAATTCTGCCTCCGGCATCATGCTTTTTGCGGCCTTCACCGGCTTGACCAGAAAACGATCGCCATAAACTCCGCCGACAATCTTTCCCCTGAAGTAGATAATAAACTCACCCATCATGGCTTTATATGTGATCTCATCTAATTCAGATAACTGCTCTAATATATAATCCAAATACTCTTTGCTTGATGCCATTTTCTGATTTTCCTACAACTCGCACACCATAATATATTCTTCAGCATTTTCATCAACAGTTTTAAAGCCAACAGACTCATACATCTTCACAGCGTAGTTCGCCTTCTGCACCGCTAAAGATGCCTTCTCATACCCCTGCCACTTCAGCAGTTCCAACATCTTCACCATCAGCTGTGAACCAATGCCTTGATTGCGATATACTCCTTATACAGAGAAATCGCAAATGAAGGAGTTTCGTCATCTTCATAACCATAATCGTTCATGATACGTGTCCAGACGGCACCGACCACTTTCCCGCCAAAATCAGCTACCAAACAGTTATCGCCCTTTCGGCTGCCAAAATCATCTGTATATGCTCTCAGCTCCGGCTTTTCAACTATATCCTTCGCAGGCGGTTCTACTCCTTTCGGAATAAAAATCGCTTCGTAGAGGAAATCCTTCAGCAGTTCTGTCTCGCTCTTTCTCAGGCTTCTGATAACATATCTCTTCCGTTTATCACTCAACATATGCGAAATATGTTCATTCTGAAGCTTTACTTTCATCTCCAGCATCTGCTTCCCGATCTTCTCAGGATCATATTCATTTCCTCTGCAGATCAGCTCCAGAGTGTCAGGCGTCCAAATATAGCCATGTACCTTGTTGTACCGGTACTGCTGGAACTCCTCATATTCCTTGTCCTTCAGTTGCTTCATTCGGTCCCATCCCTCTTCACATAATGCAGCTCAATATCATACCCCAGAGCCT
This sequence comes from Acetitomaculum ruminis DSM 5522, assembly GCF_900112085.1. Lineage (GTDB taxonomy): Bacteria > Bacillota > Clostridia > Lachnospirales > Lachnospiraceae > Acetitomaculum > Acetitomaculum ruminis. The sequence continues at coordinate 193,262 of NZ_FOJY01000004.1, forward strand.
CCATCATCTGCACAAACGTATTATTCACAACTCCGTTCGGCTTCTTGATGACGCGGTTCACATAGGACTTGGTGGTATCAATCTGTTCTGCCACCGCCGCCTGTGTGGTTCCCTGCTCTATGCACTTTACTTTCACATCTATTTCTATATTATTTCTAACCATATTCATCCACGTCCGTTTTAATCGGTTTCACTAAACAGATAATTTATTGTACCATAAAACCGTCATTTGCATCTCTTTTTATCAGTATTTTCTTCCGATAAAAAAGCAAAAATTGTTTGTATAATCTTTGAATGCTTCTGCTTGTTCAGTTGTAATCAAGAGTATAGAAGAAATGACGTAGGAAATGTTACCGAAAAATAGTTGACATGTCAACTAAAATTATGATATATTTCAGTTGCAAAGAAAGCGGTGATGAAATGAAGTATAAGAGATACATTTTTCCTGTTCTTATGGGATTTACGATGAGTAATATTATGTCTTTAGCAAACACTGGAAAAATAATGTTTCCTGCCATTATGATCATGATGATATTACAGGCTGTAGTAGCTAGTGCTGCATCATTGGTTTTTCCGGCAGGATTGATAGGGGCTAAAATGACAAAGAAATTATTTCCAAGACTTAATCGTATAGGATTTTTGCTTGTTTCTTCTGTATTACCTGCGATTTATTTTACGTCAATCCTGTCCATGACCGGACTTCTTAGGATGAAGGGCTATAGCGAAGGATTTTGGATGTCTTACTTTTGTTCACTCTCTACATCTATAGTATATGGATATGTAGTTAGTATTTTGTGGAACGTTGCTTTAGATAAGCTGTTACAGAGGAAGGAGATGTCAAAATGAAACCAAGTATAGGGCGAATCATTTCTCTTCTTTCAAGAGAAATTGCGATGGAATTAAAAGACGTTGTTGAGCCATTCGGAATAACCGTAGGAGAAGAGCTTTACTTTATGACATTGGCACATGAAGATGGGATTACCCAAGATAGACTTACGGAGCTTGTAAGTGTAGATAAGTCAGCGACCGCAAGAGCTGTAAAGGCTTTGGAAAACAAGGGACTTATTCGGCGCAATATAGATCAAAAGGATAAACGAAACAAGAAATTGTATCTTACGAAGGCAGGGCATGAAATATATCCAGAATTATCAAAAGCCTTGGTTTCATTTAATGAAAAGCTGACAAGTGCATGGACAGATGAACAATATAATCAGGTATACCATTCACTAGAGATATTGCAGCAAAGATTTCAAAAATAATATCACCTAACAAAGGAGGAAAGCTATGAACCATTATATATTGATTGGCACTTTTAAAGGCACCCCAAACCAATTTCCGGAATTCTCGGAAGCAATGGAAGCCCAACATGCATATCTGAAATCATACAAAAAAAAAGGAATGCTGTTACTTTCCGGTCCCAAAACGCAAGGCGGAGGTGGCGTAATACTAATAAGGCTTGATGATGAAGACATTCAGCATTTTATCGACAATGATCCATTGGTAAAGGCAGGTATTCAAGAATATCAAATTACCAGCTTTGAGGTATTTGATATTCTTGAATATGCAAAAGAATGGTAAAAATAATAATCGAGTAGGAGGGAGTGATTAGCTCCCGTCCTCTCACAGCACCGTACGTACCGTTCGGTATACGGCGCTTTCAATAGTTGACGTGCACAGACTGATAGGCTGTGGATAAATCATAGAAGCCACTGTTTATCAACCTTTCTTTTGTCATTGCCATATTTACTGCAACGGTATGCGTCGTGAACCAATGGCCTCTTCGGCTGTTACCAGCCTGCCATGCTAAGTCCCCGGGTACGCCCATCTTAATCAGATTACGTACCTTTGTCTTGGGCTTCTTCCATTGTTTCCATATACTCATACGTATTCTGTGATAGAGCCATCCATTGATTTCGTCTATATTGTTCTTCATGCT
>NZ_FOJY01000040.1 GCF_900112085.1 Acetitomaculum ruminis DSM 5522
AGCTGTTATAAAAGTTCCTGCTAAAAAGTTAAAGACCTACAAAATACTTTTAAGCAATAAGGGACAAAGCAAAACAGTAAAAGTAAAATAAAAACCAAAATATAATGCTTTATATTTAAAGTCAAAAGCTCTTATTTAAATAATAAGAGCTTTTGACATAGGAGAAAATGGTATGAAAAAAGTAAAATACTTATTATTGCTTTTGATTTGCTTTTTTATAGGATATTTTCCAATATCTGTTAATGCGGCTCAACAAGCAATTGATCATGTAGAATTAAGAGAAAAGTCATCTTCTTCTACAAAATATACTTGTAGTGCTTTAGATGAAAAAATATTCTACACAGATGAAATAACAAACTCAATCGGACATCTAAGAATTTATCTGACAGATTCAGATAAATACAAGGTTACATCAGCTTATACAAATACCAAAAAGGCAAGTAAAATTGTTAATAATACGGAAAATCCTCTTTTGTGGAAGGTGGATTTTTCTACATCAGGATCGGTTTTTTATATTGACATTCAAAATAAAGAAAGCTTGGATACACAAACTTATATTGTTGTTGTCAAAAGTATTGAAAAAGCAACAGGACCTGTACTGGTAGATTCTTCAAATAATACTATTGTAGGAAAAAATAGTGATTATCAGGATGGAAAGTCTAATATTAAAAAAATAGATGACTGCAAAGATAATGAAGTTTATTTGAAATGTGAAAAGGTGGATCCGGGTTACACTGTATATTCAAAGGAAACAGGACCAAGGTGGATACATACAGATGATAATTATTATAGAGTAAACGGTTCAAAAGAATACCAATATGATGCAACCCAAAAAGAAGAAAATCCGGTATTGGCTCCGGTACAGTTAAAAAAGGGATGGAATGTTATCGAAGCCTATAGCGAAGGAACACTTCCGGATTTTGGGGAAGCGACAGGATTAAAGGTCGGTGATTTAAGAGGAGAAAGAAGTGGTTATTCTGATTATTTATGGTTTATTTACTATGATGGAGAAAAAGAAGCTCTTCCTTCAGACGATACATCTTTAGGAAAGATTCGTGCTGTTTCCTATGTAAATAAATATAATGAATTTTTCAGCGGTTACTCTACCCAGGTGGATTCAAAAAATGATAATTATGCAATAATACTTCCTAAGGTTTTAAAATATCCTTACATACTTGTCCAGGTAAGTGCAAAGACATCTACTTCAACAGTTTCGATGCCATCTTCCATGGTAAAGGCATCTTGTGGTTCAATATATTCCATAAAAGTAGAGCCTGAAAAAACAGTAGCCATCCCAGTTACTGTTACAGCAGCCAGTGGAAGCAGTAAAGTACAAAATATAGAAATAAAGTGGTTATCTTCTGATGCTAATATAAAAGAAGCCAATCTTACAAACGGACAATTGGAAAAATCCATAAATTCTGAGGAATCAGCTTATTTTTATACAGTATCCGGACAGGCAGATACAATTTTTAAAGTAAAGGCTTCTGAAGGTGCCAGTCTTACTTTTAATGGAGAAAGTGCTGATTTAAAGGATGGTTATTATATCTATAATGCGCCTGCAGATGTTTCTTGTGTAAATGTAGTTGTTACCGCAGCAGATGGAGTAAGTAAAAAAACCTATACCTTTGTAAATAATACTGTGGGAACATATTTTACTGTATCTGATGAAACAAGAAAACTGGCAAAAGAGCTTTTAGAAAAGTCAAAATGGTATAAGGAAAGCGCTGATTCACCTACTGACAGATACTGGTCTGTTTTTATGAGAGCAGCAGCAGGTTTATCCTTTGATAATATTCAGGTGTTTGATGTTACAAAAGCAAGTATAGATCCCACTGTACCGGCTAAAACTTATGGAGCAATTATCTTAGATCTGGTAATTACCGGAGAAAATCCTTATGATTTTAATGGTACAAATTATGTGGAACTTCTTGAAAAATGCTCCGAACCTTATGGAAATCAGTCATTTGGACCATACGGAGCTGATATCTGGGCATATATAGGACTTAAGGCTGCCGGAGCAGGGAAAGATTATAAATATATGGATGCTCTCACCACAAGAGTAAAAAATTATGCCTTAGATCCCACCGGCTATCTGGAAATGAGAAGCTGGGCGTGGGCAGCACTAGGAGATGAGCTTACCTATGACCAGAAAATATCCATTATTCACGAAGTTGATGATACCTTTTTCTGGAAAAAAGGTGAAGATGCAGGACTTTTTGTTGCTCCTGAATACCAAAACTGTATAAATTCAAACTGTCACGGATGTGTTATGACAGGAATTAACAGCATGAGTTATGATATAGAAAATTATAAAACAGATGCAACACATTCACCATTACAATCCTTATATTCAAGATTTTACAGTGATGGTGTGTGGCTATACAGAGTAGGTTGGAAAGATGGGAATGATGAAAAGGATGTTATAATTGCACTTGGTGAAGTTGCATCAGGAAGCAGCAGTATTTATGGCAGATATGCCCCGAAAAATGAAGATTTAAACAAATTACTTTCTATAGCAAAAGACCTTTTGAAAACCGGATCAAAGGTTAATAATAAAGCCTTACAGGAAGCCTATGATGCTGCAAATCTGGTTAAATCAGAAAGTACAGGTTTTGGAAAAGAATATTATAGCTTATATTCAGCTATTGCAGCCATTGATCCAGGTAAGGTATCAAAGCCAAATGCCCGCATGTGTTCAAAAGCAGATGGGAAAAAGATAGATGAGGTAATTGAGCTTATTGATAATCTCAAAAAAGAATATACTTTTGAAGACCTTCAAAATAAAGATGCCTATAATGAAGCTTTACAGGCTTACAACAGTCTTGAAAAAACCTACTATAAGTCATATGTTACAAATTCTGATAAACTTTTTAAGGTGGGAGATACTTTAGAAGCCCTTGAAAATGCTCAAAAAGTAATAGCTATGATTGAAAATCTGCCGGAAGAAATAACTCTTGCAGATAAAGAGTCAGTTGAAGAGATTAAAGAAAAGTATGATGAATTAGAAGAATATAAAGCATATGTAGGTGAAGAAAATGCTAAAAAAATTGCTGATGCTTATTCAAGAATTCATATTTTAAGCTTTATTGATGCAAGTAATGCTCTTTGCGATGTTGATAAGATCACCTTAAATGACAAGGAGACAGTTGAAAAACTTAAGAAAGAATTTGAAGCCCTTACTAAGGAAGAACAGGATTATCTAAAAGAAAACAATGCCGACTTAGTAAAAAAACTTGAAGATGCACAAGC
>NZ_FOJY01000041.1 GCF_900112085.1 Acetitomaculum ruminis DSM 5522
GGGGCTTTAACCCCTTCTGACACTAGTAAGCTTATACCCCCGCTTAAAGCTTACGCTTTTGAAGCGGGGGATTGCTTACACTGCGTTCAAAATGTTCTCTTTTAAAAAAGGTTTTAATTTATACAGGTCGTTTACTGAATCTATTTTAAAGTTAAGTATGATATTAGATTTTAGAATGATTATGAACTCCGCCTTTTTAGCACATATATCATAGCATTAGTACATTTTTATTTAATACTAATTGTACATAAATTAGTATAACTTTATAATGGGTAGTTCACAGAAAAGCTTCTTAAAGGGAGGTAGTTTCTTCATCCCTAAAACTCTGGAATAAAGCCATCCACAATTTTGTAATCAATCCCAGCTTTTTTGGCTTGAGATATTTGGAAACGCCTTGGTATATGGTACATTTTTCCTTCCTTTATAAAATATGCCCCTGTTTGGTGAAATTGAAAAGGGACACCCTTGCTGACACATTGACGACGAACATCCAGTACCCACTCAAAATCAAGAGGGCGCACATTCATTCCCGATTCACCTGAACAGGCTACCTCACAAATGCTACCATCAAGATACTTTTCCAGATTAATTGACCCCAGCATGGGACCAAGTATAATTGTTTTATATTTAATGGGAAGCCTGGAAAAGATTGGCAACCGGAAATCCGCCCGTTCCTGGTTTTCACAGGTACAGCCCACGATAACATTATCATAGCCCTCTCCCCAGTCAGCCGGCACACATTCCATAAAACGCTCAATCCGTTTTGTAAAAAAATAAAACATGCAATCACTTCGGTATTTTATCATTTTCCAACATTCATCACGCCACCTGTCTGCATCCTCCAGCAAAAAGTCTGAAGTAAAACAGGTCATGACGATAGAGCCCGGGTCAATCTTCATTGTTTTATCCCGCTTCTTTTTAATTGGTAAATCAAACTTTTGAGTTTTCCGACACTGTTTTGACGAAACCAAACTTCCATATGCTGCATCTTGCCGATAAACATAACAATAACGGCAGCCTTCTGAATATTTCGTACAACCATGCCAGGGATTCCAGCTTGCAAATTTTACTTCACTCATTTTTATCAACCTTTATTTTCACTGTCACATTTTTTTGCCAGCAATGCTATTTCCTGACTACTTATGCTAAATATTTTGTCCTAAATGTATACACTCTTTGGAAAAATAAACCCATATTCAATAATAGTCATACATTCAAACCAAAATTTATGCATTTCTAATTCTTCTTACATTTGCATTCATTAGTTTTCTTCCCAAATGTCTGTATCCAAATGCTTTTAACAAAGACATTTCCTGATGATGCTCTTTAAGTAACTCATCCGGGGAATCATAGATTCCAAAATCCTGATTAATACCTTCACTTTGTATATAAGTATTATTTCCATTAAAATCTATTATAGGATTTTGAAAGTCTTTTACCGCAACCCCGTAACCGCAAAAAAAGCCACTACAATCTGAAAATTTATTCTGAAGTTTATTTAAATATTTCCTGTCAATAATGAAACCTTCTAATTCATACCAAATACCTTCAAAGTAAACCTCCACCCAGCTATGAAACACATTTTCAGGCGCCCACCTATAGACGAATCCGGTCATGGCTCCCTTTTGTAATTTTTTGTCGATAGTAAACCCATGAACTCGACAAAAAATTCCGCAAGCCCGAAGCAAAGCCATAAATAGAGTTCCTTTCGTATTGCACTGTCCATAGCCATCACTAAGGACTTTTGATGCAGGAATGTTGTCATCAATATTGTAGCCAAATATAATTTCATCCCTTATGTAATTATATATGTCTTTAATCCGCTCATAAGTATCCAAATCCTTCCATCCTCTATCATCTATAAGTCTTTGAATACTATCATCCGAATAGTTTAACATTGGTGTTTCTTTTAAATATTTTTCCATTTTTTCCCCAAAACTCCAATTTATATATTTATTTTCTAAATAATTCCCTCAATTCAACAAAGATTACATTGACTCAGGTATGTTTTCAAGTGCTCTTTTATAATATTTTGTCTGAGTAAATATAAGGTAAAAAGCCAGGTCAATGATATTGTAATCATCAAATAGATTACGACGATTCATTTCTTATTTAGTATCTTTTCTTTCATTTTTCTCTCCTAATACAATTTATTTTATAATCCTTCCATGCCGGTAAAGTTTTAACTATCAACGGTATCAAAATCATTGATAGTTCAAAATCCCTTCCATGCAAGTAAGGACTGAACAGAATATACAGATTTCGATTTTTTAACAAAAATGCATACACCATAATTAAAAAGTCACCCGCTACCACACAAAATCACCGCATCGCCTTCGCATAAGAAAAAAGTGTCGTGGGTAATACAGCAAAAGCTGCACGCCTTTCGGCACGAATGACATAATTAATAATATCATCAATATTTCAAAAAATCTATCAAAATCATTTTCATAAACAACAATAATCATCTCAAAAAAACTTTACCCTTATCTGAAATTTCCCAGTATTCATAATCTGCTATATCCAGTTCCATTTTGTTAAAAGATTTTTAACATATTAAAGCGGACATTCGGAATCCGCTTCGCTACTCCCTCATGAACGCATTAATCCATCATCGCCAATTTTTTTGTAGACGGCTACCCAACAACGCAGTTGTCTTGTTGTACCAAGTACATATTTAGATACGAAAAAAAGAAAACTACCTTGTCCTTCCAGAAACTATGTAACTATTTTTTCTTAAACTCATATAAATGTTGCCGAATTAGATGGTCCGTTTTGCTATACTGAGCATATTGATGAGAATAATTTCAAAAGTGCCGAATATAGCCATTTGATAGCGGTAATGAATTGTTCGTTAAAACGTTAAAGAAATTTGAGGTAAAAAAATATTAAATTTAAAAGAATTTGAGACCTATGTTCTCGAAAAAATTTTTTCTAAGCTCTTAGTCTGATATAAGCCTGCCACCTTTTCCGTAATTTTCCTTTTCCTTTGCTAAAGCCCAATAATAATCAAATCTCGCCACACCAGCGTACTGAAACATTTTAGTATTCTGAACGTTGTATGATACGAGCATTACTTTTATAACTTTTACCATCTGCTTCGTCCTCCCTTATCAATTCTTTAACAAGTTCCTTATCTTTATGATGCTGTATCATAATTGTTGACACTTTATACTCGTATATGATGATATATAGTACGAGGAAAAGGAGGTGCTTTTAATGGCACGAAATCAGAA
>NZ_FOJY01000044.1 GCF_900112085.1 Acetitomaculum ruminis DSM 5522
ACGCGATTCTTTTGGGAAATTTAATTGAAAACTGGTCAAATTATTATGACTCCATAATAGCTCTTCCTTTAGAAGATGTTTCATGGAAGCTTTCATTAGTTGGTAAAAATGACAATATGTATAAAAATGATTGTCTTGTGTTTGGAGAGTATATTAAAAATCATATGTTACCATCTGTGGGATTATAGTACGCATTATTTTTTATAGTTTATGTATGATTTTTCTGATATTATACTTTTTTGCGGACATAGTTATGCTTCGTCATATAGGGGATTTGAAGATTGTAAAATAGCTCCCCTATCAAAATTTGTGATATGGGAGCTAGAAAAGTAATTATTTATAAACGTGTAATTGGGTAAAAAGATATAATGCTAAATAATAAAACTATACCACTGCGGTAAAGCTTACACTGCGTTCAAATAATATCAGTTTTGTTCTTTACAGGAAAAACAAATACACATATCATTCCTAAAATACCTATTATATAAGCACAGGAAACTTGTAAAATGTGTGAATATGTAAATCCAAATAAGTTAAATAATGTAGTTGACAAATCAATACTTATCTTAAAATTAAGATATGAAAATATACTGCTGGAATACATTAATAATGTTATTATGTAAATAATAGATGCAATAGCAACTAATACTATAAATATTTTTTTATTGCTTTTTATAGATATAAATTGCTTTAATATAATACCAAGTGCAATTCCTGAAATTAAATACAGTAAAGGTTTTAATAGTGTATTAAATGTTAGCAGCAAACGATTATCATAAGTGGTTTGCAGTAACTTATTTCCAATACTGGAAATCATTACTGTCAAAAAAGCACAAATAACTATAATAAAAACTGATACAAACGATTTTTTGATTTTTTTATTCACATTTACCCACCTCCTCATATTATGTTAATTTAAAACAGATTATTTATAAGTTCAAGTTTCCAAGTATGTTTTCCTTGTCGCCCTAAAGTTAAAGTATAAGTAGCCCCCATTTCTGCTACATACTCTTTTCTTATATATGTTTTAAATCCGGTTTTATAAGTTTTTTTAGTTCCGGAAGGTGTTTGGGTTTTAATTTGAGATGTCGGTACTCCGTTATCAGCCATACCTGAACAACCATAAGTTAATTTTTGCTTTTTTATTGATACGGTTTTATCTGATATTTTATTAGCTACATCGACTTGATACAAAAGATATAATTTAGTATTTTCGTCGGTAGTTTTTTTAACTTTATAATATATAATGGAACTTGCGTATACAGACATTGTCGCATCCCAATCTCCTTCGTTTACCTGACCTTTGCCAAGAATAGAACATGAAGGTTTTGTATTATTATTATCACTTGAATTTGTTAAAATACAACTTATAGATACTTTAGCAATTAAAGACTCTGTATTATTATCAAATATTGTATCGTGGTATGTATACGTATCAGTTATGTTGCTATTAATGTTATTTTGTTTATGAATAATATTAGTATTAATATTAGAAATAGATTTATTTTTTAAATTTTTATATGTTTTCTCAATATCTGGAAAATCTTGTTCGTACTGACTTATCATATCATCATAATTAATTTCATTATGATTAATTTGTTGTGCCTTAACAGAAAATATATTTATTAAACTTATAATACAGCACATTGTTATAATTAAAAAATGATTTTTTTTCATAATATTGTATCTCCTCTTATAATTTGTTTTTTAACATGTAAATCAATATAGTATAGTGCGATAACCTCAAAATTTTGTACAATAGTAATAGTAGTACGGATAACGCGAGGCTTGAATGTTTTGTATAACAGTACGCGTTTTTGTTGTTATTTTATTATAATATTTGAAATCATGACTTCTTTATATAAATAATCTATCATTAATTTAAAAATGCGTAAAGTAACTTTTTTTTGACACTGATGTTAAAAAAAACTATAAAATTTTTGCATTTATGGAAATTGTATGCACTTGTGCGACAATATAATACAATATTGATAAGGATTAAGAATTATATTTAATACGAGGGGGAAAATATCAAGATTATGGTGGGGATCAGACATTTAAAATATTTTGTTACTTCTTATGAGTGTGGGAGTTATAGTCAGGCGTCAGAATTATTATTTGTCTCAAGACAGACGGTTTATAGTGCTATTAAGGAGTTAGAAGAGCAGACAGGTCTTTTTTTGATAAAAAAATATATAAGAAAAGTAGAAATAACACCGGATGGTGAAATGTATTACAAAAAGGCAAAAATTTTGGTTGAAGAATTTGAAGATTTGACTTTAAATAAGTCTAAAAGAAAGTTTTCCATAGCTGTAAATAATATCTTTTTTGGCTTGTTTCCATCTTTTCAAAGGAAATTCATAGAATTG
>NZ_FOJY01000045.1 GCF_900112085.1 Acetitomaculum ruminis DSM 5522
ACACTTCCAGCTGGTTCTACAGCTTTAGATGCATTAAAGGCTGTATCAGGAGCAGATACTGCATCCGGACCAGACGCAAAAGGATATTATACCCAGGGTATTTTGAAATGGTCAAGCACAAAATGGGGAAATTACATTTCTGCTGTTAAGGTAAAAGATCATAGTAATACAAATAAGTTCTTTGGTGATAATGGTACAGCTTCTACATGGGATGGTGCAAGTAAAAATAAATATTCTTGCTTGGATGAATTAAATCACCTTGAGGAAAATCTTTATAATAAAGCAAATGTAACATTTAACAATACAGTTAATGAAGTTGGTTATTTAAGTGAAAAAGACTATAACAATTATTCAGGCTGGATGATTATTATCAATGGAAATACAAATAATCTAGGCTGTGATCAAGTATTACAGGATAATGATAAGGTTGACCTTAACTTCTCTATGTTTATGGGACTTGATTTAGGACAAGACAGTTGGGTAGAAGATGCAGCAGGACAGTGGATTCAGGCAGATGCTTGGAATAGCTATGTTTTTTAATAGTTGTAAAGTAGCTAAATAAAATTAAAAAAATTAGGAGCTGTCCTGATAAAATCATCTGGCAACTCCTTCTTTAAAATATTAGGAGAAAAAATGTTTAATAAAATAAAAAGAAACAGTAGTTATTTAATCGCTGTTTTTATGGCAGCTTTTATATGTTTTAGTGGACAAAAAGTCTTAGCGGAAGGCACATTTGCTCCGGATGCAGAAGGTGTTTATCATATAAATTCTCTGGAAGACTGGGATGCATTTATAGCTTTAAGTTTTTCAAATGAAAAATTTGAAGGAAAAACTGTTAATCTTGAAACTGATTTAGTTTTTGATAATAAAAGTTGGGGAGAGCGCGGTACTTTTTCGGGAGTATTTGATGGAAAGGGACATAAAATCACCTATTCTAATGATAATATGACAAATAAATCAGCTGTATTTCCATTATCCTTTAGGAATGGAACTTTAAAAAATTTAGAAGTATATGCAAAAGATTGTACTCTTGCAGCTGACGAAAATGGTGATGCCAATGGATTGGTGCTAAATGCTGCGGCTGGAGGATATAACGCACGGGCAGAATTTAGTAATATAAAAATATATGGTGATGTAAAGGTTATTTTGAATCCTTCAAATAATAATGATATAAAATGTAGTGGAATAGTAACACTTTGTTCGAATGTTACTAGTTGTATTGTGAACCTTAATTATAGCATAGATGAAGATTCTCTTGCTGCCTTTCTAAAAAATGAGGAAGGTAAAGAACCTCGTATTGAATTGTGCCAATTTGGAGCATTAGCTTCAACTGATGGCTCATATGAAAATTGCCTTGCTTTAGGGGGATGTACAGACTCTAACATCATAAAGGATTGTGAAAAGCTTGAAGAATATTATAAGACAATTAAAGATATGTCAACAAGCCATACAGCAATCGTAGCTTTTGCAGGTAACAAAAAAAATTGTATCCAAGAAAACTGTTTTTATAATAAAGACAAATCTCATTTGATATGTGGTACAGAACAAGGAAAAGCAAATATTAAATGTGTGGATAATGAATCCATGGAAAAAACCGAAGAAGAGCTTAAAAATCAGGATACCTTTGCTCTTTATGATTTAATCGACACTTGGGGAATGTCTGAGTACATAAATGATGGATATCCTTATCTTAAAGCTTTAGTAAATGAAGACCTTGTAAAATTAGTGGAAGATATTATAGCTCTCCCTGAAGTAAATGAGATTAAATTAGAAGATAAAGAAGCTATTG
>NZ_FOJY01000037.1 GCF_900112085.1 Acetitomaculum ruminis DSM 5522
AGCAGCCAGTCATGTAATGTCTGTGGTCATAAGCATACCCAGGTTAAAAAATTGTTTGTTAGACAGTGGGTTTGCCCTGAATGCGGAACTTTCCATGATAGGGACATTAATGCTGCTATTAACATAAAAGAAAAAGGTCTAAGTCTACTTGCAGAGCAAATGGCCTAAACCTTAAAATATACATATAGTAGGGTGGGGCACACCCGAACTAGGCAAAAGTCTTACGCTTGTGGAGACTAACGAGAAAACTGCTTACCTTGGTAGGTGTGACAATAACCGTGGTCATTGAAACAAGAATCCCATTAGCTTTAGCTGATGGGAGTGTCAAACATTATACAATAATAAATGGAGGGGTTAGGATTGATTGAGTTTCCAACTGAGATAGTAGAAATGTACAAAGAACTTAAACCTGCTCATAAAAGGGTTTACAGAATAATTAGAGATAGTATATTTTTAGGAAAAATAAAATCAAATGAAAAATTTACAGAAGAGGCCATTTCCACTGCATTAGGTTGCAGCAGGACTCCGGTTAGATCAGCGCTTTTAAAACTTCAGTCGGAAGGTCTTTTAAGACATATGACTAAAACAAACATAGGTTATCAGGAATATTCTAACAAAGATAAAAATGATCTTCTGGAATTAGATATATTTTTGGAAGGAAAAGCTGTTGAATTAGTTGCTGCCAAGGGACTTAAAGAAGAGGAATTTAATATGTTAAATGAAGTTAACCAAATGCTTTTTGACCACCAGACCCTTGAAGAATCAGTTATCTCAGAATATGATGTAAGAGATTTGCATATGCAGTTTCATTTATTAATTGCTAAATATAGCGGAAATAAATTTTTGTACAAAGAAATTGTATCTTTAAGGACAATGATGCGATCCTTTACATCCCTTAAAGCCCGTGATAATGATCATAGGAATAATTTTAAATCAGTAATTGCTCCCCTTCATCAAGAGCTTTTGACAGCCATAAAAGAAGGAGATTCAGAAAAAGCTTCCATTATTATGAGATATGAAATCTCTAAAGCTAAAGATGTATATCTAAGCGTATAATAAACAAAAAACTATTTCAATAATTGTGAGCATAAAAAATATGCTTCTTTGTCTAATAAAACTGTGAAAAATATAAATAACACTATTTCTTTATTGGATACTTTTAAATACATTGTGTCAGAAAAGAAATTGTCTAACTGAGATATTTTTAAAATATATTTTTATTATGATAAAAAATCTATAGAAAAAAAGTGCCGGGAATATTCAAAGGATTAACACATTCGTATGTTAGCTTAATTTTGTGTTTTAAATATTAATTTGTTTTGAAGAGAGGCGCAATTAGCTTAAAAGACACTTAAATAAAGCGAAAAGACATAATCACATCATATTTATTGGAGATAATTTCCTTGTAAATGATAAATTTGCAAGGGATAATGAGAATTTAGTGTCCTTTCAGAATGTGAACGCAGTGCCACTGCGTTCATGAGGAAGTAGCGAAGCGGATTCCGAATGTCCGCTTTACAATTCACAATCCGGATTCGGGCTCAGGTTTTGAAAGAGAGGAAAAAAATGGCAGCAAATATATTTGAAAACATTCTATCTTATTTAGGAGACAGACTTGCTGATTTAGAATACAATCTACGAGAGCTTATTCATAGGGGTAATGATGAGTTAGAGTTGCAGCCAATTCCCGTATATCCGGAACCGGAAAGTACATTAAATGATGATGAAAACTAGGTCGAAGTATTATCATTTATTATACATACATCTGATATTATATTAGCAGGTCAGGCGAAAATAGGAAAAATGTAATGAGAAAAGTCTATGTTGAACTTAAAAAAGTTAAACAATGGACTTTTCTTTTGTGTAAAAAAATTAACAGTTCTTGTTTGATTTAAAATAATAAGTTATAATTATCAGGTTAGTAAAGTGGTTTGGCAGGTGTGTATGTTCATATATACCTTATTTCAGATTTTTTATAAATTTAGACTTATGAAAGGAATTTTAAATGAAGACATTAAAAAAATTTGTGCGTTACTATAAACCATATCTGGGCGTGTTTTTTTTGGATTTAACCTGTGCCACCATAATTTCAATGGTGGATCTGGCATATCCTCAGTTGCTTAGAAGCTTGACGAAAACCCTTTTTAATGATGGAAGCCTTCAGATACTAAAATATCTACCATGGATAGGACTGGCTTTATTGGGCGCCTACCTTTTACAGGCATTATGCAAATATTATGTTTCCTGTCAGGGACATATAATGGGTGCCAAAATGGAAAGAGATATGAGAAAAGAGCTTTTTGAACATTATGAAGCCTTATCTTTTTCCTACTATGATAAAAATAATACAGGTCAGATGATGAGCAGACTGGTATCAGACCTTTTTGATATTTCGGAAATGGCGCATCACGGTCCGGAGAATCTGTTTATATCATTAATAAAAATAATAGGTGCCTTTGTATTTTTATTTAGTATTCATTGGAAATTAGCGTCCATACTTTTGGTACTGGTAGTAGCAATGAGTTATTGTTCCTTTAAACAAAACAGACGCATGAGGGCTACCTTTGCCGACAATAGAAGAAAAATCGGAGATATTAATGCTACATTAAATGATTCATTTTCAGGTATCAGAGTAGTTCAGGCATTTGCTAACGAAGAAATTGAAAAAGAAAAATTTAAAAGAGGCAATGAAGGATTTTTAAAATCCAAGATTGAAAACTACAAGGCCATGGGAATGTTTCAGGGTAGTAACACTTTCTTTCAGGGACTGATGTATCTTACATCCCTGGTAGTAGGAGCCATATTTATAGCAATGGGAGAAATGACAGCGTCAGACCTTGCCATGTATGCATTGTATATTGGAATTTTTATCAGTCCAATTCAAATTCTTGTAGAGCTTACAGAAATGCTACAAAAAGGAATGTCCGGTTTTGAAAGATTTTTGGAAGTAATAGAGACTCCTATAGAAATAAAAGATGCAGACAATGCAGAAGAATTTAAAAATCCCCATGGTGATATTGAATTTAGTAATGTAGATTTTAGATATAATGATGATGAAAATGTTTTGGATAACGTATCCTTTACTGTAAATTCTGGTGAGTCATTTGCATTTGTCGGTCCTTCAGGAGGAGGAAAAACCACGATTTGTTCCATTATCCCCAGATTTTATGACATCAATCATGGTTCAGTGAAAATTGGTGGACAGGACATTAGAAATATTAAAATTCAAGAACTACGAAATCAAATAGGAATAGTTCAGCAGGATGTTTATCTTTTTGATGGAACCATCAGAGAAAATATAGCATATGGAAAACCTGATGCAACAAAAGAAGAAATAGAAGATGCCGCAAAAAAAGCACATCTGGATGATTTTATAGATTCACTTCCGGATGGACTTGATACAAGAGTAGGAGAAAGAGGAACACGATTATCAGGTGGTCAAAAGCAAAGAATATCTATTGCCAGAACATTTTTGAAAAATCCGCCGATTTTAATACTTGATGAAGCAACATCAGCACTTGATAATGAAAGTGAGCAATATATCCAGGAAAGTCTTGAAGAACTTAGCAAAAACAGAACAACTATAACAATCGCCCATAGACTTTCCACTATAAAAAATGCCCAGGAGATAATGGTAATATCTGATGGATGCATAAAAGAGCAGGGAAATCATAAGGAGCTTATGGAAAAAGACGGAATATATGCAAGATATTACAAACTATCAGAAAGAAGTGCTTAACAGTTAAATAAAAATGAGTATCGTTACATATGATAATGATATAATAAACCATGGCAGCAGGTGTAAAAACCTGCTGCTTTTTTAATAATTAACTGCAGATAATTTCGAATAGTTAAGTGTCTCATCTGATATGATTATTCTATTTTAATGATAAGTAAAAAACATAGAATCCGGTGTAAATCCGGAACAAGTTTACCCGTACTGTAAGGCAGACGAAAGTAGCGAAGCGGATTTAAGAATGTCCGCTTTACATAATCCCTCCACTTTAAAATAAGTGTAAAAAACATTATCTTACTAATAAAAATATTCATTAAGAAAAACATTATTTACATTATAATAATACAGTGTTATAATTCCTATGGATGTATAGTGAATTTGTACTAAAATTACATCTTTTTAAATTTCATGGGAGTTATTTTTTAAGTTATAAGTCGGATTAATCCCCAATATACAGATATTTTATACAGATAAGCTGCTGTATAGGTGGCTTGGATTGTGGATTATCTATAAATGAGTTATGGATATGTATTAGTTTCAAATGAAGGCGTTGTAAAGTGGTTACGACCACTTTTATTTGGGACGGTAGTAAAACAAATTGAGATTTTCGTATACGAAAAGGGTGTCTGCATTTTTATAAAATAATTTATTTTTTTAAGAATATCAGAATTATATTAGTGGAAATTATTATTTTAACTTGAATAATAATGTAAAAAAGTTTTTGCCTTTTCAGACATGAGTAAATATTATTTTCTGCTTAGTAAAAACACTTTTAAAGTGAATGTTTACTTACACTGGGTTTGTTCTGGAAAATAAATAATTTTTGTCTGCCCCCGTCGATTTGGAAAAGACGAGAATTTTAAATAATACAAGATAAAAAAACATCATTTAAAATCATGAAAAAGTTAAATTTAAAATAAAAATATCTTGTATAGTATCTAAAAAGTGATATAATAATTATAAATAAAATATTTTTATTAAAAATATAAAAAAGTTAAAAACAAGGAATCCGGTGCAAATCCGGAACACGCTTGCCCGTACTGTAAGGCGGACGAAAGCAGCAATATTATATATGTGCATTCCAGTATGTTGTGCTTTTCATCGTATTAAAGATATTCACATTACAATTACAATATAAAAGATGATTTTTCCTTTTTATATATTAAGGATAAATGCACGGAACAAAACGAATTGCAAATGTATAATAAACCACTGGACGAAAATCCGGGAAGGTGCTGTTACTAGGCTGATGCTAAGTCAGGATACATAATAATTAAAACTTAACTTTGGGAAGAAGTGGGTTTTTCATTAAGAAATTAAATTTATTTAAAATCTAATGAAAAAAGTTGAGATCCATCTTATCGCTATTATCTAAAACGATAATTAAATCTCGTATAATAAATGAGTAATTACTATGTGGAGCTAAAATTTATTCTTGTTAAAAAAGAAAAAAATTCCAGTATATAGGAAATACACCATTCATTTCTAAAAAA
>NZ_FOJY01000046.1 GCF_900112085.1 Acetitomaculum ruminis DSM 5522
ATAACAAAGCGAAAATATTATAAAAAAAGCCAACAACTGACATAACAAAGCAAAATATTATACAAAAAACTAGTAACTGACATAACTAAGAATAAATATTATATAAAAAGCTGATAGGTGACTTAACATAGTAAAAAAATTATGCAAGAAAGATATTGGCCTTAATTAACATAAAAAAGGTATTATGCATGAAGGTTATTTACCAAATTTGATATAGGAAAGATTATATGTGAGTATGGCTATCACTACAATAGCAGCACCTGCCAGTGAAACTGGGGACATGACTTCGCTCCAGACAATTGCGACTATTATAGGATTGAGAATGGGTTCAATTGTACTTATAAGGCATGCCGGAACCGGAGGTGTGTGTTTTGTTCCTTCGGCAAAAAATATGTAGGCAAGGCCGATTTGAACGGCTCCTAAGAAAATTACGGAAATAATAACAATTGGTGAAAAATCGGTTTCTTTTACAATGTTTGGGCTTAATACTATTCCACATAAAAGCTGTCCAAAGAAAAAAGAAGACAAAGAATCGCCATCCTTGAATTCATTAATTATGTATAATCCTGCGTAAAAAATACCAGCTAAAACAGCTACCAGATCCCCTTTTATATCACCATTTCCCAAGGAATCGTAGAAAAAACATAAAATACCTATAAATACAATAATAACTGTTATTATCTCTTTTTTTGTGGCTTTTTTTCTAAATAATAATGCCATTAAAACTATAATCCATACGGGACATGTGTATTGAAGAATAATTGCGTTGGCAGCACTTGTGAGTTTATTAGCCAGAACAAAAAGCGTTGACATTGAAAACATACAAAGTGTACCAAATAGGACAGATTTATTTATTTTTAGTTTGTGATGTGTAAAAATAATATATGTGCCGATTACCATTGCTGCAAAAATATTTCTTACTCCGTTAATTGTAAAAGGATTCCAGGGTACTAATTTTAAAACTGCCCCACCGGTAGAAAAGCATAATGCGGCAAATACCATCATCAAAGGTCCGTGAAATTTTAATTGTTTTTCCATAATTTGCTCCTATATTTACTTGAATGTCGTCAAGATAACACATATTTTGTTAAAAGTAAAGCTTATATGTTAGAAAAATGACCGGGGTGTTTTTGTGATAGAAAAAAACAATGAATTGATTAGACGCATATCAAAAAATCATATCAAAAAAGTTGTTGTTTTGTATAAAGACAGGCTATTACGATTTGGTTTTGAGTTAGTAGAATGATATTGTCAATATTACTTTACAACATAAACTCGTATATAAACGAAGCTATGCAGCCATGTTCTTTATGGCCTCATAGTAACGTTATTTTTTAACCATAGGAGGAAGTCCTTTGTTTGAGGAACATATCCTTCTATTATTCCAGTAACTGATGAAGCATCCCAGATCATGACTTTAAGTTCTGCAACGGTATAATTTGTAGATTTGATGTCTCTTGTATAAAAGAGCTCATCTTTCATCCTTGCCCACATACTTTCACAGCGGGCATTATCATGCCACCTACCGCCATCGCTATTCATACTTTGGATGATGCCATGTTTGTTTATTGCCTCGCGATATAAATCGCTAGTATATTGTGTACCTCTGTCTGAGTGACATATACAACCTTTCATGCCAGGGTGTGTAGTATAGGCATTTTCAAGGGTTGCTACACATAATGGAGCCTTCATATT